>DATDSO010000012.1:0-1044 GCA_035291225.1 archaeon | reverse complement strand
ATTTCCAACCTTTTGGTGTGATAACACTGGTCAAGGTAAATTTATGTTAAATATGGCTTTCGGACAAAGCAAATACTATGTAGATTCTCTTTCCGAAAATACGAAACGCGGACTTCGCCAAAAAGTCAGAATGGGTATATTTCCAAGCCAAGCGCCAGTGGGATATTTGAACGACAGTAGAACAAAAACAATTGTAGTTGAAAAAAAGAAATCTAAAATTGTGCGCTTAGCTTTTGAAAAGTACACGAAAGGAAATATGCGACTGGAAGATGTCTCAATTTTTTTGGCGAAATCCGGCGTTACCACTCGAACCGGAAAGAGAATCTCCAAAACCAAAGCGTCTTTTATCCTCTCCAATCCTTTCTATATCGGGCTATTCAAATATGGCGGTGAAATCCACGAAGGAAAGCACGAGCCAATCATTTCAAAGAAACTTTTTGATGAAGCACAGGAAATGTTGAAGTATCGCGGACAACCTGAACGAAAACCACAAAACGAACCTCAACCATTTTGCGGACTCATTTCCTGTGCTTCTTGTGGAATGATGATAACTGCTGAAAACAAAACGAAGCGACAGAAAAATGGGAATGTTCACGAATACACATATTATCGTTGCACGAAAAAATCTAAAGTAACGAAGTGTAAAGAAATGTCGCTTCGTTCTGAAAAACTAGATGAGCAGTTATCATCTTTAATCAAAAAAGTTTCTTTGCCCAAAGACTGGGCGGAGGAATTAAATCGTCTTGCTTTGCAAGACTACAAAAATTCCGCCCAGTCTTTGACTGCGTGTGTGAAAGAGAAAGAAAACAAAATCAATGTCATTTCACAAAAGTTAGAGCGACTTCTTACAGGTTATCTCGACCAAATAATTGACGAACAAGATTATCGTACTGAAAAATCAAAATTGTTACTTTCCAAGAAGTCGCTCGAAGAAGAAATGACCGCTCTTTCACACACGCAGAATGATTGGCTCGCACCTTTCCAAAACTGGCTAAAAGACGCTCAATCCTTGGACAAAATTGCTTCTGATTCAGACCTTTTTGC
>DATDSO010000011.1:0-82344 GCA_035291225.1 archaeon | reverse complement strand
GCCTTTTTCCATCCCACTTTCTATTCAAACAAACCTTTATAAAACTTCTCAGAAGACCCGTTTTTCTCAGCGCATCTGCAGATTATTTTATTTTTCCTGCATCTGCGCTTCGAACTCTACGCAACCAACATTTTACGACTCAGAAAATATTTGCAGAAAATTTTCTGCACCATATCCCCGGGGTAGCTTAATCATACTTTTTCCGTTTGTTTTTGATAAAACTTTTTTGATTTTGTTTGAAGCAAACCAATCTTTCCAGCGAAGCTGGAACAAATCAAATAAATTGCTTCAAACCATGACAGAAAAAGTTTTCTGAAGTCACCGTTAGTCATCAGTACCACTCGGTGTATCGCTATGCCCGACTTTCGTCTCTCGGTCCTTTGCTATGTGGAACCGAGTCAACCCGCCTTTTGCCATTGCGCTCTACTCCTGATTTCTGACCAGGATGAGGCGAGCTTTGGGCTCTCATGATACTCTATCATGAGAGTACCTTTGGGCGTGCGGAAACTTTTTTGTAAAATCTCTAGCACGTGCCCCAGCCGAGCGGCCCACCAATCGGTGTCCCCCGAGTCGAGGTAAGCCATAAGTTTTTGAGATGGGAGTGTTACATTGTCGACTATTCAAAGCCCGAAAGCTTTGACATGGCGTCTCCTCCCTACTCTATGAGACCAAAAACTTACAGCAACGACAGGCTGCCGCAGAGCTCCACGGGGTCTTCTCTTCCCTCTGAGGGTCTGTGGCCTTTTGATGTCAGAAATTTTTTCTTGAAAATTTTTAGCAAAATTAAAAATGTGAAAATAAAAATTTCTAAATTTCCATAAAAATATTTTACACAATTTTATTTTGGGGTTTCAAGAAAAAGAAATCTGATTTCACCACAATAGCAAGTTCGCCGAGTTCCAGCCCGGGACAGCGAAGAAGTCGTTAAGCCATTCATGCGGGTCGACAATTAATCGACAAGGGATTACGCTACCTTAAGACGGTCAGAGTTACCGCCGCCGTTTACGAGGGCTTAGCTCGGTTGAAACCGAGTTTAACACACTCGCACTGGGCAGGCCTCACCGACTATACAAAAGATTTCTCTTTAGCAGTCGGCTACGTTTGATAACTTGAGGAAACAGACCGGTTTAATTTAACACAATTAATTAATTTCCTAAACTTTTTTACATCTTCCTTTTTGTAAATTTGGACGCCATAAACTTTTCCAAATCTATAAATGTAGCTCAAAATTTTCTTTTGCTTCAAAAATTTTTGAATTGCTTTCAAAAGCTTCAAATCCATATTGTAGACAACAAGTCTATCAGTTATAGTCCCTTCCGCATCAAAGAAACCTCCAATGAAATTTCTCTTGTCTTTGCTGCTTAGGTTTACGAAAAACCTGACAGAATTTTTTCTCATGTTTTCAAACTCAATGAAAAGCTTTTTGGAATAAACCATAATTCTTCTCATATGAGTTTTTCCAAATTTGAAATCGTAGTCATGCACATTAAACTCGGACTCCTTTAATTTCTTTTTCAAGAAATCAGAGATATCTTTGTTCTTTATGTGCTGATCTACTGTAACTGCGTATGCTCTATTCTTTCCTAAAAATTTTGTTCCATCTCCATAGAGCATCCCTGCTATATACGAATCCATGAAAATTTATTGGCTACGTAATTTATAAACAACGGTCTGCTTGCCCCAATTTGTTAAACAGTCGCTTCCTCCTAGTTACTGAGATCCGCGCACTTCTGCACGGACATGCCTTATACCGAAGATACGGCACTAGATTGCCGAGTTCCCTGGGCTGGTGTATCTCGTCACGCCACGTCCTTCTCAGACAAGATCACCTGCGTCGGTTCTGAGTACGAACACTAACAATCCTTCCGATATTGTTTTCGCGGAACTTTTTCAGTTCTTTTTATTTTTGATAGAACTTTTTTCATTTAGTTTGAAACAACCCAATTTATTTTTGCGTAAGCAAAAATTAAATCATATTAAATTGTTTCAAACCTTGACCGAAAAAGTTCTTTCACGGGATCTTGGAATTTCTCCAACTCCACCTTGCGGCGGAGACTGTAGCGCTTTCATCAACTTCTCTCCTTGACGGAACTCCATTGACTTAAGCGGTTGGCTTGCGTGGAGATATCCAAAACCTAAACATCGGCTCGCCTTGCGGCACGTATGTTAGTGGCATCTGAATATTAACAGATTTCCCTTTCGCCGCAGTCCGTTAGGGTGCGGCTTAGGATCGGCTAACTCCCGAACGATTGACGTTGTCGGGAAAACCTTGTCTTTTGGGCGGATGGGAAATTGGATTTGCGTAATTTATTTTTTGAAAAAGATTTTTTAAAATATGTGTTTGGAAAAAAATAATTTACTGCAAAATTTTTACAGTTCAATTTTTAACTCAACACATAATTTAGACTCAATCACGCAAAATTTTCCAACCCATCTTTGCTGCTACTATCGGTGGGATTCTCATTATCGATCGGTCCATGTGAACTCACGTCCACACTTCTGTCCGAACGACACGCCTTCCTACGCTATCACTTTCGTGATGCGGGGTATCGGTGATCAGCTTACCCCCGTCCATCTTAACCGCAGAAATCCTCGAACGGTCCGCTGTTACGCGTTGATTATCGGTTGGCTGCTTCTAAGCCTACCGCCCGTTTGTTTTTGGATTTCCACCAATTTTTTGACTTAGCTGACACTTTGGGACCTTAACCCCGCGCTAGTTTGTTCACTTTTCGGACGCCGAGCTTACCCCAGCGCCCTCACTTCCGCCTTCTACGCTGCGCCCAGATTATGAGTCTGTCAGGAATGCCGCCGATTTCTCAGCTTAACATCCCAAACAGTGCTTTACCCCGGACGCGAGCTCCAGCGGAGCTGTCCTGAGGGACATTTCGGAAGGAACCAGCTATTAGGGCTCTCGATTGGCTTTTCACCCCTAACCCCAAGTCACCCGAGCAGTATACACAGTTTTTTCCATTTTTTAGTAAAGTTTTTTTGATTTTGTTTGAAACAAGACAATTTATTTTTGCATCAGCAAAAATTAAATCATATAAATTGTTTCAAACCTTGACAGAAAAAACTTTAGTGCTAGCATCGGTATCAGGCCTCCACGCGGCTTTCGCTACGCTTCGCCTTGCTCAGGGTTAGATCGAGCCCTTTCGGGTCGCACAGCCGTGACTTCCCGCCCTTTCAGACGGCGCCTCTCACTGCTTGCGCAGATGCAGGCTTGTTGCTTTCGCTTTGGCTCTTCCTTTTCGGAATAACCTCGCCACGACAATGCACTCCCCACCACGTGTTTCGAAACGGATACCACGACGCTGTAAGTTTCGCATCGCTTGCGCTTTTGCAAAACACCTTTCGCGCCATGGCTGACTATGACTGACTGGTTTCAGGTTCTTTTCACCTTCGGTGAAGAATTCTTTTCAACTTTCTGTCACCATACTGGTTCGCTATCGGTCTTCTCGAATGTTTAGAGTTTGCAGTTGATGACTGCAATCTTCCTGCTGGATATCCGACCAACAGTACTCTGTTCCCGAATCAACTTTCTGAAATTTTCATACGCGGGTATCACGCTGTATCCCATCTCGTTCCAGAGAACTTCTGAAAATTTAGCTAAGTTTTACCGGGCTCCACATCTCTGCTCCATTTCTGGGCAGATTCGGTTTGCTCTATGCCGCTTTGGGTCGCCCCTACTAACGGCATCACTATTGTTTTCTCTTCCTCCGCTTACTGAAATGCTTTAGTCCAGCGGGTTTGCTATCCTTTCGGATTGTGCACCGAAGTGCACACGAGGTCGCATTCGACTACCGCGCGTTCAAAGGCCGCCTGCGCCTACCGCGCGATTTTCGCAGCTTGCTGCGATCTTCATCGCTTGAGAAGCCGAGTCATCCACCAGCCAGCCTTGATTGTAGCAGCGTTCGCTTTTTATGATACACCAAAACTTTTGTTTTAGTAACCAAGGCAAACGCTATTTGGCTTCAGACCCTTTCCTTAAAACGCAACACTACTCGCTTGCGCGAATAATGTTGCGCCCCATTCCTATGAACGGCATCATTTTGATGAAAATAATTTTTTGCTTGCTGCTTTTTTGCTCAATAGGTGTCCATCTCAATTCACTGCAGGCTTTGCAGCCAGCTCGTTGGATAACAGTTTTGTCACAGCTACAGTTCGCAAAAGTTTTTCAATCTACCTCACACCACAACGGCATCGTTGCAGTATGTTTTCTTTTCGGACTCAATACGTCATGTCATTCCTCATCGCAAAATTTTTCGCATCGGAGAGACAGTGTGTTTTTTCATAGTCCAATTTTTTTTGCCGTCACATACCCCATGGGCAATTCATTGCGCCCTTTGCGCTCTGCCGCGTTACTTGTGGTCATCCGGCTAATTTTCGCCCGTACGGTTTGGGCGAGTCAACCAACTTTCGTTGGCATGACAATGATTTTTGATTTTTTGAAATGAAGAACTTCAAAATAAAATATGTGTTAAAATAAAAAATATTTTTTGCCGCGAAAAATTTTCGCAGTAAATTATTTTTTCACAACACATAATGCCGCGCGACAGTTGAAATCTTTTAGATTTCAACGGCGTGTGAAAATCCTTCAGATTTTCACTACGAGCAAAATTTATTTTGCGAGCGCAATTGAAGTCCTTTATTTTATTTCCCTGAAATTTTCGGAAGAAATCACGGATTCCGGAAGGAATGAACCGCGAAGAAGCATCATCTAGCAGAGCTATTCAGCTAAGAAAAGCGATTTCCACTGAAATTAAAGCTCTTGCATAATATCGCCACTATTTCTAGTATAGAAATAGAGCGAGCCAACCTTTATAAACCTTTCTTAGCGCGGTGAAAATCAAAGATTTCCACGCGCAGCAGAAATTTGATTTCTACTAGCGCATGCTCTCTATAATTTCCAGCATTTTTTTACTGTAGGCCGATTCGTGCTCGAAATCGATTTTAATTTTCTCCCCAGCATGCATTGCTATTATCTCAGTTGGATACTGATGTGTAGTGTTTCTGTACGTTGAAAGGGCTCTGAATCCTCCAAGCGGCAAAAAATAATATTTCTGCCCATCTTTTTCAGTAGCAAATCCACCGATTGAATTGTTTTCTATATACACATGCTGCACAATTATAAGAGAATCCGGTTCAATCAAACTTGGTGCATATTCGCTTTTTCCATAATAATAAATAATCCCGTCATCTGTTATTGCCATTTGAAGTTTTGTGTAGTTAGTTATTCCGGACACAGAAATAGCCGGCGGGCGGAAAACCCCGAATGGCATAGGAGTTTTGTCCACAAAGTCTTGCATCTGATTGAGCTTCTGAATTGTCTGATATTCATTGTAGGCAAGCGGTGCAAATAGCAAAACCAAAATTGCCACAGCTGCAATCAAAAATTTTAACATACAACAAAAGAAATTTCAAACTTTAAAAAGATTTTGCATCATAAAAATTTCCAAACTTCTTCCATGAAATGCTGGGTTTCAACCAGAGGCCCTTGCGTGCAGGAAACCTCATCAAACTTTTCTGGACCATTGGCAGGAATGTCTTTTCCGAAAATTACAAACGGAATATTGCAGCTTTCATGCTTTCCTGTGTAAGCAGAGCTCCCATGATTTCCAGCAACAACAATAACAGTTTCTTTCAGCTTGATATATTCCATCGCGCGCCTGAAAACTTCCGTGTCCATTTTTTCAATAAAAGTCCTTTTTTGAACAGGCTTCTTGTCATGCGACGCAACATCTGCTCCCAAAATATGAAGAACAACAAAATCATTTTTCTGCAGTGCATCCAGCGCAGCAATTGTTTTCTCGCGCAGATTTGTATTCGTGTCAGCAGAGCCGCCAGAAAATTCCGGCACAAACATTCCAAGCGCCCGCCCAATTCCTTTCACGAGCGGTGAAGAAGCAACAACAGCTCCTCTCAAACCAAACTTTTCAGAAAAGCTTTTCACAGGCTTTGCTTTTCCTGCTTCCCCCAGCAAAATAAAATTCGCTTTTATTTTTCTGTATTTATTCTGAGGATGTTCGCGCAAAACTTTCCATACTTCCATCTGCCATTTATTCAGGCTTGCAGCCAAATGCTCTGCTCCGCCAATCTGCGCAATTGCGGAAATTTTCTCAACAGAATTTGTTTCCAAATTATACGAAGTTGAAACCTCAGGAGAAATATCAATGTTGCTCACAGACAAAACCCCTCTATGACCTATGCTTTTCTGAAATTTTAATTTCACTCCATCAATCAGCATTTCAGAAATATCTTTGCTCATTTCGTACAGCCCATCTTTTTCTCTGCCAACTTCATAATCCAAAACTTCAAAAGCAAACTCACGCGTTTTCGGGTCAGTGGGCACAAGCCCTTTGGGAGCAACTTCTCGCACACTCGCAAATCTCGCTGGCAAACAAATTTCAAAATCTTTTACATTCATGCCCGCGCCCAATGCTTCATAATACCCGCGGCCGGCATAATCGCTCTGCTCAAGCCCGAGTAAAGAAAAAATCGAGCGGCCGCAATCTGTTAAAACAGTTTTTCCATCAATCAATCCAGCAGAGCCAAATTTTGTGATAAAATCCAGAGTTGGCTTTACTGCCTGCTGCAGAGTTGTCTGTTTATTTTCAGCTGGCTCAGGCACGCCGTCTAACAGTATCAGAAGAACTTTTTTCATGAAAGTAATTGATCGCCCTTTTTATAAAACTAACTCGCAGGGCAGACTACAGTCCCAACAGCTCCGTTGCAAACACTCCTCAAATTCGCGCAATCTCCGAATCCATATTTATCTTTTCCCAACTTACAAAGGTTCCCAATATACCATTCAACCTGCGGCAGGCTGACATCCTTGGAAGAATCGCAGGAAAAATTCCCCCAGTAGTTGCAGTTTTCAATCAAAACATTTTTTATAGAATTGCATTTGTATCCAGCCTGCGCAACTTCGCAGTCGCCTTTATCAACATAAGTTGGAATACTAACCAGCACAACAAAAATCACAAGCGCGGCAACAGCAATCCAATCCCTCTTTTCCATTTTTGGAATTTGCATATCAACCATCAGCTAGGAATGCTTAAATACTTTTCACGCCCACAAAGTTGCGTTCGTATTCGCATGCTGGAACAACTGACAAATTATTTTCTTTCGAGCAAAGTTTTATATCTCCCCAACCAGCAACAAGCGCAGTTCCATAAGTGGTCGGGCTCAAAAGCAGAGATTTTGCCCTGAAATTCTCATATATCCATAGGCAAACTTTTGATAAAAAATTCATTTCCAACTTTTCAAATTTTTTTAGCTCGAATAAAATTTTTCCAATCCCAACCAAATCTTCGAAACGGAAATAAAAATCCCATTCTGGCGAGGAGCACGCAACAAAATTCACAGAGAGGAATTTTTTCAAATGCTTTGCCAGCGAGTAGGCATTGCAGAAAGTCCCGATGAAAACATTTTCACGCGGGCCATTACTGTTCAGGATATGCGCAAGATTTGTTGAGGAAAAAACAGCCCTCCTCCCTCTAACTTTTTCAGAAAGCATTTCTGTTGGAGAGTTTGAAAAATCAAAGCCAGCGGGCTTCATACCACGCTTTTCTCCAATTTTTAAATCATTTTTCTCAGCAATTGCAAAAACTTCTTTTAGTTTATCAACAACCCTCAGTTCAGTAATCCCATTTCTCAACCCATAGCAAATAGTGGCAGACGAGCGGAAAACATCCACCACAACAACTGCGTCCGCAGGCCTGAACCTGCGGATTGAAGTTATAATTTTCATAGGCATAATTAAACCGCGTGCTTTTTAAATCAGGAAGCAAATTAATTCTGGTGATAAAATGTGGGTAACTAAAAAAAATGGATCTCTGCAAAGATTTAATTCAGCGAAAATTTCCCGCGGCTGCACGCGCGCGGGTGCCTCAAAGGAAGTTGCGCACCTGGTTGAAGTTGCTGTGAGAAAGCATGCAAGAAATAAAATGCGCACACGACAAATAGGCTTAATGGTAATAGCATCTTTGCGAAAGCATGATAGGTATTCTGCTGAGAAATTTTCAAAACGTTTTCATGGGCATTAAGTAAGCCGCAGCAAAAATTTGCGGCTTATTCTTTTTCTAAAACAACCGCGCTTTCTCTTACCTCCCCAACTTTCTCTGTCCTGTTTCTAGTGCACCAACTATTCCTTGCTACAAGAATTTCTTTTACAGAAAATCCAGCCTGCTCTGCAACCCACGCAAAAATCTCATCAACTAAAATCGCGCGCTCAGGAAAGCATCCCCCGCCGATTACAACTGCTAATTTTGCAGAAGGTTTGCAAACGCGCGCAAGCTCAAGCAAAACCTTTTTCATATCAGAAAAATAGGATTGCGCAATCGGTAGGTTTCTAATTTCTTCAAAGTCAAACTCATCCACACCCTCAACTCTATCTCCAATATGCGAGCGCAATTTTGTTGCAGGCAAATCAAAGAACAATTCATATTCAGTTTTGTAAATGTTCGTGTATTCAATTTTGTTCAAATAGGGAGGAGAAGTTATTGCAAAATCCACGCTTTCATTTTCCAGCTCAAGCGAGCGCGCATCTCCAACACGCGCTTCTGTTTCTATATTTTCCAAATTTGCCACGCGCAAATCCCTCAGCATTCTGCGTATCTTGTATTTGAAAATCTTCCCAACTGGCGGCACTGCTCCATTGTGTATTTTCACAACAGCCCCATCCTTTGTGATGTAAGAGCATTTGAGCGCAGAATCCATCAAGCCAAGCGCGAGAAAATTTCTCTCAACAAGATTTTCTATATGTGTGATTTTTTCTTTGTAGAAAAAAATATCCTCCAGCGCGTATTTTGAAAACGCGCGTTTTAGCCACGGGCTTGATGGAATATTGCGCGGCCTTTCAAACTTCCATTTCAGCGCGTGCCTCACTGCCTCCTCTAAAGTTTCCAAATTATAATTTGCGGTTTTAACTTGCGAAACAAAAACCGCCAAAGGGGAAGTGTCAAATCCAACTGCGCGGATTCCAGCCTGCTTGCACGCGAGCAAAGTTGTTCCAACTCCGCAGAATGGATCAAGCACAAGATTTTCTTTTGCGATTCCAAATTTTGAAATAAAAGAATTCACAAGCCCGCGCGAGAATCCTTCCTTGTAGTAATACCAGTTGTGGAGCGGCTCGGATTTGTTTGGGACAAATGTTACGAGGTCTTTGAGCTCGGGCGCAGGAATAAACTGAAACATATCAGAATTCCACACCCAACTCTTTAAGTTCTTTTATGAGCTGGGAATTGCTTCTGAAAAGAATCGCGTGAAATCCCAGCGTATTTGCTGCCTTAACATGCGTTTCTTTATCGTCAATAAAAACACATTCGCTTGGCAGAAGCCCAATCTTTTTTGTTGTTATTTCAAAAATTCTTTTGTCAGGTTTTGCAATTCCATGCTCATTGGAAAAAATCATCTCATCAAAGCTTGACAAAAACTTTTCTGTTCTCCTGCTTTCCACAGAAGCTTCATGCGCGTCCGACAGCGCGGCAATCTTGTAATTATTTTTCAGTTTTTTTATCAGCTCAAAAAGCTCAAGATTAAGCGGCTCCTCCATGTAAACTTTTTTCCAAGCAGAAATAATTTTTTCTGTTGGCGCGGTAATTTCAAATTTCTCTTTTACAGCCATGCAAAACTCTTTCGCGCTGATTTTTCCAACCGCCATGTATTTTCCTTTGGATGCTATAAATTCTCTAAAATCTTTTGAGTCAATTCCAACAGCTCGCGCAAACTTTTCATATCTCTCTCCTTTCGGGTCTATCTGCAAAACTTCGCCGATGTCGAAAATAATCGCTTTTATTTGCATACTAGAATTTCACTCCTAAAGATTTAAGTTCTTTTTTCAGCTGTTCTGCATCTTTGAATAGTATCGTGTTAAAGCCCATACCTTTAGGAGTTTCGATGTGCTCTGAGCGGTCATCAATGAAAATACACTCTTCGGGGGATGTTCCGATTTTCTTTAAAGCAATTTCAAATATTTCCTTTTGCGGCTTTACATAGCCAACTTCGCATGAAATTATTGAGAAATCGAATAGCGAATAAATTCCTGCGTCTTTTACAACCGATTCCATTAAATCGGTCGAGTCTGTTATGACAGCCACTTTATAATTTTTCTTCAGCTTATTGAGAATTTCTATTACATTTTCGTTTAATTCCAAGATTTCTTTATATGAATTTTTCCAAACTTCAAATACATCTTCATTTATATCAAACTTCTGCTTTACAATTTTTGAAAATTCTTTTGAGGAAATTTTTCCGGTTACAAGATTTTTCTTATTTTTCAAGAAGAGCTTCCAAAGCGAATCGTAATTTATTTTCAGATCGTCTGCAATTTTATGAAAAACATCCTCCACTTTTACTTTCACTACGACTCCACCCACATCAAAAATAATCGCTTTTATCATTTCACCCACTTCCCCAATCCTCCAGCAGAAGGCTGAATTTCCGCAAGCTCATTAAC
This sequence comes from archaeon, assembly GCA_035291225.1. Lineage (GTDB taxonomy): Archaea > Aenigmatarchaeota > Aenigmatarchaeia > Aenigmatarchaeales > JACQIB01 > DATDSO01. The sequence goes on along the minus strand of DATDSO010000011.1, from coordinate 71,888 downwards.
AACTTTTTCAATCCTTTCGCGCCCGAATTCAAAATCACCAGCCATCAGCCCAAGAATTTTTTCTGGCTGAAATTTTGGCTGCTCAATTTTCAAGTCAGCCGCAGGCGGGTTCATGAAAAAATCAAAAACACTTTCAGCAGGCGGGCCTTCCCATTTTATTTTAGCCAAAACTTTTTCCAAAGTTTTTTCCTCTTTGACAAGCTTCAGGCTTTTTTTCGGCCCATATCCCATGGCTCCGGGATTATAATCTGTCCCAACAAGCATGCCCATAATCACAAGCTGCTCGCGCGTAATTTCCAATTCTTTCAGAACAGCAGCCAGCTCAATCAGCTGCGGGTTCACATCCACAAAAATTTGCTTCCCTGGCATTTTTCTTTTCCCGGTTATTGAAAGATTTCTAACCAAGCGCGGCGTCCCGAACAAAAGCGAATCTGAATCCTGCGAGGCAACAGCAAAAACTTTTTTGTCCGCGCACATTTTCGCGCACTGCGCCTCGCCCTCGCTTGGAGCCTGCACAACAGGAATTCCCATGAACTGCAAAAGAGCTTTTGACTGCTCAATCATTTCTCCGGTTAAATGGGAAGTCTGCTGGGCAGCCGAGCGCGCTGCTTCAATGTCTCCGGCTTCCAGAGCAGCCGCCCATTTTTCCTCTGCCTCTTTTTTTCGCGCAGCCCTTTCAACAGCAACTGCTTTGAATGCCGGAGACTTGCCGTCAAAAACATAAATTAATTTCACTCCAGCTTTCAGCAAATTTGCCGAGCGGTAAAATAATCCCGAGAGGTGAGAAGTAATTCTTCCCTTTGAATCCCGCAGAGGCATTCCATCAGGCTGGCGGATAATTGAGAGAAACTGGTGCATCCAAAGGAACGCATCAACAGCAACAGCTTTCCCTTTCAGCTCTGCAATTGAAATTTCTTTCTTCGGCAGGATTTCTGCGATTTGAACGCCCATGGGTTTCGTTGGGAGTTTGATTTTATAAATTGCTCTACACAATCGAAGATATGTCATGGGTAATCTACGCGCTTCTTGCGGCTTTTCTTTATGCAGTTGTTGGAATCGTAGACAAGTTCACAATAACCAAATGGATTAAAAATCCATTTGTGCCTCCGATAATTTTTGGTGCAATGGGATTTCTTTTCAGCGCGGCAATTTATTTTTTTCAAGGATTCGCCCAATTATCAACATTCAATATTGCATTGGCAATTTTTGTCGGAATTATTTCTGTTGTCGCGAGCGTAGCTTATTTCAAGGCAGCAAAAATAGAGGAAATATCCAGGCTTGTCCCGATGATATTCATAAGCAATGTTTTTGTTGTGATACTCGCTGCGGTTTTTATCGGCGAGATTTTTACCTTAGAGAAATATGCTGGAATTTTTCTGCTGATTTTTGGGGCAACCATGATTTCCTCAAGGAAATTCGATTTCAAGCCCGGCAAAGCTTTTTGGCTGGCTATGTTAAGCGGCTTTATTTGGGCGTCAACTGCTGTTATTGTAAAATACCTTCTTTCTTTTGCGGACTTCTGGACGATTTTTTCCTATACCAGAATTGGGATGTTCATAGGAATTTTGCCTCTTGCTTATTTCTATCTCAATGATTTTTTTCTGGCTGTTAGAAAGCATGGAAATAAAGTTATTGGAGTTATGTCAGTAAATGAAATTCTCGCATTGTCCGGTATATTTTCTGCAACTTATGCCATGTCCATAGGGCCGGTTACTTTGGTCCAATCATTAATTTCTGTCGAGCCGTTCATTGTATTTATTTTGTCTATAATCATAAGCATTTTCCTTCCTAAGATTTTGAAAGAAGAAATCGACAGGAAAACTCTTTTTCTAAAAGCTGTTGCAATCACGGCTGTTATTATTGGCGCGGTTTTGGTGGCATGATTATTTAAATCGCGCATGAAAATTATTTTCATGCTCCTCTGCCCCTCCTGCAAGCGCAATTATGCTGTGCGGCCGTGCCTGTTTTGCGGCGCGCAGGTTTGCGCAGAATGCTTTTCTCCGAGCGGCTGCAAAATTTGCAGGGGCAGGAAGATGTGATTTCTATGAATTTGACCGCGCTCGCAAGAAAAATAATAAAGACAAATTATTACATGACTATCTCAACAACAGACGGAACAAGCCCTTGGATTTCTCCAGTATTTTTCTGGAACGATAAAAACTATAATTTCTATTTCGTTTCCTATACAAAATCCAAGCACGCGAAAAATATTTTGAAAAATCGCAAAGTAGCTGCCGCGATTTTTGATTCGCATCAAAAACCCGGAACAGGAAATGGAGTTTACGCAAAAGGGACAGCAGAAATTTTGTCTGACAAAGAGCTGTTGAAAATCCTTCCAAGCTTTTGGAGAAAACATTTTCTAAACAAAGCTGAACAAGCTAAACATGATTTAAGCGCAAAGAGATTCTCAGGAAAATCTCTGTCTAAATTCTTCAGATTTGCTCCAGAAAGGTTTTGGGTTTTAGACCCGAAGGATAGTATTGGCAGGAGAGTTGAAGTGAAATTATGAAAATCATCTCTTGGAACGTCAACGGTCTGCGCGCGGTTTACAAAAGAAATTTTTTGGAATGGCTTTCTGATAGCAAAGCAGATGTAGTCTGCCTGCAAGAAATAAAATCCGATTTGGAAAATATTCCGAAAGATTTGATAAACCCAAAAGGCTATTTTTCTTTTTTCAATCCTGCTGAGAAAAAAGGCTACAGTGGCACAGCGGTTTTCTCCAAGCAGTCTCCGGAAAAAGTCGAAACAAAATCAGGAATGAAAAACTTTGATAGCGAGGGCAGATTTTTGAAATTGGAATTTTCAGATTTTATTTTAATTGTTCTCTATCTGCCACACGGTGGCCGAGGAAAAGAAAAAATGAAATACAAGCTTGCGTGCTACGAATTTCTGCAAAATTACATGAAGAAACTAAAAGATAAGAATGTTTTGCTTATAGGAGATTTCAATATTGCGCGAGAGGGTATAGACTTGGCGCGGCCAAAGGAAAATCATAACAACACAATGTTCACTCCGGAAGAAAGAGGAGCTTTGAATAAACTGCTCGCACTTGGTTTTGAAGACACTTTCAGAAAATTCCACAAAGAAGGTGAAAATTATACTTGGTGGCCATACTTTGCAAATGCGAGGGAAAGAAATTTAGGTTGGAGAATAGATTATGCTTTTGCAAAAGGTATCTCACCAAAGTCTGCAGCAATTCTGAAAGATGTGAAAGGCTCTGACCACTGCCCGATTGAAGTTGAAATCAGTGATTGAATGAAAACGACAAAAGAAATTATCAAGGAACTAAAATCTTTTTCTGAACCAGAATATTTAGTAATGGGCGAGAAGTTTGCCTGCCCAGTGGAAAATTCGTGGGGAGTGCCGATTCCTTATATTAGGAAACTAGCAAGAGAAATTGGTAAAGATCATGAATTGGCGCTCGAACTTTGGAAGCATCGTATCAGAGAGGTCAAACAACTGGCAACTCTCATAGATAAGCCAGAGAAAGTGACAGAGAAACAAATGGAATTTTGGGTTAAGGCTTTCGATTGTTGGGTTTTATGTGATCATGTTTGTATGAATTTGTTTGACAAAACAAAATTTGCTGAAAAGAAAATTTTTGAATGGAGCAAAAGAAAAGAGGAATTTGTGCGCCGCGCTGCTTTCGTTCTTATTGCATCGCTGGCTGTTCATGATAAATCAGCAAAAGATTCTGATTTTGAAAAGTTTTTTCCATTAATAAAGAGCGCCGCAACAGATGAAAGAAATTTTGTAAAAAAAGCTGTTAATTGGGCTTTGCGCCAGATAGGAAAAAGAAATGAAGATTTGAGAAAATCCGCTCTGAAAACAGCAAAAGAAATTTTGAAATTTGATTCCAAATCCGCAAGATGGATTGCATCAGATGCGATAATAGAACTAAAAAAGAAATAATTTTCGTCCGGTCTGAAAAAATTTTAACTTAATATGGCGTACTAAATGATAATGTGGCTACGTTGTTATTTTCATTGCTCTCGCTCACAACTCCAGTATCGTCGAACATGGCAGCAATTTTATAGCTTCCGTGTGGAAGATTATCTTTGCTCACAGAACAACTTACTATTGTTGATTTACCGTCAGCCAAACCGTTGATACCGATATTGCAACTCCCTTTATTGTTACCAGAAGAATCTAAAAATACAATATATACATTAAAAACTTGAGCATCTGCGTGGCCAATATTTCTTACTGTAGCCTTAGCCTCTGCATATGATGTGAAATTACCAAACATTACACTATCAACTGTTCCTTTCAAGTCTGGCTGCGCGTGGTTTCTTCCGCCGCCACCATTGGAATTAGAATTTTGATAACTTTTATAGTTTGTATTATATTTTTTTATTGGAGCAGCTTCAACTAAAATAGCCCCTATTAACAGAAAAGCCACGAGCGCAACGAACACATATTTCATGATAAAGATATTGATTTCAATGTATTTAAAGCTATCGTTTAGTGGGCCACGGCTAAAGATGTAAAGAAAAATATTTTAGCCTCATTTGGAATCCAAAAAATTTCCATCGACTAATTCTAAAATATTTTCAAATTAAATTTTTCCTATTCCAAGCTTTGCAAAGCCTCAATCAATCCAGCGACAACAGCTTTGTCCGCAGGAAAGCCCAAAGCATTTTTGAATCGCTTCTGCCCCATCTGGTTCACAAAGCCCTTTGAGATGGAGATTATTTCGCTCTCGCCCTCTTCTGACTTTGCTTTCTTCCTTGCGACTTCCAAAAATTTGTTGTTCCCGAATTTTATTTCCTTTGCTGTTATTGTTTCAAATTCTACCATTTTTTTCAACTCCTTTTCTAAATTGTTTTTTGTTCCGTTGGTGACAGTTGAAATCTTTCTGATTTCAACGGCACGTGAAAATCTAAAAGATTTTCACTGTGAATATAGTTTTCAACAAGCTCGCTGGTTTTCATAAATTCAAACCAGCTCGCAACTGATATGTGAAAAGGAAAAAATCCACGCCAAAGATTTTGGCATATAAATTTTTCTTAACACACAATGACAGCGAGCGCTCATGCGTTTACGCTGAGCGCGAGCATTTCAAATCAACGTGACTGATTCAACCTCCACATTTTCAACTCCTTTTACAGATTTAATTTCATTTTCAATTTTGTCTGTGTCAGAGCCGCCCGCGTCCGGAGCAATAATCAAAAGCCTGAGCCTGCTTATCCCAAATCCAATTGGCTCAATTTTAGAATCCTGCACTTTCATTTTTTTTGAAATCTCTTCCTTGACATTTTCCAAATTAACTTCCGGAGAACTCGGTGTTATGTTCAAAGCAATTGCGACTTGTCCCATTTTCAATCAATCCAAATTTTCTATGGAAAACATTCAAATTCAAAATTTATAAACCTTTCATGGCCCCTCAAATCCACACTTGCAACCGTAGGGCACAGACTGATTTTTGCAGCGCGCGCACCTGACTATCTCAGTCTCGCCGCACGCAGGGCAGTTGAACTTTACGAAATTATCTTGGCCAGCAAGGCTTGTCCCGCAGGTTAAGCATTTTAGTTTCATTATATCACTTAAGCTGATTTGTTTTTAAAGTTAAGACTTATAAAGTTTTTCTAAGCTCCTGTAGTCTAGCTTCCGCCTTTTCTTTCTTTTTATGCGGACGTGCAAAAAGAAAGAAAATGTAGGTTACCAAAAGAAAGAAAAAGTAACGGCGGCTAGTTTGGATAGGATATAAGGTTGCGGGCGAAGATGAGATGCGCGAAAAATAACATATGCGCATATCGGCTGAGCAAACACCTTAGGACCTGGGTTCAAATCCCAGCAGGAGCACCAAAACCTTTTTAAAGATTTTACACGCCTCTGCCGGATAGAAAATAATATATATTGGGAAAACCAAGTTCTGTAGATTTTCATGTTTACAATAATGTATGTCGGCCATTACCAAAGCAGGCGCGAGCGCCTTCAAAATCCCACGCGCCTGAAAGTCATTGAGCTTGTGGCGGATTTTGTTCCCAGGCAATCTTTTGGAATAATAGGCTATGAAGTTAGAAAATATTTGGGAGAGGAAATGTCGAGCGTAAGTTTCGCGCACCGCAGCAGGCCGGGTATAAGCCTCTATCAGCACTGCAACGAGAGATACGCTCCAATTCCCGACTGGTGCTTCTACGCAAACCGCCTTCTGCAGACTGGCGGAACAACAAGCAGTTTTTTGAGAGAGAAGGGCAGGTGCAGCAAAAGGAATATTTTATCATCTCATCTGAGCAATGAAACAAGAGTTCTCGCATCAACGAGAGAGGCCGCCTTGTCGAGAATTTTCTTCGAGATAGGAGAATTTCTGCCAAGAATGGTTGCAGGAAAAGATGTTTCAAGAGGGTGCGGCTATTCCATTCTGAAAAGAATGCAAAAGGAAGAGGGCGCGCTCGGGCAGCCGACAACATTTTCAGTTCAAGAGATTTTGGAATGGTTCGACTACTCCAATCTAGATTTGAAAGCTATCCAGCATGTGCACAGAGAATCAAAACTTAATCCCCTAAAAGAAGGCGGCGCCGGCCTTTTGGTGGAAGACGGTGGGAGGTATGGGCTTTCGCCGCTTTCAAGAGAGGCTCTGGTTTTAGCTGACGCAAACGCGGATGAAATTGCCCAGTTTCCTTACAGGACGCAGTTTTTCTATCCATATGAGAAGTCTGCGAGAGCTCTTGCTGAAAGGAAAGACAGAACAGTTATAAAGTTGAGTTAGCATATTTTTTTATGCCCGACTGGTTTATAGAATTGGTAAAGGCCCTCTGGCTTTTGATACCGGCATATTTTGCAAACGCCGCGCCGGTTATTGCGCATGGCCACTATCCGATTGATTTGAAAAAAAACTGGATTGACAGAAAAAGGATTTTTGGTGATGGGAAAACTATTGAAGGTTTTGTTGCTGGAGTGCTTGCGGGATTTTTCGCGGGCGCAGTTCAGATTTTTCTCTTGCAGCCGCAGCTTTCAAACTTTTTCGATTTCTCCTCGCAGATTCCACAAATGAGCTTTTTCCTAGCATTCATAATTTCCTTCGGCGCACTGACTGGAGACTTAGCCGGCAGTTTTATCAAGCGCAGGTTTGATTTACCTCCCGGCACAGACGCGCCCTTCCTAGACCAGCTGAATTTTATTTTCGGCGCTGCATTTTTTGCGATGTGGTTCATCCAGATAACTTTGGAAATGTTTTTCCTTATGCTGATAATAACTCCTGTTATTCATAGGCTGGCAAACATTTTTGCCTACAAAATAAAAGCAAAAAAAGTTCCGTGGTAAAATGCAAAATAAATTTTCAATTTATGGTTATTTGAAGCTTGCAGATTTGATAACGATATTCAGTTTGCTAAGTGGATTTATCGCTATTATCTTTTTTTCGCAAAAAGAATTTTCTCTCGGAATGATAGCTCTCGTGTTCGCAGCTTTTTTTGACTGGGCAGATGGAAAGGCTGCGCGCCTTCAGGGAAAAGGCACTGCCTTTGGAAAAGCCCTTGACATTTCAGATTTGCTTTCCTTCGGGGCCGCGCCAGCCTTGTTTATTGCGCAGGTTTTGCCAAATTATTTCGGCTATGCAGCTGCAGGAATTTTTCTCACAGCTTCTCTTTTAAGGCTAGCACGATTCCAGATTACAGAAACGAATTTTTCAATAGGAATGCCAACGACTGTTAATGGATTGATTTTTCCGGCAATTTATTTTTTGCAGAATTATTTTGGCTTCAATGAATATTTTTACGCTGCTGTTACGCTCGTTTCCTCTGCAATGATGCTAAGCAGCTTTGAGATAAAGAAAATAATTTGATTCTATGAAATCCGTTTTTTCTAGCCCGCACAAATACGAAAAGCGCCTGGGCTATCCAATAGTTTCTGCATACATGAAAAACCGTGACAAACATATCAGAAATTTTCTGTCAAGAGGAAATGGCTCGCTGCTGGATTTGGGCTGCGGCACAGGATATTATCTTAACGCAGGAAAGAATTTTTCAAAAATAACTGCAGTAGACTCTTCAAGCCAGATGCTCAAAATTTTTTCTAAAAATAACAGCTCAACAAAAATTTCAGCTTTTCGTGCGGATGCAATGAAATTTTCCTCCAGAAAGGAATTCGATAATGTAATCTGCATAGGGCTTTTGAATTACTTTTCAGAAAAAGCCGCCCAAAGACTGATTAAAAAAATTTATTTCCTCACAAAAACCGGCGGCAGGATTTTGCTTGCAGCCCCATCTTCAGAAAGGCTTTCCGGCCACGCTTACAAAGCAATCTGGCGCGCGCGCGGCACTAAAATAAATTTATACTCAAAAGAATTCCTGCTGGAAAAAATGCGCGAAGCAGGCTTCAGGAAAGTAAAAGTAAAAAACTCAAAAGATTTTCCAACATTCCATATTATTTTAGAAGCCAGAAAATAATTTTACAGAAAAGAAAATCAGGGCTGCGGTTTTTATTGCACGCGCGACAAAAGTAAGCATGGCAAACTTTTTGAAGTCCATTCTAAGCGCGCCGACAACTATCATTATAGGATCTCCAATAAAAGGAATCCATGGAGCCGCAAGCAAAACAAGAGAGCCATACTTGTCCAAAAGTTTTCTCGCCTCTTTCTCTTTTTTTGGCTCGCGCTTAGCCAAAAAATTGTGCAGGCCCTTCAGGCCGATATAGTAATTTAAAACAGCCCCGATAAAGCCGCCGATGACGGCAACGATAAAAACGCTGTAGATGTTGAAAAAATTTGCAGCCAAGAGAATTGATGGTTCTGATGGAAGCGGGAAAATAGAAGCTGACAAAATTGTGTTCAAAAATAATCCCAACAGACCCAACTGCTCAATTGAAAAAACCATAAGTAAAATTCTTCAAATGAATTTAAATACCATTTCACATTTTCAGTCCATGAAACAGGCAATAATTATCAGGACAGATTTGAAAATGGGAAAAGGAAAACTTGTTAGCCAGGGCGGGCACGCAAGCATAGCCGCCCTACGCAAAACTTCAGAGGAAGATGCAGACGATTGGGAGTCCGAAGGAATGAAAAAAGTTGTGCTGAAAGTTTCTTCGGAACCTGAATTATTGAAAATCTTTGAGCAGGCAAGAAAAGCAAAACTTCCTGCGGCAATAATTCATGACGCGGGCTTGACGCAGATTGAGCCGGGCTCGCCGACTGCTGTTGGAATCGGGCCGGCGGAAGATGGAGAGATTGACAAAATCACTGGAAAATTAAAACTGCTTTGATGATTTTATGGGAATGTTCGAAGATTTCATAAACACAAACTACATTTTGCCTCTATGCAAATACTACACTCTTCCCGGCACGCTGACATACGGAATTATTTTGGTTTTGGCGGTTGCGGGAGTTTACAAGCTTTTACAAAAGCTTGAAATAAAGATTGACAAGCACTTTTTCTATGCGCTTCTGCCGTTCATAATTTTTGGAGGCTGGACGCGCGCCTTGCGCGACCACAATTTGTATGACGGCTGGTGGTGGTGCTCGCCTCCGATTTATTTTTTGCTTTTTGCTGTTGCATTCAGCTCGCTGCTTTTAGGAATAGGTTTGCAGAGAAAGTTTAAAATTGATTATTGGAAATTTATGATTGGCGTTGGGGTAGTTTTGCTCGCTTATAATTTGACTCTGACGCAACTCACAAACTTTTCCGCGCTTGGAATTATTCTTGGAATTTGGGCAATTTTTGTTATTGCTTTTTTCGTAATAAGCAAATACAAGCCTGAATGGCTGAGCAAAATAAACGCGGGAATTTTGTCCGCGCATTTGCTCGATGGCACAAGCTCTTTTGTCGCAATACAATTCTACGGCTACTACGAGCAGCATGTGCTTCCAGGATTTCTGATTGGAATTTTCGGTCCGTGGATAATGTTTCCCCTGAAAACAATTGTTGTATGGGGCGTGCTGTATTTGATTGATAAGGAATACAAAGGCAAGCCCGAGAAAGAGCAGTTCTTTAAAAACTTCCTGAAGATAATAATTTTCATTCTCGGGGCTGCGCTTGGAGTTAGAGATATGCTGACTGTGGGGATGCTGCAGGTTTAATAGTCTTGCTTTCTATTTTTTTATTATGGAATATTTCACAAACTCTCAAGGCATAGCCGGCCGCCTGCGCCAGCGCATTTCAGATTTTGCTGTTGAGGAAATCCCTCCGAAAAATCTCTCGCACGCGCAGCTTGAGCAGAAATTGAAAGAGAAAAAATTCAGCAGCTCTTACAAGCATACAATTTTTTGGATGGAAAAATTCAACTGGGACACGCATCAGGCATTGCATGAAATCGCTAGAAAGCTTCACGTAAGCCAAAGCAGGTTTGGTATTGCCGGCACAAAAGACAAGCGGGCAATTACAAAGCAGAGAGTTTCCGCTTGGGAAATTTCCACCGATCAGCTGGAGAAAATAAAAATTAGAGATATAAAATTATATGGATTTGAGCCAGCAGACAAAAAAATCCAGCTCGGAGAATCCGGCGGAAATAAGTTTGAAATTATTATTAGGGATATTGATTTGCCAAAAGATGAAATTGAAAAAAGATTGACGGAAACATTTTCGCAATTGCAAAAAGGAATTCCGAATTTGTTCGGCCCTCAAAGATTTGGCGAAGTCAGAAAGATAACTCATTTGGTTGGCGAAGAAATCTTGAAAGGAGATTTTGAAAATGCTTTGAAAATTTATTTGGCAAAAGCTTTTGAGGCTGAGCCGGATGACTCAAAAGATGCCAGAAATTCTCTGGCTGCTAATTGGGGCCAAAAAGGCTTCGCAGAAGCTGCAGGAAAATTTCCGCGGCGATTGAAATATGAAGTAGCGTTGTGTAATTACCTATCACAAAACCCAAAAGACTTCATAGGGGCTTTCAAAATATTCCCGAAGAAACTGCAAAAAATGTTTGTGAATGCTGTTCAAGCTTGGGTTTGGAATGAAACTGTTTTGGAATTGTGGAAAAGAAAAATGATTCCGGATCATGTAAAAATATTCGGACACGAAACAAAACTTTCAAAAACAAATGAGGCAGACAAAATAATTTCCCATATTCTGGAGACGAAAAGAGTAAAATCAGAAAATTTTCAAATCAAAGAAATAAAAGACATAAGCTCAAAGGGCGGCGAACGGGAATTCCTGCTCAAACCGAAAGATTTAAAAATTTTGGAAATTTCTGAAGACGAGTTCAATGAAGGAAAATTAAAAGCAAAGATTTCCTTTTCGCTTCCGCCAGGTTCATATGCCACAATAATTCTTGCGGAAATTATGAAGACCGAAAATTCCGAAAGCTTTTAACCTTTTCGCTCCTACTGCTAAAGTGGTTAAATGCTCTCATTCATAGATATTGCGTACCTGTTTTTCGCATTTGTAACAATATTTTTCTCTTTCCTAATGTTTGTTCTCTATTATGAGAACAGGAAAAATTTGCGCTCAACCCCACTGATGTCAGAAATACCCTCTGTTTCTGTGGTAATTCCAGCATACAATGAAGAGAAATCAATCGCAGACACAATAAAATCGGTTTTGAATTTTGATTATCCGAAAGACAAATTAAAAGTTATTGTTGTTGACCACTCTTCTACAGATAGAACAGGAGAGATAGCAAGGCAGTTCTCCGGCATAACTGTTTTGAAAAAACTGCGAGAAGGCAGGGAGAGAAAAGCGCATGCGCTTAATTATGGGCTGAAATTCGCAGACACGGAAATGGCGGCATGCGTTGATGCAGACTCTTATCCTGAGCCCGACTCGCTTGCTAAAGCTGTCGCCCACTTCACTTCTCCAGAAGTTGGTGCTGTCACAACTTCAATCTTTGTAAAAGACCCGAAAAATTTCATAGAAAAACTCCAGAATCTTGAATATATTTTAATTGTGTGGGCGCGCAAGCTTTTGGAAAGCGTGGGCGGAGTTTATGTAACTCCCGGCCCTTTGAGCATTTACAGGCTTTCTGCCTTAAGGGAAGTCGGATGGTTTGATGAAAAAAATATGACAGAGGATATTGAAATCGCCTGGCGGTTAATGAGCAGAGGCTATTTAATAAAAATGTCTCTCGATTCAAATGTTTTCACAAAAGCACCCTCAAAATTCAAAGTTTGGTGGCACCAGCGCATGCGATGGAATGTTGGAGGAATTCAAACCTCTCTAAAGTACATGCCGGCGCTTTTCAAAAAAGAATATAAAAGCCTTGGAACATTCGTCCTGCCATTTTTCTTTTTCTCTTATGTGATTTCAGTTTTTGGCATGGCCGTTTTCATGTACATAACAATAAAGGGGGCATGGGATTTCTCCTATATTCTTTTCAAATCATATGAAGTCGGAGCGTCCATAAAAAGTCCGGTTTTCTTTGACTATATTTTTCTGCCAAGTATTTTCACGATTTTCGGAATTTTCATCTTTTTGCTTTCTTTATGGTGGATTAGAATAAGCCTCAAAAGCACGAACAAGAAAATTTCCGGCCTTTCAGGCATTGTAGAGCTTCTAATATATTTAAGCATTTACATAACAATATTTCCATTCAGTTTGCTTTATTCGGGAATAAAATATATCAGAGAAGGTGCAGAAGAATGGTAAGTGTTTTTACAAAAGCTTTTTTGCTGACGGCGGTAGTTTTCGCAGCAGGGCTTTTAGTTGGCATATGGCTTGACAGCTCAAGGGTGCAGGACCTGAGAGATATTTTTGAAAAAAGGGATTTCACATTCAATGATGCGCGCCTGCAGAATTTATTTTATCAGACATTTTCAGGCGACAATGAGTTTTGCGATGCGGCGGCAAGATCCAATATAGACTTCTCCTATAAAATTTACAGCGATGGGCTTGAGCTTGAGAAAGTTGAAAAAGTGAACCGTTTTGCCACCCAACTTATTCAGGAGAAAAAACGCTACGCTCTTCTCCAGTTGCAGTTTTGGCTGAATTCTGTTTATCTGAAACAAAAATGCGGGGAAAACTACACAACGCTTTTGTATTTTTATTCCCAGTATGATGAATCCCTCGCAAGCGACCAGAATGTGCAGAGCAGGGTTATTTTGGATTTGATAAATAAATGCGGGTCGGAAAAACTTCTGTCTGCGCCGCTTCCCATTGATTTGGATGTTGGCATGATAAATCTGCTAAAGGAGAAATACGGAATCACAAAAGCGCCGGCGATTCTGATAAATGAAAAAGTTTTGCTCGAAGGTCTTCAGTCAAAGGAAGATTTGGAGAAATTAATAGAGTGCTGAATTTATTTTTTTGTGGACTCATTCAAAAGCACCAGCAAGAATTTATCCGCAGCCAAATCTAAGTCGGTATACTTCCTGCTATTCTGGCTCATGTCTTTTCCCATTATCCTCACAACATTTCCCTCAATAGAAACCTTTGTGTCTTCTGCTTCTGCTTCCATTAACAAAACAGGAGTTTTTTCATCCGCGATAGCGTCTGCTTCGGCTGTGTTGTTCAGAACAATAGTCTCGAAACATATTTTTCTTTGAGTTCCGATGCCACCTACGAGAACTTTCTCAAAATATACGCACTGCTTTCCGCTTTCTTCCTGAACAATAGATTTGTCAGTAAAAATAAACTGCTTATATGCTATAACAGTTTTATACTGCAGCTCAAATCCCGTCACACCATAATAACCGGCATTTTTATCATCAGCCACAAAAGCAATTTTAACATCTGCCACAGGATTTTCAAACATAAGATTTCTCACAGCTTCAGGATCAGGCTCCAACGGAATGTTTTCCGCCTTTTTCAAGTCTGCCCTAAAATTTATATCCATGCCAGCAAATTTTAGCTTGTAAACTTCCGCCTGGCCAAGGCAAGCTGCAACAAAAATTACTGCAATGAGCGCCGGGAAAATTTTTCGCATGAATATTAAGGTAAGATAAACTTTATAAAGTTTATTGAGTTGCGGCTCTTTCTTAACATTCATTTTTTTACTGCATGATTTTTGACAAAATTCTTGAAACGCAAATGAATTCTATAGCACAGAGAGACAACCCAGCCGAACAACGAGCCTCTATTTAAAACAAATCCTGTTAAGAAAAAATTTAGCTGGCGCTAAATCAAAAAAGAAATAGAAAATAAAAAATTTAAAAAAGTCCGTGATTTTCACACGGACAATTTTTGTTTGGTTTAACCGCTGAACGCTTCTACTGTTGCAGTTGCAACATCTGTTCCGCTGACCTTTACAGCCATGTCAGTCTTTCCAGCAAGTTTGTCCTGCTGTACTGCCTGAGCTGCCAAGTCAGTGTCCTGTGCTCTCCAACCAGCAACCAATACTGCAACTTTTCCTGTTGCGTATTTGTCAGCAAATACTTTCACAATCGCAGCATTCTTTGGAATGCCTGTCTTGCTCAAAGCATCTGCATCGGTTGTTGCAGTTTCGTCTGCGCATGCCGGGTATGTTTTACCAAGCAAGTCAGCCGCTACTTTGTTGACGCATGGACCGCCGACAACGATTAAATCGCTGTTGGTCTTGTCTGTTGCGCTCAACTCAGTGTCCAACCTTGCGACATCTGCTGTCACTTTTATGACATTAAAGCTGTCGCCACCTGTGGTTGTCGTGCCCGCTCCTGTTGATGTCTTTTCCAACATGAGTGTAGTCGCATAGGTTTGAGATCTCGGAAATGTTGCTGAAAGCTTTCCTTGCGAGTTCGTGTCCTGCTCAATCACAGCTCCCCACAAGTTAAAGTACCTTGTTGTTGTTGGGGTTGCGCCGCTTGCCGCAGAGAACCAAGTCACACCCGTGGCTTCAGATGTGCCTATCGAACCTGTCAAAGCTGCTCCAGTAGATGTGTCTGTTCCCGGAACCCAGAAAGTCTCTCTGTTTTGGTTGTCGTCCTTTGGTGAAACAAACAGCAATGCTGGCTGTGTTATGTTGCCGACAGCATCTCTTCCTACTGCAGTACCTGCTACTTCGTCGAGCAAGCTGAACAGCAGTTGCGCTCCTGTACCACCAGTAACATTTGTTCCAATACCATACCACTGTCTTCCGACAAGGATTGGTATTAATCTTCCAGCAGAGTTGAGTCTAGCAGACGGTAAACCCACTCCCTGATTACCAACTGCGCTTGCTGTTGTAGAGTTTGAAACACCTGTTAGGGTTCCCGTGTCTGTTGCTGATAAGTTCAACCATGTAGAGTTGAGACCAGTATTTGATGCCCCGCTGTGAGATGTGTTGTAGAACAATGCGCTCAAATATCCTGTTGGTAACAGGAATCTTTGCACTGTGTTGTTGACCAAACTCACATTTATTGCATTTGGCACGTTGCTATTGTAGTCTGCACCGAAGGTTGTGTTAGGCGCTGTCAGGAACATTTTATATCCGCTTTTTAGCTTTATTCCTGGCCAGACTGTTACATATGTCATTGGGCTTGCTCCCGCACTGAGTGATGTGCCACCGTAAGCGACGCTATCGGTCTCTGTTGTAGCTGGCGCATCTCTCCATGACGGATCACTACCAGACTTCCATGTCACTGCTATAATAGGTTCGGTTATTGTTCTTCCAGAGTGTGCTGTTGTTATGTTTGAAACATACACATCCTGACCATTTACTTTCATCGAAACCGATGTAGCGTTGGTTGATGAAGCGTATGCGGCTTTCTTTGATTCACCCGAGAACACATCATAGAAGTTGTACCCAAGGTTTGTTCCTGTCGTTGCTGTTTGGTCTGCGCTTGAGTATCTGAACAGGTGGCCCTCTCCAGCGGCCTCAACTACAAAGTAATCGTCTTTAGAGATTGGGTGACCTTCAACCAAAACATATGCTCTAGAAGCCGATTCGTTCAGTGACAAAATTGTACCAGATGTACCTGTTGCGCTGTCAAACGCCCATTTTATGTCAACAGATTTTCCAGAAACTACCTCTGGTACTTTAACACTCAACTCGCTTGAAGATTGGCCGAAAGTTACTGTGTCTCTTTCAGTTGTTGAAGTTAAGCTTGGTGTGTACCCGCTGAACTTCATTTTAACTGTTCCGAATACAGGGTCGACAAACTCTCCACCTTCCTTTATGTAGGCTTTATTTGAATCAGATGAAGATTCATAAACCACGAGTTTTGTTAGCTGGCCATAACCTGCAGAACCTGCTGTTGTGCTTGTCACAATAAGGTCAACAACAGAACCGGAAACTGTGTCATCGTTGACTCCTTTTTGTGCTGCTGCGCCATTTGGCAATGATAGTTTGTTTGCTCCCAATTGAAGAACTACACTATTTTGTGTTTGGTCGGTTGATGAGAGTTGTATGACATCTTTTACGTATATTGTAAATGTTGGGTTTCCTTTGTTGTAGATGCTTCCTTCATTGTATGCATCCTGTGCGCCATCAATTTTTAACTGGGCTTTTGTTGCTGACTCAGAACCAAGGAATTCTATTGTGTGGTTTGTTCCACCGATTGAGAGTGTTACTGGCTGTTGGTATTTTAGAGAAGCTTTTTCTCCTGAGCCATAAAGCACAAGTTTTGTTGCTGTTGAATCAACTCCGATAGTCCACTCGCTTCCGAACAGTTTCAATGGCTGTCCCGCTGCTGCGTTTGCAGAAGATGTGGTCTCGCTAGCGCCGGTTGTACCTTTTGTTATGTTGATAGCGTTTGTGAACACTGCTCTCAATGCATACAGATAGCTTGAAGTCGAGACAGATGTTGTCATGTTTACATAAGGTGTCGGTTCTGTCAAATCTCCAGTCTTACCGTATATTGGAGCTGAAGTTGTACCAAGGTCAACATACTGGTCATAACTGTATGTTGTTCCAGAGCCATCAGCGAACTTCTCAGATTTTAGTATGTTTGGAAGTTCTGTTGATGAAAGAGATGATCTTGCTACAGTCAATCTGTCGCCTACGTACATAGGTACAGTTGCTGTTGCCAAGTTTACACCGCCTTCCACGGCTCCTACTACTGGTGACGTTGTCGCTGCTACTTTTGTTTTTGATTCTGCTGCAAATCTTGTTGCCACGCCGATTGCGCCTGCGACATCCGAAGTCTTTGCGTCTTTACCGACAACAAAGAGTGGGAAGTCAGCTGCGCCGCCAACAGGGGCTGCAAGGTCTGCCAGATTTCCTACATTTGTAGCTGCCATTGCTGCTCCTGCCAATGACAAACCTGTCATCAACGCAGAGCCGCCGATTGCAGCTAATTTTCTAAATTGCATATTTTTCCTTCCTCCGTATTTTTTTATTTTTTGTTTATTTGCGCGGTGAATGCGCGTTTTGGTACCAATCACGCGTATAAGTTTGAAGTGAAAATTCAAAATAAATTCCAACCGCATTTTTCTCGGGCGAAATTTATTTCAAACTTCATTTCAAAAATTTCGCGCGTTTAAGTTTGAACACTAATACTGATACGCGAAATTATTTTCGCATACCTAAATGTGGCACCATTTTGTTTGAAACTACATGAGAAAGGGGGGATATAAAGCTTACATGAAACAGTTGATACAAAGAATTATAATAGTTTCTAAGCACAGGTATAGACAGAATTACAGTATTTTATGCCTTTTAAGAGTTTCTAAAGCTGTGTAGTACCTTATCTACATGTTCTACCTCTCTCCACCCTTTTTCTTGAATTCTTCACTCCAATAAATTCTGTTGCTGCGCCCGACGCGTTCAAATTTTAAAATTCCCCTTTCGGCTAAGCTTTTTAAAACCTTTGAAACCTTTGCTTTCGAGTATCCAGACTCTACAACAATGACTTTTTGGTTTACTCCAGAGCCGTGTTTTATCAGGCCTTCTGCAACCTTTTTCTCATCCTCTTTAAGAACAGGTAAAACCAATCTTGGAGTTAGCGCGTTCTCCTTGAACTTTCTAAAATAAAAATAACCAAATGCAAGTGCTATCGGCAAAGCTATAAGCGAGCCTGCAGCTATCAATCCGGATGGTCCGCCACTCTGTGCAGATAGCGGCTCAAAAACAACTTGAGATGAAAAAGTTTCTCCCGCGCTCATGAAATCTTTTCTCCAAGTCAAGAAAATGTTCCTTCCGTCGCTTGAGCTCTCCGCATCCTTTGGGAATATTCCCCCAATCCCATCAATACCCATTCCTTCAGGAAGAATCGCACGGAAGCTGAATTTTTTTGAATTTATCGGAACCGAAACCTCCTGCTTGAAAAAGAATTTATCATCAGAACTTCTAACAAGATTCTCAACATCGAATTCTGTTTTGAAAGAACCACTGGTTTCCTGTGGGATGCTGCAAAGGATATCGGTTCCATAAACTTTACTCTCTTTTATGCATGAAAGTTTTCCAAAGTTCGAATCAAAGCTGAGCCTGCTTATCTCGTAAGGAACTGGAACCCTTACCTCACCTGAAAATTCTTCCAAGCTGATTGTTATTGTTGAGCGCGAAATCCCATCAGTTGAAATTTTTGTCGTAACAGAAAAATCTGCGAGCTCCTCCGCGGCTGCAAGATTAGAAAAAACAGCAACCACAAAAAAAACAAAAAATATCTTTTTCATAGATTATCACTCTTTCCCCCTTACTACAACCATTCCACCAATCCCCGCTCGCGCAAACCTGTGCATCATGTCCGAAACCCCATTTAAAATATTCTGGCATTCACCCAAATTCAAAGAGAGTTTCTGCGGTTCCAGAATTTCTGCAGCCGATGGCCCGTATTCCATTACAATCTGCACGACATCATCCAGCTTTTTAGCTACGAATTCGGTTTCGCAAACAATGGACCAGCCTTCTTTTATTTCAGGAATAGGATTTTCAACCATTTTCGCCGTTGAAAACTCCTTTCTGTAAACTTTTACACGGCTGTCTGACTCCAAGCGCTCCAAAAGGTTTTCCAAAGACTTTTTTGTTATCTCTTCTGAAACAGCAAGCGCCTCAAGCCCAAACCAGATTCTCAGCCAACCATCTTCAACTTTTTCGTTAGATTCCTCTTTTGATATCATTTTTCTCAACTATTACATGAATTGTAAACTTTAAAAATACGGTGGAGCCCTCGATGAGATTTGAACTCACGACCTGCTGCTTACGAGGCAGCCGCTCTGCCAGCTGAGCCACGAGGGCATGAAATTCTATAAGATTTTTAAGCTTATAATTGTTAAGAATTTTATGGAATACGTATGTTTTATAAAACGCGAGAACGCGCGCAAGGCCGAAGAAGCTTTAAGAAAAGATTTTGACATTGCCGCGCGCCAGTCAATTACAATTAGAGATGCGTCCGCATTGGGGATTGAAGCTGGCGCAGACGGAAGCATATTTTTAATTTCCGGCTCAGATGCTGGCGTTTCAAAATGCAAAGAGCTTTTGAAAGAATTTATTTTCTCTGTTGATCCAAAAATTTTGGAGCAGGCAAATAAAAAAATTCAAGAAGAGGCAGATGCTGCCGCTTCTGGTGTCGGCGGGATTTTCGGATAGGTTTTTATTCTTCAAAATTTATTTCTAATTGAGCGTCCGTAGTCTAGTGGCAAAAAATTTCTCTAAAGGATCCGAGCTTCCCAAGCTTGTGACACGGGTTCAAATCCCGTCGGGCGCACCATTTTTTAAACTTAATTTGTTCTAATTTGTTTGCGGGCCCGTGGTCTAACGGTATGACATTACCCTTACAAATTTTTTGGAAAGGTAGAAGCCGCAGTTCAACTCTGCGCGGGCCCACCAATTATTTTTTTGGAATTTCATAAACAAGAGCCATTGACATTTCAACAGGCACGAGAGTTGCCAGAACTGCACCGTCTCCAAATTCTGTGCCGCGATATTTTATCACAGGTTTTGGTTCTCTCAGAAGCTCAGGGGAAGGAACTCTCAATATTTTTGCGGTCGCAAGAATTGCATTGTAATCGCTTGTTGGAATCCACTGGCTGCTATAGCCGTCAGCAAAAGGAAAAAGCTGAAAGAGTTTCCCCTTCCCATAAATTTGCAGCGCGTAAATCCTGAGATGTCTCTGCTCTTCCACAGTCTGCGAAACTTCCCCACCTTCAAGCAAGTGGAAGCATTGCCTCAGCTTTCTTAATTTTAACATTCCGCAGAATTGCAGGAACATCTATAAAAAGCTGCGCGCGAAAGAATTTTATGCGGGCTCATGGTCTAGTTCGGAATGACGCATGCATGGCATGCATGAAATCGGGGGTTCAAATCCCCAAACCTTTTCTCGAAAAGGTTTAGGGCTAATTCCAAAAGGAAGATAGCCGCTTCGCGGTTATATCAAAAAGAAATTCCCCCTGAGTCCACCAAAATTAAATTTAAATACTTTGAATGTGGTTGGTTTTCATGCAAGATCCAATTTCTCACAGCAGGTGGATGGGCGGAAGGCGGGCGCAAGTTCCTTTGAGAATAACAAAAGAATTTGTTGATGCAACAACTTATCATATCAAAAAAATAGATTCTGGTCTTGGTTATCAAGCCAGCAGAAAACCTGCAGCAGCCAAGAGATGGGTTAAAGGAATCCAAGAGGGTGAATATGTTTGGCTCGGTGTTGCCGGCGCTGCAACTCCTGCGGGCATGGGCGGATTGTTTGCAGATTTAATTTCTCTTGGTTTAGTTGATGCTATTGTTACAACAGGTGCAAATGCTTATCACGATTTGCATTACGCATGCGGCCTTCCGGTAAGGCACGGGCACCATCAAGTTGATGATGACGATTTGAGGAGAGATGAAACAACAAGAATTTATGACAGGTTCATACACAACCGCTACACTCTAAAAGCGCAGGATATGATAAATCAGGATTTCGCGCGAAGAGTTTTGCCGCGCATGAAGCCGCCGTTTTCTACAGCGCAATTTTTGTATGAGTTTGGAAAGGAAATGCTTAATGATGATTCCGGAATTGTTATTGACAAAAAAGGTTCTTTTATTGTCAGAGCAGCTGAGCATGGGGTGCCGGTATTTTTAGATTCTGGAGCAAACCATTCTCTTGGAATGGATTTGTCTTTGCTTGCTCTTGAAGGGATGTACGCAGACACAAGCCCAACGCAAGATGTTCTTCAGGCAGCAGCGCTTAGCGTTTACACCCAGCCTCAATTAAATGTTTTCCTCGGTGAAGGCGGCCCAAGAAATTTCACACAGACAACTGCGCCAACTGCGGCAGAAATTTTTGCTTTACAATTTGACGGCTCCGCAGGTTGCATAAGATTCACAACAGCAGATGAGAGAACTGGCGGGCTTTCCGGCTCTGGACAGAGCGAAGCTGTTTCGTGGGGAAAATATTTGGATGCAGATCCGCGCAGGGAAATAGAAGTTTGGGGAGAATACACATTGACAGCTCCGGATGTTATGGGATTTGTTGCCGGAAAGGCCCAAAGAAAACCTAGCAGATTAATGGACAGATTAGATGAGATAACAAAAGGTTTTTACGCGCAAATAAAGGCACATGAGCCGGAGAGAATTGCTTCTCAAAAACATCTCAAAGAAATTCTGCTACAGGTTATTGCTGCTGAAAAAAAAGCCAGAGAAAAAGCCGGCTACAAATTTGAATAAATCTTTATAAACAACCTCTGCAATAAAATCTCCAGCGCAAAACGTTTTTTATTTTATGTGAGCGACTGTTTGAACTGGTGGAAGAAAAAAGAAGATGAATAAAAAAACACTTTTTGTCGTAGAAAATTCTCAGAATTTTGTTAGGCAGATTTATTTCTAATTAGGTGAAATTATGTTCGGCCCACACTTAATGCTGGATTTATACGGCTGCAAAAGCGAAAAACTTCTAGACAAAAATTTTGTTTTGAACTTTCTGGATGAGCTCCCGAAAATTTTGGGAATGAAAAAAGTTTCAGGCCCGCACCTGCTTGAATACCCGGCAAACCCAGAAACATGGGACAAGGGAGGAATTTCCGCGATTGTGATTATCGCAGAGAGCCACATTTCTATCCACACATTTCCGCATCCGAACGGCTACATGAACATAGACATTTTTTCATGCAAAGAATTTGATGTTGACTTGGCTGTGCGAAAAATTTCCGAGGCATTCGGCGCGGAAAAATTTGAAAAAAATCTTTTGTGGCGCGGAAGAGAATTTCCAAAGGAAGAAATCCTCGCGCAGAACTGCACCAGAAATCAAAGGAAACATTTGAAGCTTGCGCGCCCAAAGGCTTTTAACATTGAGCCCCAAATTTCAACCCATGCCAATAATAGATGAAATCTACGAAAACTGGATGGGAGAAACTCAAAGGGAAAAGATTTTCAAAATTCTGAAAGAAGTTAAAGTCCAAAAATCCGCAAAAGTTTTGGACATAGGATGCGGCCCCGGATTTCTCGAGGAAAAAATTCCGTGGGCTGTTGCGGTTGATATTAATCCAAAATATTTAGAAAAAATCAAAGGAGAAAAAATTCTAGCTTCTGGAGATTCTCTGCCATACAAAAAAGAGTTTGATTTTGTTTTCTGCGTTGACATAATTCATTTGCTGAAGAATCCGAGAAAAATAATTGATTATGCGAAGCCCGGCGGAAAACTTATAATAACTTTATTTTGCAATGAAAGTAACTGCAAGGAGAGATTTGAAAAGCTGAAAGAAATATTTTTTGATTTGAAGCTGGAGAGAGAGTTTCTTGCCAAGGCCGGAAAAGAATGGGATGCGGTTTGCATTTTTAAAATATCGCATAGCGATAATCTCGGGTGAATTGACTTCGTGTCGTGTGTTAAATTTGAATATGATAAAATTCACACGCGTCATGAAGTCAGCCCATAAGGATGACCTTATGAGGCGCAGCAGTATAAGGAATAATATCCTACACCACGTAAGGTCAGCGGAGCCCTTCTTAGGGAAGCTTTAAATACTTTTACTACCGTATAATTACTATGCCAGAATTCGTTCCAGTGCTGCTTTTGGCTCTAGCCACGATTACAGCGATGTATCTTGGTTTTGTTTTGCAGCAACAGCAAATTATAGCTCCATCAGGCTTTGTTTCAATAAATTCGCAGCCTCAGCAAGGGAAAAATATTCAGCAAACCACAACCACGCAAATAATTTCTGACTCTGCAAAGAAAATGTCAGGTGTAATTTACTTGGGTGATTCTGCCCATTTATCAGCAGACGAACCAGAACTTTTGGCGGATTTTTCCGAAGAGGTTTCTGCAAAGGATGCCGACTCTCAAAAAGCTGCGGGATTTTTTGTCGACAAAGATTATGACCAACTTTTTTTGAAATTTGACATTTCAGAAACAAACAGCTATGGTGAGTTTAAGGTTTTCATCAACAATGAGGAAGTTTACAGAGGAGCCCCAAAGGCAGGCATGCATGAAATTCAGATTTTCAGAAAGATTCTACAGGATGAAAATACTCTAAGGATAGAAGCAAGCGGCGGATTTTTGTTTACACCAGCGAAATATTCTTTTCAGGTAAAACTTTTTGGGCTAACAGGCGAGCATATGGAATATCATTTCTCAACTTCTGACTCTTCTGCAAGGCTGATGGAAGCTTCTGTTAAAGGCTCAGGAAGTTTCAAAATTCTTCTTAACAGAGAAGAAATATTTTCAGGCTCTGCCAGCGATTACATTGCGACAGAAGTTCCAAAAGGATTTGTTACTGGAGAAAATATTCTGGAGATTTTCCCTTCCCCGAATTCTGATTTGAATGTTGAGTTCTTGGAATTTTTTAAGAAATAGATAAATTCCAATTTCTGTTGCGTTTTTATTTGCAGCTTTCTGATATTTTATAGCGTTTTTAAAATAGAAAAAACTAAAGATTAGTATGGCAGCAGCAAAAACGGACGAAGAAAGCACTCCCGAAGTAGAGGCGAGTCCGGGCCCATTCGCTGAGACAGAATGCCCTCACGAAAATTTGGTGGAAACACCGAGAGGAACTTATTTTTGCAATCAATGCAAAAAGCATCTTATATCTGTCAATGGAAAATTTGTTGTAGCTCCACATGGCTATGCCGTTGGAAAAGTTTCCCAACCGGTCGGCAGCATTCCTCTTACCCCAGAAACAACAGAACCCCTGAAAATATTCAAGTTAAAAAATAAAATATTTGCGATTGTAATTTTCGCGGTTGCAGCTGCAATTTCTGCGCTTTTCGGTTTTGCATTTCTCTCGACAGCACTTATTTTAGTAGCTTTCTGGTATGCACTTCCATCACAGTTTGACATAATGTCGCGCGCAAAAAAAACTGAAGGAGGCATAGAAATTGGAAATGAGGTTGGCTGGCTCTATCTGAAAAGCTTCCTGAAAATTCTGGTTGTAACTTTCCTTGTTTTGGAATTTGGTTTTGCCCACGTGATTCATAAAGTAATTCCGCTAATCATAGTTTTTGTCGCTTACCTCTCCCTGCCAAACAAATACAAGCCCGACCAGCCATACAAAGCAGCAGATGCGTGGTTCAGAACTTTGCTTGGTTTTGTTTTATCTTTCTATATGCTTTCATTTCTCAGTTTGGGCGGGGCATCTTCAATTTATTCTGGAATAACTGTAATAATTTTAATATATCTTTCAGCTCTCATAGCTTCGCTTGCCACCGCAAGCATCCCGCAAAAAGCTGTAAAAATTCTGCTAACAGCTCTGATAGTCGGCGCAGTTGGCTTCGCATTTCAAGCTATGTTTATAGGAATTTTAGACAAGCCAGAATTTTCTATTTTCCTTCTGTCTCTGGCATTTTTTGCAACCATACCTCAGACAGAACCTCAGGAAGATAAAAAACAGGTTGTTATTGCCGGAGTGTTCAATAAAGTAAGCCCGTCAACAGTTCTCAACGCAGTAAATGCAAGGAACATTGATGATGTTGGTTCAGGAATGTTTTTGGCGCTTGTGCTTTATGCAGGCCTTCCGGTTTTATTGGGTTGGACAAAAGGAGCATTTATGATTTCTTATGCAGCAGTCTGGCTTCTCGGGCTTTTCATGGGAACAGTTGGCGGCAGGGAAGGAAGACCTTACATCGGAATAATTGTAATTTTCTTTTCGCTGATAGCTTTCTCATTCCAATACACAGGACAATTTGGCACAGCAATTTTCGGCCCCTACTGGGCGAGTGTTTATAATTTCGGCACAACGTTCGGTGCTCCAATCGGTCAGGCATTTGATTCTGTGGGAAA
This sequence comes from archaeon, assembly GCA_035291225.1. GTDB lineage: Archaea > Aenigmatarchaeota > Aenigmatarchaeia > Aenigmatarchaeales > JACQIB01 > DATDSO01. The sequence goes on along the minus strand of DATDSO010000011.1, from coordinate 46,996 downwards.
AAATATTGGAGACGCATGGCTTGTAATAACATGCGGCCCCGGCTGTGCAGTCGAGCCTCCGCCGCCTTCAACAGCAGAAAAATCCACTTTAGCTCTGGAATTTGAAAATTTTGAAGCAACAAACTACAGAAAAGCATCTCCGGAAATTGACCCGCAGCTCCCGCTTGTCGGGCAAATAGAATTAACAAACAAAGGAGACTTTGTTGCCAGAAATGTTGTTGTAAAATTGAAAAACATAAAGCTTGCTGACCCGCAGAAAGTTTCTGCAAATATACCGGGGCAGGGAATTTTGGAGCTTAAAAATGATGGATGCGTTTTCACATCCTGCTTGGGTAGCGATGAAAGAGAATCTGACTTTTCGGCAAACGCAGTTCCAATTTGCAATTGGAAAGGAGACAGTTTGCCGGATGACAAGAAACTTTTGCTTTTCAAATGCGGAAATAAAAGTGATTTTGAAAAATGGAGCGGCGCTGCTGTCGCTGGCGTAACAGATAGAGATTCTGAAGGAACATCAAGAACGTTCTACGGTCTGAATCGCTGCGAGTGTCGTGACCCGAGAAACGGGAACTTAGTCAAGAGCGATGTTGATTGCAACAGCAATTGCGGAACTTTAGTCAGCGGGACAATTTTAGGAAAATGCCAGTGCAGGGCACCTCAATGGGGCTATCCTCCAGCGGGAAATCTGAATGAAATAACAGAATGCGAAACTTTGCAAGGTGGTTGCGGTGGAGCGCAATGCAATGAAGCTTGCTATGGCCAGACAGGAAAAATTATAAAACCCTATCAAAAGCCTGGCTGGTTAGTTACATTAGGATTCGACTATAATTTCACTTACAACACAAACGTTTCCCTGCCAGTAAGATTGATGGACAAGCAGGAATTTCTGAAAAAGTACCAGTCAAAGCAAATTACTCTGGAAGACAAAACTGCAGTTTACTCGGGCGGTCCGGTTTCAATAGGAATTTATTTAGGCCAGCAGCCTCTAAGAACTTCAGAATCAATAACAGGTACAATCTATGTTGTAAATAACGGCCAAGGAAAGGCTTCGAAAGGAACAAAAATCCGCGTTCACATTCCAAATGAAAAAGATGCAGATGTCCAGTTCAGCCAGATTCCGAAGCCACAGAGTGTCCCACAAATTTTTGGGACAATCAATGATGTTAGCTATAATTCAGCAACGAGCGATATAACATTTGAGCTGAAAGATGATTTGAAAACCGGCCAGCAGGGAGTCTTAACTTTCAGCTTTGGTTATAACATAAAAGGCTCAGCTCCTGAAAAAAATCTGATTTTCGCTGGTAGCATGGACTACACTTATTCATCAGAGAAAACTTTCCAGTTCCCTGTAATAAACACGCCTCCCCAGTAATCTCAACTTTTTAAATATGAAAAACCAAACCAATATATGTTAGCAATGATGTTTAAAATCTAAATTAGATTTTAAACAGCCTGTTAAAAACCCGAGGTTTTAAACATGAAAAAACATTTTCCAATTACGGCTCTGCTCTCAGTTTTTTTAGTGGCAGGCTGTATAAACTTTGGCGGAACAAGTGAGGCAAATGTTGATATTAAAGATATTATCTCAGTAGCAGCTCAGAGCGCTTCTGTAATTCCCATCCCGCCTCTTTCAACTGAAACAGATTTTACCCTAAGCTTTCAAGTGAAAAACAATGATAAAAACAAAAATATTCAAGTCAACCTAAATGTTTTTGACTGGGGAGTTTGCAGCAAGCCTGAAATAAAAGGAACTCAAAATGCTGATAAAACAATTTATAATTTTCAGCTTGTACCAGGCCAAACAGAGCTTGTTGAGATAAGCACTAAAAGCCCGACAAAAGAAAAAATCCAAAGCCTGAAAGCAAGCTGCCCAATCCAATGGAGAACAACTTATGCTTTCACAGCAACCTCGGGAGATGGTTTTAATGTTGTCTCAAAAGACAAGCTTACGCAATTGCAGCGCGCAGGAAAATCTCCGGAACTTCCGGCAATAACAAAATCTATCGGCACCGGACCTATAAGGATTTATTTTGATTTCAAAACTGATAAAAATTATATGACTGCAGCTTCCCCCCTGCAGATGACAGTTACTGCAAAAGATGAAGGCGAAGGTTCTCTGTCAAAAGTTGCGGCAGGAAAGCTTTTCATAAAAGTTCCTGTTGAATGGACGAGAGTTTCAAAAGATGCTGCATCAAAGGATGATTCCTGCACATCAGATTTCCAAATAGACAGAACTAAAAGCACGCAAGACACAATAGCCTATGTTAACAAGAAAGATATTCCGCTGATTGAAAGATCAACGCCAGAGCTTGTCTGCAATTTCGCTGCTCCAAACCTGGATGCTTTCAGCCCAATAGTCCCGCAGAAAAGTTATTCCGTTTCAGCAGAGCTCGTCGATTATACTTATTCAATTGACGGAAAAAAAGAAATTGAAATAAATCCTTAGTGGTAGAATGAAAACTTATGCCATTTTTCTTGCTGCTTTAGTTTTCATTTCTGCCTGCGTAAATATTTCCGACACAAGCAACGCCCAGATTTCAGGAAAAGTTGAAAAATCAAGTGAGGACATTCTTATTCGCGCAGAAGTTGCCCAGCCTGTTTTGAAAGCGGGCCAGCCAACAAACATCCGTTTCACAGCAGAAAATAAGCAGCCCTTTACTCTGAAAAATTTCAAGCTAAATGCTTATGACTTATGCGGATTCACCTGCGAGCCCGCCGATGTCTCTTGGGATGAGGCGGAGATAAGGACAAACCAGACAAAAATAAAAACATTTACCTGCCGCGCCCCGCAAACAGAATTTGAAAAATCCTGCCAGCTGCAGTTCCGCGCAATTTATGACGCAGACCTTTTCCAGACGCATGGAATAGTTGTTTTGAGCGAGGGTGAATTTGCAACAGGAAAAACCCACTCAGTTCCCAAATCAACAAGCTCTGGAAGCCCGTTGAAAATTTCTGCAAGCTGGTCTGAAACCCTACCGTTTGTTGAAAAAGATGATGTTTACCTGACTCTGGATTACAGCTATACAGGAGATGGAATAATAGACAAGCTGAGAGGAAATGAAGGAAATGGAAATATTTTCGGAGATGTAAATATAACATTCCCATCAGATTTGGAGCTCGATGAAAAAAATATCGGGACAAACTGCGCAGACTTTTCAAAAATTATAAAATCAGCCGGGTCTGCCAATTTGCTGAATCTGAAAAGAACTTTGACATTCATAGACAAAAAAGCAAAGCCATCAACCTGCCAGTTTAAAACAAAGGTCTCTGGACCAGTAGAAACAGGAACTTTGGAAATAGATGCACGCTTCACTTACCAGATAGACGGTTCAGTTGGTGTGGTTGTTAAGCCAAAATAAAAGAATTTAAATACCCCACGCGTATAGATTTGCAGAAATTTGAGTGATGAAATGAAAAAATATTTACCCCTTGCGCTTTTGGGAATAGTTTTGGTTTCAGCGTGCATCAATGGAGACGGCACTGGAGGAGGCGTATCTGTTTCCACACCAGCTGTTTCTATTTCAGAATTTTCTGTCAACCCCTCACAAGCGAGAAGCGGCCAGACAGTTCTCGCAAAACTAACAATCCAGAACGATGGGCAGAGAGATATTGTAAAAAATGATACTTATACAGGCGCATTTGCTTTGCTTATTCACAGCGATGAGTGGGCAAACACAGTAAGCGCTGCAGATGATGCAAAACCAATAAGAACAAATCTAAGATATGCCCGCGGCGATGAGAAGCCTGTTCCTCAAACTTACACTTGGAATGTTAAAGCTCCAGATTCAAAAGGAATTGACACACCAACAGATTTTACAGGAAGAATTTACTACAGGTATCAGACAGAAGCAGTTACAACTGTTAATGTTTACCCATCATCTGAGGCAGAAACTGCAAAAGACAAAACAACAACTGTTGTTTCAAAGGGGCCTATTGAGATGCATGTTGAAGTCAATCCAGACCCGCCTGTTATTTACTCTCCAAACGACCAATTCACTGTTACAATAAAAGTCAGGAATGTCGGCGGCGGAGTTGTTTTCGAACACACCAATGCTCAAACAACTCCAGTTCCTACTAATACAACAATCGAAGAAGCAAGACTGGGAAAAGTTTCAATTGTTCCGCAGATAACATCCCCAAACAAAATACAATATGACACAAGCTGCTTCCAAAACGGAGTCCAATTTTTCGGCAAGAGCACTGAAGAGACTTTAACATGCGGCATAACAGTGGTTAATATTCCTGCGGCAAAATCCCAGTACACAATGCGCTTTGTCGCAAGCTATGGCTACTATCTTGATGCAAAATCCAGCGTAACGCTGAAAGCACGATAATTATTTTATAAATTTTTTCAATCCAGCAGGCTTTTCAATTTTCTTTTTTGGCTTTTCAGATTTTTCTTCACCGCTCTCACCTGACAAAATTTTCTCTTGCCCGTCCACAACAAGCGTTCCATAAACCCCATCAAAGCCAGGCTTTACTTTAATTTCACCCAAGCGATTTTTCAAAATTATTTCTGCGATTTTTCCATGCGCGGCCGCGCGCAATTCTTTTTCATCAGCTTCAATCAAAACATTAATTTCATTTCCAAATTTGCCAATTAATTTATTATATTCTTCCCAAACTTTTTTTGAAGGAGTTTGCACTCCAAGGACAACAGCAATTAATTCCGATAAAGGCAAAAGAGTTTTGAAAGGAATAGCTCCTTTTGGAACAAATCCAACAGGCCTGTCTGCCAATTCTTCAACTCTGTGCAGAACTCCAATTGTTAATTCTTTCTTGCATTTCGGGCAGATATTTTTCAGCTTCAGAGCTTCCGCAGGCTCCATTTGGATTCCGCACGCGCGGTGGCCATCAACGTGATATTTTCCATATCCAGGGTCAACTTCAATTGTGTACAAGAATTTCTTTGGATCTTTTTTCTTTATTGCTTCAAGCATTTCAAAATAGCTCGGCTCGGATAAATCAAAAACATTTGCCTCGCGTCCCATTCTCCAAGGCCAGTAGCTGTGGGAATCTGAATTTGAAATAATTGCAACATTATCCAGCTGGCTCAATCTCCAGTTCATTGCGGGATCGCTGCTCATTCCAGTTTCAATTGCAAAAATATTTTTCGTTTGATCTTCAAAGCATTCTTTCAGAGAATCAAATCCGGATTTGCTCCCGAAAATGGCAAACCACGGAGTCCATGCGTGCGCGGGAATTACAAGAATATCTTTTGAAATTTCCATGCACTTTTCAACTAATTCCGGCGAAGGAAGTTTTCCAATTATCGGCCTGCCGTCTCCAGCGAGCTTTCCTTTTTTTCCGAGGAAATCATTTATCTGCCCAGCAACTTCAAAGCTCGGCGCAGTCAGAATGTGGTGCACTCTACGCAAAGCTTTTCCATCATTATAGATTAAAGAAACTTCTGCTGTCAGCGCAAAGAAAATATTTTTATTTTGAAAATTAAAAAATCCGCTGCCTGCTGGCTTTAATTTTTCCTTCAGTTCCGCGAGCCAGAGCGGGTGCGTGAAATCTCCTGTGCCCAAAAGATTTATCCCCTTCACAGCCGCCCATTTTTCCAAAGTCTCCACGCGCAAATCCTTGCTGCACGCGCGGGCGTAGCGGCTGTGCATATGCAAATCGGAGAAGAATTTCATAAGGATAAATCTGTCTGCTTGTTAATAAATCTTACTTAACGCATTTCTCAAGAATAGAAATTTTCTTTTTGTTTGCATCAAACTCAGCTCTGCATCCAATAGGCAAAATAGTATTTGGGCAGTTGTGTCCGAAATCACTGATTTTCAAAATCGGAAAATCATAATCTTTTGTGAATTCCAATAAAAGATTTTCCATCTGCGGGCCAACGGGATTTTCAACTTGCATTCCATAAATGAATCCAACAACAGCTCCAGAAATTTTATCAAAAACTTCGAGCTCTTTTAGTTTAGAAAAATATTTCAGGCAATCTTCTTTAGTTGGTGTGTAAGCTTCCATCAACAATATAGAATCTCTAAAGTCTGGCCAAAATTTTGTATCAGATAGCTTTAGAAGGCATTTCACATTTCCGCCCAAAAGCCTTCCAGAGGCCTTTCCAGAGCGAATTGTTTTTCTATCTCCGTTTGGCCGAACTTCCCCAATTCTCCCATTAACAAGCAAATCAACGAACTCCCTCTTATCATACTCGCTGGAATTTTTTCCAAAGCCAAATCTAACATCATCTCCGTGGAAAGTTAACAACCCAGTTTTCTGGAAAATCGCATTCAGAAAAACCGTGATGTCGCTGAGCCCGACAAAAATCTTTGGATTATTTTTGATTAGGTTCCAATCAATATATGGTAGAGTTTTCTCAGACGAGTCCCCGCCTTGCGAGCAAATTATTGCTTTTATTTTTGTATTAGAAAACATTTCATTCAAATCAGCCGCTTTTTCTTTTGGATCAGGTGAGTTTAGATTCTTTCCCACAGCAAGCTTGAAGCCCATGCTTTCAATAATTTTCATCCCGCGCTCGAATTGCTCAGCATGAATCCCTTTTTCTATTGGATCTGACGGAGAAACTATTCCAATTGAATCTCCAAATTTTAGGCAATGCGGCAAAATTATTTTCATAAAAATCATTTTGGTGGGCCGGAAGAGATTTGAACTCTTGATCTTCACCGCTCCAAAAAGATTTGTCAGGGTGACGTCATACCACTAGACCACCGGCCCGTAGCTTTTGAATTATTTCACCGTTTGATTTATATCTTCAAACGATACGGGCCGACCGGCCCGCACTTTTTGTTGGCAACATATCTTTATTAATATTGTTTTCTCATTCATTCCCATGCCTCTCAAAGACCAATACCTCAAGCTGAAGAAAAAACACAAGCACCTGCCTGAATGGAACTGGCTCTCGGAAAATTTCCGCATAAAGCACGAGGACGATGCACCCCTGCTCGAAAGTATGCGCGCCTCGGTTGCGGAAAAAATTGAAAATGTGGCGCGTGGAATTGTTGAGCCTTTGCTTTCAGGAAACGAAAACTTCTGCTGCTTTTTTGAAAGAAAATTTATTTCAAAGGAAGAGAAGGAAGAGCTTTTTGAAATTTACAAAAAACTTCAGTCTCTGATATGGAAATCCAACAACCTCCAAGTTTCATTCTCGGAAAATTCAGCAGCTCTCTGGCTGAAAGAAGTCCATGAAGTCTGGAAAAAAGTTTCCCCGCGCCTGCAGGAAATCACAAGAAAAATTTCCCATGGCTGGGAGCATTATGAGAAAACTGAAGTTGAGACTGCTTACCACGGCTAAACTTTTCTTGCAGAATAAAATAAAGAAAAATCTTTCTTTTCAACTTGCGGGTAGAAGTGGCGCCTTCGCATAATTTCTTCCAGCTCTTTTTTTCCAAATCTTTCAGATATGATTTCATTTCCTCTAGGAGTTCTAAAATGGACAAATTTTCTGTCAACAAAAGGAACGTTAAACCCAAGATAATCTTTGTAGCATTCAACTTGAAACGGCGCAGCATTTTTAGCATAAACTGAACCAACAATAAACCCTGCTGGTTTCAGATATCTTCGTGCTTCCTGTATCAAAGCCGCGCGGTCTTCCGGATTCAAATTTCCCAAAAGGTTAAAACTGAAAACCGCCGCGTCCATAGAACTATCTTCAAAGCTCGCAAAGCGCGCGTCCTGAAGAGAAATATTTACTTTACCTCTATATTTTTCCCTGCACCGCTTCACCGACAGTTCGCTGATATCTATTCCAAAAATTCTTTTGTTTTCTCTGCTTCTCAACAACAAATCAACAATCCTCCCTTCTCCACAGCCGACATCAACTAAAGCATCAACGCTCCCAGCATATTGTAGAATAAAATCTTCCTCTTCTCTGAGATATCTACGAATCGCCGGGGATAAATGCGCCTCCATGTACCCCCAGTCCTCAGACTTGAAGAACGCTCTACTACTTACCATAAAATAGTAATGAGATAAACATATATAGAAAGCTTTCGTCATCAAAACTTCACAAATAGAGAGCTTTTTAAACTATAAACTCTATAAGTGATAATATGCATGCGATATTAGACTTAAAAGATAGAAAGCTTTTAGCAGAGCTCGACTTTAACGCAAGAGCAGCCAACAGCAAGCTGGCAAAGAAAGTCCTGCTTACAAAAAAGGGAATAGAATATAGGATAAAGCAGCTTGAAAAGCGCGGCATAATCCGAGGCTATTATCCTATAATAAACTTCAGAAAGCTGGGATTTTTCTATTGCAGAATTTTTGTAAAGCTGCAGTATGTCAATGAAAAAATAAAAGCCAAAATAGAAAATTATGTGAAGAACAACAAAAATATAAGCTGGGCTATTTGGATGCGTGGAGATTACGACATCTGTATTGGAACCTGGACGCGCACGCTTGAGGAATTCAAGCAAATAGCAGGCACGTTCGTTGTAAAATTTGACAAATACATAAAGAAAAGATTAATGTCAGTTGTAATAGAGCTCGACCAATATCCATGGAAATTTCTTCTGGGGAAAAAAGATTCCAGAGAAATAATTTTGAGAGAAGAAAAAGAAATAATCGAAGTTGATGAACTTGATAAAAAAATCCTGAATGAGCTGGCCAAAAATGCGCGCCAGAACAGCTCAGAAATCGCAAGGAAAATAAAATCAAACTACAAAACAGTTTCTTACAGAATAGAAAATCTGAAGAAGTCAGAAATTATTTTAGGCTCACGCGCTATAATAAACCATGAGGCTTTGGGCTTAAACCATTTCAAAATGTTTTTGTTTTTCACACATTCCTTAGAAGAGGAATTTGAAAAAGTAAAATCTTATTTGAAAAACCAAAATGAAGTTATTTACATAGTTGATGACATAGGAGTTGCGGATTTGGATGTAGAGCTCATGTGCTCTTCAAACAAAGATTTTTTTGATTTCATAGATAGGCTGCAAAATAATTTTCCGGATTTGATTCGCGAGCATGACCATATTATTTTTGAGAAAACAATAAAGATAAGTTATCTTCCAAATTTGGGTGTGAAAGAATGAAAACAAATTTTCATAATTACCAGCGTTTCTGGCAAATCGACCTCGCTCGCGGCATTGCTGTAATTCTGATGGTAATTTTCAATTGGTCTGTCGCGCTTGACTATTTCAAAGTTTTCAGCATGGGCGGCGGCTGGCTTTATTGGTGGCTTTTCCCGCGGCTGATAGCTGGAAGTTTCATTCTGCTTGCGGGAATTTCTTTTTTCATTATGTCTGAAAAAATAAAAAACCACGAGGAACTAAAAAAGAAAAGCTTTGCACGCGGTCTGAAAATTTTCTCCCTGGGAATTTTGGCGACAGCTGCAACTTTTTTTCTAACACCAGTACAAACAATCTGGTTCGGGATTTTGCATTTCTTTGGAATTTCCTTTTTGCTCGCGCCATTTTTCAGGAATTTTGGAAAGGCAAATTTGCTTTTAGGGCTGCTAATTGCTTTGCTGGGATTTTACATGAACACGCTGCCGCAGCAGAATTCTTCTCTCTCATGGCTTGGCCTTCCGCCGGAAAACTTCCAAACATTTGACTACTTCCCTCTTCTACCATGGTTCGGTGTGTTCCTTATAGGAATTTTTACAGGAGAAAAGATTTACAGGAAATTTTCTGACTCAAAAACTTATTCTAGCAACCCGCTTTGCTTTCTTGGCAGAAACTCACTTGCAATTTATGTTGCGCACCAGCCATTCCTGATAGCTGTGCTTTATATTTTAGGATTCAAAATTTTCTAAGCAGGCTGCTTTCCAGAAACCAGAATTATATCCTCTTTCATTATTGTGTTTCTTTTAGCATGTTCAGCAGCTTTAGCAGCGTCGCGCACGAGCTCTTCTCCAATCTCTTCAAGAATTTTATCAATCTCTTTGACTGCGTCCTGACCAATTCTGTCCACACCGGCATTTTTTGCAATGCGCTCTATTGAAGCAAGAGGAAATGGCATGAACTGTTTTTAGCTTTATGAACTTAAAAAGATTGAGTTTGCAAAGATTCCCTGCCTTTTTGAACTCTAAACTTCCATGATTCTTATGAAATTCTCAGAACTGAAAATAAAGCAACAACTGAAGGACGGCTTAGCGCAAGCAGGCTTTGATGAAATGTTTCCGATTCAGGAAAAAACAATTCTACCCTGCATTGAAGGAAAAGATTTGCTGGGAAAAGCCCAGTCAGGCTCAGGAAAAACAATTGCATTTTTAGTTCCGCTATTGGAAAAAATAAATACAGATAGCAGAATGCTGCAGGCAATTGTGATTGCTCCCACGCGCGAGCTTGCAATGCAAATCGCAAAAGAGGCCGAAAAAATTTCCGGCTCACTGAACGCAAAAATTTTGACAGTCTATGGTGGCAGATCAATTGAGCCGCAAATTTCTGCACTGCGCTCAGAGGGAATACAAATCGTAATTGGAACCCCAGGAAGATTAATTGACCACATACACAGGCGTTCAATCGACCTGAGCAAAATCCGCGTTTTGGTTTTAGATGAAGCAGACCGCATGCTTGACATGGGATTCATTGAAGATATTGATTACATTCTGAAGCACACGCCGCCGCAAAGGCAGACATTTTTATTTTCTGCAACCCTCCCGCAGCAAATCCGCTACATCACAAGCAGATACATGCGCGCACCTGTTGTTGTTGAGCTGAACTCAGAACAACCATCAGTTGAAAAAATTTCCCATGTGATTTGCATTGCAATGAACCGCGACAAGCTCGGCTGCGTGCACGAGCTTATACAAAAAGAAAAGCCCGAGCTCACAATTATTTTTGTCTCAACAAAGCGCGCCGCGGATATACTTGCGCGCAGGCTTGATGAATTTTACCCGACAGCCGCAATCCACGGAGATTTAACCCAAGGCAGGCGCGAGCATGTGCTGAGTGAATTCAGAAGCAGGCAATTAAAAATTTTGGTTGCGACAGATGTTGCCGCGCGCGGGCTGGACATTGAAAATGTTTCCCATGTGATAAATTTTGATTTGCCAAATGATGTTGAAACTTTTATCCACAGAGTTGGAAGAACAGGCAGGGCAGGCGCAACCGGCGAAGCTTTCCATATTGTTCTGCCAGAAGAAGTTTCTGAAATTTCCTCAATGATTCGCTCTTCCAAGGCTCCACTAAAAGAGAAAAGATTTTTCGGCTCTGCCTCAAAAGAAAAAGTTGCTGAGATTGAGGAAAAAATGAGCAAGCGCGCTGCGATAATTCCAAAGTGGGGCAAGCGCACAGGAATGCCCGGGCGTGGCGGAGGATTTTCGCGCGGTGGCGGCGGTCGTAGAGGATTTTCTGGCGGAGGCTTCACAAGGCAAACGCGGCAAAGCAGAAATTCAAGAGTGAGAAGAAGGTTTGGGTAAGTTTTATAAACTCTGAAGGATATTAACAATTATGCAAGATGTCACTTTGGAAATGGTTTACAAAGAGATAAAGAGAGTTAACCAGAAAATGTCGACCCTCGAGCATCTTCTAATTCCAGAAGAGCAGCTAAGCGAAGAAGAAAGAAAAGAGATACACGAATTGATAAAAGATGCTGAAGCTGGAAACGAAACCCCATTTTCTCAAATTAAAAAATAATTCGGTGGCGATTTCTTGTTTGAAATATTTTTTGGAAATAACAGAGCCAAAAAAGATTATGAAAATCTAGAGGAAAAATGCGCGCAAGGATTAATGAGCTATGTGAAATTCTGAAAGATATTCCGGTTCCATTCAAGCTTTTTGATGTTAGAAAAGTCGCTGGCGAGGAAAACACATTCAGAATCAGAATAGGAAAATTCAGAGTTGTCTATAAAATTGCTGAAAAGGAAAATAAAATACGAATTGTTGAAATCGAGCAGAAAGATGAGACAACATACAAGTTTCATAATTAAGTTGGGAATCTTTTCTAGAGAAAAAAGGTTCAAAAGACAATTTATAAATACCCTCTTGCAATCTTTCCCATGAGAAAACTATTCGCGCTATCTCTTCTGGCGTGTTTTATTTTCTTCAGCATAATTGCTTTTTCTGAAACCAATATGGGTGATGAAAGCAAATCAAAAATGATTTCTGATAATCCAACGGAGCAAGCTCGTGCAAATGCAGAACAGCAAGCAGCTGCAGCGCAAGAATCAGAAATGAGAGCAAAGGGCGAAGAAGTGAAAAAAAATTGCATGGAAGATCCGGAAAACTGCAACTGCGCTTCTCTCGGAGATGAGAGGGCTGTAACAGAATGCGACAAAAACTTCAAGGAAGCAAAAAATCAGGGAAATGAATTCCAAAGCGCGTGCTTTAAAGACCCGGAAGCCTGCGACTGCGCAAAAGTTTCAAATGCAAAAATGAAATCAAAATGCGAAAGCGAAAAGAAAAAATTTAATGACCGCGCAAATGCGATTGTTCTTTCATGCGCGGACGATCCTGCAAAATGCGACTGCTCTAAAATGGGCGAGCCGCAGGCAGTCGCGCGCTGCGAGAAAGAAGTGAATATTGGAAAAGAAGTGAAAGCAGAATGTGAAACTGATTTGGACAAATGCGACTGCTCAAAAATAGACAATGAAATTGCGAGAGCCTCCTGCAACAACGCGAAAAATTATGCTGTTGGATGGAAAGACAAATTCAAAAAGCAGTGCGAGGACGACCCGATGAACTGCGACTGCTCAACTGTTCCGAACGCAGCCGGAGTCAGCGAGTGTGTGAAACAAAAGGAAATTGCAATAAAGCAATCGCAAGGAGAAATCGGCAAGCAGCTGGATGCGTGCTTTTCAGATGTTGACAAATGCGACTGCTCAAAACTTCCAAAGCCAGAGTATGTGAAATTTTGCAGCGAGCAGCTTGATATCGGAAAAACCTGCCGCGATACTGGACAGCTTTGCGACCGCTTAGAAAATTATGACATTTCACCTCCGGGCCTGCCGGAATTTCTAAAGCCGTTTTTCAAATCTTCCATAAGGGCGAAAGTTGACGCTGAAAAAAACAAGGCGCTTGCGCAGGCTTCTGATGTTGCGCGCGAATGCGTGATGGATGTGAAGAACTGCAAATGCGAAAGCATACCGCAGGCTTACAGGGATTTCTGCATTGAGCGCAGGACTTTGCAGACAGAATGCCAATACGACAAAAAAGTTGAGTCCTGCGAAAAGCTTGACCAAATGACAGAAGTTGTTCCTTCAACCGCGCCCGCTTTTATTAAAATCCCGCTTGACGCTTTGCTTCGCCCGCTGATTAATTTGCAGAAAGAGCAGATAAAAGGCCAGTATGCTGAAGAGGCGAGGAAGCAGATAGTCGGCTGCATCACAAATGTAGACACTTGCGACTGCTCAAAAGTTCCAATGCGATACAGAGATTTCTGCCAGGGAAAAGTTGACAAAACAAAAAAATGCTACGCAGGAGATTATGGCACATGCTTTAAGCTAATGGATGAAAAAAATGTTCCCGAGGACATACCATCTTTCATAAGGATTTTTGTCGAGGCACCTGCTGACGCCGCGGTAAAAGCGCAGTCAGAAATGATGTACATGAAAATGCGGCACGGCAAATGCGAAAAGATTTCTCTGGCTGAATGCAAAAACTTGTGGGCGAAGGGCGGGCTGAAGGGAGAATCAAAAACCACCCAATAAATTGGGTGGTTTGGGATATCCAGATACCATAGATATATTGTGGTTGCTTTGCAACCACCTATTAAAAATAGGTGGTATCTGTCTATGAAATTAATTCTTGGGAGAAGGTTTGGGAAATGGAGAGATTTTTTTGTTGTGCCAAGGTTGTTTATTATAGTGGAAAAACAGATGACTTAATAAATTTGCTTGATGTACAAATTAGACACGATGACACCTATAAGAATTTGAAAAGCTTCGACAAAGATGACGCCAAAACATTCTCCGAATTTAGTTAGTTTAACATTTTAAGTTTTAGATAACCTTTAAAAACTCTCATCCCCATCAAATCTTATCAATTTCGCGCACACCCAGCGCCATTTGCAAATAAAAGAAATGCGTAAATGGGTGCGTGCAGAAGGAAACTCTTTCTGCGTTGCATTTAGGTTTAGAAATGAAGAACTTCGGAGCTCGGCTGCCTGCCTCTGTCGGCAGCCTCGCTCTAAATTATGTGTTGAGGAAAAAACAATTCGCCGCCGAAAATTTTTGGCGCAGCAATTATTTTTTCAACACATATTGACAGCGAGCGCGCATCAGTTTACTGTGCGCGCGAGCCAATTAAAAAATAAAAAAATCCAAGTGATAAAATATGGGATTCGGAAATTTTGATTTCAAAAAACCAAACTTCAAAAAAATCTCAGATGTAGTCTGGGAAATAGACAAAAATTTCAAGCAAGGCATGAATGTGCCAGTAAGAGTTTTCGGAAGCAAAAAAATTCTGGACGGAATGGACTTGCAGGTTTTTGACCAGGCGAGCAATGTGGCAACACTCCCAGGAATCCAAAAATATTCTTTTGTGATGCCGGACGGCCACAGCGGATATGGATTTTCCATAGGCGGAGTTGCGGCAATGGACATTGAAAACGGCGGAGTGATTTCCCCTGGAGGAATTGGATTTGACATAAACTGTGGCATGCGCTTGCTCACAACAAACCTAACTTACGACCAAGTGAAGCCGCACTTGAAAGAGCTTGTGAATAATTTGTTCAATGCAGTTCCAGCAGGAGTTGGCTCAGAGGGGGCTTTAAAACTTAACAAGCAGCAATTCCGCGAGGCAATTGAATTGGGTGGCGAGTGGTGCGTTGAAAACGGCTACGGATGGAAAGAGGATTTGGAGCGCACAGAAGAAAATGGAAGAATGAAAGGAGCGGACGCAACAAAATGCTCAAGCAAATCAATCGAGCGCGGAATGAACCAAGTCGGAACTCTCGGTTCTGGAAATCATTATCTGGAAATCCAGGTTGTGAAACCAGAAAATATTTTTGACGAGGCAGCCGCGAAAGCAATGGGAATTTTTCCAAATCAAGTTGTTATAATGTTCCATTGCGGCTCGCGCGGATTTGGCCACCAAGTTGCCACAGATTATTTGCAGAAATTTTTGTCAGTAATGGAAAGCAAATACAAAATAAAAATTCTCGATAGGGAGTTGGCGTGCGCCCCTTTCAATTCCCCGGAGGGGCAGGATTATTTTTCAGCAATGCAGTGCGCTATTAACATGAGCTTCGCAAACCGCCAAACTATTTTGCACAGAATCCGCGAAGTTTTCTCAAAAGTTTTCAAAACAGACGCGGAGAAATTAGAAATGCGCCAAGTCTATGATGTTGCGCACAACACAGCAAAATTAGAAACTTACAATGTTGATGGAAAGCCGAAAAAACTTTTAGTCCACAGAAAAGGCGCGACAAGAAGCTTGGGACCGGACAATCCTGCTGTCCCGCAGATTTACAGAAAAATCGGCCAGCCAGTTATAATTGGCGGCTCAATGGAAACCGGCTCTTATCTTTTGGTTGGAACAAAAGCAGCAGAGGAGCAAACTTTCGGATCAACAGCTCACGGAAGCGGCAGGACAATGTCACGCACAAAAGCCACAAGATTATTCAGAGGCGAAACTCTTTTGAAAGACATGGCGGCGCGCGGAATAATTGTGAAAAGCACAAGCATGTCAGGGCTCGCAGAAGAAGCAGGCGCAGCTTACAAGGACATTGATGAAGTTATCGGCGCAACTCATGCTGCGGATATTTCTCACAAGGTCGTAAAATTAATTCCTGTGGGGAATGTGAAAGGATAATTCAACCCCCTACAAAATCCTCACTCCATTTTTTAAAATTTCTTTCACCAGAGGGTCGCTTTTATTTTTATAAAATTTCCTCTCAAAAAAATGGATTTCAATTTTCTTTTTGTAAATTTTCTCCAAAGCAATGGCGACTTTTCTGGCAAACTTTTTATCAATTCTGTCCGAAACAACTGCAACATCCACATCAGAGCTCTCTTTGTAAACAAGCTTTGAGTATGAGCCAAACAGATAAACATCACATCCCTTCTGGCTGGACAAGTAATAAGCCATGTCCAAAAGAAGAAAATAAACTGGCAGCGGAATTTCCTTCAGCTCAATAAATTCTTTTTTTGCAAGCTGAATTAAAAGTTTTGATGCCTCGCTGTAAATATTTAAAAAATAAAACCCCTTTTCATGCAAGAGGATTTTTGAATATGCAAGCCTTATCAAAGCCTTGTCTAACGGAACATTATTCAGCAGAGTTTTCTCTTTTATCTCTTTTCTGGAAAATCTTGAGCCCGGAGAAGCAGAAAATAAAGTTATTATTTTGAAAATATCAGTGTCAAAAACTTGGCTAATCATTTTTCTCACTCAGTAAAGTTTCCAATCTTACCATTAATTACCACTTATTTGGTATTTCTAATAAATTTAATAGATACAATACCACTTAATAGGTATCTATGATACCACTTATTATTCAGAGTTTATAAAGCTTATTCCTGTTGGCAATGTGAAGGGCTAGCCATTATTAATTACCAAATCAAACTGGCAGGAAGATTTGCATACCGCAGGAACAGCGTCAGCAACACACCTATGAATATTATTTTCGCCATCTCCGCAATGATAGCTATGCGGCGTGAAACAACCGCCCACATTTACACAATAGTATTGATGAACGCCTTCGCTGTCAATGCACTTCTCTTCTTCATCTAAATTCAAACACTGAAAAGAATCGCCCTCGCCATAGCTTTGCGATTGGCTTTCTCCAGCTCCAGTTCCTTGCGGACCTTGCGAGCTTTGTCCGTTGCCATTTCCCGATCCCCCGCTTCCCTGCCCCTGGCCTTGATTAGGATTTGAAAATTGATACGGCCTTGCCCATTGGCATTGATTTTTCAGGCAGCCGCATTTCATATAATATTTGCCGTCTGAATAATAACACTCTTTCATATCACAAGTAGATCCCGGATTGTTAGAGTCAAAAATGCTTACGCACTGCTGCGCGCTGCAGCCAGACACTTTGCAGTCTGAATTTGTGCTGCAGGATCCGTAAGAAGAATATCCGCAAAACCCCGAGCTTTGTGTTGTGGTTGTAGTTGTGGTTTCTGTTTTCTTGGCAAAGAACGGAAGTTTTGAAATAAAATTAGAATTGCCAGCAAAAGCCGGCGCAGGCTTTATTTGCGGCGATAGCTTTTCAAAATATTTTTCAGCATTTTTTTGCTTCAAAAAATTTGCAGAGCCAGCAGCGTTTGCGCTGACTGCAGAAAGCACAAACACTGAGAGAACAAGCAGGGCAAAAAATTCTCTACTTCCGAGCTTTACCATAAAAATTTACGCGTTTCCAGCTTTAAATTCTTTTATAAAACTTGTTCGGCAATTGCTATCATGCAATCAAAAACCCCCATTGTAATAATCACCGGCTACTTGGGCGCTGGCAAGACAACTTTTCTGCGCAAAATAATTTCTTCTGTTAAGAAAAAGTTTGCGATTCTGATGAATGAATTTGGAGAAATTGGAATTGATGGAAAAATTCTCGCAGGCAAAAATGTTAAAATCTCAGAACTCTCCGGCGGCTGCGTGTGCTGCTCTTTGACAGGAGAGCTTACACAGGCAATAAAGGAAATCCAAAAAAAATATTCCCCGGAAATAATTTTCATTGAAACAACCGGAGTTGCCGAGCCGGATTCAATTGTTGGAACTCTTGAAGGCTTGGGAGACAAAGTGAAGATTGATTCTGTAATTGCAATCGCAGACGCGGACGCGCTCGCGCGCTTTCCATCCCTGGGCCACACAGGCCGCGTGCAAATAGAAATGGCTGACGCGATTTTGCTGAATAAGGCCGATTTGGTTGGGCAAAAGCAAATTGCTGAAATAGAAAACAACATCAAAGAATTAAATTCGCGCGCAGCGATTTTCAAAACTGTGAAATGCGAAGTTGATACTAATCTTTTATTCAACACATACTCAGGAAATAAGAAAATAGAAAAGCATAAAACAGCTGAACATATCTCTGAAAACTATTTTTCCTACACAACAAACAAAAAATTATCATTTAAAAAATTTCAGCAACTCGCCCACAATTTAGATTCGCAAATTTTCCGCGCAAAGGGATTTTTGAAAACTGATATGGGAAATAAATTGTGGAATTTTGTGGCAGGTCGTTCAGATTTTGAAGAGTTTAAAGCCAGCAAAACCGAACTGGTTTTTATTGGGCAGAATGCAAACAAAGTAAAGGAAAAAATTTTAAAGCAATTGAAGGAGTGCGAGATGAAATGAGCTACAAATACTTGGAGGATGTTGCAGTCGCAGATGTTTGCTTTGAGGCAAGCGGGAAAACTCTTGAGGAAATGTTTGAAAGCGCAGGCTTGGCCGCGACTAATGTTATGATAAAAACTTTGAAAAAAATTTCTCCAAAAGCAAAACAGAAAATTTCTGTTTCTGCCGACACAATTGAAAATCTGCTTTTCAAATTTCTTGAGGAGATAATTTTCCTGAAGGACGCGCGCCAGCTTGTTTTTTCAAAATATAAAATAAAAATTTCTCATGGAAGAATCTATAAGCTTGCCTGCGAAGCTCTTGGAGAAAAATTAAGCATGAAAAAGCACGACTGGCTTGTTGATGTGAAAGCTGTTACATGGCATTTGTTTGAAGTTAAGCAGGAAAAAAATATTTGGCGCGCGAGGGTGATTTTGGATATTTAGCGGCCGTACCTTTTTCTTGGAGACAGCGTATAATAAAATCCTCTCTTCTCTGCGTCTCTTTTATCCATCCAACCCACCCAATTAATTTCTCCATATTGGTTATTCGGTCTCGGATTAGACCTCTCCGATATATCAACTCTATATCTCCGCATTCTTAGAGTATCGCCTAATTTTTTTACATACTTCTCTTCAATTTGCGGCTTTGGATGAATCCTTATTATTTCTACTCCAGATAGTTCTTCGGACAACTCTCGCTGTAAAGCTGTGATGTAATCTTCGCCACTATTGACAGTTCCGCCTGGTAGTTTTCTACTTCTGACTCCTCGCTCCTTTACGACAAGAACTCTTTCTAAACCAGGATCACCGCGCAAAATTATTGCCTGAACAACTTCAATGGGCATATTATCACCTCACACTCTGAAAAAATTCTCCATGTTCTGGATAAGTTTGTATAGTCAGATCTTTAACATCCGGAAATTTTTGAAACGCTTTTCTCAGATATGGTCTTACGGTTTCATCAAGATACCCTTCAAAACTTCTGGGTAGCTTATACCTGTTTTGAAAGGCTTCAAAACTCTCATCAAATTTTGTTTTCGGCCTATCTCTTTTATAAATCAAAACACCTTCTATACCCTCTCTTCTGTAGAATAAACTCCCAGGTATTCTCATTTGTTTTAGCGCAGATAAACTCTCCACTTTATCTCTTTCTCCGAGTTGCTCTGCTCTTTCCATTTCTGAAAGAATGGCGCCAACCTGCCCCTCGCTTTTTATTGCGGCATCGTTCAAATCTACTCTCCAATCAGCATAATCTGGCAGAACCGGAATTCCTTCATTTAAACGTCTTGCAAGCCTCACTTTTTCACCATCCGACTCGACACCTTCTGTAAAAATTGCAACATCTATATCAGCAAGCCTGTCAGCATTAACCTCCTTTACAGTTACTTCTCTTACAGGCTTATCGAAAAGCGAGAGGCTGGGGATTGTCCTTACAGTAGATCCCCCCATTAAAAATCCATAGGTAACCCCATCATTTCTAGAAAACAAATCAGCTAAAACTCTTGCTATAGGATAGATCAATGCCATTTTTTGTGTTGTTTTTTTTAATTTCTCGCCTATCTGAGATTTTGCTGAGCTTTCTGCCACACCTTCTCTGCCCGCCATCCACATACCAAGTCCACCACCCAAAGTTCTCTCAATAGCAGCAATTAACAATTCATTTCCGTTATCTGGCATTACAATTTCACCACCATTTAATAGGTTTCTTAATCCATTTAAAGCTTTCGGGTTAGCGTAAATCCGAAAAGATTCCAATAAAGAAGGCACATAAATCTTTAAATTTCTGATATTTCGGTATACGACGTTGACCGAGCGGTTATGTTTAAAAAGGTTAAATATAAAATTACTTTACAGTTAATCTAGTAAAATTTGAATTACGTGATGAAAATGGAACAAAATCCTGAAGCATTGTTAAAGCACCTCGGGCTTACAGAATACGAAGCCAAATCCTACTTAGCTCTTGTAAAGAATGGGCCGCTGGCAGCTGATAAAGTTTCATCTCTGGCAAATATCCCGCTTCCTAGAGTTTACGACACAATGGTTTCTCTATCTAAAAGGGGTCTGGTCATCGTTTCCAGATCAAGACCACAAGTTTTCAGAGTAACTGACCCCACGCAAATTTTTAATATTTTACGCGAGGATGAAAAAAGAAAAATGGAAGAGAGATTAAAGGAAATTGAATCAGTAATTCCGCAGTTTGTAAGTTCTATAAAAAGTTATAAGAAAGCGGAAGTTGGAAACGCACTTGAAGAAGTTTTAGCCTATGTAAACAGGCGCGCTAACATCGGAAAGCTTTGGGAAAATATGCAGACAGAATCGAAAGAGGAGTTTCTTATTTTTGCCGGAGATATTTCTTGGGGAGGTCAGAGAATAAAAGAAATTAAAAAATTAGTTAAGTCTGGAATAAACTACAAAGTTATCTGGTCTAAATCTTCTGGAACTGTTTTGAAAAATGCTAAAAATATTATGAAAGCTGGTGCGGAGTTGAGATATTCTGAATCCATAGGAGAGCTTAGAGGCATAATAGTAGATGGGAGAAAAGTTCTTATAATTCAGAAAACCACGCGCTCACTTGAAGACACAAAAGAAATCAAGGAAGGCATGCCCTGGTCAGAAAAAGTTGCTGATTACACTAGCATTATAATAACAAATAAATTGATAGCCGATGTTTTCAGAAAATATTTCTATTCTGTATGGAAAGATTCCATGCCTTTGGAAAGATTCCTGAAACGAGCGGAAAGAAAATAAACTAAAATCTATCCGCTTCACGTTCTTTTTAATTTCACTATCAAATCCGAGTGAGCTATATAAGCTTTAGATGCCATAATAAGTGTATGCAACGCTCAAGAAAAATCGTTTTAGTTTCTCACCCAGTGCTTAATCAGAACGCAGCTCCAGCGAGCAAAGGCTATGCTCCGGGCGCAATAAAAGAAGTTATGGAAATTTTGGGAGAGGCAGGGGTTGGAATTGTTCAATTGCCATGCATAGAAACCGAGCACTTCGGCCTCGACAGAAAGCCAAAAATGAAAGAAGATTTAGACACAAAACCTTACAGGGCCGCGTGCAAAAAAATGGCGCAGGAAATTATAAAAAATATTATAAATTACAAGGAAAAAAAATATTCCGTGGTGGGAATTTTGGGGCTGGAATTCTCGCCAACCTATTCAGTCCACCAGCTTGAGAACGGACACAGGAACACTCCGGGCAAAGGGATTCTAATGGAGGAGCTCGAGTTTGAGCTCGCGAAAAAAAGAATGCAGATCCCTTTTATTGGAATTAATGCTAATAATCCAAATTCTTCCGCCCAAAAGTTGAGGCAGTTGGTGCAGTTTAGCTGAGAGTGCTCGCATGCCCGCCTAGTATGTGAAAAAATATTTCAAAAACTATATTCAAGATTTTCGCCGAAGTCCTTCATTTTTACATCCTTTCCAAAACTTCTATCCCAATAATCTTCGTGCAATTGCGCAGGACAATTTTCGCAGCCCAGACTAATTTCAGCCTGCTCGCTTTCAGGATTTCATTTTCCGCATTAATCACATGGCACGCCTCGTAGAATTTATTGAAAGCCTCAGCAAGCTCTCCAGCAAATGTCGCAACTAAGTGCGGCCGCAAATCTGCAGAAGCCCTCTCAACAACAGAAGGAAACTGTGCAATCTTTTTCATTAGATTTTTCTCTTCAGGCTTTTCAAATTCATAAAATTCAGAATCTTTCCACTTTCCAGCTTTTTCCAAAATAGAATTTGCGCGCGCAAAAGTGTAGAGCAAGTAAGGCCCTGTGTCTCCTTCAAACCTAACAGCCTCCTCCAAATTAAACAAAACATTTTTCTCAGGAGAAACTTTCAGCATTCCGTATCTGACAGCAGCATTCCCGATTTTTCTCGCGCGCTCGCGCATTTCTTTTTCAGAAATTTCTGGCCAGCGCTTTTTAATTTCCTCGCTTGCTTTCCCATAAACCTCTTTCATGAAATCCTCTAGCAAAACAACATTCCCCTGCCTTGTGGACATTTTCCCTCCACCCGGCAGAAGCACAAAAGAATAATGCAAAACTTTCGGCGGCTCAATTCCCAAGAGTTTCAAAGCCGCGGAAATTTGCTGAAAATAAAGTTTCTGATCCTCGCCCAAAACCAAAATATTATTTCCCTTTGATTTTTCTGCTTTGTAAATATTGTAGGCCAAATCTCTTAGCGGATAAAGGCTCGTTCCATCCGCCCGTGTTAGCACAAGAAAAGTGCTCTCGCCCAATCCTTCTGTTCCTTTCAAATCCAGAACTTTTCTCTTGTCTTTATCAGTAAAAAGCTTTCCCGTTTTTTCCAATTTTTTTAATATATCATTTGTTTTTTTCCCCAACCACGCGCTTTCAAAATCGAATAAATCAAATTCAACTCCAAGCTCTTTCAGGATTTTTTTCTGCCCCTCAACGCAAAGCTTTACAATTTTCTTGAAATGTGAAATAGTTTTTTTATCTCCAGATTCAAATTTTGCGAGCAGCTCAAAAATTTCTTTCTCAATTTCTTTGTTGGATTCCATCTCTTTATTTGCTGCAATGTACAAATCCAGAACATCAGTAAACTTCAATTTACCTTTTTTCTTCTGCGCAGCCCAAACAAGCAGCGCAATCTGCTTGCCGACATCATTCACAAAATAGTGCGTTTCAATTTTCTTTCCAGAAAATTTCAACAATTGTGTAAGGCTGTCCGCGATGATAGCATTTCTCGCGCGACCCACATGCGGGCTCGAGTTTGGATTTATGCTCGTGTGCTCAATCAAAAACTTTCCTTTTTCAAACCCGCCCCCGAAATTCATGTGAAAATTTTTCAGCACGCGCGTGCCTAAGCGGTCCCAATCTACAAAAAAATTTACATAAGGCCCCATTGCTTTTACTTCAGAAATTTCTGGAAGGGCTTTCATTTCGCCCGCAGAGACTTCTGCAATTTCTTTCGGATTCCTATTTTCAGCTTTCGCAATATTGAAGCAGGGAAAAGAAAAATCCCCAAAGCCCTCTTTGTTAGGCTCATCAACCGTTGAGGAATTTACTCCAAGAGCTTGGGCAATAGAATGCTTTAATACTAGCCACTCGTTCTGAGGTTTTTTCATAATAGAAAATCAGCGCGGCAATTTAAAAAGTTCTCAAAGCTCGCGCGCAGGGTGATCGTCTCTGGCTCACACCCGCACCCCTATAATATGCGCGCTTGCTGTCATTGTGTGAAAAGAAAAAATAAATCCGCCAGAAAATTTTCAGCAGAGAAATTTTTCTGCAAAACATAATTTAGAGCAAGCTCTTCACTTAGAAAAATTATCCCGCAATCATAATTTTCTTTGCCAGAGCATTCTGCGGCAGAGGGCTTTTGAATTTTACTTTAATTGTGGAGCCGGTCCCATGCAGGCCTGTGACAACTCCAGAATATTTCTGCCCCTTCCCGTCAATCCAGAAAGCTTTCCTGCCCGCGAGCATCCCGGCGGCTTTTCTGTCAATCCCAGCCACAGCTACCAAAACCTCTTTTGTGTAAGCAATGTGGAAATTCACAATTATTCCTTCTGGCATATTCTCACCTGCGCGTTCCATAGAAAGTTATGCGCGCGCGTTAATAAATAGGCTTTGTATTTAGAGTTTTACTAATTTAACTTTCAAGCTTGGCAGCTCAACCAAAACAGCCTGCCCCTTTCTCCCATAGCCGCAAGCAACAATTTTTGTTTTTCCGATTTTATCCAAACCCCAATGCTCATGCATGTGCGCGCATAAAACCATTTTCCATCTTGCCCGCCTGATAGATTTTTTTAGAACATCATCTCCGATATGCTTCCCGTTTATCGGGCTGGATTTGTTTTTAATCAAATCAAGCCTTGTCCCAAACGGCGGCTCGTGGGCAATAATTATGTCGCTGTTGGAGATTTTCTTGAAGTCAATTTTTATTCTTTTCCTTATGGAATCCATTATTTTCTTTTTATCTTCAGGAACTTCCTCGTGCAAATCTTTTTTTATTCCGTAGCCGCGGTAATTGTTATAGCCTGAAACTTTTAGCCCTCCCAATAAAATACTTTTCAAATGTATAACCTTTATTCTCTTGAAGCTCTTTTTTATCGCATCTTCAAAATCTCCAACTTCATTTACCTTTAAATCAAATTCTGTTTTCCTTCCGGGATTCAAATAATCCCTGTAGAAATCATTATTTCCAAAAATCAGATACACTGGAATTCCCAGTGAATTAAATTTTCTCAAAACATTAATTCCGCTCTTGTGCTGCTCTTTCAAAATGCTTTTAGCTTTTTCTGG
The DNA here is from genome assembly GCA_035291225.1 of archaeon. GTDB lineage: Archaea > Aenigmatarchaeota > Aenigmatarchaeia > Aenigmatarchaeales > JACQIB01 > DATDSO01. Next base: position 22,601 of record DATDSO010000011.1, on the reverse strand, counting down.
CCCAACAACTTCCCACCAATTCTTACCCCAATTCTTGAAAACTATCTCTCGCGTTTTGTCTGCATTAGCATAATCCCCGCAAGCCAGAATCGCCTCAACTTTATTTTTCTTTGCAAACCTTTTCAAGCCCGCTGGAACTCTTCCATGCAAACAGCCGAGGCAGAGGAGTTTCATAAAGCCCTATAGAAATCTTAACTTAAAAATCTCGGACAACCGCGGCTTCCCTGGGCATTTCATCTAACTCCAGCAAAGTTTCTCCAGCAATTTCCAAAAGTTCTTCCGATTCTTTCCCAGCAAGCTTTTTCAGAGTAAGCCCGCTCCACTTGCGAGCATATTCCGTTTTTTCTCTTAATTTCCATTCAAGCCACCCGACAGGCGCGCCCCTAATAAGCGCACAGTTCATCGCGTCCTGCAAATAAAAATATGCGCGCGCGAACTGATCTTCTCGTAGAAATTCTGGAGAATAAGCATCGTCAACGCTGCCCCTTACAAAGGTTCCTTCGGCTGCAAGATTTTTTGCAAACCAGCCTCTGATAATTCCATCTTTCATTAAAGTTTCCATGTCAGCGAAAATCATTGAGTGATGCAAAAGAGTCCGCGTAGAATTATACTTTCCTAAAACAGCGCGGTCTTCCATTGTCACAGAATAGACAAATGGAATTGACCTTATTCCGGCGGCAACGAGCCTTCTCTGGTATTCTCTGTTCAATTCAAACCCTGCAAGAACCCCAGCCCCCATTGGATATCTTCTATCCAAAAGAACAACAGTATCATAATCGTGCTTTGAGCCTCTTTTAAAATGGTTTGGTTTTCCAAGATAAACGACAGCCGCAAATCTATCTGCATCTGGAAAATTATCAACAGTTTGCTCAAAAATTCTTGCGGGGTTTGACATGAATAAATTTTGTTTCTAAAGGATTTAAGCTTTGCAAAAAAAGAAAGTTTCCCTGACATTATTTGATGTGTGAAAATTATTCAATTTTCATATTGACACATCACATGATGTTACCCTATAATCCCTTCAAAGAAAAAGCTAATTTTTTGAAAGCTTTAAATACACGCTATCACAATTACTGTATAGTGGTATTATGGTTTCGTATGACATAGGTGCCCTAAGAAGAAATGTTGCAGAAGTAGAGGGAACTCTTCCGGGAAGGCTCGCTAGATATCTCGAAGAAGATCTTGTTGGAGTTTATTTGATTGGGAGCATGTCAGGAAAATTTTATCCAACTGCTGTTAATGATATGGATGTTTTGATAGTTCCTAAAGATTATACTCCCAGAATTATAGACAGAACAACGCGGGCTGTAGAAGAGGTTTGCAGAGAACTTCAGGGGCCATATGTAGATCTGACTCATTCTTTCTTGAAAGGACCAATTAAACCTAAAGCAGGCGAAAAGCCAGCTCTCCTTGTTCATTGTCTCGTCAAACGTGTTGGAGAACTTACCAATCCGAATGAAAATAATAGATTAGTTGGCTATAACTGGAAGTTGCATAATCGCGCGCTTCACGGACCCGATCTAAAAAATATAGTGGGGATACGAAGAATAGGGCTCAAAAATGTATTGTATGATAAAAATGGTATTCCAACAATGCGGCACAGATTAAAGGAAATGTATGGATACGAGCGCCAAGTAGTTGGCGATGAAGTTCTATCAGTTGAGGCTCGTTGGGCGCCGACTCCAGAAGAGCAATTTGAATCTTGTATTTTCACAGCGCTTGCAACAGTTGGTAATGTTCTAGAAGCACTTCATCCGTATATGGTCACAGAACATTATGAAAGACCAGATGCATCTAGAGAATTCCCGCATGTCTTCAAAGGATTTCCTGGCGCAGATTTTCCAAAAAAAGTTTGGGGACTCAAAGAGCAACAGAGGCGCGGCGAACTTCCTGTTGATGAGATATTTGTTTCAGAGCTCACAGCAGAAACAGATAAATTTCTTGGAGATTTGCAAGTGGCACTCGCAGAAATATGCGGATGATTAAAAGAAAGTTTCCCTGACATCATTTGATGTGTGAAAATTATTCAATTTTCATATTGACACATCACATGATGTCACCCAAACCCCTTCAAAGAAAAATCATTCGACTTTTTCCTTCAAAAAACTTATATCAGACTTACATCAGCCGCCCTTCTGGGCTCGTGAACATCTCCTTCATTATATCCTCGGGTCAGAAAATCTCTCTCTAGCATTCCACTCCCTCTCCACTCACCATCTGTGTTAAATTGATGTTTCACTGCTACAGCTCTTGTCCCAATTGAAATCATATCTGGTTGTGCAAGCGGATTCCAGCCTTTTTTCTTAACAGCTTTGTGAAGTGGTTTCACACTTTTCAAAACACACTCCAGTGCAGTTGCTTCTGTTATATTTCTTTCAACTCTATATTCGCATGGCAGGACAAGAAGAGGCAATGGTCTGCCCATGTTCCATGTTTCCACCATAGCTTCCAGCATCCCAGGAAGAAAATCATGCGCTTCATAAGTTGTTTCATACATGCCTCTCAACTCAATCAAAGCCTGTGTTTGATTGTTTGTACAACGCGCAAGAAAATCGCGTGGATTTCTTTTAATAGGGTTGTCATAACTAAAATCATAAGACAACATAGGATGAACCATGCCAGCAGCATCCAAAACAGAATAGACTCCGGGGTTTCTTAAATGTTCATCATGTATTCTCATTTCTCCCAGAGCAAGAACAACTCCTCTGTTAACTTGTAGAGGTATTCCACCTACACGTGCTGGTCTGGATGAACCTCCATAAACTACAGAACTTGAATCTGTGCTAGTTTCTAATCCAGGTCGCCTTTCTGGTATATTGCCAAATGTAACATTATACCCCTGTTTGAATCTTCTTCCCAATTCTCTCCTAATTCCTTCGATATTCTTGCTGCTGAAATCAGTCATTTTAATCTTACAAATTAAATTCTATAAAGTATAAAAAGCTTTCACACTGAAATCAGTAAAAGAAAAAAACGAACCTAAATTGTGCGCCAGAAAATTTCACTTCTTCTTTTTACCAGGCTTGTGCTTAGCTAAGCTCTTCGCAAACTTTTTCTCAACTTTTTTCAATTTCTTTTCTGTCGCAGGTGAGGGCTCGCCCACAGGCTCAGGAGGCAAATGCTCAACTTTTTTTGCTGTTTCAACTGAGCCGCGCGCCTCGTCCATTTTTTTCTGCGCCTCAACTTCAGCAAAAGCCTCTTTGTCTATATTTTTCACGCCAATCCTTTCAATAACCCCGCGCACATCCATGATAAACCTGCGGACATATTCCTTGTTCATGTAAACATCGCGGTCGGGAATTTTTTCCATCTGCTTATCCTCCAAAAGTTTTCTCATTTCAATCACCCTGCCAAAAACATCCGCATAATGCGGCCCAACTAATCCCGCATCAATCAAATATTTTTTGAAAGCATCCGGCAATTTCTCAGGTTCTGGCGGAAGCTTGTTCAAAGCTTTCAATGCTGCAACAGAAGCCTTTATCATAACCTCATAATTTTTCTTGATATCATTAGCTTTCCTGCTCAATTCCAATTGGTCCAAAAGTTTTTCCATGCGCTCAACATACTTCTCCGCATTTTCAATCCACACATCCAAATCTTTTCCAGAAATATCTTTAATCTCCTTGTGCTCGACTGCCTTTCTGAAAGTCATCACGTCCTCAACCATTTTTGCCCACTGTTCTTCAAGCAAGCCTGTATCAACCAAATGCTTTCTCATTTCACGCGCCAAAGTTTTCGGAGGCGGCGGCGGGATTCCAATAAACATTAAAACAGACTGGCCCGCGTCAGTGAAAGCATAATACAAATCTTCTGCAATCATCAAAGTCTTCACATTTTTCACGCGGGAAATTCTTTTCGGCACGCCTTCAAATCTAATTTCAGCAGCCTCAACTGTTGCGGGGAATTTTCCCCACTCCAAAAGTTTTCTCATAGGAATAAAAAATCCTGCATCGAAAATAGCATAACCCTCGCGCACAATATTGTAGAAAAGCGGATGCGATGTTCTGATTCCATCCCAGAATTCTGTTAAAGCAATAACAGGCTGCACGTGCAGGCGCGGGTCAGTTTCTTTTGCGAGCTTGTAAATATCATCATCGATTTTGTTCCTAATCTCATCAAACTTTTTCAGCGGCATTTTCGTGTCGTCAAAAATTATGTAAATATCCACATCGCTTTTTCCAGTGAAGTCCCCTCTTATAACAGAGCCCCAGACAACAATCGCTTTCACATAGTCCTTGAATAAATTCAAAACTTTTCCCTTGAAATCATTAGAACTTTTCAGGCGGGTTTCAATTGAGAATTTTCTCAGTTTTTTTCCGATAGTTTCCGGCTCGGGTTTTTTTTGGCCTGCGGAAGGCTCTGGTATCTCTACTATATCAGATTTTTTTTCTTCCATAGCTAACACTGATAATTTCATATTTAAAAACACATCTGCTTCAGAAAATTATTTGAATTTTTCTTTTCTCCATTCTTCAAGCTTGCCTTTCTGCGCAGCCCCCGTGCTCAATATGCCAAAGTCCTCTTCCGGAACATGCAGAACACCTTTTAGCGGGTCCAATGCGTGCTCTTTTATTATGAGGAGCTGTCGTGTAACTTCCCCGCCTTCCTCTTCAAGACCGTAAAAGTCAAGAGGCAATTTATCCGGAGGCGTATCTTTCAGCAAATATTTTACAATATTTCTTAGGCTAACAACAGAATCCTTCACTGGGTCCTGACCTCCGCCTCTTTCAAAAATCATCCAACCGCGGTCAAAGCCTTTTTTTCTGAGTTCAAAAAGTACTTCATAGATATACTGCTGCGCCTCGCTTCCCAGATAAATAGGTATATGCGCAGGCACATGGGTTGTTGGCCAACCTAAGTGCATGACTTTTACAAATTTTCCCATATCATCTGCCATGTTTGGTAAAATCTCTTTCTTTATATCCCAGTTTCCGGAAAGAGTGTGCTCAATATCAAAAGCAATCCCGACCCAGTCTGATTTTATATCTCTGACAAGCCAATAGATGTGTAAAATATTATGCAGGCGCATATGTTCTTCGTAGCCAAGCTGGGCCATCTGAGGTTCAAGAACAAAAAACAATTTTCCCTTTTCTAACAGGGGTTTTGGATCTTCCATTACAGGCACGCCAAGCCTCTTATACTCTTCCGCAGACCGCGGGTTGAAATGGCCCCAAAGATATTTTGCCGCAACAGCGGGAACCCATTTTTGATACTGGTTATGGAGTTCATCAACAGTTTTCCCACCTGTTATGGCAACCCATATAGAATCTTTTGTAATTTCCATATACTTTGCAATTAACAGATATGGAATTCTTTCTGGCCCGTAATCGAAATCTCTTTCTCTTACAAGTTTCATAATCCCAAGAGGCCCCGCTAATTTGTATAAACGAGCTTCCTCTTCCTGAGTAAGGTCTTCTTCTTTTTTCTTGTTCGCTGCTAAAAATTCTCTTTTGACGCGTTCATATTCGCCGCCGATCGCATAGCTTAGATGTCGGGATTCTTTTATGAATTTCTGTTCTGCCGCCCATTCCAAAACCTTTTTGCCGGTTTCCTCTTGGAGCAAAACTTCCAACGGCCTCCCCCAAAAATCCACGGATTTTGTCAGGCCCAGATCTCTTGTGACTGAAAGTGGTATTGGCATGGATTCGCTTGCGTGCGTTAAAAGATATTTCGCTTTTAATTTTATAGCTCCGTTAATGTGCGCTATCAATCTCTGGTGGGCACGGTGATAGTCATCAAATGTTGCCGAGTCCAAAGGCATAGTATGTTCGCGGACAGTCGCAGCAGTTTCGCCATGTATTCCGAAATCAATACCAAGTTCACGCAATTTTTCTATCTGGTTTTCAACAAACGGTTCTTTGAATTCTGTGATGCTCTCCAAATCAAGCTGTGTAAAATTCACACCTTTCTGCGCCCCCCAGAAAACTTTTTTCATAATAGTAAGATATTGTTCTTTCTCTTCTTGAGGAGCTATTGCAAAAAATCCACTAGAAACACCAATTACATATTCATCCTTTTTCAGAGGCATGAAAAAATTTAGTTTTCGCACTTAATAAAGTTGATACAATATCATTCAATCGCAAGTTTCGATAGAATAAAGCTTTTTATCTGATCGTAGTGTGATGCGTTACCTTTCAGTATGAGTTCTGTCAGCCGGTCTTTCCATTCAGCTTCATACGCTCCGGGTTTTACAAACCATGTGGGGGTTTTAAAAAATCCCATAAATTGCCTGAAATAATCAGAATATCTTTTGGTTTCACCCGACACTTCTTTTTTGAATTTATCCCAACTGCTCTCAACTTTTTTCTCTTCAACTCCAAAAACGCCGGGGAAGTCCCGCCTGAAGATTTCAGATACATCCTCACCTTTTTCTGTCTGGACCCCCATCATCTGATCAATATATCTATCGAGTTCCATCTCTCTGGCGCGCAGCTCAATCATTTTCACCAGCATTATGTTCTGGCTCAGCACGCCACCTCTCACTGCAAAGGTTATATCTTCAAGCTCGCCCGTCTGAAGTCTTGCTCCGATTCTTGTGACTTCTATATCTTCGAAGCTGTAGTATGTTTCATTTGGATTAAGACCATTAAGACCTTTTTTCCATTCAGATTTTATTTGTTCCGCGATTTCATCTGCTTTAGTCGCCTCTTCGGGTTTTATTCTACCCTCTTTTACGATACTCAATTTTTTTGCTTTCTCTGGAGGTAATTTATCAGCAAGCCACGGATAAAAATCCTTGTGAGCTAAACCTGTTTTGGTGTTTACAACAAATTTTTCTCTAACGAAGTCATCATAAGGTTCGATCACAAAATCTGCTATGCTTCCGGTTTTTTCTGCTGCCGGCTTTCTTTCTTCCACTATTTTATGCGGTTTCCATGCCCACAACTTCACTACATTGGAAAATGTGGCTTGTCCGGTGACATCAGCAAAAGATTTTAACATGCTTTTTGCCACGCTGCTGCGCTCTGCGCCAACACGCATCATTTTGAATCTAGCTAAATAAGGTTTCACCCACTCTTTATACTCTTCAACACTCTTTTTTCTTGACTCCACAAGATTTAGTAAAGTTTGATATCTTTCACGAGCTGCTGTTCCGAAAAGATTCTTCCATTCCCTGTATAATTGATTTTTTGTTTTCAGAATAACAGCTTCAGCTTTGCTGATTTTCAAATCACTTGCTATCCTATCTATTTCATCGTGCTCATCAGTTAGCTTCATGAAGTCTGCAATAAGTGTCGACCATCTTTGGACCATCTGCACCATTGCAGTATTTCCATTATGTATATCGACCTGGTCTATGAACATTGCCCGCAAAGCATGTTCCGACTTTCTTATAGCGGCAACGCGCTCCTTTTCACCCCCGATTTTTTTTGCTTTCTCCGACGCTTCAAAATACCTTAAGATTTCTGTATATTTTCTTAAGTCATGTTTAGCTAACTCAAAATCTGTTATAGAAGTTGCTGCACTTGCCAGACCCTGTTTTATTGTTCCTGCCAACGCCTCTTTACTTGCAATTGTGGCTTGATAATAATCTGCTCTTGTGGGGGAAACTTCTATCCACTCGTCAACCTTAACTAACTGAAATCCGAATCTCGGTATATGAAAAGCCATGCTGTAATAAATTGCAGATCCTTTTCCAGGTGGAGATGTAAAATTGAGTTCAGTAACCTGCGTTGTGTCTCTTTCGAAACCAATAGGCGCAGTTGATATAACCGCTACATAGAGCCCGGCGTATGGAACTCCAGGACCTATTTTAGGTATTCCCGGATTTTCTTGGTCGCTGAGATCTGCTTTTCCTACAGAATCCAAAAATGGGAAAATCGGTTTTTCTGCCATATAAATCACAATATTAATAAAATCAGTCCAGTTATTATAAACAAAATCCCAAAAGCAATTCCAGCTCTAGCGAAAGGCTTGTACTGTATATCTAGTGTGAAAGGAAAATAAACTAAAAACCACAATCCAACTAACCCAAGCAAAATACCAAGTACTTTATGAACGTAATTAAAAAGAACCCAAACTACACCAAGGACCAAAATTAAAATTGTAAAAATAACTGATGCTTGAATCACACTGTCTTTATCGACCATAATCATCGCTAAATCTTGTAAAAGCTAAAATATAAATATAAGGAAAACGCAGTTTATACAGTGATTTTATGCCTCTCGCAAGAGCAAGACTGCTCATACACGACGATATCATACAGCCAAGGCCGCAGATTAATTTACATTTTTCTGGCGTGAATCCAACGAAATTTTATCATGAGCTTCCAAAAATAATTTCGTCCGTTTTCCGAATGCATGCCGGAGCGCTGCAAGAGAAAAAATCCCAGTATACGAAGGGGGACACGGAAAAAGTAAAAGTTAGTTGGGAAGGTTTTAAAGATTTAGACAAATTTTCTTTCTATCAGATAGAACTTGAACTTGAAGGTTCGGCTCCAAAAGGCGGCGTTGGAACAGCAGCAGTTCAAATAAAGGCCGGCTTGAGGACAGAATACCCGCAAGATACTTACTGGGAGCGTTCGCTTCTATATGAAGTCCTCCGAATGTTCTGGCACACAATGTCTTATCAATCAAAACGCGAGGAATGGCTGAAAGAAGGAAGAAGACTTGTAGCAGTTTTCACAGATCAAGTTAAAAAGCTCGCATATTCAGAATAATTTCCAAAACAAATCTTTTTAATTAGAAGATTAGAATCTATTTTGATTATTATGGGTGACTTTGGTATTGTTTTTGATTTGCTTGCGCCGCAACATGCTATTAAGCGGGAGTATGTTGGTCATCACCCATCCAGAGTTTTAAAAGATATCCCAGACATAATGAGAGATGTTTGGAGATTGAAAGGTTCTAAATTTTTTGAGGATAAAATAAAATGGGACATTTCCGGTGATCCAATAGATTTTTTTGGCCAGTGGCGCGGCCGAGACCAGAAATACGATTACTCCAACGTGTGGATTAAAGTTCATTGCATAGGAAAGATGGCAACGCAAACAAAAATGGGTCATGTGACAATCTGGCTCACAGGAACATTAGAAACAAAACTTCCGTACAACAATGTTTTTGATGAAGCTCTGAAATATCTTTATCTGAAATTAATTTATGAGCAACAGATGAAAAATTATTTAATCGATGCTAAAGCAAAAGTTCTTGAGTTTGATAATAAATTGAGAGAACGACTGGATATAATGCAGATTGAAACAGAAGGCGGCGAGGCAAAAAAGACAAAGGATTAGAATGTCAATAATCGATAAAATATTAAAAAAGAAAGATGACAGGGATATAGAAGAGCCCAGCAGGATTCCTTCTAGCTTGCCCGAAGATCTGGAACAATTCAAATTAAATTCTCCGATGATAGAAGAGAAGCCATCTCCGTTCGATCCCAGAGAGCCCGCCGAGCTACCACGCCCTAATCTGCAAAAGAAGGAAGAATCATTTATCCCAGAAGATATACTTTCCAGAAATATCGTAAAGCAACCTGAGCAGAGATCTGACAGACTTGAATTGATTCTAAGCAAACTTGAAACAATAGATGCTCGCCTCAAGCTCATTGAAGAGAAGCTTCACCACTAGTTCGCTAATTGAAGATTTCTCTCCCATTCAAAGAATTGAAAACTTTATAAGTTTAAAATATTTTAGTTATCGTATAAAGTATGGTCGTTAATTTATGTCTGAAAATATAAAAATAACATTTCCGGACGGCTCAGTCCAAGAGTGGCCAAGCGGCAGCACTGCAATGCAGATAGCGCAAAAAATCGGGGCGCGCCTCTCAAAAGATGCGCTCGCTGCAAAAGTAAATGGAAAGCTTGTGGATTTGAGCGCGTCAATTGAAAGCGATTCAAAATTTGAAATTTTAACTTTTGACTCCGAAGAGGGCAAGCATATTTTTTGGCACAGCTCTGCTCATATAATGGCTGCTGCAATAAAGAATCTTTTTCCAGAGGTAAAGCTTGGAATTGGTCCGCCAATAGAAATGGGATTCTACTATGATTTCGGTGGAAAAGTATTTTCTGATTCTGAGCTGGGAAAGATTGAGGACGAAATGAAAAAGATTATTAAATCTGCCGAGCCGTTTGAAAGAAAGGAAATTTCAAAAGCAGAAGCAGAAAAACTTTTCGTTGGCGAGCCATTCAAGACTGAATTAGTAAACGAGCTCGAAGGAAAAATAATTTCAACTTACAAAACCGGAAAATTCACAGACTTATGCGAAGGTCCACATGTGCCAAGCTCAGATAAAATCGGCGCTGTAAAACTTTTGAAAACTTCTGCTGCCTACTGGAAAGGCGACCAGAAAAATCAGCAGCTGCAAAGGATTTATGGAGTTTCCTTTCGCTCGCAAAAAGAGCTGGAGGCATTTGTAAAAATGAGAGAGGAAGCTGAAGCGAGAAGCCACCATGTGCTCGGGCCGAAACTCGGACTTTTCATGTTCCATGAAACCGCCCCTGGGATTCCCTACTGGCTCCCGAACGGAGTGATTCTGATAAACGAACTTGTGAATTTCTGGCGCGCGGAGCATGCAAAGCGCGGCTACAAGGAAATCGTTTCGCCGTTGATAAACAAAAAAGAGCTGTGGGAGATTTCCGGGCATTGGGAGCACTACCGCGAAAATATGTTCATTTCAGAAATGGGTGAGAATGAAGTTTACGGATTGAAAGCAATGAACTGCCCGAATGCAATGATTGTTTTCGGATCGCAAACGCGGAGTTACAGAGATTTGCCTCTGAGATTTTCAGACACAGATATTCTGCATAGGTATGAAATTTCCGGGACTTTGAATGGTTTGTTTAGAGTTAGAGCCTTCCGACAGGATGACTCGCACAATTTTATCACGGAGGATATGATTGAGGAAGAATATGAGAGAATTTTTGATATTGCGGAGTTGTTCTATGGAATTTTCGGCTTGAAATATAAATTCAGGCTTGGCACGCGGCCGGAAAATTTCATGGGAGATTTGGAAAGCTGGAATCGCGCAGAGACTGCGCTGAAAAAAATTCTGGATAAAAAAGCTGGAAAGGGAAATTATTTGGTTGCAGAAAAAGACGGCGCATTCTACGGGCCGAAGATTGATATTCTTATGACAGATGCGCTTGGCCGCGAGTGGCAGACCGGAACTATTCAATTGGATTTTCAGCAGCCGAAAAGATTTGGGTTGAAGTACACTGACAAAGATAATAAAGAAAAAACTCCGCTGGTTGTGCATAGAGTTATTTACGGCTCGCTTGAGCGTTTCATGGGAATTTTGATAGAACATTATGCTGGCGCGTTTCCGCTCTGGCTCGCGCCTGTGCAGGTTAGAATTATTACTGTTTCTGACAAGCAAATAGATTTCGCAAAAAATATTTCAGAAAAATTATTGGAAGCCGGGTTGCGGGCTGAAACTGATTTGTCAAACGCAACAGTGGAATACAAAGTCAGAAACGTTCAGCTGGAAAAAATTCCTTACACAGTTACAATTGGAGATAAAGAAGTTGAAAAGAAAACTTTGGCTGTGCGCGGGCGCGACGGAAAAGTTAAATTTGGAGTTTCTGTTGAAGATTTTGTTGCGCAATTAAAATCTGAAATGGCCGCGAAAAAATAAATCACGCCTCCACTATTCTGTACCCTGCGGCTTTTCTAATTCTGTTCATTACGCCCAAACCGATTCCGCTGGTGGAAATTCCCTCGGCAAAAATAATTTGAACATCTTCTTTATCAAATTCTCTAAGCATGGAAAATAAATTTTTTGCAATAGATTTTGGAATCTTTCTGGATCCCATAACTTTTACCATAAAATGTTTGGAATATTTTGCAGCTGTTTCTTTTGTTGCCAATATTCCAACTTTCTTATTTTCGTATCTCCCGACCATATCATTGATTTTTTTTACAATATTTTTTTCCTTACCCTCGAAAACAATCATTTCTGCGTTAGGAGCATAGTGCCTGTACTTCATTCCCGGAGATGCAACTCTTTTTAGTTTTAGCCTGCTATTGATTGACGGATGAATTTCTATTTTCCCAAGAACTTTTTTTAGCTGCTCGTAAGTGACTCCGCCTGGCCGGAGAATCATGGGGACTTTTTTTGTGATATCCAATACAGTGGACTCAACGCCTATCTCCACAGGGCCGCCATCAATTATCATATCTATTCTACCATTAAGATCATCTATAACATGCTGAGCTGTTGTCGGGCTTGGCTTGCCGGAAAGGTTTGCGCTGGGCGCGGCAATGGGCGCAGAATTTTTTATCAGGGCCAGAGCAATCTTGTGGCTGGGCATCCTTACTGCGATCGTGTCCATTCCTTTTGGTGCAGGAACATTTTTCTTTTTTTTGAACAATAGAGTGAGGGGTCCCGGCCAGAATTTTTTTATCAAAATTTCTGCTATCTCAGGCACATTTGCAACAATTTCTTTCAAATCTTCTTTCCGTGCGACATGAACAATTATTGGATTGTCAGAAGGCCTGTTCTTTGCCCCATAGATTTTCTTGAAGGAATCTTTGTTGAGGGCATCAGCGCCGAGGCCATAGACAGTTTCCGTTGGGAACGCAACGAGCCCGCCAGCCTTTATTATTTTTGCGGCTTGCTCTATCTTTTCTTTTTCAGGATGTTGCGGGTTTACCTCAATTATTTTCGTTTGCATACAAATTATTTAGCATGAACCTTTTAAACGACGAAAGTGAATATTTATTTGATATTATGGAATTCTCTGGCAAAGTCGCTCTTGTTACCGGATAAAATAAAAGAGGGGTTTGAAAGAGTTGGCAAAGTAATTTAGTATCTTTTTATATACACAAAAATAAACTTATTTATGCCAGATATGTTTTTGAAGCCTCCCACTTTAAACGATGTAAAGTCCGCCCAAAAAAATCTTGAAGGCATCATAAGAAAAATTCCTCTTGTAAAATCGGAATTTTTTTCTAAACTTTCCGGAAATGAAATTTACTTGAAGCTGGAAAATCTTCAGCCAACCGGGGCATTCAAAATCCGTGGGGCTTACAACAAAATTTCTTCTTTAACAAAAGAAGAGAGAAACAGAGGAGTGATAGCGGCTTCCGCAGGAAACCATGCGCAAGGCGTTGCATTAAGTGCGAAAAAGCTTGGAATAAAGTCCGTCATAGTTATGCCAGAGCACACGCCGCTGAACAAAGTAAATGCGACAAAGAACTACGGAGCTGAAGTGATTTTGTATGGAAATAATTATGATGAAGCTTATGAAAAAGCCAGAGAGATTGAGAAAGAAAGAAAATTAATTTTTGTTCACCCGTTTGATGACAGTCTTGTCATAGCAGGTCAGGGAACAATAAGCCTCGAGCTTCTGGAAGATATACCAGATATTGACGCAATAGTTGTTCCAATTGGCGGAGGCGGCCTGATTTCTGGAATTGCAATTGCTGCTAAAAGCATCAAGCCAAAAATAAAAATTATCGGAGTTGAGGCGGAAGGCGCAGATGCGATGAAGAGGTCTTTCTACTCTGGAAGTTTGAAAAAACTAAAGGCTGTTAGCACAATAGCCGATGGTATTGCCGTGAAGAAACCGGGTGAGCTGACTTTTTCTATAATAAAAAAATATGTGGATAAAATAGTAACTGTATCAGATGAAGAAATAAGCGCTTCAATACTTTCCTTCTTGGAGAGATCAAAACTCCTTGGGGAGCCAGCTGGCTGCGCGGGTTTGGCTGCTGCCATGTACGGAAAATTGGGATTGGCGGGAAAGAAAGTTGCTGTGATTGTTAGCGGGGGAAATGTCGATATAAATCTTATTTGGAATTTGATAGAAAAGGGTTTAACAAAGCAAGGAAGGAGAGCAAAAATAAAAACGCTTTTGAAAGACAGGCCGGGAGAGCTCAGAAATTTCTTGGACATTGTTGCGAAATCTGGCGGCAACGTTCTCGAAATTTATCACGAACGTCTAACTTCTACTGCAGGTGTAGGCAAAATAGAAGTTACTGTTGCTATAGAAACTAAAGATGAAAAACATAAAAATGAAATAGTTAAAAATCTGAGAAAAGGTGGATATTCTGTCTAGGCCCGAAAGTATGAACTCAAACGAAGCCCCCACTGCCGTCGGCCCCTATTCTCACGCTGTTAAAGTTGAAAATTTTATTTTCCTTTCGGGTCAAATAGGAGCAGATCCAAAAACAAATCTTCTAGTAGAAGCGGATATTGAAAAGCAAACACAGAAGGCTTTGGATAACTTGGAAGCCGTGCTTAAATCCTGCGGCTCTGAAATGTCAAATGTTGTAAAGACTACAGTATTTTTGACAGACATAAATAATTTTGGAAAAATGAATGAAGTTTATTCGAAAAAATTTGGCAGCGCAAAGCCTGCGCGTTCCACAGTTGAAGTTTCTAAACTACCGAAAGGGGCATTGGTGGAGATTGATGCGGTGGCTGTTTTGTGAGAGCCTTTTTATATCTTTCGTTCAATCATTTTTTATGAGATACGATGTTCTCAAGATAGCGAATCTTCTACCTCATGAAGAAATTGTAGAGGAACATGTGACAAGACTGGCCGAAGATATGAAGGTCTGGAAGAAAATTTAAGCCGAAAACTTCTCACCATACTTTTAAGACGTATCCCGATAGAGAGGTTTCTCTTGCAGAGTTGTGTTAAGTTTAAAAAGTCTAACGTAAGTTCTTTATGTATGGATGTTGTTGAACTAACGCAAGAACTTGTAAGAATAAATTCTGAAAACCCTCCTGGAAATGAAAAAAATGTCGCAAGATACATAAATGATTATCTAAATGATAAAGGAATAAAAACAGAAATCGTAGAGTATTCGCCAAATAGATTTAATGTCGTTGCGGATATAGGATCCGGCGATGGGCTTTTGCTCAATGGTCACCTTGACACGGTTCCCATTGGAGATAAAGAAAAATGGGAGCAAGGTCCTTTGAGCGGAAAGATTTTTGGAGATAATCTATTTGGTAGAGGTTCTGGGGATATGAAGGGCGCTGTTGCAGCAATGATAAAAACGGTGGAAATGTTAAGTAAGCAGGCTCTGAAGAGGAGAGTGGTTTTGGCACTTGTAGCCGATGAAGAAGGCGGACGTTTTAGTGGAACAAACTGGCTTCTGAAAAATAGAAAAGAGTTTTTCAATGGAATTAAATATGGTGTTGTAGGCGAGTCGACATCAAATAAAGTTAGAACATCCCAGAAAGGATTCGTGTTCGCAAAAATAAAATTTTATGGAAAATCTGCGCACGGCTCCAAGCCGGATCTAGGCATCAATGCAATTTCAAATGCAATCAAATTCGGACTAGAGCTAGAAAATCTCTTTTTGAAACTTAAATCCAACCCCCGGCCAATTCTAGGAAATGGTACAATAAACATAGGCACAATAAAAGGTGGATTAAACGTTAACATTGTTCCAGACTACTGCGAAATGGAAGTTGATAGGAGACTTGTAGACAATGAAAATGTATCAGATTTCGTCTCTCAAATGAAAGAAATTCTAAATTCTCTTGGAATAAAATCAGACACAGATTTTATTGGCAGAAATCCGATGGTAGTTTCGGAAAATTCTGCGATAGTAAAAATGCTATTAGAAGCTGGAGCCGATGGGATTGTTAGCGGCTCTAAATTTGGCTATACAGAAGCAGAACTTTACTCATCCGCATTTGGCATAGAGTGTGTTGTTTGCGGACCTGGTGACATAACTCTTGCTCACGCACCAAATGAATTTGTAAGTATCAAGAGGTTGAGAGCGTCAGAAACTATATATACAAATCTTGTAAAAAAGTGGTGCTGCTAAAATTTTAAATAAAGTTCTAAGATTTGCTTGGCAGGCTAAATTGCACCAGCCTTCCACATACCTTTCATCACATGATACGCGTTACGAACTTGTGGAAGCCTCTCCGATAAATGCACTCTGCCAACAGCCTCTTTGACATCATAACTTATACAACCGTCTGTTCTTCCTCCTCTATGGTTTTCATTAAAAATTTCGCATAATTGCGGAAATTCTGTGTTGTCTGGTAACTTGACGTATAAGATTTTTCCATAGACTGCTCCACATGGGATTAAATCTTTTCTTTTCGATATCGCTTTCTGAGCTCCAAAATCGCTTTGTGGAACGCTTACAAATTTTGAATAAGCAGGAGGCTCGCTGTCGAGGCTGGCTAGAAGATCGTTTCTGGAACCGTTTCCTTCGCTTACGACAGTTATATCAGCTCTTCCATCGTGATCATAATAGTCGGCTTTGAATTTCAAATCTCTTGCTTCCTCTATGGAATCCCGATTAACTCTAGCGACTTTAACTCTGAGCTCTCTTAAAATCATTTCTACTCGCGGATCTGGTGTAAGAACGTTCTCTGAACTAGCTTCTGTAAAAATTATTTCGCCGTTTGAGACTGCCAAATGACGATTATCTTTGTAGTCCCTTGCGTCAGGTAAGTTGTTGTATTGGCATGGAGCAAAAGCAACCGGAACAAGCTTGCCAGCATCCATCGCCGTTTTTTGCGTTCCTTTTGTTATATAGTTTGCCCCAACTTCACGAAACAACCTTTCTCCAAATCTTCCACCGAACCTTTGTTCTGGCGGACGTATGGCATGGCCAGCGTTGAACTCCGCACCCATTCCGAAAAACCTCACCTCAGTTAATTTTGATCCCAAACCAGATCTCTGAACATTGGGGTCCACAGACAAACCACATGTCTCTATAATACCATCATGAACAACTGTAAGTCCGGCACCAACAACTTTTTGCTCATGTTCCGTATCTACTGCGACAAACGCTTCTTTATTTGGATCTCTAGCCCAAGTTTCTTTCAGCCAGGTGGGATTTAATCTATCTCTCGGAGGGTAGCCAACTCTCAATCCCCCGTCGCTGTCCCAAGCATTCAAGTACAGTCTACTCATCGCTCTAAATGTTTCTATCGGCTCATCTGCCGAAACTTGCCTTACATGAAATCTATTATTGGTTTTTAACATACTAATTATTACACACCCATAGTATTTAAATCTATCGTCACCCACAGGCAGTGAATATAATGCTAAAACATCAGCGACCTTTTTGAAACATCTTCCTCGTATGGCAATGGCCTGAATGGCATGCCGTTCTGTTCATCCTGTAACATTTTTACAAATTCATCAACGTTTTTGTCAGTTACCTGTCCGGTTTTTCTATCCCGAACCTTCAACCCGCCACTCGAAACTTCATTATCGCCAACAACAAGCACATAAGGAACCCAATCTTCTTCCGCATTGCCAACTCTTTTTCTAAAATCTTTATTTTTTCTATTATCATAATCAACTCTAATTCCAGCACCTCTCAATCTTGGAAGCAAATTATTTACAACATAATCTGAATGCTCAGGTTTTATTCCAATCAATCTTACTTGAGTTGGCGACAACCAGAATGGGAATGACGGCGGTCTTCCAGCTTTTGTGTCCGCAGCTGCCCTGTCCATCAAATAAGTCAAAACTTTCTCCACGCGGCCATATTGTGCCCCATGGATTATCGTTGCATGACCAGCTGTTCCATCTTCTCTTCTCACTCTTACACCAAAGCTTTCCCCATTAACTCTATCAAATTGTAAATTAGCAACTTGGGTAGAAGAACCATCAGACAAAGAAACACGATACTGGTTTTGTATTGAATAATAATGAGTTCGTGCCTCCATCAATTTCGCCACTGCCGGAACTCCTGCCCGCTTTACAGCTTCAACAATCGTTTCAGTGTTGCCATTGAAGAATTCTTCTACAACATCAAGATTCAAGAACCAGCCATCCCCGCACAGCATCCTCATGACTTCCGAATTCATTGCATGAACATTCAGGTATTCAACAAGATCTTTTTTTGGATCAGCAAAAGCATGATAGTCTGTTAAAGTAAATGCCACAGACCTTTCAAGCCCCCTCAGCTCGCCGCCCAACTCATGTCTCAGAGTTACCCCCGGAGTGTAAAGCCTCATTGGCAAGTCTCTTTCTGTAAGAGGAGATTTGGCAGCAACCCATGGGAATAGAACAGGGTCACCCGCGTATCTAAAATATGTTCCGCTAGTTAAACCAACCATTCTTTCTCCGTTCGGCCCGCCTCCACCCGTCATGAATTTCTCTGTCAAATCTGTTGTGGCTTTGCTTCCTTCTCTTCTGAAAACCAGAGGGATGTCCATTTTTTTGTATCCATGCCTTCCTGAAACTCTATCAACATAATCCATTAAAAGATCTGAGATGAATTTTCCTTTAGGAAGGAAAAAGAAATGCCCGGCAACTGCGGTATCTTGATCTATAATCCTTCTTTGTCGCGCCATTGTTGTAAAGTTTGCAGAAAATCTATCGGCCTGTTTTTCATCCTCTTTTTCATGCCCCGAAAATATGTGGTCCAAGTATGCCATTATAGGCCCTGCAACACCATATTCGACAGCTCTATCCCTATAGGTTGAGGCATCAACTTGACCATATCTTCCATCAGGAGAAATCAGAACTGCTCCTCTCATCATTGTTTTTTTGCTTACAGGTTCTTCAGGCATAAATTTTTTCACCATAAAAGGTTGTCCTTTGTTATCAGCGTTAGACAGTAAAACTTATAAATACATATGAATGTAATCTTTTTAAACCTATCGCACAACAATTATTTCTATGATTAAGCAGCTTGCAGCAGTAATAATTCTTATACTATTAGTTGGGGGCTTTTTTCTAATTTATCAGAAACCAAAAGTGGAAGAGAATTTCCGCTATGTAAACATAAAAGTATATGACCCGACTTTCGTGGCATATGAGCTAGGCTACTTCAGAAATGAAGGAATAAACTTAACTTTTGCTGGACAGGAGTTTGGCGGGCCTCAGGCAATTTTAGCTGTTTCTTCCGGAAGTGCGGATGCCGGCCTGTCGGCGATTCCAGCCGTTATTAATGCAAAGAAAAGCGGATTAGAAATTAAAGGCGTGTTGGATGCGCAGACAGCTTTTAAAAATTCGCCTCTAGGAATTTGGCTTGTCTTGGAAAATAGCTCAATAAAGAACCCTTCTGATCTTAAGGGGAAGAAAATCGGAATCAATGCACTTGGAGCTTCTTTCTATTATAGCACTTTGGCTTATCTGGAAAAAAATAATTTTACAAAGGATGATGTAAATTTCGTTATAATTCCTCACCCCAACTTAGAGCAATCATTAAGGGCCGGCCAAATTGATGTGGCAGGCATGATAGATCCCTACACAACTCACATTGAGGATGGGGGAGGCGTGAGAAGACTTTTCAATCAAGTTGATGCAACAGGAGAAAAGCAGTTCAGCTTAATTTTCTTTTCTGAAAAGATTTTGAACGAAAAGCCAGAAGTTGCAAAGGGATTTATCCATGCATACAACAAAGCGATAAATTACATAAAAGAAAACCCTGAAAACGCCTCAGAGATAATGTCGAAGTGGATGGGAATTGATAGCAAGTTCTTGAAGCCGCATGAATTTACAAAAAGCGCAAAGGTCGATATGGACAGCGTAAAGTATTGGCTGGATACCATGGTAAAGCGCGGTGATTTGAATGAGGGCGATGTATCTGCCAACGATGTTGCGACAAATGAGTTCAATTCCTGAAATCAATATATAAATCGTGATTTTCAATATCCACCATGGAACCTTTGATTAAAATAGAAAATTTAAAAAAAACTTATGAAAGCGCATCTGGGAATCCTATAACCGCTCTCGAATCCATAAACTTAGATTTCAATGAAGATGAGCTTCTCGTAATTTTGGGCCCAAGCGGCTGCGGTAAAACAACACTTCTGGAAATAATAGCAGGGATATCAGAGCCTACATCCGGAAAAATCATAATTAAAAATCAAAATGGGAAAGAATTAAAAGTCGGATTTGTATTCCAAGAATATGGAATTTTTCCTTGGAAAACTGTTGAAGAGAATGTTCTTTTCGGAGCAAACCTCAACAAACCAGAAAATTCACTGAGTCTTTGTAAAAAATATTTATCAATGGTAGGGCTGAGAAAGTTCGAAAAGAAATATCCACACGAACTTTCCGGTGGAATGAAGCAGCGCGTGTCGCTTGCAAGAGCATTAGCGTATGAGCCAAAACTTCTCTTAATGGATGAACCATTTGCATCTGTTGACATACCGACAAGAAGACTTCTGCAACGCGAACTTTTGAAAATCCATAAATCAACCCATAAGACCACCATTTTTGTAACACATTCTATTGACGAGGCCGTTAGACTGGCAAATAGAGTTGCAGTTATGTCACCACAGCCCTCGAAGATAAGAAAAATATTTTACATAGAGAAAAATCAGGCGAAGAGAACAACAGGAGATATAGCAAAATTGAAAGAAGAAATTTTCAAATTAATGGAGTTGAGCTAAAATGATATTTTCGAAAAAAACATACACTATTTTTGGAATTGCATTCATTTTAATATTTCTCGAAGCTTTATCCGGAATTACTAATAGCGGGTTCTTCCCGCCAATATCAGAAATTTTTCTTAGGCTTGTCCATCTTCTTTTGTCAGGCGCTCTTAATGGGCATATAGCTGCAAGTCTTGAAAGAGTCTTTTATGGTTTCACTCTCGCTGCTTTGGTTGCAATACCTTTAGGCATGATATTAGGGCAATACAAAAAGGTCGGCGATTTTGTAATGCCAACCGTAGAAGCCATTAGGCATATTTCTCCTATTGCTCTCTTTCCGATGTTTATACTTTTTTTTGGAATAGGGGTTTTATCGAAAGTTGCCATAATATTTTGGGTTGCATGGATACCAATACTCCTTAACACAATCTCCGGTGTGAGAAGTGTGGAGAAGATTTATTTGAAAGTAGCTGAAACCATGAATGCCGACAGATTCACAATTTTTAGAGAAATAATCTTTCCATCCTCACTCCCTCAAATAATTACTGGACTTAGAATAGGAGTTGGTTCCGCTTTACTTGCTTTAATCGCAGCAGAAATGATTGGAGCTAGCTCTGGGATAGGATTTTTCATAATAAATTCTATGTACACATTTAAGATACTTGACATGTACGCTGGCATACTCGCGGTAGCCATAATAGGGTTTGCTCTAAACTATCTCTTCGTCTACATAGAAAGGAAAATTGTTGTGTGGAGAAGCTGATAATTGGAGCCCCGGTCCGGAATTGAACACGGAACCTCCAACAGACAATGTTGGTATTCTAACGCTAAACTACCGGGGCGTCTTTAATTTTATTTTAACTATCAAAGATTTATAAACTTTCTTTCGGATTGCACGGACTCAGCAGGATCAAAATCTCATAATCCGTTAGCAGGCACCTTAAACCCCCAACTCCTTAACTCTTTTCTCAACTTCCTCTTCAATCCCCAAAGCATCAACCAATTCCTTAAATCTATTTCTAATTGTAACTTCAGTAACTCCAATCGCATCAGCGATTTCTCTCTGTGTTCTTTTCTCTCCGTTCAGAACAGCAGCAATATACAAAGCAGCAGCTGCAACTCCAGTTGGCCCTTTTCCAGAAGTAACTTCATTCTTCTTCGCATCCCTCAAAAACTGAATAGCCTTTGCCTGAACTTTATCAGAAAGCCCGAGCATAGAAGCAAATCTAGGAACATAGTGCTGCGGAGGCGCAGGCAAAATCCTGACAGAAAGTGAGCGAGCAATATATCTATAAGTCCTTCCAATCTCCCTTCTCTCAACTCCAGAAGCTTCTGCAATCTCCTCCAAAGTTCTCGGAGTCCCCATTTCTCTTGTAACAGCATAAAGCAAAGAAGCAATAACAGACTCCATGCTCCTTCCTCTGACAAGCCCTTTATCCACAGCTTCCTCATATTTTTTCGCGACCTGCTCATGCACGCCTTTCGGCAAGCCTAAAAATGAAACCAGTCTCTGCAGTTCAGAAAGCGCAAAAGAAAGATTTCTATCCTTGCTTTCAACCAATCTTTTCTGCCATATTTTCAATCTATGGTATTGTGCTCTTTTTTCTGGAGCAACTTTCAAAAGCTCTCCTTTGCTTCTTCCAATTTCAGTTGTTAAACCCAAATCATGTTTAGTTCTCGTAAGCGGCGCGCCTGTTCTAGTTTTCTTTCCGCGCTGGTCATCATCAAAACTTCTCCATTCCGGAGAAGTATCTACCATGCTATCCTCTAGAACAAGGCCGCATTTTGCACAGACTCTTTCCCCTCTTGACGGGTCCTCGAAGAAATTTTTACACCCGCAGTCTGGGCAAACTCCAGTTTTTTTCACCGGCGCCTTCTGCGGCTTGTTGATTTTTTTCACAGATTTCTTTCGTTTAACCATAAGAATCTTCAATAGTAACTTTTTAATAGTAAAATAGTAAAATTACCCATAAGTATATATGCTTAACCCCTTTATAAAGCTTTCGGTCGGTAATTTTTAGAACTTATCCTTCCCAATTAATTTTTTTAATATAACTTTTCCTCTTCAGCCAGTTTGCCTGCGTTCTTGTGTATTTCCATTGGATGTCTCCGCGCTCTTTTTCCTGAACAATCCAGGGAGTAATCATAACCAAATCTCCCGGCCGCACCCAAAGTTTTTTTCTGATTTTTCCCGGGATTCTGCAAATGCGCGTGAAGCCGTCATCGCATTCAATCCGCAATTTCCCGGCTCCAAGCATTTCCAAAACAACTCCAAGAATTTCCGGCGGGCGGGGAATTCTCGTTCTCGCGATTTCTGCCTGCTCCTCTTCTGGCGTTAATGG
>DATDSO010000010.1:0-171222 GCA_035291225.1 archaeon | reverse complement strand
AATCATTTTTTCAATTTTCCACGCGCGCTCGGCAATTTCAGATATAGTTAGTTCTTTAGGCATGAAAAAATATCAGAATGACTAAGTTAAAAAGAAAACAAAATTATAAAATAAAAAAATTAATCAATTTACTTTCCACCGAGCTTGTGCGCTTTCACAAAAATCCAGAGCTTTTTTGTCATTGTGCTCGGCGGCAGTGCTCCGGTTCCGAAGATTTTCGAGATTGGCCAGTCTGCCACTTTCTTGAAATTTATTGAGTATCCACCAAATGCTTTTTTTGCCATGCTTTCACCTCCGTATTTTTATTTAATTATCAAAACTTATTTAGAAAATATTTAATTCCCCTATTTAAAAAACAATAAAAAAGCTCATCTGACTTCAGCAACTCTAATCACATGCCAGCCGAATTCTGTTTTCACAGGCATAGAAATCTGGTTTGGCTTTAAATTAAAAGCTGCGTTCTCAAATTCCCTTACCATTTTTCCACGGCCGAACCAGCCCAAGTCCCCGCCGCGCTTTGCAGACGGGCAAGTGCTTTTCATTTGCGCGAGCCGCGAAAAATTCGCGCCAGAATTTAAATCTGAAATAATTTGTTTCGCCTCCTCTTCTGTTTTTACAAGAATATGGAATGCGTGGACTTGCGATGGCATATTATCCCTCCCAATTTACTTTCTTAATGTAACCTTTCCTCTTCAGCCAATTCGCCTGCGTTCTTGTGTATTTCCACTGAATGTCCCCGCGCTCTTTTTCCTGAACAATCCAAGGAGTAATCATAACCAAATCGCCCGAGCGCACCCAAAGTTTTTTTCTGATTTTTCCCGGGATTCTGCAAATTCTTGTGAAGCCGTCATCGCATTCAATTCTTAATTTCCCGGCTCCAAGCATTTCCAAAACAACTCCGAGAATTTCCGGCGGGCGTGGAATTCTTGTTCTCGCAATTTCTGCCTGCTCCTCTTCTGGTGTTAATGGGGGGCGCATGAGAAGCTGTAATGAAAGCAAGCTTAAAAAGATTTTTGATATACTCGGCAAATTCGTAAACTCATTTGCCTCACAAACTAATATGGATGAAAAATATATTTTATACACATCAATAGCGAGCGAGTTTTGAGTTTACTCAAACGAGCGAGCCCTAAGAAATCCTAACAGAATAAGTGCTTCTGTTAATTTCCTTCCCTTCTATTTGCGTAATCTGCTGATAGCTTGTTGTGATTTTTGCTTTGTATTTTTTCTTTAAGAGAGAAGCAAGTTTTTTTGTGACAGCGCGCGAGCCGACTTTCAAGTCATATCCACCCGTGACTTTTTTCTCGCGCGCAAAAGCCATTCTGTCTTTTTCAGAAAGCTTCGCAAGCTCTGCGCGAACTAAATCCAAAGCCTCCTGCAAATTTTTCCCGCGGATTTGCAGAATAGCCTGATAGTATCCGCCGGAAATCATTCCGCAGACCGCGCATGTGCATTTGTTCATTGTGAGGCTGACAAAATAATTTTCAATTGTTTGCTCGTCCGAGCTGGGCTTCACTCCTTTCGCAGTTATCTCAAGAGTCCCGCTTTTGTTTTTCCACTCAATTTTGTCCACTCTTCCATTAACTTCAGCAGAGCCTATCAGGAATTTTTCCAAATCAAAAGGCACCCAGCGGTTGCTTAATTTTGCCGAGCCGCATTTTCCGCAGACTTCAACATAAAGCTTGCTGGGAAATTTCATCAGAGGATTTTTTTTCGCGAAGTGCAGCTCGCACAATCCATCTTGCTTGACAGGCTTGCCGCAGATGTAGCAGAAGGAAGGCATGAGATTTTTTGGAGAGGAGAATTTATAAAAGAAATCAAAAGCAGGGGAAAATTTTATTTTAATATTCCCCCATCTCTCCATGCCCGCCCATGCCCGGAGGCATTCCACCCGGCATGCCGCCACCAGATAATTTGCTGGCGGTTATCACATCATCAATTCTCAAAATCATTTCAGCTGCCTCGCTCGCAGAACTAATAGCTTGAGTTTTTATTTTCAGGGGCTCAATCACTCCGTCCTTCCACATGTCCACAATTTTTCCAGTGAAAACATTTACTCCAAAAGTATTTTTTCCATCATCATGCGCTGCGCGCAGTTCAACAAGCATGTCTATTGGATCAAGCCCAGCATTCTCAGCAAGCGTGCGCGGAATTACTTCCATTGCTTCTGCAAAAGCTAAAATCGCCAGCTGCTCTCTTCCAGAATATCCCTGCGCAAATTTTCTTAATTCTCCGGCAACCGCAGCCTCTGGAGCTCCGCCGCCTGCGACAACTTTTCCAACTTCCAAAGCAGAAGCAACTCCGCCAATAGCGTCTTCCATTGCGCGTTCAATTTCTTGGACAACGTGCTCTGTGCCTCCGCGAATTAAAACAGAAACAGATTTCGGATCTTTGCACTCGCGGACAAAAATCATGTGCTCGCCGGAAATTTTTTTCTCCTCAACAACTCCGGCAAATCCCAAATCATCTTTTCCCAAATCTTCTAAACTAGTAACAACGCGCCCGCCTGTTGCGCGTGCCAAAGCCTCCATGTCAGATTTTTTCACGCGGCGCGCAGCAAGAATTCCTTTTTTCGCAAGATAGTGCTGGGCAACATCATCAATTCCTTTTTGGCAGAGCAAAACATTGCAGCCGCTTGCCGCGATTTTGTCAGCCATGTTTTTCAGCATTTTGTCTTCCTGCTCCATGAAAGCCTGCATCTGCTCCGGGTTTGTAATTTGTATCTGCGCATCAGTCTCGGTTTTTTCAATTTCAAGCGCAGAATCAAGCAAAGCAATTCTTGCGCCCTTCAAAGATTTCGGCATTGACGGGTGCACAACTTCCTTATCAATTATAATTCCACGAATCATTTGCGAATCCTCTGCAGAGCCGCCCTGTTTTTTTTCAACTTTAATATTGTCTGTGTCAACAACAATTTTTCCATCCTCTTTTCCCATCACTGCTTTAACAGCGTCAACCGCAACTTTCGCCAAGTGGTCGCTCGCGCCCTCTGAAGATTTTCCTGTCATTGAAGTGATTGCAATATTTTTCAAAACACTTTCATCTTCAACTTTTACATCTCTCGCCATTTTTTTCAAGAATTCCAATGAATGTTCCTTAGCAAGCTTGTAGCCGCGCGCGAGAACTGTCGGGTGAATATTCTGGTCCAAAAGATTTTCTGCTTTTTTCAAAAATTCCGCAGCTAGAACCGCGGCAGTTGTTGTTCCGTCGCCCACTTCCTCATTCTGCGTTTTCGCAACCTCAACAATCATTTTTGCTGCCGGATGCTCAATCTGCATCTCATCTAAAATTGTGACTCCGTCATTTGTGATTACAATGTCCCCCAAATTGTCAACAAGCATTTTGTCCATTCCCTTTGGGCCCAATGTGGTTCTAACAGCATCGCCCACTGCTTTCGCAGCCGCAATGTTCGCGTGCTGCGCGTCCTTTCCCAAGCTTCTCAAAGTCCCTTCAGGCAAAACAAAAATTTGCTGCCCACCCATTTGTGCGTTCATAATAAAACATCCTCCAATTTTTTTAGATTTTTTGTCTGCAAGATTTCCTGTATATGTAAGTATACAAGGTATTTAAAGCTTCCGCATGATTATAAAAAATCTTTTTAAACCTTACATACAATTTCTGTGCATGGTAGTGAAATCCCACGGCGGGCGAAAAAGGACAAGAGGGAAATTTAGAAATCCGGGAAGATTAACTGTTAATGATTTTCTAAGAGAGTACTCCGCAGGCCAGAAAGTCGCTTTGGTTGTGAATTCAAGCTCCCAAAAAGGAATGCCCTTCCGGCGCTTCCATGGGCTCACAGGAACAGTTTTAGAAAAACGCGGGCGCGGTTTTGTTGTGGAAATTTTTGATGGTAACAAGAAAAAAATTGTCACAGCAAAGCCCGAGCATTTGAAAGCTTTGAATTAATTAAACCCAAAAACTTATTTCTTCTGACATCATTTGATGTGTGAATTTATTAAATTTTATAAGAGTGACATCATATGACGTGTCAATCCTTTTTCTCAAATTCGGAAACTTCTCTCCAAGAATAAATTTTTCTCATTGCTTCCTCGGCTGCGCGCAAAACCCGGCCTTCGCGCGTTTCTTTCAAAACTTTTTCCAATTTTGGAGCAGCCCTCTCATCTCCAATTTCCCCAAGGGAGTCAATCGCATTAACCTGCAAAAGAATGAACGGGTCATCAACAAGCTTCAGCAGGCATTGGAAAGCCTCCTCATTTCCTTTTCCAATTTCCCCTAAGGCTAGTGCCGCGTACATGCGCGACCAGTTGTGGCGGCCATACTTTGTCCTTTCAACAAGAATTTTCACTGCCTCGGGAGTTTGCAGATTCGCAATTCCCAAAATCGCGCCCGTGCGCAAAGAATCTTTCCATGAATCAAATCGGAAAAGTTTTTTCAGCTCGGGCAAAACTTTCGGGTCGCGGGTTTTTCCAATAGAGCGCGCAGCTTCAAGCGGAACCAAATAGCTTGTTTTGTCCCACAGCAGAGGCTTCAAAATATCAAAAACTTTTTTATTCTGGAACTCCCCAAGTGCGCGCACAACAGCTCTTCTGGCACGCTTATTTTTTATTTTCAAACCAGAAACAAGCTCAGAAAAAGCAGTGTCAGTCTTGATTGTTCCAAGCGCAGAGGCAATTTCTATCTGAGCGCACCATGATTTTTCTTTCAGCAGCTGCTTTCCTAATAATTTTGCATCTGCGTCCGAGCCGAATTTTGCAATAGCTTGCGCAGCAAAAATCCTTTCCATTTGGTTTTTTGATTTTGTAAATTGGTAAATCCACATTTCCCTTGGCTTTAAAATTTCAGCTTTTTTCAAAATATTATTTTTTGGGTCAAAGCTGAAAAGCTTTGGCTCGCTTGAGAGCTTGAATCTGAACTCCTCCTCTTTCTTTTCAACTATTTTCGTGAAAAGTTGTTTTTCAAACCCTCCGGAAAACTCAAAATCAATCGGAGCGGAAAAAAGCGGAGTCTCTTCAGAGGCTTTCTGCGTTTGCGCAACGCGCACAACAGCTTCTTTCTTTTTCGCATCCCAGTGGTACAAAATCTTGTACTCCGGATGCCCAGCTTTGAAAATCCATTGGTCAAAAAATTTCCTGAAATTTTTTCCAGTAGCTTCTTCAATTGCCAAAATTAAATCCTCGGTTTCAACGCTTCTGCCCGCGTTTTTTTTCACATAGTGGTTTATCGCTTTCCACCACATTTTGTCTCCAAGAATTGAGCGAATCATGTGCAGGACAAGCGAGCCCTTCTCATACAAATGGCGGTCAAACAAATCTGAGCCTCGGTTGAAAAAATTCGTTGCAATCGGCCGCGAATAATTCTTTTCAAATTCATCAAAATAAATTTTCGCATTCTGGTAAAGCTCATATCTGAATTCCTCCTCGCCCGCGTCATGCTCCTTGAACAGCGCCTCAAAGTAAGTCGCAAAACTTTCATTCAGCCACGCGTGCTGCCAAAATCTGCATGTAAGCAAATCCCCGAACCACTGGTGCGCAAGCTCGTGTGCTGCAAGCTCGCTTGAAGTTGCTTCCCCAATAGCACGGTCATCATGCAAAGCCATATCAGTCTGTGTTGTAGCGGAAATATTTTCCATGCCACCGTAAATGAAATCAGCTGCAGCCACTTGGGAATATTTTTTGTAGGGATAATTCACGCCGATTTTCTGCGAAAAAAATTCCAGCATTTTCGGGGTTTTTCCAAATGCATTTCTTATTTCCTTTTCTCTTCCTAGCTCACAATAATACAAAACAGGAATTCCTTTCCAGCTGTCCCTTACTTCAGAAAATTTTCCAACTGCAATTGAAGTCAGGTAGCTTGAATGAGGTGTGCCAATTCTCCAGTGAAAAAAACTTTTTCCACCGCGTTCCCATTTTTTCACAAGCTCCCCGTTGGAAACTGCTGTGAATCCTTTTGGGACAGAAATTATTGTTTCACTTGTCGCTTTTTCATCAGGCACATCGTGGCACGGAAACCAGTATTTGTTGTAAATGTCCTCTCCCTGTGTCCATGCCTGCGTGGGCTTTTTTGGGTAGTGCTTGTCAGGAAGGATAAAAAACAACCCAAGCTTTGGTTTCACAACTTTGTATTTTATTGAAATGTCAAATTCTTTTTTTGCCAAGACTAATGGAATGGAAATTGTTAATTTTTCCTTTTCGTGCTTGAAAGGAAGTTTTCTTTTTCCCGCATGCGCGGAAATTATTTTCATTTCAGCTGCGTCAAAAATAATTTCTTTTGCTTCAGAATTATAATGCTTTACTGTTGTTGTGCAAACTCCAGTAAGCGTGCGCTTGGAAATCTGCAAATCCAGCTCCAGCTTTACATGCAAAATTTTGAAATTTCTGTCTGGCGCATATTGCGGCTTCATTCCAGGGGCTGCGAAACGCTGGTCAAACGCCCATTTTGTATTCTGCAGAGAAACCAGCCTGCGGCAGTAGAGCTCTTCCATGAGAAAATTTCCTTGAGCGTGTTTATAAAAGTTTTTATTCCTCAACTTCAAGCGCTATCTCTTCTTCTGTTTCATGCCCGAGCATTTTCAAGAAATCAGGGGTGCCCATTTCAGTTTTTCCGCCAGAATACGGCAGGCGCTTTTCAAGCTCTTTCCTGAACTTCTCATCGTTCCCAGCTTTCTCAATAAGGACGTCAATCAAATGCGGAAACATCTTTCCAATTTTTTGCAGGCGGTAGCTTGCTTTCACTTCATCTCCAATAACTTTCCACAACTCTGTGTCATATTTTCTCAAAAAGTTTTCCGAGAAATCATTTTTTTGCAAAGCTTCCATAGCAATTTGTGCAGCAACTCTTCCGGAAATCATTGCGTTTCCAACACCTTCTCCGCTCAAAGGATCAATTAAACTCGCCGCATCTCCTAGAAGTAAAAACCCATTTCCATAACATTTTCTATGATAGCTAGCTACAGGCAAATTCCACGCAAGAATCTGGCCCTGCAATTTTGCTTCTTTGAACCTTTCCTTAAACAGGGGATTTTCCGCAATAACTTTATTTTGCGCATCAACCAAATTCACGCCTTTCTCGATTTTGTCTTTCACAATCATCCCCAAACCGACATTTGCTTCTCCGTCTGGCAGGGGGAAAACCCAGAAATATCCGGGAATCAAATCTTTTATCATATGGATTTCTATTCTGTCATTCAAGCCCTTTACATTTTTGTAATAGCCGCGAGTTGCAACAATAAAATGTTCAGATGGATTTTTGCTTAAATTAAATTTGCGCGCAAGAACGCTGTTCGCGCCATCGCATCCAAAAATAATTTTCGCTGCCAAAGTTTCATCCTGCCCATTTTCATTTTTTCCTATCACTCCGGAAACCTTCCCATTTTCAACCAGAATGTCCATAACGTTGAAAATCCTGAAATTGACTTTGAAAGTTTTCGTTGCAGACTCGAAAAGGAAGCTGTCGAAAATCATTCTCTTGTGGCAATAGCCGGGTGCGGGATTCTTTCTGTCTTCAACATCCAAGTCAACGGCTTTCCCATTTGGGCTGCTTAAAGTTATTCCATAAATTTTCTGCCCGGAAATTTTTGTATAATCCTCATAAATTTCAAGCTCTTTGAGAATTTTTGCCGCTTTCCTCCCCTGTGCATCCCCGCAGATTTTGTCGCGCGGAAATTTTGCTTTATCAATCAGCAGAACATTTTTTCCTGCTTTCGCCAAGTACATCGCTGCGATTGTGCCTGAAGGGCCTGCACCGATTATTATTGCGTCAAAAATTTCTGGCATAAAATTCATTAATTATAGAAAGGCAAGGTTTATAAATTTTCTATGGCGTCAGCCTTTCAGGTGTTCGCGGGAAAAGGATTGCTTCCTGAACATTAGCAAGCTCGAGCATTTGCTGGACAATTCTATCTACGCCCGTCCCAGAGCCTCCATGCGGGGGCATTCCATACCTAAAAGAATCTAAATAAAATTTTATTTTTTCTGTTGTAACTTTTTGCGTCCGCGCCTGCTCCATTAATTTCCAATATCTATGCTCGCGCTGCGCGGCTGTTGTGATTTCCAGTCCTTTGTAAATCAAGTCGCAGCGCTCGGCAGCTGCCGGATTTTTTTCGGATTGCTTGTGGTAGAATTTCGCGAGCTTCCATGGAAATTCTGTCAGGAAAACAAAATCACTTTTGAATTTTTCTTTGACAATTTCTCCAAGAGCTTTTTCTCCTGCGCTGTCCAGCTCATCATCTTCTCCATATTTCATTCCCCTTTCCTTGAGCAAAAGTTTTTTCGCCTCGCTCATGCTAATGCGCGGGAAAGGAATTTTTGGAACTTCTATTTTCTTTCCCAAAATTTTCAACTCTTCTGAGCCTTGCTCTGAAACATGCTTGCATGCGGCATGCATCATTCCTTCCATTGTTTTCATAACATCCTCAAGACCGTTGATAAAAGCCATTTCAATATCAAGCATGAGAATTTCAGTCACATGCCTTGTGGTGTGGGATTTTTCCGCGCGAAAAGCCGGCGCGATTTCATAAACCCGGTCAAATCCTGTTGCCATCATCATCTGCTTGTAGAACTGCGGGCTCTGCGCAAGAAATGCCTCTCTATCAAAATAGCTCACAGCAAAAACTTCGCTGCCCCCCTCGCTTGCTTCTGCAATGATTTTCGGGGAATGAATTTCAATAAAATTATTTCCTTCCAAATAATTTCTCACAGCAGTTGTAACCATATCTTTAACTTTAAAAATTGCAGCGACTTCTGGCTTGCGTAAATCAATAAACCGCGCGCCCAATCGGGTTTCAAATTCAGCAGGAGTTTTTTTTGTGATTGGCTCTAAGGGCAGCTGTGGCTCGCTCTCGTTTATAATTTTTATTTCTATAGGCAGAATTTCAAAACCATTCGGCGCAGATTTATTTGCTTTCACAGTCCCTTTAACAGCGACAATCCACTCTCTTCCGACAGATTCAATTTTTTTAATCAGCTCAGTTTTTGTTTCACCCTCTTTGAAAAGAATTTGCGCTTTCCCCTCTCTATCTGCAAGAGAAATGAATTTTACTTTTCCCAAGTCTCTGAGCTCGCGCACCCAGCCCATTACAACAGCTTGCTTTCCATCCATTTCCGGAGAAATATCTGCGGAGTAGTGCGTGCGCTGCCAGTCGCCGATTCCTTCAAAATTTGGCTGCGGCATGGCTGTTATTTTCTTTTTTATTTCAGGAGATTTTTGCAGTTTGGCTTTTGGCATGAGAATGATGCGCTCGGAGGATTTAAAAATTCAAATTTATTTTAGCTGTATAGATGCTTGTCCGGATTCCAGTATCTACCAACTAAACGCGAACAGACATGTGATCCATCTGGATTTACTTCTATCAGAAATGAGTATCTCCCCTCAGCTAAACAAATTCTGTTTTCTGGCATAGAAACACACGCAGAAGAATTGTATGAAATCCTATAAAGACTTTTGTATACTGCAAAAGCGAAATTATTCTACAAATTATAAAACACAATCCAAGCTACAAACCAAACGGAAAAATAAATCCACCCGCCGCCTTGGGAAAAAAACCATTTGTAGCCTTTCTGCTCTCCAAGCACATTCTCCAGAACAAATGCGCCAACAAAAAACCCTGCAACTGCGAGGGCTGTTGCGTAAATATTGCTTTTTGTCAAAAAACCAGCATAACCAAGCATAATCCCGAGTATTATATAGAAGAATATTGACTGGTTTTCTGTCTTCATATACCTCGCCTGTTTATCAGTAGAAAGCAGAGTTTAAGAACTTAAAAGAAGCTTAAATTTATTCTGCGCCACCAAGAGCCTTGTCAACATCAGATATTGCAGCAGAAACATCTCCAACAGTTTCTCCCACATCCTGCGCTGCTTTTGAAGCTTGTTCTGGAGTTTTTACTTCTGTTTTTGCCGGTGTCTGCGCTGCGCATCCGCTCGCGAAAATCACAAGCACTACAAGAAGCAGTGCGAAAATTTTTGTGTTCATGATATCACATTAATTAAAATTAAGGTCCTGCTGGCGGCGCTCCTCCTTGTGGGGGAAATCCGCCCTGCGGTGGTTGGAAAGGTTGCTGTTGTTGTGGGAATTGCCCACCTTGTGGGTATTGTCCCTGAGGGAAATTGCCTTGAGGATATCCTCTATCTTCAAATCCT
The DNA here is from genome assembly GCA_035291225.1 of archaeon. GTDB lineage: Archaea > Aenigmatarchaeota > Aenigmatarchaeia > Aenigmatarchaeales > JACQIB01 > DATDSO01. The sequence continues at coordinate 161,125 of DATDSO010000010.1, read as the reverse complement.
GGCTGCGGTCCGTATCCAGGCGCGCCATATCCCTGATCTCCGTAACCTCCAGGTCCACTCTGTCCAGAATAGCCACCTGGACCACCACTTGTTACCTCTTCTTTAAATTCCTTTTCAAATCCTTTATCTTTTGCAAATTTCTTGCATTCATCAAAATGATCATAGCAATAGTCGCGGCATTCTCTGTCATTTGTGCATCCACCTGGTCCTGCAAATTGTTCTGAAGGTCCTCCTCGTTGACCACCTGGTCCCCCGCCTTCTGGACCTTCAGATGCAAACTTCTTCATCATTTCAACGCCATCTCCAGTGCAGGTTGGTATTAAATCATCAGGTCCGCGCATTCCAAACACATATTTATCATACTTGCAGTCAGCAACAAAAGTTTTTCCTAATTGCGGCGGAGTCATTTCAACTCTTATTGAGCAAGCCTTCCCATTTTCAGTCAGTCCGCCTATCACAACATTCACAAAAGTTTCAGGATTGAAAGTTGATGGATTGCACGCGCGCACACTTTCATCAAAGCACTGCCCATCAGAGCCACATGTCAAAGTCTGCCCTTTTGCCGCAGCTTCCGAAACTTCTGCTCTTTCAACAAGCTGCGCATCAGCGCCTTCCGAACTTAACATAACATACAAAACATTTTCAAAAACAACACCTTTAATGTATTTCAAATCGTGCTTGAACTCAACAATATGATTGGTTTTTACTCCGCCTTCTTTTACTTTCTCAGCAAGATTGTTTTTTATTTCATCTATTTTTTCTTTAGCAGCAGCTAGCATTCCTGTAACGCGCTCAAATCTTTTCTGTTCTTTTGCATTGCCTGCTCCTTCCCAGTAATCAGCGAGCGCTTCTGTTTTTCCAGCAAGCTTGTCCATTTCAACTTTTATATTTTCCAACTTCAAAGCAAGCTGTAATAATTTTGCGGTATCAGGAACTTCATCAACTTTCTCATATTCAATTTCTCTTGCGCTTCCTCTTTTCACGCATTTCACAAATTCCGCGCAACCACGATCATTGTTTCTCACAGAAAGCTGGCCACCCTCCTCTGCGCATTTCTTAAATGCCTCTTCTGGAACTTTCTCGCATTCCAATCCTCTGGAGCATTTTTGGATTTGGCAGCCCTTTTCATCAAATAATTCTGTTAATCTTCCGCCGCTTCCCTCGCATCTTTCTCTTTCAGGGCCTGAAATAAGTCCTGGTGGGCATTTTGTCTGTTTGAAAGATTCTTGCACGCAGTCAGCAACAACGCAGCTTCCAATTGTTTTCATAACTGGTTTGCCGCCAAATTTTTCGCATTTTTCTGCATCAGCATCAATCTGTTTTTTTTGCGGGCATGTCAGCTGCCTCGAGAATCCACCGCTGCCCTGAGATGCCTCGTAAGCAGAATCAAATGAACATTGCAAAATGCCGCAGCCTGTTCTCGGGTCTTTGAATTCACTTGGTCTTCCCCCCTCTTTAGTGCATTTGTCTCTTGCATCAGGAATTTCTGGGCAAACATTTGCCTGCGGGCAGACTACTCTTGATCCACTGTAAGATTGCTCTTCGTGGCAGCCTTCTGGCACTTGAAGTCTTTTTTCCTGAGGAACTGGCAATGGCTGCCTTTCTCCTTCCGGTGGTTTATATTCTGGACATTTGTCAACAATTTTCCACCCCGGAGGAACATCGCATGGACTTCTGTAAAATGAGCAATGATTCGCGCCATCTACTGCGGAAACAGTTTTCTGCTCGCAGGTTTGGTAGGTTGTCTGCGGAGCATACGTTGCTCCTGTTGTTTGAGTTGCGCAGGCTGAACTTTGACAACTCCAAGGGCCTCCAGACATTGGTGGGCACCAGTTCGCGCGGCCGATATTTTTACAATCATTTTCATTATAGCAATACCACGGATATCCTGAAGAACATTGGTTAGACTGATAGGTTGTCGATGGATAAGTTCCGCCAGTGTAAGTTGAACCCGGATATCCCGGAGCTGTTGAAGAACAAATTCCTCCTGAACAAAAGTTTGAGCGGCATTCATTGTTAAGGGAGCATGTTGAACCATCGCTTTTTGTTCCACCGCTCGTGTAAGTTGTTGATGTGCCGTAGTAAGTTGTTGTTGGATATGTTGTTCCAGAATAAGTTGTAGATGTAGTTCCGCTTGCGGAAGTTGTAGATGTTGTTCCGCCGCATGGAGCTGATGCTTGATAAACATTATTGCAACAATAACCGCTATAATAAGGTGGGCCACTTGGACCTGGGCAAATGCAGCCAGAAGTTGGTATTGGTCCCTCACCGCAACTTGAAAGCGGCGATGTTGTTGAAGATTGATAAGCTGTTGTAGTTGTACTCTGCGGATATGTTGTAGTTGTACTCTGCGGATATGTTGTAGTTGTTGCACCACCTGCTTGTTGCGCGCAAACACCATTTACGCAATTATTAGAATAACATTCAGAGCCAGAAGTGCATGTTTGGCCATCACTTTTCAATTGAGCGAGCGCGCCTGTGGAAAACAAAACAAAAACAAGAGCAAAAACTAAAACAAAAGCAGAAAATTTCATTTGGTTACAACACAAATCTTCTTTACGCATATAATTTTATTTCTATAACCTATTTATAAAGCTTTCGTGCCGGAACTTTACAAAAAGTGTAAAACTTATCCCAAAAAATATATTTTGAAAACGAGCTTTCTGAAAGCTTTTTATTCTCTCAAAGCAATCTTATATATAGAGATTAACTAAAGCAAAAGGTGTCCAAACTAAATGCGAAATCCAAAAGCAAAGCAGTAAAGAAACGCACGCCTAATTCTAAAACTTTCTACGTCACAACTCCAATCTACTATGTAAATGATGTTCCGCACATTGGCCATGCTTACACAACAATCGCAGCAGATGTTATCGCGCGCTACCACCGCCTGCGCGGACAGAAAGTTTTTTTCCTTACAGGCACAGATGAACATGGGCAGAAAATTGCTGAGGCCGCGCGCGCAGCTGGCCTGCAGCCAAAAGAATTCTGCGATAAAATCGCGCCACGCTTTGCAGAGGCTTGGAAGAAATTAAATTTAACCCCAGATTTTTTTATCCGCACAACAGACCCGCGGCATGAAAAAATTGTTGCAGAGATTATAGAAAAAATTTACAAAGCCGGATATATTTACAAAGGAAAATATGAGGGGCTTTACTGCGTGGGCTGCGAGCGCTTCTATGCGCCGAATGAAGTTGCCAATGATAAATGCCCACTGCATCCAAACAAACCGCTAACAAAAAGTTCTGAAGAAAATTATTTTTTCAAGCTTTCCGGATTCCAGAAGATTTTGCTTGCTGCAATTGAAAACCCGAAAGACAAAAACCACTATGATATTCTTCCACAACAAAGAAGGCACGAAATCCTTAACAGAATCCGCGGCGGGCTGGAAGATGTAAGCATTTCGCGCTCAGAAATCTCTTGGGGAATTCCAATTCCATGGGACAAAAAGCAGACAATTTATGTATGGTTTGACGCGCTGCTGAATTATTATTCTGCTTTGCAGTTCAATGGAAAAAAAGAATTTTGGGAAAACCAAGCAGAGCTAATGGGAAAAGACATTCTCTGGTTCCATTCTGTAATCTGGCCAGCAATGCTGATTGCCGCAAAAATAAAGCCGCCAACGCAAATTTTTGCGCACGGCTTCTGGACAGTTGACGGGCAGAAAATGAGCAAGAGCCTTGGAAATGTTGTGGATCCGTTTGCAATGGCTGAAAAATACGGAGTGGACGCGCTGCGATTTTATTTATTCAGAGAAGTTTCCTTTGGGCAGGACGGGGATTTTTCCGAAGCGAGATTAAAAGAAAAAATAAATTCTGATTTGGCAGACGGGCTTGGAAATTTGCTTAACCGCTCGCTTGTGCTTTGCGAAAAATATTTTTCTGTAGTTGTTCCGGAAAAAGCGTTTGATAAAGAAATTGCAGGTGCGGCAGAAGCTTTGGTTTCAGAATATGAAAAGGATTTGGAGAGCTTTAATTTCCATGCTACGCTTGATAAAATTTGGGCTTTCATTTTCTCGCTGAACAAATACATAAATGACACAAAACCTTGGGAGATTAAAGACAAGAAAAAACTTTCAGAAGTTATTTATACTCTGCTGGAATCTTTGAGAATAATCTCTGTTCTAACTTATCCATTTATTCCAGAAACTTCAGAAAAAATATTTGCGCAATTGGGCTTGGACAAATCAGAAATCAGCTTTTCCACATTGAATAAATTCGGCTTTTTAAAATCCAAAAATAAAATTGCAAGAGGTGAGATTTTGTTTAAGAAAATTGAGAATAAAGAAGTGAAGAGCATCGGCAAAAATTCAGAAGAATTTTTGCGAGCTCGCGAAAACCAAAAATTTTCGCCAATCCCCGGCATTGTGGGAAAAGAAAATCCCACAACGAAAAATATCAGCGCGCCCGTGCCGGCTTCAGCGAAGACATCAAATTTAGTTCCATATTCCGATTTCTCAAAATTAGATTTGCGCGTTGCGGAGATTATGTCCGCTGAAGAAGTCGCTGGCTCGGACAAATTGCTGAAATTACAAATATCTGTCGGTGGCGAGAAAAAGCAGATCGTCGCTGGAATAAAAATTTCCTATTCTCCGGCCAAGCTTGTCGGAAAGCAAATTATTGTTATAAATAATTTGGAGCCGCGAGAGTTCAAAGCAGTCGGGCTCACGAGTTATGGAATGCTTTTGGCTGCGGATTCTGAATCAGGACCGATTTTGCTGACAGTTGACAAGAAAGCAAAAGCTGGAGCAAAAATAAAGTAAAAAAGTTTTTTTCCAAAACATATTATCCACAATAGAAATTGCTTTTAATCTGCTCTGCGAAATATTTCTATGTGGTATAATGGCAAGATTAGTTCCAACCCCCGGCACAGCGATAAAAATTGCAGTTGCGCTAGACATAATTGGAACTCTGATTATTGAGCAGATGGGCTTTCTGCTGAACATACCATTTTATCACCCGATAATTCTTTTGGCCGCGCTTGTGCTTGCATATGTTCTTTTCAGATGGAGAGATGAGATTGCTGTTGGAATGATTGAGCTCACGCATCCGTTTTCTGATGGCGCGCACAAAAAAGCAGCCGGCGAGGCGGCAGAAATTATTTCCGCTCCTGTGCAGATTTTGGCGCATGGGATTGTAAGCATGAAAAAAGATTTCGAGGAAGTTAGAGAAAATTTGAAAGCAAAAAGAATTCGCGCGCGCGCAACAAGAAATTTAAGAAGATAAAATTGAAATTTCTCAAGTAAAAATCAGAAATACTTCAGTCACGTGCAACATGCGCAAAGCTCGGGCAGAGAATCACAAAATCCTCATCTATCCCAGCGATATCCCCATTCAAAGCAACGCAGGTTTTTCTCAACTTATCTATTGCCCTTTTTAATTCAGAAATATCTTTCTCCTTCATGGATTTTATTTTCAGAAAAACAATTGAACCTTCCCTTACAGCTTTCTGCACGCGGTCCGTGTCTGCAAAATCCTCAAGCTTGTCCACGCGGATTGGAACTTTCGCGCCGGCAGCATCTCCCTGTGTGTCAAGCTCAATATACTCTTCCTGACCAAGCTCTGAGAAATTCCCGCCGAACAATTTACCAAGTACTCCCATTATATCACCATATTTTGTGTAAAAATTATCAGTTTTGCCTAAATATAAAGCTTTTGTTTTGATTATTTTGTCGATTATAACAAATTAAATTATGACTTTTACAAGGCCGTATAAAATTGCCGCATAAATTAAATCAAACCAAATTATTCTAAGCTTGTCTGCAATCCAAATTATCGCAGCAAATGGATAGCCGATAAGCGCGAGCGAGTTTGTTTTGGCGTGCCGACCTGTTTCTAACCACAAAGCCTTTGCATCGTGGCCGCTCGGAAAGCAATTCATTGCAATAGAACCGCCGAGCCAGATAAGAAGCATTTCTATCGGCGAGTTGCGAAAAATTCTTGATAAAAGAAAAAAGATTAAAGTAAATACAGTTCCTGTTATGAACGGTCCAACTGTTATAAAAAATGATTGCTTGAATGTTGTCGCAGGCTCATGTAAAACATAGCCTGCTGGATTTCCGAAGCGAAAATATTTCACCTCACTGACTTTGACACCGGTTCGATCGCAAAAAAATTTATGACCCCACTCATGAAAAATTACTCCAGGAAAAGTTAGAATGGAAATTATTATTCCCGGTATAAACATATTATCACTTTTCCTTCTCCCCCTCAATTGTTGAAACCGCATTCCACAAAGCAGTCCTTGCATAAGTCGGCAGGTTGGTATCTCCAGATATTTCATCAAGCTCGGCAATAACCTGGCTCGCGCGCATTTTTATTTCCTCCTTATCATTCTGCAAAACTTTTATGCATTCAGAAATTCTGTCCTTCACATTTCGCGGCACAGTATGATCTTGAGTTATTTGAGTGAGTATTGGAATTGCTTGCTCGAAAGCCATGGTAAACACCTGCGAAATTTTTCATTGGTTAGAATTTACCTGCGAGGTATTTAAAGGTTTCAGTAGGCGAAAGTCCGAAGAGCTTTAGAGATCTCATCCATAGAAAATTTTATCTTTCCTTCCCTCTCCAGATAGAAAAGCATTGAGCCGTAATTAGGCTTTTTATTTTTCAAATCAAAACCAAGCGCAGAAATTGTCTGCGTAACGATTTTTTCCTCCCCCTCAAATTCAATAAATTTTCCAAGCTTCTCAACTTCATCAATAGCAATTTCAATTCCTTCCTTCCGCCAAGTTTCCCTCAGCTTGCCTATTACGCGCCGCGGAGTCATTATTTTTGAAATAAAATTCACAAACTTCTGCGGCTCTAAAATCTCAAAAGAACTTTCATCCCAGCGCATATCATCCAAATATTCTTTTATCTCTGCGCGCGGCTTTTCTCTTTCCACTAATCTAATCCTTGCAACAAAATATCCTTTTTTCAGACCTGTTCCCGGAATCCAGTCTTTTGGCTCAAAGATTATGTCAGCCATTTTTTTCTTTGTTATAAAAGAAAATCCCAGCTTGAAAAGCTCTTCTTTCAAATCTCTATCCAAAGAAAAGCGCGCTTCAAATTCTATCATAGAATCTGTTTGCAGTATAGAAATAAAAGCATATGTTTAAGCTTATTTTTCAGCGGCAATAGTATAATGATATGAATTCTTTTTATATCGCTTAAGAGAATATCTATCATAAATCCTTATTTTTTTGAAATTCAGCTTATGCAAAACTTTCGCCGCAAATTTCGGGTTATTTTCAAAAAGCCTGTGGGATTCTGCCACAATCAGACTGCCGTCTTTTTTTGAAAACACAACATAAGGCAGGAAGAAAGAATTTTTTATTTTTATTATAGACATCAACAAATAAACTTTTTTACCGTCTACAAGCCATTTAAGGCCGTTCATTTTTCCGATATCATACGAATCAAAAACTATCACACCTCCGCCATTCAGGAGTTTTTTAAAATTCGAGAAAAGTTTTTTGAGATGCTTTTGATGGAAATAAGTGGAAGCTCCTCTTTCACAAACTATGGCATCGAATCTCTTTTTTGTTCTGAAAGTTCTCATATCCGCTCTGAATGTTTCTATACCTTTCTTTCTAGCCAATCTTAGAACACCTGCATTCAGATCTGTGCCAAAAACTCTATAGCCCCTTCTTTTTATTCTCGCTGCCAGTGCTCCGGCACCGCATGCAACAAATAAAATATTTTTCGCGGACCTTCTCTTTATCAAAGATAAAATCTGTTCTGTTCTATCATCATAATCCCTATCTGTTGAGAAAGACCAGTCGTAAAATGGGGCGTACCTATTGTATATTTCATGAACCATGCAACTAATTTTCACAATCAATTTAAATAAGCTTTTGCAACTTTCTTTATGTCATCCAATTATTTTCCTGTGATTCAGGCTGCACTCAAAAAAATAAAAGCAGATGCGGGAGAGCGTGTGAGTTTGGTAAGAAAAGACGGAACCGCTTATGAAGGCCTGCTAATGCCGCGCATTGAGCTCGGCGACCGCAGCTGCGTTGTTCTGAAATTGGACAGCGGATACAATATCGGATTGAAATTTGAGGCTGGCTCAAAATTGGAAAAAGCAAAATCAGCAGAGCCAAGAAAAATAATATCAGAGGAAAAATTTGAGCTCGGAAAAATCTCCTCTGAATATTTGAATTTGAAATTTGACCAGAAAAAGCCGCCAATTTCTTTGATAGCAACAGGCGGCACAATCGCCTCGCGCGTGGATTACAAAACTGGCGGTGTGCGGATGCTGATGGAGCCGGCTGAATTTTTGCACAATGTTCCGGAGCTGGCGGAATTCGCGAACATAAAAAAAATTCTCACGCCATTCACAAAAGCAAGCGAGGATATGGATTACAAAAACTGGCAGAAAATTGCAGAGCTTGCTGCGCAAGAATTAAATTCTGAAACGCGCGGAGTTATTATCACGCATGGCACTGACACTTTGCACTACACATCTGCTGCGCTTTCTTTTATGCTGCCGAATTTATCAAAGCCAGTTGTGCTCACAGCTTCTCAAAGGTCAAGCGACCGCCCGAGCTCAGACGCGTGGATGAATTTAATTTGCGCTGCCCGCGCCGCGCTCGGAGAAATTTCTGAAGTTGGAATCTGCATGCATGCTAGCACAAATGATGATTACTGCGCTTTTATCCGCGGGGTGCGCGCGAGAAAATTGCACACCTCACGCAGAGATGCGTTCCAAGCAATCGGCGGCGGATACCTCGCTGCGGTCTGGCCGCATGGAAAAGTTTTTGAAATAAAGGAAACAAAATTTAGAAAACGCTCAGCTGAAAAAATTGTGGCTGACACAAAATTTGAGCCGCGCGTTGCGTTTGTGAAAGCTTATCCAAATTCTGATCCGAAAATTTTGGAATATTTTTGGAACGCGGGCTATAAGGGATTTGTGATTGAAGGAACAGGATTTGGGCACGTGCCAACTTTCTCAAGCAAGAGCTGGATTTCTTCAATAAAAAAAATCACAAAGGACGGGCTGCCGGTTGCAGTTGCTTCGCAAACTTTAGCTGGAAGAACAAATGACAATGTTTACGCAAACCTCCGCGTGCTGACGCGCGAGGCAGGCGCGTTCCATGTTGAGGATATGCTGCCGGAAGTTGCGTTTGTAAAATTGGGCTGGGTTCTCGGGCATGAAACAGATTTGCAAAAAATCCGCGGGCTTATGCTGAAAAATTTCGCAGGAGAAATTTCAGCGAGAAGCGAGGTTGATGGTTATGGGTGAAAAAATGATAATGAAAAACAAAATCGCGCTTGTGACTGGCTCTAGCAGAGGCATTGGGAAAGCTATAGCTCTCGCTTTCGCGCAAGAAGGAGCAGATGTTATTTTGAACTGTATAAAATCAAAAGCTGCTGCACAGAAAATTTCAGAGGATATTAAAAAATTAGGCAGGCGCTCAATTGTGATAGAAGCTGATGTTTCAAAATATTCCGATGTGAAAAAACTTTTCGCTGAAGTGAAAAAGAATTTCGGTCGGCTTGATATACTAGTTAACAACGCCGGCATATTTGAGTTTGGGGGAAAAATAAACGAGATACCAGAAAAAACTTGGGATAATGTTTTGAACATAAACTTGAAGTCAGTATTCCTTTGTACAAAAGAAGCAGTGCCTTTGATGAAGAATGGCGGCTCAATAATAAACATTTCTTCAATTTATGGTGTGGGTGGATGTGATTATGCTAGCCACTATGCTGCCTCTAAAGCAGGAATAATTGCGCTTTCAGAGTCTGCCGCAATTGAGCTTGCTCCAAAAATAAGGGTTAACGCAATTGCTCCCGGAATAATTGATACTGATATGACAGCAAATGATACAGAAGAAAATAAGAAAAAATATCTTTCTCTTACGCCAATGAAAAGATTTGGAAGGCCAGAAGAAATTGCAAAAGCCGCACTTTTTCTAGCTTCAGATAATTCGAGTTTTGTCACTGGAGAAACTTTAATTGTTGATGGAGGATTAACAAAGGTGAAATAAAATGGATAATGATTATGAAAAAATTGGTTTCAAATGCGGAATAGAAATCCACAACCGCTTGGCAACGCGCGCGAAATTATTTTGCGAATGCCCGGCGCGGTTTTCAAATTCAGAGCCCACGCTGACAATAATGCGCAAGCTCAGGCCAGTCGCGGGCGAGCTGGGAAAAATTGATGCAGCTGCCGCGCATGAATATTTGCGCGACAAAACTTTTCGCTACCAAATTTTCCGCGACACAACTTGCTTAGTGGAAATTGATGAGGAGCCGCCGCATGAATTAAATCCGGAGGCGCTGGAAATTTGTTTGCAAGTGGCGAAACTTTTGCGAGCTGAAATTCCCGAGGAAATTCATGTAATGAGAAAAACAGTTATTGACGGCTCAAACACAGCAGGCTTCCAGAGAACAGCTTTAGTTGGAACAAATGGAATTTTGGAAACTTCTTTGGGCCCTGTTCGCATAGAAAATATTTCTGTTGAAGAGGAGAGCGCGGGAATTGTGGAAAAGGGAGAGGGCTTTTCTGTTTTTCGCTTGGATAGATTGGGAATTCCGCTTGTGGAAATTGGAACAGCCGCTGACATAAAATCTCCCGAGCATGCAGCCGAGGTTGCGGAAAAATTGGGCGCGCTCGTGCGCTCAACTGGAAAAAGCCAGCGCGGTTTGGGTTCCATTAGGCAGGATGTAAATGTTTCAATTTCTGGCGGGGCACGAGTTGAGATAAAAGGTTTTCAGGCTCTTGAGGAAATTTCCAAAATTATTCACGGAGAGATAGAAAGGCAGCGCTCGATTGTTGCAAGCGGCGGGCGCGTTGAAAAAGAAGTGCGCGCTGCGCGGCAGGATGGGACAACTGAATTTATGCGGCCTCTGCCGGGCGGGGCGCGCATGTATCCGGAAACAGACATTCCACCGATTGTTATCACAAAAGAATTTCTTGCGAAAATAAAACTGCCTGAGAGTTGGGAGTCCAGGCTTGAGAGATTGAAAAAAGTTTTGCCCTCTGAATTGGCTGAGCAAATTTTGCGGAGCGAACACTATCAGCTTTATGAAAAATATTCAAAATCAGTTGAGCCGGTTGTTGTCGCGAATATTTTTTCTTCAACCTTGAAAGATTTGCGCAGGCGCGGGGCAGCTGTTGAGAATTTAACTGATGCGCATTTTGAGGAAATTTTCAAATTGCTTGCTGAGAAAAAAATTTCCAAAGAAGCAGTGCCGGGGATTTTGGAAAAATTGTGCAATGAGCCTGCAAAAAAAGTTTCTGAAATTTCAGAAAGTTTTGGCGCGGCAATGACAGAGGAGGAGCTGAGAAAAATTGTGCGCATGGCTTTTGTTGCTTGGCCTGAGCTTGTGAAAGAAAAAAAGTTTTCAGCTTTAATGGGCGAAGTCATGAAGCAGGTTCGCGGCAGGATTGACGGGGCGGTTGTGAAAAGGGTTGTTGAGGAGGAGATGGGGAAGTAGGAAACTTTAAATAGTCCACGTTCATATAAATTTTATGGGATCATTTGATTCGAGCATACTTGCAATTTCGGCTACTGAGTACTGCATCATGGCAGGCAGGGATCTTGGAGATTATCAAGCTGTGGGTGTGCATGGGCAATCTTCTAATTTGAGTCAACCGTGGCTTGATATTTCAAACTCGCTTCCTAAAGGAACTGAAGCGTTTGTTAATTATAGATGGCATATTTCTGATAAACCACCAACTACACCTGACGGACCACCACAGTCAAAACTTTATTATAGTGGAGACGCACTTATTCCGAAAGCGAAATTAAAATAATTAGAAAAAGCTAGACTCAAGAGATAAAGCAAAATAAAAGTAAAATCTAATTCTTCCCCTTCTTCCTAACCCAACCAACCTTTGCCGGATTCCTGCCTAAAACAAAATTCTTGCTGCACTTGCCGCCGCAGAAATAAAAAATTTTCGCGTCATTGCGCACGAACATTTTGCCTCCTCCTGCTTCAAGTTCGCCTGCGCAAAAGGAACATTTCATTTTTGGTCACGGTTTTTATTTTTGTTTGGCTCGCGCGTTGAGTAAACTCAAACGCGCTCGCATTCAATGTGTGTTAATTAAAAATAATTTTTTATTCTCCACATTTTCTTTTTATAATATTTTTCCGCATATTTTAAATTATCATCTCGCTCCCATTGTGCCTGCTGCTTCCATTTCTGTTTCGCGCAGCATTAAAACATCGCCAACGCGCGTGGGCCCATGCACATTTCTCAGCAAAACTTTTCCTGCATCCCTGCCTTCAATAACTTTGCAGCGCACAGTTGTTACTCCTTTGATTCCGCTGCGCCCCAAAATTTGCACAACCTCCGCAGGAGTAGCCTCGCCCCTGACAAAGCTCGGCCTGCTCATTTCTTTTTTTTGCTGTTGCTGCTGTTGGGTTTGTGGGTTTGCGATATTATCACGAATTTTTTTATTTTTGATTACGCTCGCGCGCAGGGTAAACCCGTGCGCGCTCGCAGTCATTTTGTATGAAAATACTTTGCATTTTCACTGCGAGTTTGAGTTTACGAAAACGAGCGAGCTCTTCGCTTTAATTTTTAAAATCTCACTTTCCTTTTGCAATTTCATCAATAATCTTTTTTGCCTCGCCTTCAGCCAGTATTGCAATGCTTGCTGTGCCAACACCGATTCCTGCTGCTTTTCCCAATTCTGCTTTTGTCGGAACATGCGCGTACGGGATTTTTTTCTCTCCGCACAGCGGCTCCAAGTGCATGACAACTTCCTTGGGCTGCACATCGTCGGCAATCACAATTAATTTTGCAATGCCGCGCTCAATTGCTTTTGTGGCCTCGTTTGTGCCAATCCTGATTTTGCCTGTGCTCCTCGCGAGCTCTACTGCCTGAAGAATTTTTGCTGTATCCATCGAATCACCTCATTTTATATCGGTCATTTTGTCATTTGTTTTAATTACCTATGGAAAATTAAGATTTATAAAGGTTAGAAAAATCAATAAATAATTCTCTTACTTCAAACTCAACAGCTTTCTTGCTTTTGCCAAATCATTTACCTTCAAAGCAACTTCTGTAAAGCCGTTTTCCTTGTGCAGAATAAAAACAGATTCAATATCAACTCCGAGATTTGCCAACCCACGAGAGAGCCTTGCTAATTCTCCGGGCTTGTCCATCAACCTTATAGGCACAACATCATATTCATCAAATTCGAAATCCCCCAAGGACAAAGTTTTGCGCGTTGCCTGCTCATCATCTGTGATTAATTTTATCACACCCAAACCCACATCTTTTATTTCAGTTGAAATCGCTTTTATGTTCACGCGCGATTTTGCCAATGCTTCTGAGACATCAGCGAGCGCGCCAATTTTGTTTTGGATAGTTACTTCGAATTGTCTTACCATAAAAATCAACCTAAAATTCTTTTTGCTGCGTTCAAATCCGAAACTTTCATCGCAACTGCTGTCTCGCCGTCATTCTTTCCAAGAATAAAAATTGAATCAATATTCACTTTTGACTTTGAAAGCATGCGCGCGATTTTCGCCAGCTCCCCTGGCCTGTCGAGCAAGCCTATATGCAAAATTTCTGTTTCAACAAAAGGAAATCTCCCGCGCTCTAGCGCAGAGCGTGTTGTTTTTTCATCTTCAGTAACAAGCTTTGCTTTTCCTGCGCCATTGTCAGAATTTTCCGTAGCAATTGCTTTTATGTTCACGCCGCTGTTTGCTAAAAGCTCTGCGAGAGTTGCCAGCGTGCCCGGCTCATTTTTCAAAGCCACATCAAACTGCTTGAGCTTTCCGCGGACGAGGTTTTTCATAAGAACCTGAAATTTATTGTAATTTGAAATTTAAATATACATCTTAACGGGCTCGCTTCGCAATCCTAATCAAATCCTTCGCTTTCAATTCCTTCAGCTCTTTTCTCTCAACAACAGGAATTTCGAAATCCTCTGCTGAAAATTTTTCTATGATTGCAACAGCCGGCTTTTTCACAACAGAAATTAACTCTCTCAAAGCTGGCGCGCGCCTTTGAAGTCGGAGTTTGTTTTCTTCTATGTCTGAAATTACAAGCGCGCCAGCGCGGGCGAAAATATCAAATGGCGCCGAGCGCACATAATTAACAGAAAAGCCGATCTTGCGTAAATCAGAGCCAACTGATTTTTCCAAATTCGTTGAAGGAGAAGATTTTCCATCCGAGAATTCTTTCTCAAGGGGATTTGCACTTTTTGTAATTTTTCTATCAACAGCTTTCTCAATTTTCTCGGCAATTTGCAAAACCATTCTTAATTGAGAGGTTTCGTGCTGGTAAATTGCTTTCTTGCTGACTCCAACAATTCCAGCTAACTCCCTTTGAGAAAGATTTTTTCTGTTTCTTGCCGCGCGCAGATTTTCAGAATCAATCTCAACATACATCCCGCCGCGGTCCCTGTAAAATCGCGGGAAAATATTTTCAAAAATCATTTCAAAAAAAGTTTCAAATGAAATTGTGGGCAAATCAAAGCGCTCGTAAACAACTCCCGTTTTCAAGCGTTCAACATTTGTGTGCTCGCCCACAACAAGCGCGGATGCATCCAAGTTTTGTGAAAGCAGTTTCAGATTTTCCGAGCTTTCTCTTGCGAGTGAATCAACATTCTGCAGAATTTTTAGGAAAAGAAGTTTTTCCTTTTTCGCAGCGATGTCAAAACAGCCGTGATACCTGCATATGGAAAAATTGTTTTCTTCAAGCCTTTCTTGTATAACATCGACAAGCTGGAGTTTTTGCATGAAAGCTATTGCGCGTAAAAACTTATAAAGTTGGTTTACCAACAGTCCACAATGGGCGGGTAGCTCAGCCTGGTTGGAGCGCCAGTCTTATATGACAGCATTCCGAAAATATTTTCCTAGGCTAACTGGTGGTCAAGAGTTCAAATCCCAAAACCTTTTCGCGAAAAGGTTTAGGGTTTATCCCAAAAGGCAAAGTGCCTGCGGGTATATCAGAAAATCTCTTCCCGCCCACCAAAAATTTTCTCATCCACCCATCCTCATCATATTCAGCAAATCCCCGAAAGACTGCACAACAGAAATCCAAGCGCCCACTGGAGAAACAGTGATTTTTCCTGTAGCGATCCCACCAACAATTCCTGTGAAAAACTTTATTCCCTCAGCTGCGCCGCCTACTGCTTCTCTAACATCAGGCTGCTGGTCCCATGGAGGCCTTTCAGTGTGAACAGATTTTCCTTTTTCCATTGAGCTGATCATGTTGTAGAAATAATCAAAATCTATATTGAGCGTTGCATCAACTTCTCCCTTGTAATCTAAAGCAGGCTTCATTTGCATAATAATATCCGGATTCACCTGCATAAGCATTTTCGCTTCTTCAACTCCCTTGTCATTAATTGAGAAAATTATATTTGCCTCGCCGCCGAAATTATTTGAAATTCTCTGGATTATTCCATAGGCCTGCGGCTCTTTTTTTATCTGCGCAATTTCAGCAGGGCTCGGCCCATTTTCCTGCTCGCCTTCAGGCCCGAGCTTTCCTTCTTTCAAACCGCGTATGAAAAATTCTTTGAAAACTTCTTTTGGCGGGAAAATATTCATAACCATATACGGGCTTAACACGCGCATTTTTTCTCCGAAGTGGTCTGTCTCTAAAAGTTTTTCATAAATGTAAACTCCGCCGAATTCTGTTTCAAGCCTTGCTGTTATCGGCTCAACATCAGGCCAGTTAGTTCTTCCCAAGCAACTCAAAGATTCTGCTGTTCTTTTATTATTCTCAACAATGCTCCAATACAAGCTTCCAAAAGAGCGGCCGAAAATTTCAAAGTCCTCTGCATTTCCCGCGACATAATCTTTCATAAACCAATCCAAAAATCCGGAAGAAAAAGATTTCTCAATTTCCCTTCTTTCTTTCAGCAGAGAGGAGAGTTCGCGCGAGCACCAGTCTGTGTTGCTCTGCTGGGAATTTTTCAGCTGGTTGACTCTGTCGAATTTTTCTCCCCAACCATTGAAGCCTGCCCAGCCGTGCGCCCCTTCTTTCTGGCTGAACTGGCAGTTTGCATTCATTTCAAAACCAGCAACTTCTTCTTGGCGCGCCTCATCCTGTGCGCATGTAAATGTTTCTATTCCGCTCATGTGGTCAGGTTCGCATCTTGCCGGACTGCACTCGGTTCCTGGGATGCATGGCTGGCACTGCTTGTTGGACTCGCATCCGTTTCTCCAATCGCCATCGCAGTCAGAAGAGCCTTGGTTGCATTCACACCAGCCTTTTTCTGTGTTGCAAAATTGGTTCTGCCTGCAGCCTTTTTTCAAGCAGGAATTTTCATCCTCTGAAGCAATTTGATAGCCTGTGATAAATCTGCCGCGCGCAAGAAAGCCGCCTGTCGGTCCTGCTGTTGTGGTGGTTGCCTGAGAAGTTGTAGTTGTGCTTGCAGCTGTTGTAGTCGTGGCTTGAGAAGTTGTTGCAGTTGTTTGAGAAGTGGAAGTTGTTTGCTGGGCTGTTGTGTTTGTTAAAGTGGAAGAAGTTGTTTCTTGTGGAAGCGTTGAAGAAGTTTGACCGACAATTCTTGCTCTGCATTCTGCTTCCGTGTTAAAAGAATTTTGATTGTCAGCTCCGCAGCCTGAACCGCATTGGTTGAATTCGCATTTGTTATCCCTCATCTCCCACATCGGAATGCAGACTTGCGGGCAAATTCTTCCTCCGCCTTCTGGCGGACCTCTTCTTTCCTCTGGGCGCGCAACGCATTTTGCGTCCGAGCACATCCCTCCAGGCCCGCAGTCATTGTACCTGCTCTCGCAGTGCGTGCCAATTTTTGTTTCATTAAAAGTCAAAAGTTTTTTCCTGAATTCAACCTGCTTCACAATTTCAGAAGTTTTTTCTGTTAAAAACTTTTCAAATATTTCTTCAACTCTTTCATCGCGCTCTTTAACCATTCTGGCTCGTTCCTCTTTTGAAAGCTGCCAATCATTGACTTTTTCGTTTATCACCTGAGAAACAACATCAAGCTCTCCGCGGAATTCTGCAAACTCATCTGAAAACTGCGGATGTTTTATGTTGTCATAAGTTTGCGCAGACTGCTTCATTCCGGAAAAAAGTTTTTCAAGCGTTGAGTAAAGCTCTTCCAGACTTTTCTGCCTGTAAGTTTCCTTGAAAAATTCAATTGGCTCGGATTCGCGAATATTATAACTTCTGTCAAAAGCCTCAACCCAGCCGTTTATGTGAAAATCCGCCCAGTCCTTGCAGTCAACGCAGGCGCCCGAGTCAATTTTAACTTTTACATTTTTTCCTGAGAAAAGGCTGCCGCGCGTTTGCCTGTTCATTTTCTCCGAGCGCTCTCCATCAACAATGGATTTCACCGCAGATTCGCAGTTTTCGGAATTCTGCTCCAAATAATCCTGCAAAATTTTTTCAGTTGTCGCAAGATTTCTTGCAATTATTTCTGCTCCCTGCCCTGTGTAGTAATAGCTCTCAACCTGCTGCTTAACTCCATCAGCAAGTCCGGCAGGATCGAGCTCAAATTGTTTTTTGAAAAAGAAATCAAATCCAAGCCAGTAGAAAATTTTGTCCCCTTCCGCGCTCCTGAAAATCTGCGGCCACGCGTTTACTGTGATTTTTATTTTGTTTCCATTGAAAACACTTTTGCGCCATCCAGGGAGCTCTTTGTCAAAGCCAGCTTCTTTTTCCTCATTAACAATCCAGACATGGGAAGTTTTTTCTGTTGAGGGGCCCAAAAGCTTTTCAATTGCTTCTGTGCTCAAGCCTTCGAATTCATGGTCTGCTTCTTCGGGCTTTACTTTTATAAAACCCTCGCTGACCGAGCGCCGAATTTTTTCTCCTATACTTTCAGTTAAAACTTTTAGCTGAAGGAAAGAAATTTTTCCTGCTTCGTAATCCTGTGCATAATTTGTTATGCTGTCCATTTCATCTTTCAGGTCGCCTTCGTGGGCGAGAGCTGCAGCTGAGAAAATTACAAAGGAGAAAATTATTGCAATTATGAGGTTTCTCATAAATATTGTTTAATTTGCTATTTAAAAACTATAGTTAGGTGGGGCTTTGCCCAAAAAGTCGGAATTGGATAGAATGTTCGTGTTATTAAATATTATGCTTTCTAATTTGTTTTATGCAAAAACAAACTCTATTCTTCTTTCTACTTTTGTCAGTTCTAATAGCTGGTTGCACATCCGACACAGATTATCAAATGCCATCCACAACAATTCAAGGTGCTCAACCTTACGACACACAATTTTATGATGTTGTGAAAGTCGTTGATGGAGATACGATTTGGGTAGATTATAACGGCACGATAGAGAAAGTTCGTTTGATTGGAATTGACACGCCGGAAACAGTTCACCCTTCAAAACCCTTGGAGTGTTTTGGTTTGGAAGCCAGCAATTTTGCGAAAGAAATTCTGGGGGGGGGGGCAATAATCAAGCTGGAAGCAGACCCAACACAAGACAATAGAGATAAATATAAAAGGTTATTGAGATATGTTTTTCTTGAGAATGGAACAAACTTTAATCAGCTTCTGATTTCCGAAGGATTTGCGAGAGAATACACTTACAAAACACCCTACAAATATCAATCACAATTCAAACAGGCAGAGATAGAAGCAAAAGAAAATTTAAGGGGTTTGTGGGGCGCATGTTCTTAATGGAAGTAACAAATCATAATTCGATGTCTATTTTTGATTTTTTAAACAGGGTTATAAAATTATTTTTTCACAAGCTCGCACAGCTCATACAAATCCTGAATGCTTTTGTGGTTTGAGAATTTCTCAGTAGGCCCGTAGCCGATAAATTTGCAGCCTGCGGCTTCAGCAGCTTTCATATCAGAAGGGCTGTCGCCCACATAAATAGTTTCCTCGGGCTTTGCAGAAAATTTTTCCATGATTTTCAAAAGGCCTTCTGGATCTGGCTTGGGCTTTTTCAAATCGTCAAAGAAAACCGCCATTTGAAAATAATCTTCCATGCCAAACTGCTTCAAAATTCCTTTTGCTCCATAACTTACGGTGCTTGTAAGCAGAGCCAGAGGAAAAGTTTTTTTTAATTCATCCAGAGTTTCCTTTGAATTTTTCATGAGCTTTATTTTTCCATAGTAATCTTTGAATTCTTCCTTGTAGATTTTCATGCCTTCCTCAACTTTATCCACGCCTGCGATTTCTGCAATTTCAACAGAAATATTTTTCCAGAAAAGGTTTTTCTGGTAGAATTCTTTTGTGACTTGGGGGATTTTCCATTTTTCCAGAAGATTGTTGAAAAATTCAAAGTAAGCATCCAGTGTATCTATCAGCGTACCATCGAGGTCGAAGATGATGAGATTAGGTTTCATGAGATCACTTAATTATCCAAACCCCAATAAACATAAGCACGATCGCGACTATCTTCAGTCCGAGCGCGGACTTGCTAATATCTTCTTTTAAAATTTTTGGGAAAAATATTGAAATTGCAGTTGTCAAAATCAAAACAAAAACCCCGACAAAACCCTGTATAGAAGTAACTAAGGAAACGGCTGCTAAAGAGAATGATAAATTCAGCAGCACACGCGCGCTGACATAAATTATTTGATTAAGTCCGTGAAGAGTTATGGCCGGCCTGCTGAAATGTAGATCTGAAATTTTCATTTTTCTTAAAAAGAGAAAAATCGGTATTGCAAGTATGGCGCCTATAAAGTAGCCTACGCTAATGAATGGTTGGGCACTATAGAAGTCGAGGGTGAGAAGGGAATTCTTTATTATAACAAAAGATATTGAATACAAAATGCATGACAACATCATAAGCCAAAATCCTTTATCAATAGAAAACACGTCACGTATCTTCTTTATTGAAATTAAAAATCCTCCTAACACGAGCAAGATAAATCCGATGAACTGGGGTGATGTCAGCCTTTCACCCAGAAAAATAAATGAAAGCATAAAAGTAAATGGAGCTATAAATTGGAACAGAGGCACAACTCTTGAAGCTTCGTTGCTGGCCATGGCTTCAAAATAAAATGTAACGGCTGCGACATTAATGATTCCACTCAACAGCAAAAAAATAATGTCGGCTGTTGCTGGCAGCGCAATAGGTTTTATTAGAACTAGCAGTGCCGCCATAACCAAGTTTAGAAAACCGGTCAGTATTGCAAGAGAATAGCTGTTCCTAACAAATTTATCTCGCACAACCTTATCTGTAACATCAGAGACAGCAGTCAGGAAATAAGAGGCTAAAGTAAATAGAATCCAACTCATTTAATTCACAAGAACTTTGGACAAGCCATGCTTAAAAATATTTTCATAGCTTAAATCTTAGTAGATATTACAACCCTGCTTCCCTTCTCAAAATCCCCGCCATGTCAGTTCTCTCCCAAGTGAAATCAGGATCATTTCTTCCGAAGTGCCCGAACGCCGCGGTTTTTCTGTAAATCGGCCTGCGCAGATTCAGGTGGCTGATAATTGCCGCCGGCCGGAAATCAAAATGCTTTTTAACAAGCTCAATTATTTTTTCATCGGAAATTTTTCCTGTGCCGAAAGTGTTTACATTAATTGAAACTGGCTGGGCAACTCCGATTGCATACGCAACTTGTATTTCGCATTTGTCAGCCAAGCCAGCGGCAACAATATTTTTCGCAACATAGCGCGCCATGTATGCTGCGCTCCTATCTACTTTTGTCGGGTCCTTTCCAGAGAAAGCCCCGCCACCATGTCTTCCCATTCCACCGTAAGTATCCATTATAATTTTTCTTCCAGTAACTCCCGAATCGCCGGGCGGGCCGCCTATCACGAATTTTCCGGTTGCGTTTATGTGGAACTGGGTTTCAGAATCCAAATATTTTCCGCAGACTGGCTTGATAACTTTTTCAATAACATCGTCCCGCAATTTTTCATAGGAAACATCAGGCGAGTGCTGAATTGCAATCACAACAGCTGTAACTCTTTTTGGTTTTCCATCTTCGTATTCAACTGTAACCTGTGATTTTCCATCTGGCCGCGCCCATTCTAATTCCCCGCTTCTTCTTGAAGATGAAAGTTTTTCTGTGAGGCGGTGTGCGAGAATAATTGGAAGAGGCATTAGCTCTGGGGTTTCGTTGCACGCAAATCCAAACATCAATCCTTGGTCGCCTGCTCCCTGCTCGCGCGCTTCTGTTGCTGTCACGCCTTGAGAAATGTCCGGGCTCTGCTCGTGTAAAGCAACAAGCACGGAGCAGCTATCTGCGTCAAATCCATATTCTGGTTTGTCGTATCCAACTTGCCTTATTGTATTTCTGACAACTCCCTGAACATCAATGTAGCCCTTTGTTGTGACTTCACCCGCGACTACAATCAAACCGGTTGTTGTTAAAGTTTCAACTGCCACGCGCGAGAATGGGTCCTGCTTGAACAGCGCGTCCAAAACAGAGTCTGAAATTTGGTCGCAGATTTTGTCTGGGTGGCCTTCTGTTACAGATTCTGATGTGAACAGAAATTTTTCAGTCATAATAACTTTTATTTCTTTTGCTCCAAGGCTTATAAGCCTTACTGAAAGCTTTATTCTTTTAAGAATATTTATAAAGTCTGGGCTTTCATTGTAATTATGGTTCCGCATGAAATCAATGACGTTGGAAAAATCCGGCGCAGGCTTGGGATTACGCAGCAGCAGCTCGCGCAAATAGCAGGGGTTTCCCAGTCCATGATTGCAAAGCTTGAATCTGGAGCAATTGACCCGAGCTATTCTTCTGTGAAAAAAATATTTTCTGCGCTGGAAAATTTTTCAAAAAAGAAGGAAGCGCGCGTTTCCGAGTTCATGAGCAGAAAATTAATTTTCTGCGGGCCGGCAGAAAAAATCCATGCAGTTGCAAAAAAAATGCGCAGCCACGGGATTTCTCAAATGCCAGTCTTGCGCGGGAAGAAAATTGTCGGGCTTGTGGGTGAATCGGAAATTTTGGATGCTCTGCTGGATGAAAGCAAAAATAAAATTTTCGAAATCATGAAAGAGCCGCCGCCGATTGTTTCGCTGGAGGCTGGGGCTGAAGTTGTTTCTAACCTGTTGAAATTTTATCCAATTGTTCTTGTTGCAAAAAATGGAAAAATTTCCGGTGTTGTTACGAAATCTGATTTGCTCGCGCGGGTTTAGTTTTATAAATTGGTAATGCATATTTAATTTATGAAAAAATTGCTGTTCGCGCTGGTTTCAATAATTTTCATCTCCGCATGCGTGGGCTCGCAAACTTCTGCTGCAACAACTTCCACGGCAGCGGCAACTGCGACAACAACACAAGCAGGCTCTGCTCTGCCGGATTTGTATATTTCTGACAGCGTTAGTTTTTCTAAATTGGCAGGGCAGATTTCCGTGAGCGCAACAATATTCAACAAAGGAAAAGCCGCAGCTGAAAATGTTATTGTTGGCGCGGAGGTAAAAGAGAAAGCAACCGGAAAATTAATTTATCCCGAGGAGCAGGTGAACAAGGGAAATATCGGATCCAGCAGCTCGCAGATTTTGCTGAAATATTATGGACTTTCTGACGGCGAGTACACGCTTACTATAAGAGTTGACCCTGTGGAAAGAATTTCTGAATCCGATGAGAGCAACAATATTCTCACAAAAGATTTCAGCGTGCCTATACAATAAAAACTTTATAAATCCTCTCCTGAAAGAATTGGAATGACTGAAACAAAATCCGCAATTAAAAATCTGAAAGAAGGAAAATTTTGCATTCTGGACGGTGAGCCATGCAGGGTTGTTGATGTCACGATTTCCGCAAGTGGGAAGCATGGTGCGGCGAAAGTCAGGCTCGAGGCTGTTGGGTTATTTGACAACAGAAAGCGCTCGGTTGTGAAGCCAGCTGACACAGAATTGGAAGTCCCAATTATTGACAAGAGAAACGGCCAGGTAGTTGCAATCACAGGAGAAACAGCCCAAGTTATGGATTTGGAAAATTACGAGACGTTCGATTCTCAGGTGCCCGAAGAATTAAAAGGAAAAATAACTCAGGGCGGCGAAGTGCAGTATTGGATTATAATGGGAAAGAAAATGATTGTTTCAACACGTTAGCCAAGCATTCTAAGAATTAGTTTATTTGCGTCCAAGGCATCTATGCCGGGAATTGGAACAAGATTTACAGCAATCAAAATAAAGTATATTTTCGCCACAAACATAAGATCTTCAATTTCAAAAACTTTTGATGCTGCAATAAAAATAAATAGCAAAATTAAAGGAAGTATTGTGGCTCCCAATATTACAAACCCTTCCATCGCGCTACTAGATTGTAAGTGGGAAACCCCCACAGAAAATCCCATGAACATATTGTCAGGTACATGCGCAAACACAAAATTTGGCTTCAATCCAAGTGCTTCGGCTGCAACGTAGTGCCCCAACTCATGAAAAAAGATGAAGCTAATTCCGCTGATTAAAATTAACACCAACATCCTTCCAAGCATACTATAATTTACCACCACATAGTATATAAAGCTTTCTAACTAAAGAATAGTAAACTAATTTCGCGAGAATAATTCAAAGAAAAATTAGAAACTGAACCGGTCTCTAAGATTTGATCTCAGAGAAAGAATTCTCTGGGCCCGGAAAAAAATTTCATTCTGATGCTCCATTAAATCGGCTGATGTAATAATCCCCTTTAGCTCCCCCTCTTCTATAACAGGAAGCCTTCTAATGCCTTCTTTCTTCATGAGCTCCGTAGCTTTCATAATATTTTCCCTCGGCCCTATAGAGAAAAGTTTTTTCGGCATTGCTGATTTCACTTTTATCTTTCTCAGACCCCCCAAGCTCGTTGCAGATTTCGCAATATCTATATACGTTATTATCCCGCAAACATTTTTCTTTTTTAGAACAACGAGCGAGCTGACTTTATTTTTTTTCATTAGTTCCAAAGCCTTTTCCAGATTATCTGAAATCCGTGCTGTCGCAACTTTGTCTTTCATCAATTCGTTTACAAGCACCTAACCACCAACTGAAATTTGAGTTCCTCTTTTTAGTGCGAGCAAAGCAGCGACTTTTTCCACAAGAAGTTTTTCCTGCGCAATTAAATCGGTGGCTGTTATTATTCCAACAAGCCGACCTTCCTCAACAACAGGCAATCTTTTCACATGATTTTGTGTCATGAGGTCAGCGGCCTCTTCGAGAGTTGAATTCGGATCAACCGAAATCATCTCATCTACAGGAGTCATGATTTTTTCAATTGTAATATCCGTGGAACGGAAGCCTCTTGAAACGACTTTTTTTAGAATATCTCTTTCTGTCACAATCCCCTTCACGTCCCCCGCGCCGCCGACAACAATAAGAGAGCCTATGTGGTTATCGCTCATAATTTCCGCCGCTTCCTTTACATTACTATCAGCTCTTGTTTTCTTCACATCAGTCTTCATAACTTCTTTTACAAACATTCTAAATTACCTCTTCCGGCTTCTAATAAATTTTTTCACATACTGATGCGCTAC
Source organism: archaeon (assembly GCA_035291225.1). Classification (GTDB taxonomy): domain Archaea; phylum Aenigmatarchaeota; class Aenigmatarchaeia; order Aenigmatarchaeales; family JACQIB01; genus DATDSO01. Next base: position 136,821 of record DATDSO010000010.1, on the reverse strand, counting down.
GTCTCTCACAACATCTTTCAGTCCCCAGCCTAAGGCTATCGCCAAGCCCAAACCAACAGAACCAGCTATGACGAGAAGTATATTGTTGATAAGTGTTGGATTTATTCCGACAAATGGCAAAGCAAGAGCAATAGAAATGTAAACAACAAAGAAGAAAATGATTTTTCCGGTTAAATCGCTGTAGACAGTTTTCGAACTTATTATTTTGTCTTTCAAGTAGACTGCTATAGCGTAGCCTATTATGATTATAAGAGATCCTTCAAGCAGGCTAGGTATGACATTTATCATGTTGTTGATGAATTCTGTTATTGCAGCCACCCCAAGGAAAATCGCGGCCTGCTTAAGGAAAACGAAATAAATTGTCCACCGAACGACCAAATCAAGAATAGATGAAATTCTGAACTTTACATGATCTTCAGAAGAAATCCATTCATCGATTCTTGATCGTATAACTATTTCTCTGGCAACCCTCCCTATCACTTTACCTATTACAAGCCCGAGCAGAACAGTTATGGTTGCAGCTATAATCTGCGTTAGAATAACAGGTATCTGCTGTGTCAAACTCCCCGCAAACGACGATACAGCATCTTCAATTGCCGTCATACATTACTTTTTGTATAGCCGGTTTATAAAGTTTTTAAAAGCACAGCCCAATAAGCTTTATGGAAAATAGCTCTAACGTTCTCACTGGAGTTCTGAAAAGAATCAGGCCATCTCCTGCAAAGGAAAAAATGGTTTTTGCTCTCGAGAAAAAACTCCTTGAAACAGCGAAACATCTCGGAGGCAGACCGATGATTTGCGGCTCTGTCGCAAAAGGAACTTGGCTCGCTGACAAAAATGAGCTGGATTTGTTTTTGCTTTTTCCAGAAAATTTGGAGAGGAAGGAATTTGAGGAAAAAGGCTTGGGGCTCGCAAAAAAAATCGCTTCTGTTCTGAAATCAAAATTTGAGCTTGAATATGCAGAGCATCCGTATGTTCACGCACTTGTAAAACACGGTAGGGAAACTTTTGACTTGGACATTGTGCCATGCTATGATGCCCTCCCAGAAAAAATAAAATCCGCAGTTGACCGCACTCCGCATCATGTGAAATTTGTTCTGGAAAATATTTCCGCGGAACAAAAAGACCAAGTGCGCTTGTTAAAAAAATTCTTGGCAGCAGCAGGCTGCTATGGAGCCGACTTGCGCACGAGCGGATTCTCTGGCTATCTTTCAGAATTGTTAATTCTAAAATATGGAAACTTCCAAAAAGTTTTAGAAGCTGCAGGCAACCAGACAGCTGGAACTTCCATTGACTTGAAAAATCCAAATCCCCCCCACGCAGAGCTTTTCAAAAAATTCTCTTCTCCATTAATTGTAATCGATCCAGTTGACAAAAATAGAAACGTTGCAGCAGCAGTTTCTGCAGAAAGCTTTTACAAATTTGTTTTCGCCGCTCGCACTTTCCTTTCCAAACCAGCAGACAAATTTTTCTTTCCAGCGCAGCAAAAGCCTCTAAGCTCAGCAGAAATAAAAAAGCAAATCAAATTGCGCGGCTCCTATTTCTGCGCAATAAAATTCGGGCGCCCGCGCACTCATGGAGATATAATTTGGACACAGCTGAAAAAACTTTTGAAAATATTTGAGCAGAGTTTACAGAAAGCAGGCTTTAGGCTTCTAAAAGCAGACAGCTACTTTGACGAAAAATTCTGCGTTGTGATTCTGGAATTCGATAGCTGGGAAATTTCAAAAACAACAAAGCATGCAGGACCTTCAATTTACGCGCACAAGCCATCTGAGGGCTTTTTGAAGCACTATGCCGGCAAGAAAGTTTCTATAGAGGGAGAAAACTGGTTTGTTGAAACCGAGCGCGAATTTACAACAGCAGAAAGTTTCCTGAAAAACTTTTTGTCTGCGAGCGAGAAAGAGCTTTTGCTTGCAGGAGTTCCTAGCAAGCTCGCTGGCCCGATGAGAAAAGCAAAATTAATTTGTGGCGAGCGAGCACTTTCAATTTTAGCAACAAAAGATTTCAGGATTTTTCTGAGAAAATATTTTTAATAAAAATTTTAGAAACCTACTCATAGTCAGGATTTGAACCTGAAAGAGCGTGCATGGCTCTCCATCCATAAGGCACACCTTCTTCATCAACTTCATCAACAAAAACATTTGGTCTATCCGGCCATTCTGGCACCATGGACATAATTTATTTTCTTATCACATATATTTAAATCTATCGGTTGCCCACAATTTGCATGCCCCTCCCACTTGAAATCTTTTTTCTCGGAACAGGCTCTTCAATTCCATCAGAGAAAAGAATGCAGGCTGCTTATGTTTTGCGCAGGGGCGCGGATGTTTTTCTGTTTGACTGCGGTGAATCCGCCCAGTTAGGTTTGCAAAAGCAAAATATTTCTCCTCTGAAAATCTCAAAAATTTTCATTTCCCACTGGCACGCTGACCACTTTGCGGGTTTGCTTCCGTTGATTGAAACAATGCACCTCCTAGATAGAAAAAATCCATTAGAAATTTACGCTCCAGAGGCCTCGCGATTTATTGATGGAATTGTGGAGCTGAGCTATTATGGAATTGGCTTTGAAATCCGCGCAATTGACTGCGATATAGAACAAAAACAAAAACTTTTTGAAAATTCTGAATATGAAATTTTTTCCACTCCAGTAAAGCACAGCGTGCCTGCCTGCGGATTTGTTTTTTCGGAAAAGCCTCATGTGAAAATTGACATAAAGCTGGCGAAGAAATTTGGCTTGGAGATTGGACCACAGTTGAGCGAGCTCAAACTAAAAGGCTCATTGAAAATAAAAAACAAAACAATAAACCTGAGCGAAATTTCAAAAATTTCTCTCGGCAGAAAATTTGCCTATTCTGGCGACTGCCTGCCAACAGAGGAATTTTTCCGCGCAGCCGCAGGCGCGGATTTGTTAATTCATGACGGAACTTTTATAGAAGCAGTTGAAGGAAGAGCGCACTCTGCTGTTGCTGATGTGGCTGCGCTCGCAAAAGAATATTCTGTGAAAAAACTTGCGCTCGTGCATTTAAGTCGCAGATACAAAGATACGAAAGAAACTCTGGCTGCTGCAAAAAAAGTTTTTAAGAATTCGATTGTTGGGAAGGATGGGATGAAAGTGATATTATGACAGCAAAAAAGCAAAGCTTTTCGCGCCACAAAAATTCTTCTAGAATTTTTATGGAACCAAAAATTATCAGAGCAGAAGATTTGAAAGAGAATGATTTCGGCGATACAAAAGTAACAGACATTTTGAACACACGAGAATTTCCGAAGTTCAGCATTGCAATAGTCAGAAAAGTCGGGAACGACATAAAGCTTGGTGTTGACAAGGAAAGCGATGTTGCCTACTTTGTTTTGGAAGGCGAAGGAAAATGCATTATTGAGGGAAAAGAATTTACAATAAAGAAAGGCGATTTGGTTTTTCTGCCCCATGGAACCAAATACAAAAACATGAAAGGTTTAACTTTGCTTGCAATATCCTCCCCAAGATTTGATAGAAAAAAGAGAAAATATTTTTAATAATTTATTTCTGCTAGCGAGCGCAACAATATTTTTTAGAAATTCTGTTATCGGCACCAACACGATGAAAACACCTCTATAAACCTCCTTCTGCCCAGTGGTAATAACTTTATAAATCTATGCTACCAATGCAAATGTGGCGGAAACAATGATTCATGAATGTTCTGGGTGCGGAAGCGAAGAAGTCAAGGTTGATGAAAAAGAAGAATTTGTTTGCGTGGATTGCGGTCTAGTTAATGATGAAAGTGATGGTATATACGTTCCGCCCGTGCGCGAGCTAACGCCATTCTTGGGTTCTGTTATAGAGGGGATAGAATCTCAAACTGAAGGTTTAACAAGAAAAGCAGGCGAACGGGAAAATTGGACAAGGCTTGGAAGTGTTCATACAGCAGTCTCATTCCAATCAATGAATCTTAATGAAGATGCTGTGGGCGCTATAAAAGGAACCTGCGCTAGGCTCGGGCTTCCGAAGCGAGTCGCTGATTATGCTTTGCAACTTTACAAAAGAGCGGGCGCGAGAAAACTTTTTGAAGAATACAGAAAAGACGGATTTTTTCAAGGAACCGAAGACATGGATTTGGTCGGTGGCTATGTTTTTGCTTCTGCTACCGAGAATAGAATTCCGATAATGTCCGAAGATGTCGCTCATGCATCTGGTTGTAACTATGATCTTACAGAGAGAACATCAGAAGTTCTAGTAAGGAAACTTCATCTCAAAAATAAGGGATTCGAACCTAAGGATTATGTTCCGGGCTTTTGCTCCGAGCTTAAGCTTAGTGGTGAAGTTGCAGCAAAGGCGAGGAAATTTCTGGATGACGCGAAAGAAAAAGGAATATATAACTCGAGGCAAGATCCGCGCGGTGTCGCCTCCGGTGCGATTTACGCAGCATCAATACTTTCAAATGAAAGGAGAACCCAGAGGGAAGTTGCTTGGAGAGCACGAGTATCAGAAGTAACAGTCAGAAAAAGCTGCGCTTCTCTTATAGAAGGTTTGGGCATAAAAGTTGCATACTGAAAATATTTAAAAACATATTTCAATTTCAAAGAATCTTACAGAACATATTTTACTTCTTCTCAACAAGCACAGCATTAACAACCCCATGCTGCCCGGGCCTGCTTGTGATTTTTGCCAAGCCCAATTCTGTTTCAACAACAGCCCCGCGCGTGATGACATTCATCCTCACAAAGTGCGGGTTCGCAGAATTTTCTTTTACTGTTACAATTTTCACAACTTTTGATTTTCCGCTCGCTGGGTCAAGGACATTTGCTTTGCTCGCGGCAAGCATTCTCAATTTCAAATCCCCGCCAGTCATTCTCACAGATTTTACTTTTTCCTTTTCCTTCAAGTGAATCGGAATAAAATCGCTGCCCAAATCTCTTTTTTTCTTTTTCCTAATTTCGTTGTAGAGCCCGCCGGTTTTCTTTCGCTGGCTTCTGAATTGCGAGAACATAGAAAACTCTTTTCATTTAAGGTTTATAAAGTTTTTCGGGACAGAGGTTCAACCAATGCTATTATCGATGTCTTTCAAGAAAGAGCTAACAGCTGCTGCAGAAGAGCTCAAGTCTGAAATAGTTTCTCCAGCTTCTGATTGAGTTGAAATTTTCGATTCGATTGGAGTGCTCGGGCCCTGCACAACTCCCTTTGGTTGCGCGACAAAGACCGCAACAACAACCAATATCAAAACAAGAGCTAGTGCTGTCTTGTTTTTTGAAATAAAATCCGAACTGCCGCTATCTTTTCCCGAATCCTTTCTCCTTGCCGCAATTATTGAATCAAACATTTATCTCACCTAAACCTTTCCCGTTTTTATAGCATCAACTAAACCGCCCGTGCAGTATGGAAGTACATCTGTTTCTGGGTTCTTAAATCCAAGAGCATAGTTCGGCACTTCGCATTTCATTGAAACTGCGATTCCAGCGACTTTTGCTTCAGCTTCCATCAAGCACTTTCCATCGCTTTCTCCAGTTATTCTTACAAACGTTCCCTCTTGGTCAGATCTCATTATTGCTTTTTGGCATATTCTGAAGCTCTTGTCAAAGCAGAGCCCATCTATGCCGCAATCTTTTTCCTTTTCATCAACGATATCTTTCACATCATCTTTTGTGCTAAGCATAACATACAAAATGTCCTTCAAAGTCACTTTCCTGATTGTCCTTATCTCAAGCTTTATCTCCTCTAAATCAGCCGGCGTTATTGTTGTTAGTTTGTTTCTCAATGCTGTTTTTATTTCATCTATTTTTCCAGTAGCAGCAGCAAACATATCTGCGACTCTTGTTAACTTCTTAGCTTCTGAACTTCCTGTTGATTTATAATAATTAGCCAGATCCTTTGCCTGAGTTGACATCTTATCAAACGAAACTTTTAATTCCTCGAGCTTCAAAGCAAGGGAAAGCAATTCTGTTTCATCCGGAATTTCAGTTATTTTCTCATGCTCCTCCAAATAAACTTTTTCATCTCCAGGCCTTACACATTCAGAGAAAGTCGCGCACCCTCTTTCATCTGTTTTAACAACAAGCTCACCGCCTTGGTTCTCGCACTCACTATAAGCATTCTTCGGGACTTTCTTGCAGAAGTCTTGTTCGCCGCAGTGCAAAACCGTGCAGCCGCGCGGATCAAAGTCTTTCACAACCACAAGTCCCTCTTTCTTGCATTTCTCTTCGATCTCTTTCTCAAACTTTGGATTTATTTCTCTTTCACATTCATTCTCATCAGCGTTCAAACAAAATCCTATTTTACAACCGCCTTCCAAGCTTGTTTTCAGTGTGCCGCCAGATTTTTCGCAGGAACTTTGATATTCATTTAATTCAGCATCTGTTGGGCAGCGGTCAAATTTCTTTAAAATAAATTTCTTGTCTGGATTAAACTCTTCTTTGAATCTGCAGTCTGTAAATTCGCAGCCACGCCTATCTTTCTTTATCGTAAGCTTTCCACTATTTGATTCGCATTTCTCTTTTACATCTACCGAAAGCTCTGGACATTTTTCTTCAGTCTTCTTTTCACAAACATAATTAGTGTAACCTGTATTAGAATCTTTTTGCTCTTTGCAATTTTCAGGTTTTATGAAATTTTCTTTTTTCTCCTCTACATTGTAGCCCTTTGTTGATGGGCATTGGTATGAGCTGTCTTGACACCACGTGCCGCACCAGTTGCCTCCGTTTGTTTTGCAGTCTGTTTCAATAAAACAATTCCATGGCTGGGATTTTGAACATGTTGGGCAATCATTAGATTGGCACCAGCCGGATGAAACAACTGCGGTTGATCCATAAGTGCTGTATTGATTTGTGCACCAACTTCCGCTTGCCCCTGTGCATGTTTCTTTATCATAACAGTTCCATGGCTGGGTTGTACTGCAAGTGGCGCATTTTTGGTCAGCGCACCATCCTGTTGATTCTGTACCGCACCAGTATCCATCGCTGCCCGCGCAGGAAGTTTTATCAAAACAATTATACTTTTGTGTTGAGCTGCAAGTTGGGCAGGAATTTGAGCACCACCCATTTAAGGTAGTTCCATATGATGTTGTCACACACCACCGCGCTCCTGCTCCTTTGCATTCTTCTTCTTTGAAACAATTCCATGGATTTGAAGAAGAGCATGTATAAGTTGGGCAGGATCCGCTTTGGCAATAACCTCCTGCTCCGCCATAACCAGTGCACCAACTCGCTCCTGCTCCTGAGCAAGAATTCTGGTCATAACAATACCAAGGTTCTGTTTTCGAACAAGCGTAAGTTGGGCAGGAAGATTCTTGACACCAACCAGACGACGGTGGCGATGATGCTGCTGCTCCACCCGCTGCCGTAGCATAAGCTATATTTTGACTTGTGCACCAGTTTGCTCCTGTTCCTGTACAAGTTTCTTTTGTGTTGCAGTTCCATATCTGAGATTTTGAACAAGTCGGGCAAGAGCTAGTTTGACACCAACTGCCGCACCAGCTTGCTCCTGCACCTTTACAGGTTGTTTCATCTCTACAATTCCAAGGTTCTGATTTTGAACAAGTATAAGTTGGACATGAATAATCTTGACACCAACCGCTTCCTCCATATTGGGAAATGCACCAGCTTCCCGTTGCGCCTTTACAGGAAGTTTCATCGTAACAATTATATTTTGTTGTTGAGCTACATGTTGGACATGTTGAACTGGAACAATATCCATAACCACCCGAGCCCGAACACCATTGCGCACTCACGCCAGTACACGCTTCTTTTGTATAACAATTCCACGGATTAGTTTTGTCGCAGGTTGGGCATGAGCTTGAACAATATCCATATCCTCCGGAGCCGGAGCACCAGCTCGCTCCTGCGCCAGAACAAGTTGTTTGGTCTTTACAGTTCCATGGCTCGCTCTTTGAACAAGTATAAGTTGGGCAAACCGCTTCACCGCAATATCCTCCTGAACCTGATTGAGAACCGCACCAGATTCCTGTTGCTCCTTTACAGTCTGTTTCTGTATAACAATTATATTTTGAAGTTGAGGCGCAGGTTGGGCATGAACTTGAAGAACACCAGCCAGAGCTGTATGTAGCAGTTCCTCCCGAGGAGGCAGAACTCTTGCACCAATTTCCTGTTGCTCCTTTGCAAGAAGTTTCATCATAACAATTCCATGGACTCGAAGAACTGCAGGTTGGGCATGCAGAATTTTGACAATATCCATAACTTGAACCTCCTGATTGGCACCAATTTCCGCCAGCTCCTGTGCAGCCGCTCTGGTCATAACAATTCCATGCGCTGTCCTTTGAACAAGTTGGGCATGTTGAGGTTGAGCAATATCCGCCACTTGTGCTGCTGCTCTTGCACCAGTTTGCAGAGACTCCTGTGCAAGAAGTTTGATCATAGCAATACCACGGATTTGAGGAACTACAAACATTTGATTCAGATGTGCATCCACTTTTTGAGGCGGTGTCTCCTTCTTTCATTGAGCGCGTCATTCCACTATCGCAGTAAATTGTTTTACCATCGTTTCCTGTATACATCTGATGGCATCCTGTTCCTAAAACAGAAAGAACAGTGGAAGGGCATGTTGAAGAGTAAGTTGTTGAAGTGTAATAAGTTGTGGTTGTCCCGCAGGCATTGCTCTGGAAATATCCGCTTCCTGAACCCGATGTTGAAGAACAGCAATATCCAGAATTATAAGAATACCCGCCGCAGTTGCAGAGAGAAGTTATCGCAGAGCCAATTGTGCATGGGGTGCTTGTGGAAGGAAGAGAGGAGGTTGTTGTTCCGGAATAAGTTGTTGTGGTTGTGTCAGACGTGCATCCGTCTTTCGCTGCTGTGTCGCTCTCTTTCATTGAGCGCGTCATTCCGCTGTTGCAATAAATAGATCTTCCATCACTTCCGGTGTACATGAAGTGGCATCCTTCTCCTAAAACAGAAAGGACAGAAGATGGGCATGAAGAGGAGGAAGTTGCTGTAGTATAAGTTGAAGTTGTTCCGCAAGCTGTAGAGGCCTGATAAGTATTGCTACAACAAAAGCCGCTATAATAAACGGGTCCGCCCGGACTGGGACATGTACATCCTGAAGAAGGTATTGGTCCCTCGCAGCTGGGTATTGATGTAGTTGTTGTGGTTGAACTTGATGTTGTGCTGCTTGAAGATGCCGGAGTTTCATTTCCTGTCTGCGCTCCGGTTACTCCAAAAAGCCAATTAAAAAAATCTGTTACAGGATCTGCGGCAAGCGCTGGAGTTGCTGCTACAGAAATTATTAAAATAGAAAATACAGCAAGAGCTAATAATAATTTATTACAACCCATGTGAAAATTACTCTCGAGGGGATTTATATATTATTCTTTACAAATTTTGTAAAACTTCCGTGAGGAATTTTCATAAAGGTTTTATAAACTTTCGAATTCTAAAATTATAACTGAATTATATGCCACTCACACCCGAACAATTAGCAAGGCTGCAAAAAGCAAACTACAAAATCATTGGGAAAAACAAGCACTCGGCAGTAAAGCTCTGCCACTACACAAAAGCTTCTGTAAAAACCGGCGGGGAGAAAACCTGCTACAAGCAAAAATTTTATGGTATCCGCTCGCACCGCTGCGTGCAGTTTACTCCAACAATGACAACCTGCAATTTGCGCTGCAGTTATTGCTGGCGCGATTTTCGCTATTTCAAAGATTCTGAAGAAAATTTAGTGGACAGCCCGAAAGATTTAGTAAAGGAGGCAATCGAAGCGCAGAAAAAACTTTTAACAGGGCTCGGTGGCGTTGAGCATTCAAAAAAACATTTGAAAGAAGCAATGGAGCCAGCTCATGTTGCAATAAGTTTGGATGGCGAGCCGACAACTTATCCTTATTTGCAGCACATGATTGAAGAATTCCATGCACACGGCATGACAACTTTTCTTGTTACAAACGGAACATATCCTGAAAGATTGGAAACAATGAATCCGCTGCCGACACAACTTTATGTTTCCCTTTCTGCGAACAACGAGGAAATGTTCGTAAAAACTCAGCACCCAACACAAGGAAAAATAATGTGGAAAAATATTTTGCGCACGATTTCTATTTTACCGAGACTTGAAACAAGAAAAGTTATCAGGCTCACAATGGTAAAAAACTTGAACATGGAAGCTCCAGAAAAATATGCAGAGCTTATATCAAAAGCAAAGCCGCATTTTATTGAAGTGAAAGGTTGGTCTGCAATTGGGCAGTCGCGCGAGCGGATGCCTACAACTCGCATGCCAACATTTTCAGAAGTTTTGGACTTTTGCAAAGAGCTTGAAAAATTTTTGCCAGATTATAAATTTGCAGATTCGCAGGAGGACGCGCGCGTTGGGCTTTTGGTAAATCAGAAAATTCCCGCGCCGCCACTTTATACAAAACAAAATTTTTCAAAAATGAAAATTTCTGAAGAAATTTTTTCTGAGTCAGAGAAAAAGTTTGAGGGAATTCCAATTGTTGTTCAATGACTTCATTTCCTTTTTTTCATCAAGCTTCCTTCTTGCAACCAATAAATATTTTCAGTATCGACTTCAATTTTTGATGCGGGACCAGAAAGTTTTCCCAATGTAACTGGAGCACCGCCGGCTTTTACTATTTTCTTTATTGAGTTATCGGAGTTTTCTATAAAGTAAATTGATGCTGTATCTTGGGCTATATATTTAGAATCGATTTTCTGTGCAATAAGGACTTTCCCCTTTCCATCTGTACCGACTTTGTAGAGCTCATTGTTTTTATTTATCCAGTAAATACTTGTTCCATCCAAAAGTAAGTTAGATTTCACAACTTCGCTTACCAGAACGCCCACTTCGATTTTCCCTATCCGCGGGACTTTCTTTATCCACTGAGTATCTGGAAAGAAAACATTTTTTGAATCATAAACTAAATTCTCACCTGCTCCGGCAACACCCAGCCTGAAATTTCCATCTGAGGCGAACGTTGTTTTCAAGAGTCGGCAAAACGTGCCTGTTGTTGGTAGAACATAGATGTATGTATCATCCGAGAATAAATTTGCGAGATTTCCCGGAGAGCATGAAAATTTCTCTTCCAGCTGGCCGCCCGCTTTCGGAACTCTGCTGAATTTTGCTGCGCCGCCCACCTCATGAGTGAAGTAGAGGTAATCACCGTCATCCAGAATATTTCTTGTTTTTATTCCAATACCAGAGGCAAGTTCAGTCGGCTGAGAGCCTTTTGCATACTTATAGAGTTTTGCTTCTGTTTCAGAAAGATAGTAAATAGTGCTGTTGGAAATCAAAAACGCTGAGACCCCATCTGCAATTTTTTCAGGGCCGGGAATTGTTGTGGTTGTTGGGGGTAGAGTTGTTGTGGTAACATTTGCGGGAGCTGCTGTAGTTGTTGTACCCGCAGGAAGCTTTGCCGCACATCCGCTAACAAACAGAATAAAAATCAATCCAATCAAAAAAACCGATTTCGAATCTTTCATAAAAAAACAATATTGAGGTTATTTATAAAGTTTTCAAATGGTGGGCCCGCTGTGATTTTCATATGACTGAAGGTGATATGCCTTTTTGGATTATATCTTTCTTTTCCTCGGTTCTTTTCTTTCCATGAAAGAAAAGGCCGTTTGAACACAGGTCGCCAGCATTTCGGCTTCTCTTTAGCTTAGGAATCCCCAAGCTGGTATCCTACCAAACTAGACTACGGGCCCGCAAATAAACTTTTGGAAAAGAAATTTATAAATGGATAAAAACATTCTGTCGCATGGTAAATTTATTAGAGCTATTGCCGTGGATACTGATAACAGGAATTGTTCCTTTAGTGATGCTCTTCCTTCCATACATGAAAAAAAAAATCAGCGAGCGCGATTTGCACTTGATGCTCGGCGCATCCGCAGGAATTTTGCTGGGAATTTCAATTTTTGACATTATTCCCGAGGCCTACAAAATAAATATTTCCTCAGCGGGAATTGGAATTGCTCTTGGTTTTGTTTCTCTACTTATTATTGAGCATATTTTGATAAAAGGAAATCATGTCGGCGGGCACAAAGCAGGCTCAAAACATATTCAGCCATTTGGAACTTTAGCAATGGGCGGAATGGTTGTGCATGGTTTGATAGATGGATTTGTAATACCCCTTGGATTTTCGGCAAGCACAGAGCTTGGAATAATTGTCGGGCTTGCAGTTGCGCTCCACCAGATTCCGGATTCTTTTGTCGCAGCTTCTGTTTCTTTGGGTGCGGGATTTTCCAGAAAAAAAGTTTCCGCGTCAATTCTGCTCACAGCTCTTGACACACCAATCGGAATTATTGCAGGGCTTCTATTTCTCGGAGTGGCAGACTGGCTTATACCAGTTGGCTTGGGCTTTGCCGCAGGAACTTTTATTTTTGTAGCGGCAGCAGATTTGATTCCAGAGCTTCAGCACAAAGAGCAGAGAACCTCTGTCTTATTTTCTATAATCGCGGGGTTAGTTTTGATTTTGCTGCTTGCAAGATTTTTGCCTATTTAATTTCATAAGTTTTTGCTCACATACGCCCCATCATTCCCATATCCAAACTTCCGAAAATATTCCCGCGCGCCCACGCCAGCAATTGCGAGAATTTTTTTGCATGAAAATTCTTCCAGCGCAATTTTTTCTGCTTCTGCCAAAAGCATTTTCCCGAATCCCGCGTGCTGAATATTTCCTTCTGTTCCAATTGGAATCTGCTGGCCAAAAGTATGGATTTCCCTGATAAGCGCAGTGCCAGCGGAGATTTCTTTTCTGAACGGCGCGCTCGGAATTCTCAATCTCAGGAGCGCGAGCATAAGATCATTTTTCATTTCATCAATTGCCAAAAAAATTTCTTTCCCACCGTTCGCTTCATAATCAATTCTGTTCAACTTTATATTTTCAAGATCCACTGCCCCGCCGGCTTTTGAAAAGAATCCGGCCTCGCGACAACGCAGGCATTCGCACTTCATACCACGCGCGCTCATGTAATTTTTTATTTCATCCCGCAGATGGGAATTTTTTGAGCCGCCAACAATATACTCCTCGGGAATCGCGCGCATGATTCTCGCGAGCCTGCAGTAGCGCGGCACAAGAGTTTTCAGATTTGAAACAACTTCAACAATCTGCTCGTTTGTATACGGAACAAATTCCCCTGCCAAAAATTCTTTTTCCAATTTTGTCTCTTTGATTACAAGAGTTGGATAAATTTTCAATCCGTCCGGCCGAAAGCTTGGATTTTTCCAAAGCTCTTTGAACATTTCCAAATCTTTTTCAGGTGTAGAGCCCGGCAGCCCAACCATCCAATGATAGAAAACTTTGTAGGCAGAATCTTTCAAAATTTTTGTAGCTCCAGCGACTTCAGCAATTCCGTGCCCGCGTTGGGTGCGCAAATTTATTTTTTCGTCTAAAGCCTGCACTCCAAGCTCAACGCGCGTGCAGCCATAGTCCAAAAAATTATTTATAATTTCCTTTCCGCACCAGTCTGGCCGAGTTTCAATGCAAAGCCCCACGCATCTGTGCTGGGCAGTTTCATTCGCAAGTTTTGCCTGCTGTAAATTTTCAGAAGCAAATCCATTCAGCCCGTCAAAAATTCCTTTCACAAATTCCTCCTGATAATTTTGCGGATAAGCTGGAAAAGTCCCGCCGAGCAAAAGCACTTCAACTTTTTCAGTCGGGTGGCCCATTAAATTAAAAATTTTTAGCCGCGCCTCAGTTTGTTTTTTTGCATCCCAGCCGCATTCGCGGCCGCGAATAACAGGCGCGCTTTTTTCCGTATAGCTCTTAGGAGTCCCATCAGTTGCCTCAGGGCAATAAGTGCATTTTCCCGGGCAAGTCCATGGTTTAACCACAACTGTTAATGGAGCAACTCCGCTGATTGTGCGGACGTGTTTTTTCTTGATTTGAAGCTGGGGTTGCATAGAAAATCAACATTTCACTTCATATTCCCAGCCCGGTTGCCAAGCTTTCTTTTTTCTCCAATCTTCCTTGAAAGCTATCTTCCAAGTTTTTCCCTTAAGCAAAACGTCCAACGCCAGCTGCGGGGCTTTGTGCGCAACAATGGCAACTTCTTTTCCGCAATAGTTTTTCTTCAGAAAATTCAGAAAATCGCCCATTCTTTTCTTAACATCCTCATAGCTTTCCCCGCCGGGAAATCTTTTTGTGATATGATTTTCTTGCAGAGGCTCAACAACTTCTGAAGGCCCGGCGTTGAACTTTCCATAACTACATTCTCTTAATCTGCTATCCAGAATAATCTTGACAGAATTTCCGAATGTTAATTTTGCAGAATCCGCAGCCCTTTTCAAATCAGAGCAGAAAACAACATCAAATTTTTTATCTTTGATTTTTTCCTTTAGCTCTACTGATTGCTTTATGCCCAATTCCGAAAGCTCAGTGTTGTGCCAGCCTGATGAAATATTTTTTTGATTGTCTACACTTGTTCCGTGGACAAAGTAGGTGATATGGACCGATTTCATAAGATTTAATAATATCAAACCTTTATTAAATTGCACGCGGGAGTCGCGTAGCCTGGTCAAAAGCGAAGAGCAGATGCAGAAAAATAAGATAATCTGCAGATGCGCTGAGCAAGCGTGCTAGGTTGAGGGCCTAGTTGGTTAGTCCATACGAGAGTTCAAACCCAAGCCTTTTTCTCGAAAAAGGCTAGGGCTTATCCAAAAAGGAAAATTGCTTTTGGATATAAAGAAATTCTCTCCTCCCGCACCAAAATTTCTCATAAGTTGTTGAAATGTTTTTCAATATAAACTATGAGAAGCTAGTATGACAAGATTCAAATGGTAAATGACATAGAAGAATTTTTAAAAGATTCTTTAGAGCAAATCGAAAAGGGATTGGAAAAGGTTTTTATATAAATAAATCGGTGGAGTTCGAAATATCAGTAATTACTACCAAGAAAGCTGAGGAGGAATCCATATTCAAATTGCTAACATTGGCGAGATTATGAACATCAATCAATACATAAAATAAAGCTTTCAGTTAATCACACCGATAGCTTAGAATTTAGAAAAAGAGAGACTCTAAAAAAGCTAATTTCAGAAAGACCTAACAGACTTTTGAGTAAATTAGCATAACGTTGTTACATAAGCATTGTCTGCGTCCAAAACAACCGTCATCTTTTTAGCATCTAAGATATTACCACTCGCATCTACTTTGTTCACTATCATATCTCGGCAATAGTAGTAGTTAGAATTTTCTCCAACTCGACTTCCCTTTTTGCATGGCACAAAAGAGCCAGCTATCGGCGAAGAATATGTTCCCTTTACTTTATACCCATTGAATTCTTGATTCTTTGGAGTATTCACAACAACACTTCCAACCTGTTCATCAAAGCCGTGAGGTAATGCAGAAAAATCAGGGCACTTTGAAACTACAGATGTTGTAGTTGTGGAAGACACCCCATCTACCGATTCTGAAGTCAATGCCATAGAAGTTGAAGACGAAGACTCTTTTTCTGTGTTGTGTGGAGAATTTATTTCTCCCGATTTGGCTGTGCACCCAGCTACTAAAATAATCGTCACCAATAAAATTGAAAAAGTTTTCATATTTTCTTTTTGGATTCAAGCTTTATAAATATGGTTCCATACCAATAGCTTAGTTGTGGTGGTTGTATGACTGAAGTTAAAAATTCTCAAGAAGCTGTTCTAATAGCAAAGAACTATCTTGAAAAAATAAGGGGAATGACACTTTTCGGATTCAATCTAAATGAAGTTGTTATTGATAGCGACCGAAAACTTTGGATAGTTAAATGCGAATTTTATCCCAATGCTTTTATTTCTGTTTTGGCCTCCTATGAGATAGAAATCGACAAAGTTACTGGGGATGTTTCTAGTGTCAAACGAGTCAAATGAATCTGTAATAGTAGATACAGAACCTCTTTTATTATTTCTGATAGGCATTTTTGACGCAGGTCGCATAAGTAAAATTGGAGATAAAAGAAAGTATACAAAAAGTAATTTTGATTACCTCTATAGCTTTCTAATAGGAAAGCAGGTTATGGTAACGCCGCAAATACTGACAGAAACTTTCCACTTCTTGAAGAAACTTTTAGGAGAAAATATGTTTTCTGAATTTATGAAAAAACATTTTGCTTTGCTGAGCGGCGTTACTGAGCAATATATTGAAAAGGATTTGATATTAAAGAGAGATGAAATTTTAAGATTTGATGTAGCAGATGTATCTATAATTTTGCTGAATGAAGTCAATCCACAAATTTCTTTTATAACTTCAGACAGCAAACTTTTTTACGAATGCCATTATAACGGAAAGCCCGTCATACACATAGACAAAATTGTAAATAATATTTTCTAAGTCCCTTCCTTCCAGCTTCCCAAATATTTTTTCTGCTGCTCAGTCAGCTCATCAATTTTTATTCCAATAGAATCCAACTGGAGCCGCGCAATAAAATCATCAATCTCCTCCGGCAGAACAATCACATCAGCCGGCAGCCGCCCTTTGTTTTTCACAAGATATTCAACAGCAAGCGCCTGCCCGCAGAAAGAAGTTGCCATGACTTCAGAGGGATGGCCCTCAGCAGCAGCAAGATTCACAAGCCTGCCCTCGCCCGCAAGAAAAATTCTTTTTCCATTTTTTAATTTATATTCCTCAAGCGAAGGCCGCACTTGCTTTTTTGAAACAGAAATTTTTTCCAAATCATTTTTATCAATCTCAACATCAAAATGCCCGGAGTTCGCAAGCAAAGCCCCGTCCTTCATTTTTTCAAAATGTTCAGCGCGAATTACAGAAGTGTTTCCAGTTAATGTAATGAAAATATCTCCAAGACCGGCAGCCTCTTCCATTTTCAAAACCCTGAACCCATCATAAACAGCCTGCAGCCCGCGGAAATAATTTACTTCAGTTACAATCACATTTGCCCCGAGACCACGCGCGCGAAGCGCAACTCCTTTTCCGCAGCTCCCGTATCCTGCGACAACAACTGTTTTTCCCGCGAACAAAATATTTGACGCGCGGATAATTCCGTCAAGCGTGCTCTGGCCAGTTCCGTAATAATTGTCCAGCAAATGTTTTGTTTTATTATCGTTGACTGCAATTATCGGATACTTCAGGGCATTGTCTTTTTTCATTGCTTTCAGTCTAATAACTCCGGTTGTTGTTTCCTCGCAGCCGCCGATAATTGTTGGTATGAGCTCTGCGTGCTTTTTGTGAATTTCCGAAACCAAATCCATCCCGTCATCAATTGTAATCTGCGGCCGAAATTTTATAACATTCTCAATAAATCTGTAATAATCTTCAGTGCCCTCTCCCTTGTAGCCCCAGACCGCAAATCCTTCTTTCGCTAAAGCTGCAGCAACATCATCTTGCGTCGAAAGCGGGTTGCAGCTTGTAATTGCAATTTCAGCTCCGCCGGCTTTCAAAGTTTTCAAGAGAACAGCAGTTTCTTTTGTAATATGCAGCGCAAGCCCGATTCTGATTCCAGAAAGAGGTTTTTCTTTTGAGAATCTTTCGCGGATTTTCAAAAGCGATCCCATGTGCATTTCAGCAAGCTCAATATTTCTCAAGCCTTGCTCAGCCAAGCCCAAATCCTTTACCTCAAAATTTTTCCCCGAATCCATTCAGAAACTAATTTCCCAAGGTATAAAAAGCTGCTGCGCGGAAGCGAAAAAAACTTCTTAAATTCCACAATAGAAAGCGTTTCATGGCAAAAGGTTTTCCCTTGAAAATGCGCGGCCGGATAGCGGCTGCTGAAAAAAGCAGAACAATAAAGAAAAAACTAAGGAAAATGAGCGAGGCTGACAAGCTTGAAATTGCTGAGGAGCGCCTGGAAAAAGTCGCACAGGAAATCACAGAAGATATTGAAGCTCTGGAAGATTTGAAGTATAAAGAAAGGAAGGAAAAGGAATTTGGATTCCTCCACGGAAAGCCGACAATTCTTGTTGCGCAGGATTTTGTGGGCGCAGCTTTCGGTGCGATGTTCTTTACTGTAACACAGGAAGTTTGGGATATTTCAGCTAGGCTCAATTTATTGAATATGTTGTCTGTGATTTTTCTCGGGTTCTTTTTGGGATTTCTCCTGATTTATTTTTCGCGCAGGAGAAAGTTTGTCTCAACACAAATTTTCAGAGCCTCAGCTTTGCGCGCAGTTGAGGTTTACATAATTTCTTTTCTGACTTCATTTATTTTTGTCTCAATACTTGGAACAGGCGCTGGGATAGATGCTTTCAAGCAAGTGGCTGTGATAACAATGCCTGCAGTTGTTTCTGCTGCAACAGCGGATTTGCTTTTTTATTAACAGCTTACCACAAGCTTTATATACTAATAGGTGGTATATTCTATTAAGGAGTATGTGGTTTTATGGCTAATCCAGAGAAGCTTAGAGATAAATTAATGAGCGCCTATTACACATTGGGAGACAGGCTTATTTATCTGAATAGCTCCGATCCTTTTCGTGTTGTCGTGGATCGGGGTGGTGTAAAACAGAGAGAATCTTATGAGGCGGCGGCATTTTTAGGAATCGCAACAGCAATAACACCGGGTGGCACAATTCTATATGTGGGTGGACATGGAGACGGAAAAACTTCTCTAGCAAAAGCATTGGGTGTAATGCTTGCAGGCATACCTGAATCAGAAATTGAAACTAATGTTCTTAGGCTTCACCCAGAGCAAACAGAAGAAAAAATAGTCGCTCGCCCAGACATGGCAAAATTATTGGACAGAAATAATCCTCAAGAAGTTCCTGTGCCCAGAAAATGGACGCTTGGAAGGTGGAAGGTGGCAGATGAGTTCAACAGAGCCTCTCCGGAAGTTATGAATATGTTTTTCGCAGGTATAGAAGAGGGCGTTTGGAAATATGCAGACGCGGCTTTCGTTGTTCCCGATCAAAGAGTTTTTGGAACCATAAATCCTTTTGGAGAAGGAACATTTGAAGTTGACCCAGCTATGTACGACCGTTTCGTTTTATCTTGCCCTGTTGAGCCAGCTTCTATGGCAGACTTGGCTGAGATTGCAGGCAGAAAAGATGTTTCTCTTCATGGCAGAGGATTAGAGCAAATTACGACATTTGAAGATTTGACAGAAGCAACAAAAGAAGCAGATAAAATTCCGATTGACTCGGATGCCATGTTGCAGATGACTTACTTTGAAAAAGAATTATCGCTTTGCATAAAAGCCGACGGTGATAAAGCTAAAGGAAGGGGAAAACCATCCGAAGGTTTGTGCAACAAATGCCACTATGCTACTGACATAAAAGTTTCTGCGGTTGGAATAAAAAATCCATGCCAGATGACCGATGCCCACATTTCCACAAGAACTCATGAAAGATGGAGCAAAGTTGCAAAAAGAGTTGCATGGCTTTTGGATCAGCCTTCGGTTTCAGTAGAGGTTGCTGGAGCTATGGCCCCGTATGCTTTATATCATAGAATAAAACCCAATGATCAAATTTTGATGAAAGACCCTTATAATGGAAACCTCATGGAAATGGTTGGAGACGCTTGGAAAATTTCCATGAGAAAGTTGGATCAGAGACTGGAAGCAGAAAAAATTTACCTTACTCTGCTGGAAGGCAAAGGAAATTCTTCAGATGTCCAAAAGCTTCAACAGTTTGATGACTTGATTGTGAAATTAGATATGGTTCCTTTTGTTGAAGGAATGGACAGTGCTCTTTACAGAGACAATGTTGGCCGCATCGGCGGCATGAAAAATCCGCAAGAGCTTGCAACAATGATGTTAGACTTGAGAAGACCTGAATACCGTTCTTTGCCTCTGGGTGCGCAAAACCAACTTAGGGCGTTAATACGCGAGAGACTTAGAAACCCCGGCAGTGGACAGAGGTGATAAAATGGAAAGCGGACCTCCAAGTCCTCCATCAAGCCCATCAATTAAAGAGGCTCTTGAACGCAGGCATGGCTCTCAGCCAGTATCCCCAAGAGACGGGAGCGGTTCAGATAGCAGTGAAAGCGAAAAGGCCGGAAAAAAATTTTCTGCGCATACAGGTGAAATACCGATAGAACTTCTCGAAGAAATGGAAGTGGTGTTGGGAGACTGCCTTCATAAAATTTATGAAAATGACCATTTTTCATTAAAAGGGATGGGGCCTTACTTGCTTTTCGTTGAGCCAGTATTTCAAAATTCTAATTTAAGTAGCTTTAAGCCAAGATTAGCTGACAGTGTGAGCAGGCAGATGTGGCGTTCTATTTTGAGAAAAAAATCTCCATATCTTCTGGAAACAGATCTGGCTCAGGTTGAAGAAGCTGTTAGCTTGGAAGCTTTGAAGGATATGTTACCTGAAATTCCTGCTTTGGAAACTTTTAGAGAGACATTCGTTGATAATGATTATAATAATGAAGCTGAAAATATCAGACGAGCTAAACTGGCAAATCCATATATGCTTGCGTTATCTGTAGTGCCTGATGTCAGGCCATATGTAACAGCTGTGATAACCCTCGCAATAAAAAATAAAATGGTTATTGTTCCAACGGAGGTTAAAATGGGGAGAGTTGCAAGCTGTCTTTGGGGCTCTGTTCCGCCTTTAGAATGTTTTGCTAAAGTAGCAGAAGAATACGGAGTGAAAGATTTGAAGCCCATAATAAAAGCAGTTGTTGATGTTGCAAATCTTTACAGAGGCAGAAATTGATTTTTATGGCAGAACCATCCAGCCCATCAATAAAGGAAGCACTTGAGAGAAGGCATGGCTCTCAGCCAGTGTCTCCAAGAGACGGGAGCCTAAAGGATGCGGAGAAAGCCCCGCCTTCTGGCGATGGAACTCCGCCGCAATTGATTGAGCAAATGGAAAAAGTTCTTGGAGAATATTTATGCAAAATTTATGGACATGACAATTTGTTTATCAGATATGCTGGACCGCACTGCATAACATTAGTTCCGAACTTTGATACGGGAGAAAGGCGAGTTAACAGATTTAATTCGAAAGTAGAGCTAAAAAGACCTGTTTGGCATTCATTGTTAAAAAGAATAAATCCATATTTGCTGGAAACAGATGTGGCAGATGTTGGAGAAGTTGTTGATTTGGAAAATCTAAAAATTTTGTTCCCGGAATATTTTTTAGAAGGGAGTAAAGTTACTGATGTAAATGTGCCGGGGCAGAATTATAATGAAGATACCGATGTCAAACAAAAGCGAGCAAAAGTGGCCCACCCTTACATGATTGCGCTGCTTATGCCCAAAGATATGCGCCCCATTATGACGGCTGTTTTAGTGGATGCGTTGGAAGACAAAAAAATAGAAGCGCCCACTGAATTGGAATATAATCAATGGGGTAATCATTTGCTAAGGCAGCTTCCGCCGCTTGATTCTATTGGAAAAACAGCACAAAAATATGGGATTAAAACCGTTGTGTCAATTTTGAAAAAATTTCATGAAGTTTTTGCTACCTACAAAGGAACCAAACCTTAATTTATGGTGAGATAATGACAGAACACAACTCCGATGCAAGCGATAGAGAGGCAAAGCCTCAAAGCCCTGCTGATCTTCAAAGATGGGGAGGCGTTTACAATAGAGCCTGTTGGAATATGAGAGCATGCAACGAGCTTCCGGATCCTGAAATAATTTATGATCCTGCTGATCCGTCCCCCTTTTGTTTGGAATGGCACGAAGGCGCGAGGCCGCATTTAAATGCAGCAGCAATACCTGACAGCTTGACAGAAAGGGAGAAGGAAGATTATTTTCAGCAGTGTGCAGAGCATGAAATTACTCACTACAAGATTTTTCCATTTGATATTAGAACTAGGGCAGCAATGGTTGATGCTGTTTCAAAATCATTGGCAGGAGAAAATATACCACGAGATCATGTCCCTGATTACGCAAACAATATTGTAAATCTATTCGGAGATATAGTAATTGACACTTGGAGAAGAGATGGCTATGGAAAGAAAACAAATTCCCAGACTGTGGAATGGTGGCGAAGGGAATTCATGAAATATGTTAAAAATCTCGTGGATAAAAAATTGGAAGGGGAAGCATCCCAGTCAGTAAAAATATTTCACAAAGCATACGAATCAATGTGGAACACTGATCTTGGTGTTGAAGCTTTAGGATTAAGCAGGCATGAAGTAGAAGCAGCGGAAAGAGTTGCAGAAGTTCTTGGAAAAGATTATAGGGATTCGGGCCTCTGGTACGATAAGATCGGCGAGTTCTCTAAAGTTATTGGGCCTGTGATGAGAAAAGATGCTTTAAGAGAGCAGCAAAGATTACAAAACCAGCAAATGAAACAAGACCAAAGTATGAAAGGAAATATGGGGCTGCCTGTTGATGGTAGCGGCGGTCAGGGAGGAAGCCCAGGAAAAGAGCAAGAAGAGAAAGAGCCGGGTTTCGGAAGAGGTGAAATAATTAAAAGAATTTTAAAGAAGTTAAAAGGAGATGAAAAATCTAAAGATCAGGAAGGAAGGAGATATGCGCCGCCTTCAATTCCTGTTGAAGGCAGAGGTCAAGGAAGGCCGCAAAGAAAATCAAAACAAGAGGAGAAAAAAGAAGGAGAGGGCGCGGGCTGCAAATGCTCTGATAAAAAAGAATACCCCAACAAAGCAGGTTTGCCGATTGATATAAGAGCCATGGTAGGCACCACGCCGCAAATGAGCGAGGAAGAGCAGGCTGCTTACGCTTCCGAAGCTTTCAGCAGAAATGAAAATAATTATGAAAATTTTAAAGTAGTTATGAGCGCAGCCGGCATTCAAGAGGGAGAATTAAAAAGATATTGGTACAGGGTTAAAGCGGCAAACTTGATGGAAGTTAAGCCCACTCAGAAAGGAAGAGGGAGACCGAGAAGAACATATTTTGGCAAGTGGAATATCGGGGACTCTGTTGAAGAGTTGGATGTGCAGAAATCCCTTTCAATTTCTCCAGAAATGATTCCGGGAAGAACAACGCTAAAAGAAAGAACAAGGATGGTTAGAAAAGGCCACAAAGTTTATGTAGCAAGGCCTGATCTGCTTATCATCAGAGACTCTTCTGGAAGTATGGCTTTTGATAAAAAATACGAGTCAGCTAATGTCGGAGCCTTTGCTGCTCTTGATTTAGCTGGAAAGCACGGAGCAAGAGTTGCCGCTCTTGACTTCAGCGCAACGTATGCAGATCCATACCCAGAAGAACTGCACACAGAATGGACAACCAATTACATGCGCGCCGAAAATGTGTTTTTGGCAAAAGAGGAAGCCAATGGAGGAACAATTCTGCCTTCTGGAACAATGACACAAATCCTCAAGAAAAACAAAGATCCAGTTTTTACTGTTTTGATAACCGATGCCGAAATCGATGAACTTAATTCCCAAATCAGCGAGGAAACAAATGAGTTTATACGCACAGCAACTTCTCGCGGAAACAAACTTGCGCTTTTGCATATAGTTAAATATCCTGCAAAAAATGCACTCACTCAACTGATTGAGGAAAGCGGTGGGCAGATAAAAACAATTAAAGATCCAACAGATGTATTCGGAACAATACTCGGCAGCGTAAGCGAGGTGTACGAAGAACAAGATTCTGAAGAAGAGGAACAAGAAACGAACGCCTGATATGGAAACTTTTTAAATATTGATTTCGAAGCCTGCATGAGCTTTATGACAGATTTATCCGCAGGAAAAATTCCCGAGCATATTGGAATTATAATGGATGGCAACCGCCGCTTCGCAAAGAGATTAATGCTCCAGCCGTGGAAAGGACATGAGTGGGGCGCGAAAAAAGTCCGCGAGTTCTGCGAGTGGTGCAAAGAGCTTGGGATAAAGCGCGCGACTTTCTATTCTTTTTCGATACAGAATTTCGGCCGCCCGAAAGAGGAGTTTGATTTTATTATGGATCTAATGGAAAGAAATTTTCTGGAAATTGCACGCGGAGAAAATAAAGATATGATTGAAAATGAAATAAATATAAAAGTCATCGGCCGCATCTGGATGCTTCCTGAAAAAGTCCAGAAAGCAATTCGCGCAGCCGAAGAAGCAACAAAAAATTACAGCAAATTCTTTTTGAATTTTGCAATTGCCTACGGCGGTCAGGAAGAGATTACTGATGCTGTGGTAAAAATTGCGAAGCAGGTTTCCGAGGGATTAATTGATCCGAAAATTATTACAGAGGATTTAGTCCGCCACACTCTTTACACAAACGGCCAGCCATATCCTGATTTGATTATACGAACTGGCGGCGAGCGCAGAATTTCCAATTTTCTTTTGTGGCAGTCTGCTTACAGCGAATTTGCTTTTCTTGAAAAAGCATGGCCTGAATTGACAAAGGAAGATTTTTTTGCAGCGATTGAGGATTTTCAGAAGAGGGAGAGAAGGTTTGGGAAGTAGTTATGCCACATATAACAAGAGATATCAAAGCCGCGGAACCAAAGAAAATTTCATGTGGTGTAATGAGAAAGCTGACAGATTCTAAAGATTTTTTGGGAATGGATTTTGTTCATATCACAATAAAAGATTCTACAAAAAAACATTATCACAGAAAACTTACAGAAGTTTATTATGTGTTAAAAGGCTCAATAGATGTGGAGATTGACCAGAAAATTGAACATCTGAAAAACGGTCAGATGATAATGATTTTTCCAAATACAAATCATAAGGCATGGAAAACCAGCAAAGAAGACGCGGAGATATTGGTTGCTTGCAATCCGCCTTGGTCTGAAGAAGATGAAATTTTGGTTGAATAAAATTCTAAAGTTTCTCAATCCTCTTCGCAACCTCTTCCTGCCCAACAGCCAAAATAAACTGCGCGAGCCTCGGGCCCTGCTCTCTTCCCAAAAGAACCAAGTAAGCGGCAGAGAAAAATTCTTTTGCATCAAGCCCGCGGGCTTTTGCAATTTCCATCGCTCGGCCATACAATTCTTTTTCTTTGAAAGTTTTTTTCAGCAAATCCTTTTCCAAATCATGCAGGGCAAGCTTTTGCCCTGTGCTCAATTTTGAAATTATTTCTACCGCCGGCGCGTCCAGCAATTTTATTTTGTATTCCGGCGGCGCATAATTCTCAGCCCAGAATTTCGCGCGCTCCAGCCTCTGCAAAATTATTTTTTTATCAGCCTCGGAAATTTTTCCAGAAACATGCCCGGTTGATTTCAAAAGCACGAGCGCTTTCTCAAGCATTTTTTCGCTTGGAACAATCTGGCTAACCATGCTGGCGAAAGTAAATGGAATTCTTACTGGCAAACTTTTCGGAATTTTTTCCATGCTCATGAAATAGGAGCGCTCAATATTTGCTTTTTCGTGTTCATCTTCCATCTTCTCGTGCTCAAAATATCTTTTCTCAACATTCTCAAACTCATCAGCAAGCCTGAAAATTTCTTTCATTGAAAAATCCCTTTGCTTTCCTGGCCTTTTTGTGTAAAAGTAAATAAAAATTTCCGGCTCAATGACTTTCAAAATATCCTGAACTATTATAACATTCCCAACGCTCGCGGACATTTTCTGCCCGTCAACAAGAAAAAATTCATAAACATACGGAATCGGCGGCTCAATTTCAAAAATTTCGCGCGCGATAACTTCCCCGCTTTTCCAAGAGCCTTCCCAGTGGTCTTTTCCCATTGGCTCAAAAGTTGTTTTCTCAATTGCCCACTGAGCAGGCCATTCAAACCTCCACTGCAATTTTCCCTCTGACCATGGGACAGAGCCTTCAAACCCGCAGCCCTCGGCTGTTTTTTTCTTTATTGCTTTGCCCCCGCAAGTGAAAAAAACTTTTTTCGTTTTCAAATCAAAGGAAGAAATGTTAGTGAGCGTTCCGCATTTTGGGCAGATTGCGTCAAATGGAATGTAGTCCTCGGATTTTGTCTGCTGGAATTTCGCTGCGATTTTTCCAGCAGCTTTTATTTTTTCAAAAAATTTTTTTATGTAAGGCTCAAACTTTCCAGCTTTGTAGTATTCATCATTGGAAACAATTTTCGGTTTCATTCCAATTGCGTTCAAGCCAATTTCCCAGACTTTTGTGAAGTGCTCTGACCAAGAGCTGCAGCATTTGAACGGGTCAGGAATTCTGCACAATGGTTTTCCAAGAAAATTTTTCAGCTCTGGGAATTTCGCGGAGTCGTGCCAGTTTCCCTCCAAGTCTGCAATTCTTTTAGGAACGTCTTTCAGTGGATCACGGTCATCACTTGAATGGATAAATTTTGCTTCAACTCCGCGCTCTAAAAGGGATTTGTAAACAAAATATGCGCGCACAACATCGTTCAGGTTTCCAATATGCTTGCCACCGCTTGGTGTTTGCCCGCAGCGCACTACTGCTGGAAGTTTTTCTTTTTTCGCCCGAGCTTCGACTTCATCCGCGAGCTGGTCTGCCCAGAATAAACTTTTTTCCATGCTACTACTTCTGAAAGAGATTTTATAAAGTTGAGAAAAATTTATCCTACTTCAGACTTTGAAAAATTATCAGGACCAGCAGGTGAATTAGAAAATCTCTCGATAGTTCTGATAGAAAATTCACAAGCCTTCCGATCGTGTTTCCGTCTGCTCCTGATGGTGTTATTTGGGTTGAGTATATCAATCACCTTGGTATCTCCTTATTGTTCCTCTCAAAACCCTTTCGAAATTTCCAACAGAGCTCGCATAAACAAATTCATTCGCAGCATGTATATCTCCACCGATTGGACCAATGTTTATTGATGGAATTCCAAGTCTCCCGCCAACTACTGAAATATCATAAACAGACGGAGCTGTCAGCCGCGGATCAATTCCAATATTCCTGTAAGCAGACTGGGCGCACTGCACAATTCTGTTGTTTGCATCATTCAGATATGGCTGGCAGAATGGAGTTTCTCTTTGCTGAACAGCAACACTTACATCCGCATCTCTAACTCTTTCTCTTACAATTCCCTCCAGCTCTTTTTTTGCAGCTTTCAAGATTTTCTCCAATAAGAGCGAACCTGCTGATCTGAACAACACAATGATTTGGAGTTGAGAGGAATCCCCCAGCGCCGCCGCCAATTGATTCTATATTGTATCTGGCCCT
The DNA here is from genome assembly GCA_035291225.1 of archaeon. Classification (GTDB taxonomy): domain Archaea; phylum Aenigmatarchaeota; class Aenigmatarchaeia; order Aenigmatarchaeales; family JACQIB01; genus DATDSO01. The sequence goes on along the minus strand of DATDSO010000010.1, from coordinate 110,014 downwards.
TCCCATTATAGGATGCTCATCAGTTTCAAATTCATGGACTTCATTCAGGAATCTTGAAGCCTCCAGTATTGCATTTGCTCTCTTTTCCTTTGCCCCATGCCCGCCTGCTGTCCTCACATGAACTTCAAAAACATATCTCCCCCTGCCGCCTATTCTAATTTCATAATCGCTTTCATTTCTGACTGAAGTGTTTGGCTCTGAAAAAATCGCAGCAGAGCAGCCATTGTAAATTCCTTGGTCAGCAAGAGCATTTGTGCCGCGCGATATTCCTTCCTCATCTGAAACTGCTGTTAAAATCAAATCATACGTATCGCCGAGCTCTACGAAAGCGTTTAGTTGCGCTGCTAAGCCTGCTTTCATGTCAGCTGCGCCACGACCGTATATTTTCCCACCTCTTTCAACTGCTTCAAGAGGATTTGTTTCCCAGCCGTCGCCAGCAGGAACAGTATCAATATGCGCGTTCAAAGCAATTCTTTTGGAATTCCTTGCGCCAGATTCGCAAACAACATTAATCCAATCTCTTTCGGAAAATCTTCCAGCAACTAATCTGGGAGCAAATCCGTGGCCTTCTAAATATTCTAGGATAAATTCCGCTATCGCTGTCTCGCTTCCGCTGACAGAGCTTATCCCTATCAGCTCCCTTGTAAGTTGAGTTGTGTTTATTCGTGGTATCATTTTTATCACCTTTAAATTTTTTAGAAAAATCTAAAAATAAAAACCGAAAAAAATTCCAATGCAGAATTATTTTTTCTTCCCGCCTGGCAAAGAACTTGCTAAAACTAATCTCCCTGGAAATCCAAGTCCTTCTGGTGTGCGCGTATCCATTCCGGGGAAATAAGCAGGAACATATCTTCCAGCGCTAGTTGCTGCGCCGTATCTGACCATATCCGGTTCAGGCAACACATCTATAGTCATTCTTTTCATTTGGGATTCATAACTTTCTTGTTTCTGAGGTGGCTGAGAATATGCTAAAGGGATAGAAGGAGTTTCTGGCCTTCTGAATCTGACAAATTCTGTTGGTGGGACATTTCCTCCAATAGAATGTTGAAAAATAGGAACACTGCCGCCATTGGCGGTGAACACATCATTCCATACATCCCATGGATCAACTCCGCCCAATTCGGCGTCTCTATAAACACCAGTCCATGTCCCATCTTCTTCCCGGGAGAAATCGGAGCGAATATAATTTCTGCCACCTACTCTTACAGAATCGTATGGAAACACGCTTCCTGTTAATGCAGTTATTCTGCCGGGATCGGCATCAATTATATCAAAATTTCTTCTGGCCATAAAAATCATTTTTCAAATCTCGTTGTACACATCAGTTCCTCCGTTGCCAGCAGAGTAGTCTCCTATCCCGCCTGAACTTCCATATGCAGGAAGCCCAACAGGCGCATGAGGATCTCCATCGTTTCCATCAAAGCCTTCTTCTGCTTCTACAATCGGCGTTCTTCCTGCCATAAAAAAATCCCCTCAAAAATCTCCAATATCTTCATCAATTTCTGGCATCATATTTTTCACCTAACTTTCAGGAGCCACAAATCTTGGCGGCCAACTCGCGCGAAATAAACTCTTGGTTCATCTCTCCGAAATAGATCCTCTAACACGTCATACACCATGGCGCCTCCATAAACTCTGGGAGCAGGCCTTCTGTTGCTTATGCCTATTGGCTCCTGCGGTCCTGGATCCGGTCCTCTGTCATCATGTTCTGCCATATTTTTTCACCAAATTAATTATTACAATCTTCCTCTGGCAAAGTTATCATAACTGCATTCAGCCAACTCTCTTCCAAGCTTGTGGTTCTTCTTTCGCTTGCCATTCAATCACTCAAAATAATCTTCATCAACAACAGGTATCATGGGATTCATCTAACAGCCGCCATTGCTCGGGTTCCACATCGGAACGTAAAGTCCTGTATGCATGCCACCTTCAACATGAGATTCTTTCAAATAAAATCCTCTGTTTTCTCTCCAATATGTGCTCGGAAGGCTTCCTTGTCTTCTTATTATAACACGATCTCCATCAGGACTTATATCAACTCGTCCGCCATTATTTTTCATATTTTAATCACCTAAAATTCATCTGCAACTGAACCTATTTAAACTTTCGCTTTCAGTAATTATTCTGTATAATATCAACTAGAAATAAACCTTATAAATAGAAAAAGCTAATAAATATACGAAAATCGTGATATTCTATGGAAGAAAAACTAAACCTAAGCCAAAAAATCCTGCGCGAGCTTGAGCGGGATGCATGGCAGACAAACGCAGAGCTGGGAAAAAAATTTAAAGTTTCCGAAGGAACAGTCAGGCAGAGAATAGAAAAATTAAAAAAAGCCGGAGTAATCAAGCGCTTCACAGTTGAGCTCTCAACGCGCGCAGGCTTTGCGGCAGTTGTTCTTGTAAATACTTTGCCGCGCGTGCAAACAGAAAAAGTTGTAAAAAAATTTCTTGAAATTTCTGGAGTGAAAAAAGTTTTCGAGACCGCAGGGGAAACAGATGTTGTTGTTGAAGTTTCAACAGACAGCGCGGAAAGTTTTAATGGTATAATAGAAAAAATCCGTGCAATAGAAGGAGTGGAAAGCACGAAAAGTTTAACAGTTTTAAAAATTTCATAAGCTTATAAATCTCCAGAAGAAAAATTCCGCATGGTTGATTTTTACACGCTCTCAATTTTAGTTTTTGTTTTGTTTCTCGGAATTCATATTTACACCCATAGAAAAAATATTGAAATAAAATACTACCTGCTTTATCTGTGGCGCACGAAAAGATTCAGGAACACAATTGACAAAGTCGCCCAGCTCTCGCCAGAATTTTGGAAAGCTGCCGGAACTTTTGCGATTTTCCTTTGCGGACTAGCAATGGTTTTCGGAATTTTATCTGTTCTTGAGCAGGACTACAAAATTCTTTCAGGAGAAATAAAGCAACCTGCTGCCCAATTAGTTTTTCCAACATTAGCAAAGGAAGGCTCGGTTGATGGTGGAATAATTTACATCCCATTCTGGTTTTGGTTTTTGACAATAGGCGCAATTTTAATTCCGCATGAGTTTATGCACGGTGTGATTGCGCGCGCGCAGAAAATTAAATTGAAATCCGTCGGGCTTTTATTGTTCACGATTTTCCCTGGAGCTTTTGTTGAACCCGAAGACAAGCAGGTAAACCGTGCGCCTTTAAAAGAGAAGCTGAGAATTTTTGCCGCAGGCTCGTTTGCAAATTTCCTTACAGCAATAATTTTCTTTTTGCTTTCTGCATTTCTGATTTGGCCTGCTGTTACAAATTCTTCAATAGAAATGAAAATTCTGAATGTAACAGAAGGAAGCCCGGCCAATCTGGCAGGATTGAAAGCTAACATGACAATCACAGAAGTGAATGGCAAGCAAATCGTGCCAACTTATCTGGAATATGCTCAGACAGGCGGCGCTTTCTTTACCGAAGAAGTTGGAAAAATAAAAGAAGGAAATGCAATAGCTTTCAAAGCTGATGGAGAAACTTTTTATGTAAAGCCAAATTTTGAAAATGGGAAGCCGAGAGTTGGAGTTTTCTTTGAGGCGCCGGAAGTTTTCAAAACAGGCTCTGAAAACTTGAGAAGCGTGGGCGCGCTGTTCCAAATGATTTGGCTCTTTGCTTTTGCTGTGGGAATCTTCAATATTCTGCCGATTTATCCGCTGGATGGCGGGCTGATGTTTCGCGCAGTGGCGGAAAAATATTTTGGCGCAGGTGCAGAAAAAATTGTGCGCTCGGTTTCTGGGATTTTAATTTTGGCTGTTGTGTTTTTGTTTGTTGGGCCCGGCATCGTTAATGCTGTCGGGGTTTAGAAAGATCAGATAACCTTAATCTCTTTTATTTGTGAGTTTCTCTGCAAAAATTCATTCAGAACTTTGATATTTTCTCCACCCCTGCCAATGACAGCACCCTTGTTTTTTCCAACCTGCACAACCGCGGCCTCGCCATTGATTTGTATTTTATCGGCTTGGGGTATAAGGTTTTTCACAAACTCGCGCGCGTCCTCGTGCCACTCCAGAACTTTTATCTGCTTCTTCAGCATTTTCTCGGCAGTCTGCACATGCTCCCCGCCTTTGCCAATTGCAATCGCGGCCTTTCCGGGAGCAACAAGAAAATAAAGCAGCTCGCTATTCACGCAATCCCTGACTTCTGTGCCCGTTATATTTTCAAACGCATTTATCAAAAGTATTGTGTCATTGTCGAATTCTCTACCAGTCATTTTTTATCACAAATTTTTTATTTCTTTTTTTTCTCAACCTTAACAGCAAGTGCCGCAACCGGAAAAGGTTTCCCGCAAAAAATCCCCAGTTGCTTGCCTGTTCCGGAAAAAGTTTCTACCTTTACTGAAGTTTTTCTCAAATCATTCAAAATTTCCTCAGGGCAGTTGCTTGCTGCAACAATAAAATTTGCTTCTCCTTTTCTTGCTAACTTTTCTGAAACGCGCGCTCCCAAGCTCACCAGATTTTTTCCCAGCGCGGCTTTCAAATCAATCTCAAGAGGCATAATAATCAATAGCAGAACTCACATAAATAGCTTTACTCAGACTTTTTCCTGCTCGGCATTTTGAAAGTCAGATCAAACATTCCAGTGCCAACAGGCACAACTTGGTTTATCATCACATTTTCTACAATGCTCTCCAAGTGATCAACTTCTGAAGTTGCAGCAGCTCTTGTCAAGTGCTTTATGGTTTCCTCAAAGTTAGCCCTCGCCAAAACAGAGCCTTTTGAACCGGCAACTCCGTATCTTCCAATTGCTTTTATTGTTCCATCAACTGTCATAACATCGGCAGTCAGCATGACATGCCTAGCATCGACATCCAAACCCTGCTCTTTCAAGGTGTTAAGAGCCTCATTGATAATTGTTGTGCGCGCAGCTTCTATTCCAAGAACCCTTTCAACCTCATGGATGTTGTTTGTTGTTGTTCTGACAGCATCGATTCCATCCACTTCCAAAACTTTTGCGAGGTTGCTACCCAAAGTTGCAATAATCCATTCATTATCTTTTTGATTCACAACAGCGTGCGTAACTCCTTTTAGCCCTTTCACGTGCACATCCAAAATCTTTCCACGAAGCTTTTGCATTTCCTTTACTGTCAGTTCAGATTTTGGTTTTATATAAATTCTTTCTCCCCTATGCTGCAGACCCGGCCCACCCTTCAGCTGTTCGCGAAGGGAATCCACAATCGAAGATTCGCGCACACCCGCATCACGTATTTGCTTCGAATCTAAATTAATTTCTATTTGCTGGTTAAGCAAATCAATCGAAGCAGAAGATGATATGTCACTTAGAAGAACTTCGCGGATTTCCGAAGCAATCTTTGCTGCCTTCTCGCGCGTGTTGTAAGATTTTTGTAGATGAATTATCATCGCAGGAGTTGTCGGAGCTTTTCTCGCATCAAAAATTTCCACCAATCGAGGCAAGCCTAAAGTAACCTGCACAGCTGCAGCGCCGGCCGCGTGGTATGTTCGCATTGTCATTTGTGTCGCAGGCTCGGAAATGCTTTGAGCTGCAATAATTCCTGTTGCTTCGCCGGGCTCGAATTTGCTGCGCGAGTAAACTTCCAAAAACTTTTTTATTAATAATTCCTTTTCTTTCTCGCCCATCCCTTTCAAATTTTCTTTCAGTTCACCCATTACTTTTTCAGGAAATGTTTCTTCAAGTTCTTTTAGAGTTGTCATACTTATCACCTAAATAGCAGCAGCAATTCTTTTTATATCAATCTTTCCCCAGTCAGATCTGGATGGATCTATTCCATCTTCTCCAGGACAGAATTGAATTATAATTTTTCTGTTATCGCGAACAGTGCCGTCATATTCAATTTTCAAGTCCTGCAAAGCTCCGATAAGCCTGCGCTCCAGATATCCGCTGTGGCGAGTTCTCAAAGATTTGTCCATAAGACCTTCTCTACCAGAGAGAACATCGAAAAAGAATTCAAATGGATTCAGACCGATTTTGAAAGAACTTGCCACAAAACCGTGTGCAGCCGGTCCGAGATCCCCAACCAAAAAGTGAGATAGCGTGCGGCCATGGTAGCCTCTCATAATTCTTTCTCCAAGAGCGTGCTCTTGACCAACAACACCAGTAAGTTGAGAAATGTGGTTTATACTCCCTCTTGCTCCAGTCTTACCCATAATAACAATTGGACTTTCTTTCAAATTGTTTTTAACGATTTTTCCTACAGCATCGCTAGTATTAGACAGAATATTTCTTATCTGAATCTCAAAACTTTCTTTCATATCTCTTCCCGGCATCAGCTCAACTTTCCCCCCTCGGTAAAGTTTTATAAGTTGTTCTGCTTCCTCATACCCTTTCATTATGGCTTCGTTGATTTTTTTTCTGACATCGTCTGTAAGTTCGCCATCATCCAAGCCGATTGTAAATCCAACCTTCTCCAGCCATTTTATTCCTAGAAGAGAAACCCTATTTATGAAATTCTTCGCTTCCTCGCTTCCGTATAAGCGCTCGATGACATCAATCAATTTTCCTGCTTCGCGTCCGATTGCGTTTTTGTCTATCACCCCAGATTCAAGTTTGCCATTCTTGATAACGACATGGCCGTCATTCGGGCATGTGCCTTTGAAGCCTTTGTCGCAGCTGCAGACCTTTGCGCGGAATTCAATGTTCAACCCTTTCGGAAGTATTCCTGAAAAAATTTCCTTGCCTGTAATATTTTTCTTTTTTGGAATTTGAGGATCAATGCCAATTTCTGCGAGTAGCTGGAATGCTGTCTCTGATGGGATTTCTGTTTCAGATTTCGTCAGTAAGTAGCATCCGGAAATATGGTCCTGCTCGCATCCGATTATCGGACCCCCAAATCTCGGAGAACGGATATGCTTCTGCACGCCCATCAAAAGTTCTGCTTCCGCCCGCGCTTCATCTGTCTGCGGAACGTGGACATTCATTTCATCGCCATCGAAGTCGGCGTTGTAAGGCGGGCAAACTGGAATATTCAAAGTGAAAGTTCTCCATGGCTGCACACGCACACGATGAGCCATTATGCTCATTCTATGTAGAGACGGTTGCCTGTTGAAAAGAACAACATCTCCATCTCGCAAATGGCGCTCAACAATATAGCCCGGTGAAATTTCCTTTATAACCTCTTCACGATTTTCAATTGTAATTTTTTTCCTCTTTCCATCTGGGCGCACTATATAGTTTGCGCTTGGCCATATTGGAGCAATAGCCAAAAGTTTTTTTATTTCTTCAATATTATGTTCGCGCACATAAACCGGAATTGTAAGCTCTTGGGCAACTTGAAGTGGCACGCCAACTTCGTCGATACTCAAATGAGTGTCAGGAGAGATAACAGTTCTCGCAGAATAATTAACACGCTTACCTGCTAAATTTTGGCGGAATCTACCCTCCTTGCTTTTTAATCTATCTGCCAAAGTTTTCAAAGGTCTGCCGGAGCGGTGGCGCGCCGCAGGCAGGCCAGCAAGTTCATTATCAAAGAAAGTTGCGGTATGGTACTGCAAAAGTTCCCATAAGTCATCAATAATAAAATCTGGCGCGCCGATTCCCAAATTTTCCCTGAGCCTCTGATTGATTCTGATTATATCAACAAGCTTGTGGGTCAAATCGTCTTCGCTGCGCTCTCCTGTTTCTAAAGTTATTGAAGGACGAGAAATTACAGGAGGGACAGGGAACAAAGTCAGAATAAGCCATTCCGGTCTCCCGCCTTTAATTCCTAGCGTAAGAGCATCATCATCAGAAATCTTTTCGAAGCGCTCTCTCACTTGCAGTCCGCTGAGCTGTTTATCATCTTCATAGAAAGTATAAGGTTTTTCAAACCGGATTTTTTTCTGTTCCGTCCCGCAGCTTGCGCATTTTGTTCCAGAGGCTAAGCGTGAGCAGGCTAAACAAATATTTTTTAAAATTTTGTAAATAAGTTTTACATAAAGGACGTGATAAATCGGCCGAACCAAATCAATATAGCCGAAGTGCCCCACGCACTGTCCGACATTTAGTCCGCAGCTGCGGCAGCGCATTCCGGGATCAACGATGCCGAGTTTCGGATCCATTGCGCCACCGTCTATCGGAAATCCGTCGTTATCATAGATGTCAGCCTTTGTTATTTCTGTGGCCGCGATTTTCTTTAGCATCGCCGGGGATATCAATGAAAAATCAATCTCTTTTATGTAAGTCATAATTAACCAACCACCACAACTTTTGGGTAAATTAGCAGCGCTTTTAATTCATCAAGCAAAAGTTTGAAAGCGTAACTCATATCAACTATCGCAACATCAGTGTCCCTGCAAAGCGGGCAGACGTGTTGATCTTTTTGTTTGTCCCATGCAGCAGTCACTCCACATTTCCTGCAAATAGGAACACTGACTTTATCAGAATCAAATCTTTCTTTGAGAGTCAGAACAGCACCGTGCGCAATCAAACAGTCCTTTTCCATTTCTCCAAATCTTATTCCACCTTCTTTTGCTTTTCCTTCAGTCGGCTGGCGCGTTAGCAAAGTTACCGGACCGCGCGAACGCGCCTGTATTTTATTTGCAACCATATGGTCTAATTTTTGATAGTAAGTAAGCCCGACAAAAATTTCAAATTCCATTTTTTCCCCTGTAATCCCATTGTAGAAAACTTCCTTTCCGTCGCTCCTGAAGCCATAATTTGCCATAAGATTGCGAATTTCTTTCTCCGTCAAACTACCGAAAGCTGTTGCATCTATTTTTTTTCCATCGAAAGCCGTGGACTTGCCGGCTAAAATTTCCAGCAGCTGTCCTATAGTTTGACGTGATGGAATTCCATGAGGATTAAAAATCAAATCAGGAGTATAGCCCGACGCTGAAAATGGAAGATCTTCCTCTTTTGCTATCATTCCGATAACAGATTTTTGCCCGTGGCGCGAAGCAAATTTGTCTCCAACTTCCGGAACTCTCAGATCGCGCACCACTGCTTTGATAAGTTTTGTTCCATTCAAAGTTTCTGTTACAAAAACCCTATCGACAACCCCGCGTTCGAAACCCATCGTAACCGAGCTTTCACGCATGTTTGCTATTCCGCCCATAAGTTCAGTTGAAGAAAGGAATCTCATCGGAGAAATTTTTCCAACCAACACATCTCCATCTAAAACAGGAGTTTCCGGAGCAATAATCCCATCTTCATTCAATCTGTTGTAGTCCTCCTCGGAGCGGTAACCACGCACATCTTTGTCTGGAACACAAATTTTATCTTCCTGACCTCCCCAATATCTGCGTTGTTCGGTCCCATAAACTCTGTAGAAAAATGAACGAAAGAGCCCACGCTCAACTGAGGCTTTGTTAAAAACAATTGCATCGTTGATATTATATCCATGATAAGTTGCAACTGCGATGACAATGTTCTGGCCTGCCGGATGCTCGAGCAGCCCCGAAGCAGAAGTCATGGCAGTCTCAACAAGTGGCGTCTGTGGATAAATTAATAGATTTGATTTTGCTTCAGTTCTCATAAAATAGTTCGGAGAATATATGCCTACTGCTTGCCCTATCATTTTTGCGCCGAAATTTACTCTATCCCCTCTGTTGTGTTGAGAGAATGGAAGTAAGCTGGCCGACAAGCCTAAAATTGCCGTCGGTAAAATTTCCAAATGCGTATGCTTCGGGGTAATATCTTTTTCATAAAGTGCTACAAGCATCTCATCTTCCTCCTCCGCATCTAAAAATTCTATAGCCCCAGACTTGACGGTTTCTACCCAAGTGAGTTCGCCTGCAGCAATCTTTTTTATATCATCTTCAGTAAGTTTCGGAGAGCCATTTTCCAGAACAATCAGCGGCCTGCGGACTCGGCCAGAATCTGTGGCAATTTTTATTTCATTTGTATCTCTATAAAACGATGTGTTGATTTCTTTTGGAAGAATGTCCGCCCGCCTGCGTTTCCTGATTTCTGAAACAACCTCTGGGTTGGTGAAACCTGCAGGAGTCCCGTTAATTATAACTTTTGCGTCACCTTCTTGCGGCTCTTCCCTCAGCTTCAGAAATTTCAGGAACTTCTCTTTCTCTTGTTCCAAAATACCTGTTGTAATCTGCGCCATCAAAGATAAATTTTTTCTCAATCCAATGGTAGGACCTTCCGGAGTTTCTGCTGGGCAAAATCTTCCCCAGAATGTTGGATGAAGTTCCCTTGCCTTGAAATGCTCCTGAGTTGCTGTGAGAGGAGAAAGGACCATGCGCATATGAGAAATTGATTTGATGAAATTCGCGCGGTCGAGTTTTTGAGAAACTCCAGTTCTTCCGCCGGTCCAAGTTCCAGTTGCCATCGCAGAATTTATCTGGTTACTAACCACGTTTGCTTCAACAATTGTTTGAACAGGAGGAAGCTTGCCACGCTTTGCCATTTTCTGATAATTGTATTTTATTCTTGTAATGAGTCCCCATCTTCCGACTAAAATCGAGCGGAATAAAGTTTCAAGCATATCGCCAGCCATGCGCACGCGCTTGTTTGCATAGTGGTCGATATCATCTTCTTCAGTTTTTCCAGTGCTTAAAGAAATTATTTTTTCTATTGCAATTGCAAGATATTTCGCTTTTACCTTTCTTGCTTTCGAATCTTGGCCCAAATGCGGCAACAGATATTTATCAATTATATTTTCAACGCGCTCACTTTTATATTGTTCCTCTGCGATTTTCATATGTGTGGCGATATAATTGAGAGCTTCTTTATGAGATTTGACTTCGCTTTCGTAAAGATTTCCATAAAATTCTTGTGCGATTCTCTGGTCATAACCTTTAAACAAATCTATTATTTCCTTGTCGCTTTCATGCCCAAGAGATTTTAAGAGAACAACTATAGGAAGTCGGCGTATGTTTGCAAAAGAAATCACAATTGAACTATCATTTTTCCTTTCAATTAGATGGCGTTGTGTATAGCCGCCGCGCTCCGAATTTATTCTAAGAGCTTCTGTGAAATTTCCAACTTTTTGTTTTTCGACAATTATTCTGTTAGGTGAAATTTCTTCTGTTAAAATCAAAGCTCTTTCAGTTCCGTTAATTATAAAATACCCCCCCGGATCTTGTGGGTCCTCGCCGATTGCTTCTAGCTCCTCCCTAGAAAGTTTTGAGGTTGGATCAATGTCAGATTTTATCATAACAGGAATATCTCCGACCTGGACTGGCACAGGCTCCTGCTCAACTTTGTTAACAATAGGAGTCATTTCAACATAAACAGGCGCGGCATAAGTGAGGTCTCTTACTCTTGCTTCCACAGGAGAATACTGGGCATTTTGCCAAGTTCTTCGCGTTCCATCAGCTTCTCTGACGTATGGCTCGCCGACAGAAGCTTTTCCGAATTTTATCACAAGCTCCCCCACTTCAGGAACTTCCGGCTCAATCTTCCCGATTTCATCAAAAACTTTTTGGATTTTTCTTTCGATAAAATTATTGAAGCTTTCTATTTGAAAACGAACAAAGCCAAGCTCTTTCGCGAATGCGTGTATCAGAGTTGCATTTTGGAGGCTCGGAATATTATTCATATTTATTCGACCTCATGTTTTACAACAAGCCTGTAATAGACCGTCTGGCCGGCTGTTATGCTTTTTCTCAAAATTTTCAGAACATCTCCATGCTTCGCTCCAACTGCTTTCACTACAACGTCGCTGGATAGAATTTTCGGAAGCTGTTGCGATGCAATTTTATACTTTTCAAACAACGCCAACTTTTCATTTTCTGAAAGAATGGTGTGCTGTGGCACTAAATTATGAGTCAGAATATCAAAAGTTTTTTCTTTCTCTGTCAAGGTATCACCAGTTTCAAAGGTGCAAGCGATGCGCTACGCGACATCTGACCTTTGAATTCTGTTAGAGCACTCTATCTAGGGAGTTAAAAATGTAGATGCTTCAATAGTTTACCATTAACCAACCTTTAAAAAGCTTTGCTTTTTTTTGAAAATTTCAATTTTGGCGGGCCTAGTGGGATTCGAACCCACGACTCCAAGCTTTCTTTCACGGATGCGAAATTTTCGCATCTCAATTCTTTTATCAAAATTGATAAAAGGCTTGTACTCTGCCATTTCAGGTGAAGCCCTTGCCGGATTGAGCGCGGGCGCTCACAGACTGAGTTATAGGCCCATGATTTTTTGTTGGCGCCCGAGACGAGATTTGAACTCGTGTCACAAGCTTTCTGTTGAAATTTTTCTTTAAAAAATTTCATGACAAGCTCGCATACTAGGCCACTATACTACTCGGGCATAAAGCAAGTTTGCAGAAACAATATTTAAATGTTTGATAATTTGGGTGGGGAATGAACCAATCTCAAAAATCTTAAACATGAAATCTGTTCCCTTACTAAAAGCAATCTAAAATCTTTAAAAGAATATTCTTCTGTTTCAACCGCTCTCATTCTATACGGAAGTTCTCCTAAATCTATTCCGTAAAGACCTCTATTTTTGGCTACTACAACCAGATCTCTCTCCACATCAAAATATACAAATGCCATGAAAAAATTTCTTTTACAAACTTCTTAAAGAAAATTAAAAGTGTGGCCGCAGCGTCTTTGACTTCCCGCCTTTTCGGCAGTACAATCAAAATCGCTGGAACGATTCACTACTGTGTTCGGAATGGGAACAGGTCTTGCCGCTCCGCCTTGGCCGCGACCATTATTTGTAAGCAAAGGAAAGTTTAAAAAGCTTTTTAATGCTAAGCAGACTAAATAATTTTCAACCCGCGGTAGCTCAATCGCGCACATAAAAGTTTGCGCGCGGAGAGATGGTGGAGCGCACGACTGTAGATTTTTGCGCACAAGCAAGAATTTTTTAGTCAGCGTTTCGAAATAAAAAAGAAATCGTGAGGCTGGGAGAAATAAAAAAATAAATTTTTATTCCCAAATTCAAATCTCCCCCGCGGGACCAAAAATATCTTTTAAGAACTCACTCTACGACTCTTACTTTGACTTTTGTTGGCTCTGCATTGGCGGCTTTTGGAAGAACAACATAGTTTGATTTTCTCAAGACAATGCTTCTGCCTCTAGCGCCACGCAAAACCGCAGGTGGAATGGCTCCACCATGGCCTCCGCTTTTTGCCCTGTAATGCAAAACCCTTTCTTCTCCCTTCCCGACCGAGCCGAGCCTCCAAATCAACTCAGTCCCATCAGAAATTTTTCTGATTATGGGCTTGACTGTTTCAAAAATCGGAACCAAATCAAATCCATGAGGCAGCACATCGCGCACGACAACCCCATCTGCACGAGTTCCCTTGTTTTTGATTTTTATGGAAACTCCAAACTCTTTTCCTGTTCCCAGAGCGAATTTATTTATTTCAAGTGCTGTTGCGATTGAATGGCCATAAAGCGCGGCAAAAATCAAAAACAAAACAATAAATGGTGTCGGCCAGAAAACTTGGCTGTAAGAAACTGTCTTTGATTCACCTGGCTTGAGTTCAGCATACCAGCTTACAGCATTTCCTGTTATTGATGCGCCGGCTGTATCTGGATAGAGAGCGATAAACGGACTGAAATCAGAGCCAGATGAAATTGTCGCTGGCCCTTTTACATTCCCAACATTTCTAACTGTAGCTGTCACACGCTTTCCCCAAAAAGTATCTCGCTCGCTTTTGTCTGTGATGAAATTTGTAATCGGCGGGACTGAAAATCTCGCGGTTTTAGAATCGCTGCTCGCTCCTGCTGCTAGCTGCACAAAAACTTCATACTCATGTGGCTCCCATGTTACCGGCAAAAATGTGGCAGAAAACTCTTTTTCCTCTCCCTGATTAAGATTATCTATTACCACAGCTTTTTTGAAATTACCAACAGAGAAGGCTAAAATCCCGTTTGCTATTGGTGTGTTGCCGACATTCTTGACTCTTGCTGTTGTTGTTAATTGCCCCGCACATTCGGTGCAGCTTAATCTCAAATCAGAAATTAGAGCAGAAACATATCTTTGCTGGACTCCGACAACAACATCTTTCAAGGCTTTCTCTCCGGAGCTTTTCTGAATATTTATTGTGTAAACATATTTTGCCGCTCGAACGTCAACTGGAGGACTGACGAAAATTTTTAAAGTTTTGCTCCCGCCATTCCCAAGCATAAATGAAGAGATTCCATTTTCTATTGTTGTCCAATCTGAAGGATAAACTGAAATGCTAAACCAATCCGTTTCCAAAAAGTTATTAGTGACAGTCACTTCAAAAAAAGTTGAATCGCCCGCCAGAACTTCTGAAGGATTTGTTGCGGAAATTGTTATATTTTCCAGATTTTCTTCAGCTCCAAGCGCAGGCGCGGTGAAGAAGGCCAAAAGCAAAATAGCCAGAGCGAAACCTCTCATTGAAATCACAAAAAATATTATACACTCAGACTTATAAGCTTTTCATTTTCGCTTTCTCATGGCAAAGTACGCCACCCCAAGTATCAGAGTTACAACTCCCATCAAAGAGATAACTGTTATGCCTACAGAAGTTAAAGACTTTATGGCATCCTGCACATTTTCAGGTAATTCTGTTGTCTGCACAAACTGCTGGCCGACAAATCCAATGACAGCCATGCCCAACGTGAGGAACAGAACCGTGAAGAATGCCGACTTGATGGATTTCAAGCTCTCACTTTCTTCTATTGCGGGAGATTGCTGTTTATTTTGGAAAGATTGTGGAGCATGCTGCACGCAAAAAACCCCATTGCCTGTCGGTCTTGCATCATCTGCGCAGACAATCCTCTTGCAGACTTGGCATTGCCACTCTCCTTCTTTTTTGTAGCATATTGAACAAAGCATCAAAACACCGCTGTGAAAATTAAATAAGTTAGTACACTCGCTATTATTGCTCCTGAAAAAAGCTGAAATCTATTGTGCTTGCCTAATTTAAATCTTGAATATGCAACGGGAAGCAAAAGCAAAAAAAGTCCGGCATAATAAATCCCGAAATAAAAAACAATTGCTGTTACAGGCCCCGCCAAGCCGGCTGTGTGTGTGCTGATTTTTGAGAAAAAATTCATCAGCATTATAACTGTTGTAACAAGAAAGTACGATAATGCAACCGTGAACATCAGCTTATCTTTTACTAACCAGAAAAGCGCTGTGCAGATACCAAAGCTTATAATCGAATAAATAAAAATTCTTGGTCTATCTTCCTTATCGGAAATATCAATATCGACCTCTCCCCTTTTATACTTTCTATAAATAATCAAAGTCGGTGAAAGAGTAAGAAAAATAAAACCTATCAGCAGAGAACCCACGATATTTTTTGAGAATGGAGCGAAAGCAACAACTTCAGCCGCTGCCACAAACATAGGACTAAACAAATAGGATATCAATCTGTATAGGGCATATTCTTTCATCGATATATAGGACGACAACATAAAGAAGGTTCAAATTTTAACTTTAAATGCTTGCCAGAGTAAAACTTTAAAAAGCCCTGCTGCTATTGAAAATATATGAACATCAAAGTTCTTTTAGACGAAAAGGAAAAATTATCTGTTGAGCTCGGCGGGGACACGCAGACAGTTTCGCAGGTTATTGCAAAGCAAGTCTGGGCAGAAGGAGGGGAGGCTGCTGCTGTTCGCGAGCATCCATTTCTTTTAGAGCCAAAAATAATTGTGCACGGCTCAAATCCGCGCAAGCTTTTGCAGCGCGCGGCAGATGCTGTTGCTGAGCAGTGCGATGAGCTCGAGAAAGAGTTTAAGAGAGCTTTGAAAGAATAAAATTTGTTTTGAAACTCTTAATTTTTATTTACGAAGATTTAATTTATTCTATGATATCCTTCAAAAAAATCAAGCCTGAAATCCGCGTGCTTGCTTTTGATGACGGGCCGTTTGAATTCCATGAAAAAGGAAAAACAATTTTAATTGGCGCGGTTTTCCGCGGCGGGCAATTCATGGACGGGCTTTTGAAAGAAGAAATAGAAATCGACGGCTCGAACGCGGAGGAAAAAATTATTTCTTCAGTGAAGAAGTGCAAGTTCAAAGACCTTCGTGTGATAATGCTGGATGGAATTACTTTTGCAGGCTTCAATATTGTGAATATACAGAAAATTTTTGAGAAAACAAAGCTTCCAGTAATTGCAGTTACAAGAAAGAAAATTGATTTTGAAAAATTTTTCGCTGCTGCAACGAAAACCGAAAAGCCCACAAAAATTCTCGAATGTGCGCGCGCGGCCGGAACTGTTTACACTGCAGAATTTTCTTTACAAAAGAAAAAAGGAAAATTCTTTTTTCAGTGCGCGGGCCTTTCTCCAAAAGACGCCGCGGAAATTTTATCAGTTTGCACAACGCGCGCTTTTGTTCCAGAGCCTCTGCGCTGCGCGCACTTGATTGCTTCTGGTGTGGTTTTAGGAGAGAGTGTGGGGCGGGCGTGAATTTTTAAGTCTAATTAACTATAAATAAAAAATGGTCGAGCGATGGATTCTTTATACAATTCTGAACATAGTTTCAGTGAGCATTGGGTTGATAGCAGCAAAGTGGGCAACAGACAAATTGAAAATGGATTCTATTGCAGTAGCGCTCGGAGGATTTCTGACTGCAACAATTTTATTCTCTCCAATTTTTATTTCATCATACATTTCAGAGCCGCAGATTTTTCCATCACAGTCGGCGCTTTTTTATTTGCTTGCTTCAATTGGGCTCAATGCAGCAGCGTTCATATTTTTTGTTAAAGCTCTCAAAAGCGGCGAGCTTTCAATTGTCGGTCCTCTGGAAAACATGCGTCCGGTTTTTGTGGCGGCGCTGGCAATATTTCTATTGGGAGAATCTTTTCAGCTGAAAATTTTTGTGGGAGCTGCACTTGTGGCAGCAGGAGCTTTTGTAGTACATCTGAAAAACAATCTTTCAGAAACTTTTTCTGGAATCATAAAATCAAAAGTTTCTTTCTATATGCTTGCGATGGCTTTCCTCTACGGGCTGACCGCAAATGTTGACAAGCTAGCGCTCGCAAGTTTCAGTCCAACTAAATATACTTTTTACATAATTCTGGGTATGACTGCAATCTACTCTGCTGTTTATGCAAAATCTGGCAAGCCATTTAAAAATATTTTCAATAACTGGTCGTTGATATTGGGGATTTTTTATGCAATTGCGCTGTGGGCGGTTTTTGCCGCGGTCAAACTTGTGTCACCGACAATTTTCACTCCGGTGCAAATGCTGCGAACAATTTTAATGGCTTTCGCGGGCTTTGCCTTGTTTGGAGAAAAGGGAATTAAGCTTAAGATTATTGGAGCGTTAATAATGCTCGCGGGAGTTTGGGTTGTGCTTTCGTAAGCTTTTTATACCACATATACTAATTATTGGTAGGTAATTATGAAGATGTCCGAACTGAAATCAAAATGGAAAAAAATCCGCGACACAAATTTGGGAACTGCAATCTACATTGTGGGCGGTTTCTTTTTTGCTTGGCTTGCAATGACAGGACTGGGTTTTGCATTAAGCACAGACACTCCTGTTGTTGCTGTTTTCTCCGGCAGCATGGTTCCGACTTTTTACAAAGGGGATATGATAATTGTTTCAAGCCCAAGCAGCGGAGTAACAGGAATGTTCCTCGGAGAAAATAAAATCCAAGGCTACAAAGTCGGCGACATAATTGTTTTTGACGCAGTGAAGGGCGGATATAAATTTCCAATTATTCACAGGATTGTTTCAGAAAATTCTGATGGAACTTTTGAAACAAAAGGCGATGCAAATTCTGTTCAGGGGGATTTTGAGCATGGCGTGAGAGAATCGCAAATACATGGAAAAGCAATTCTGAAAATTCCAATTCTCGGCTGGGTAAAAGTTGGGGCGTTTGAATTGCTGGGGCTGGCATAAAAATTACAATTTAAATTTCTTTCCCAAAATTCTCAAAGAAAACAAATGCAAAATAAGCGAGAATGGGACAGCAAACGCCGGCACTGAAACAAGCGGATAGGAAATTATAGGCAAGTTGGGCGCGTCAAAAGAGAGGAGCTGAACCGGAGTTGGCGCAGTAATTGGGCCCATTGTAAGCGCGATTATCAAATCCAGAATTCCAATATAGTTCCAGAAAATCGCAAGTTTTTTTGAGTTGGAAGTTTTCTTGAAAAGCAGATAAGCGACAACAGGAGCGGAAAGTCCGACAATAATATCTCCGACTCCTGATGGGATTGCAAACGCCGCCGGAAGCAATCCTGCTGCGTACATTGTTAGGAAAATTATTCCGAGCACTCTGTAAAGCTGGATTCCGATTAGCCAGTGGTTCGGGGCAGAGTCAACAGCAAGCTGAAGCATTTGCGAGCTGTTGAGAAATTTATTTGCGAGGTATGGAATTCCGTAGCCGAAAATTAAAACAAGAAATGAAAAATTCCTGAAAATTTCCAGCCAGCCGAAAACAAAAGAAATGGCGAGCCATCCCAAAAGCCCAGCAAGCAAAAAATAAGAGAAGCGCTTTCTTTCATTCAAAGGAATTTTTGTTTTTGCAGAGAGCAAACTTTTATTCAGGATAAACCACGCAGCAAGCGCGGCTGCCGGAGTGACAATGCCAAGCGCGGGCATTACATAGTCTGGGATTGTTGCCATTGGAATCAACAGAGGAAGAATTATTTTTCCCGCTTAAAAATACCAGCTCAAAATAAAATCCCATACAAAACCCAAACAGAAAGCGCGAGCCAAACAACAATTGAAAGCCATGCTTTTTTCAGAGAATTTTTATCTTTCAACATTTTCTGAGACAATGCAAGCATCTCCTTTGAATACGCAGAAAATCCCATTAACATTAAGCCCATGAAAAAAATCATTGTTGCAAAAATCTGGACAATTGTAAGTTCAGCTAAAAGGAAAAAAAGGGAAATTGCAATAAGCGCAACTGAAAAAGCCGTTGTAAATTTTGGCCGCGAGTAAAATGCGCGCATAACAAACATCCATTTTTGCGGGTTTGACAGAATAACAGCAAGTTTTATCAAGCCAAGCAGAACTACAAGCAGAGCCATTGTTTCTATTGGTGTCATGACACAACTTTATTTTTTCCATTTTATAAACCTTTAAAAATCCCGAATTCCATCTCTAAAACCATGGAATTCTGCGATAAATGCGGCGGGCTGATGATGCCGCACAAGGCTGGCAAAAGCACTGCTCTGGTTTGCAGGAACTGCGGAAAGAAAAAAACTTCTTCTGCCGGCAGGGGTGACTTTAAAATATCTTCAACAATGCAAAAGAAGGATGAGAAAATTATTGTTGTTGACAAAAAAGCGAAAGTTGATGTTCTTCCGAAAACAAATATTGCCTGCCCAAAATGTGAACATGTGGAGGCATTCTGGTGGATGCAGCAAACTCGCGCAAGCGATGAGCCACCGACAAGATTTTATCGCTGCACGAAATGCGAGAATGTTTGGAGAGAATACGAGTAGGTTTTATGTTTTAATCGCAACCCATCCAAAAAAGCTTCTTAGCTCCAACCACAAAACATTTAAAAATAGCCCGATAGTTATTAATCTATGAAAATAATTTCTATTTTGCTTCTGGGAGTTGTTCTGGTGGCAGGCTGCACAGCCAGCCAAATTGATCTTTATTTGAAAGCAAGTCCGGCTATTCAGAATTTTCTTTCACAATATCCGAATGCAAAAATTGCCACAAGCCTAATTAGCCAGGGAGAGATTGTTTCGCGGATGGAAGAAATAAAAAAAGACTGCGAGAATTTTCAAGTCGGCAGCTATTACAAAACAACAATTGATGATGAAGGCAACGATACAAAGCTAATAGTTTGGATGGACGCGAAAACTTATCAGGTTGTTTGCGCGGTTAAGGAATCTGCGGGATTAAAGCAAAACATTCCGCAAGGAACAACAACATCTGCGACAAGCAGCAGCACAACAACAAGTTCTTCAACAACAACTTCTTCAACCACAACAACTACATTGCCTCCTACAACAACTCCTTCAACTACCACTTCTTCAACCACAACAACTACATTGCCCGCAACAACCACAACAGCCGAATGCACCTCAAATTCAGCCTGCGGCTACAAACAAATTTGCTCAAACAAAAAATGCGTGGATGTGGACTGCACAAATGATTCCCAGTGCAGCGGATGCAAGAGATGCTCAGGAAACAGCTGCGTGTCCTGCGGCCGCGGGCCTTATGGGTGCTATTGCTGATAGACAGATACCACCTATTTTTAATAGGTGGTTGCAAAGCAACCATAATTATATCTGTGGTATCTGGATATCCTGACAATGTGTGGTGTTCGTATTTTATTTTTCTAATATCGGAACACCAAACATTGTCACCTAAATCACCCATTAATATCAAACCACTTTAATTGGGTGATTTTTGATTTTTAGAATTATTTTTTCTCTAGAAACTTTTTCAGGCCCATCTGCAAAACCCAAAGCCCGAGCATTGCGCACTTTTTTCGCGCAGGAGAAACTTCTATTCCAAGCATTTCCAAGATTTCTTTCTCTCCAAATTTCATAACTTCAGAAATATTTTTCCCCTTTGCTTTTTCTGTAAGCATGCTGGCGCTTGCCATTGAAATCGCGCAGCCCACGCCCTTGAATTTTATTTCAGAAATCATTTGACCATTTGCTTTCGCAAAAATTTCTATCTCATCCCCGCACAAAGGATTCAAATCGCGCGCATGAATTTGCGCATTTTTTATTTCCCCAAAATTTCGGGGATTTTTGTAGTAGTCAAGGATTTGTTCTGCGTACATGTCAAGGCTCATGCTGCCACCTCTGCTATTGGATCTCCTCTTTTGATTTCACCATCTTTCAAAACTTTTGCATACCAACCTCTTTTTCCAACAACTCTTCTGAAAAATTCTGGAAATTTTCTATCAACATAAGGAAGCAGAGATAAATTAGAGCAGGGATTACAAACTTTTGCTATTTGTATTTCAACAGATTCACCGATTCTAAATCTCTTTCCATCAACGAGAACATATTTTTGTTTTCCTCCATCTTGCTGCTGAGTGCCAAATTGTTCATAAGGAATTCCTTCTGTTGTTAAATTTTCTCCTATATGGCCAGCCTCAATAGGCCATCCTTCTAATTTAAGCAGCCTGATTTCTTCCAAAGGATAAATTAAAAGAGCTCTCTCTGGAGCATTGCCATGTTCATATCTGTGCCTGCAGAAATCTCCTTCTAAACCTAATCGAGTTACTACAACATGCTCAACAGATCTCTTTGGCAAACCATGTTCGCCAGGAGTGTCCGGCTTAACATTTATCTGATAAACTTTTCCTGGCATAAAATCAAATCCTCAAAACCTTTTTCACTTTTTCTATTCCTGCAACAAGAGCGTCCACATCTTCCTTGGAATTGTAAATGTAAAAGCTCGCGCGGCAGACTGCTGCAATTCCGAGCCTTTTCATTAAAGGTTGGCAGCATGCGTGCCCGCTGCGAATTGCAATTCCACTCTCATCTAAAATTTGCGCAACATCATGCGGGTGCGCTCCTTTCAGATTAAATGAAACAACTCCGCCGCGCTCGGCTGCGTGAGTGGGTCCAGAAATTTTCACACCAGAAATTTCGGAAAGTTTTCCCAGAGCATATTTTGTAATTTCAATTTCGTGCTCGCGGATTTTTTGCATTCCGATTTTTTCCAAATAATCAATAGCTGCGCCGAGAGCAATCGCTCCTTCAATATTCGGAGTGCCTGCCTCAAATTTCCATGGGAGTTCATTGAAAGTTGTTTCTTCTAATTTCACTTCGCGAATCATATCCCCGCCGCCCAAGAATGGAGAAAGTTTTTCCAATATTTCTGCTCGCCCCCACAAAACTCCAATCCCAGTTGGCCCAAGCATTTTGTGCCCAGAGAAAACAAAAAAATCACATCCAAGTTTTTTCACATTAACAGGCATGTGCGGGGCAGACTGCGCGCCATCCACAAGCACAAGGCTGCCTGCTGCATGAGCGAGCTTGCAAATTTCCTCAACCGGATTTATTGTTCCGAGAACATTTGAAACATGAGTCAGGCAAACAAGTTTTGTTTTTTTGCTCAGCAATTTTTTAAATTGCTGCAAATCCAAATTTCCATTTTCATCAATATCAATAAATTTCAATTTAACCCCGCGGGTTTTCAGAAACTGCCACGGAACAATATTTGAGTGGTGCTCCATTACAGTGGAAATTATTTCATCGCCAGCTTTTAGAGTTTGCCCAAAAGAATAAGCAACTAAATTTATTGCTTCAGTAGCGTTGCGCGTGAAAATTATTTCTCTGCTGAAAGGAGCTCCAATAAATCGCGCAACTTTCTCGCGCGCTTCCTCAAACTTTTCAGTTGCCTCTTCTGCGAGCGTGTGAATGCTGCGGCCCACATTTGCATTGCAGGTTTTGTAGAAATGTGAAATTGCTTCTATAACTTGGAGCGGCTTTTGACTCGTGGCTGCGTTGTCCAAATAAATAATTTTCTTTCCATTTATTTTTCTTTGCAAAACAGGAAAATCTTTTTTTATTCCCAACCAGAATTTTTCATTCAGAAAAATCACCCGACCGAACCGGTCATTTCCAATTCAATCAATCTGTTAAATTCAATCGCATATTCAAGCGGCAGAGATTTTGTGAACGCCTGCAAAAATCCTGAGACAATCATTGTTGTTGCCTGCTGCTCAGTCAAACCGCGGCTCATTAAATAGAAAAGCTGGTCCTCGGAAACTTTTCCCACAACCGCCTCGTGCCCGCACTGGACTTCCTTCTCATCTATTTTCAAAGTTGGAATTGTGTCTGATTTTGATTCCGAATCTAGCATGAGCGCGTCGCACTTCATATGTGACTTTGAATTTCGCGCGCCTTTGTAAATCTGCACGAGCCCGCGGAAATTTGTGAAGCCGCTGCCTTTTGAAACAGACTTTGAAAGAATTGTTGAGGAAGTGTTTGCTCCAATGTGAATTGCTTTCGCGCCCGTGTCCTGGATTTGGTTTGAGTTTGCAAATGCAACTGAAAGAATATCCGCGCGCGAGCCTTCGCCAATTAAAAACACAGACGGATATTTCATAGTTATTGCAGAGCCGACATTCGCATCAACCCATTCCACATACGCTCCCTCGTGGGCGTGCGCTCTTTTTGTAACTAAATTAAAAATGTTTGTTGCCCAGTTTTGCAAAGTTGTGTAGCGGACGCGCGAGCCGGGCAGCGCAATTAATTCCACAACAGCCGCGTGCAAAGAATTTTCAGAATAGCTTGGGGCGGAACAACCTTCAATATAGTGCACGCTCGCGCCATCTTCAACAATTATCATTGTTCTTTCAAACTGCCCGGTTCTTTCGGCATTGATTCTGAAATAAGCCTGCAAAGGCAATTCAACATGAACTCCTTTTGGAATGTAAACAAAACTTCCGCCTGACCATACTGCTGTATTGAGGCTCGCGAATTTGTTGTCATTGTAAGGCACAACTGTTCCGAAATATTTTTTCACAATTTCTGGATACTCGCGCACAGCTGTGTCCATGTCGCAGAAAATAACTCCAAGCTTTGCCAAGTCATCGCGGACTTTGTGGTAGATTGATTCGGATTCCATCTGCGCGCCCGCGCCCGCGAGAAAATTTCTTTCTGCCTCTGGAATTCCCAGGCGCTCAAAAGTTTTTTTGATATTTTCCGGAACATCTTTCCAGTCTTTTGCGTTTTTTCCGGCAGGCTTTCTGTAATAAGTAATTTCATCAAAGTTCATTGCAGAGAGGTCTGGGCCCCAAGTTGGCATTGCTCTTTTTGTGAAATGCTCAAAAGCTTTTAATCTTAATGCAAGCATCCACTCTGGCTCGCCTTTTATTTCTGAAATCTTTTTCACAACTTCTGCTGACAAGCCTTTCGGCAGCTCTGTTGAATATTCCACTTCCATTTTGAAGTCTGAGCTCTTTTGGTTAATGTCTAGGAAACTGGATTTGGGGGCTGGCATAAATATCACTTCCATTTTTCTATTGTGGTTTCATCAACTTCAGGTGCCACTTCGTCTAGTTTAAAATCAAAATAATGAAGCGGGTCTACTCCTTGCTCTGCTTCAGATTTGATTTTATCCGTTTCTTCTTCAGATGAAGCATCTGGCAAGTGTTTGGCCAAAGATTTTGCTCCATGCAATTCAATCCAAAGAAGCTCATGTCCGGATTCCAACTTTCCACTTCTCACATAAAAATCGCGATAATATCCATCTTTAAAAACAGAACTCTTCACATCTTTCAGTGAGCCATAATATTCAATTTTAACAGGGTAACCATGTTGTTTTAAAATTTCTTCGATATCTTTGGCCTTTTTTATATTTTGTTCAAAAGAGGCAATATCCGGATTGCCTTCGAAATCTATAAAATAAAGAGGTTCATCTGAATTATATCCGCAAACTCTAACTATGCCAGGTCCGACTGCAATTTCTATATTTGTGCCTCCTCTAGTTTTCATTCCTTCTAAAATCTCTTGAAATGATTCTATTCCGATAGCATATTCTTGTGTTGGCATAAATTTTCACCAATTAATTATTCCTATAAACATCATACCCGCTTTTTTCAACTTCTTCTGCGAGCTCAGGCCCGCCGCTCTTGACAATTTTTCCATCAACAAAAATATGCACAAAGTTCGGGCGCACGTGCTGCAAAATCCTGTTGTAGTGGGTTATCAAAAGCACGCCGGTTTTGTTTTCTGCGACAACTTTGTTTATTCCGTTCGCAATATTTCTCAGGCCATCAATGTCAGTTCCAGAGTCGGGCTCGTCAAGAATCGCAAGCTTAGGCTTCAAAACAGCCATTTGCAAAATCTCATTTCTCTTTTTCTCTCCGCCGGAAAATCCCTCGTTGAGATTTCTCTTTACCATTCCTGCTTCTATCCCGACAACTTTTGCTTTTTCATTCATCAGGCTTGCAAATTCTAAAACAGGAATTTCCTTTGCGTGGCCGTTGCTCTGCAAAGAATTATAAGTTGTCCGCAAAAAATTGAAAACAGAAACCCCAGCGATTTCGCTCGGGTATTGAAATCCTAAAAACATTCCAAGCTTTGCGCGCTTGTCCGCGGCCAGCTCGGAAATATTTTTTCCGTCAAACAAAATTTCCCCAGAGTCTATTTTGTATTTCGGGTGGCCCATGAGCAAAAATGAGAGCGTGGATTTTCCCGAGCCATTCGGGCCCATGATTGCATGCACTTCTCCAGACTTAACAGTAAGCGAAACTCCATTCAATATTTTTTTTCCATCCACGGACGCGTGGAGGTTTTTTATTTCAAGGGTTGGCATATCATCACTCATGATTTTTTTTCTAAGGCTCGCTCGTTTTGGTAAACCAAAACTCGCTCGCAACTGATGTGTCAAAATCCTATTGCCAAAAAATTCTTTCGCGTCCGATTTTTTCTTTTCACACATTAGTCGGCGAGGCAAATGAGTTTACGAATTTGCCGAGCCTATGAAATTTTTTTCTAAATTATCTTCTCCCCGCTTTCTTTGAAAATGTGAATAACATTAACCGGGCATGCGTCTGCCGCGTCCTTGTTTATCTGAAAATCTTTTTCCTCTATTGAAAGTTTTTCCAAAACAATTTCTGAGCCGCCGTTCATAATTCTTTCCGAGCCTTTGATATCAGACTTTCCATCCGCCGGGCTCATTTCCCAAAAATCCGGAGTCACAGCAGCGCAAGCTCCGCAGGCAATGCAGTTGGGCCGGTCATGCTCAATTCTGAAGTTAGACATACTATAATTTACTCCTAAGTGGTATATAAAGCTTCATCTGAAGGATTTTCCGCAGCCGCAGGTGGCTTTGGCCGACGGGTTGTTGAAAACGAACCGCGAGCCTTCCAAATCTTCAACAAAATCAATTGTTGTCCCGCCCAAGCGCTCTGCGCTTTTCTGGTCAAGAAGGATTTTAAGCCCGGATTTTTCCAGCACAACATCTCCGTTTGCGTTCGCAAGCTTGTCAAAAGCCATTCCATACCTGAAGCCTGCGCAGCCGCCGGGGGTCGCTTTTATTCTAAGAGCATGCTCTCCGTTCAAATTTTGCTTTTTCATAAGCTCTTTTGCTTTTTCCGCTGCAGGGTCTGTGATTATAATTTGTTTCGGTTTTTCATTTTCTTCTTTTTGTTCATTAAACGTGCCAGCTTTTTCAAGCGCAGCAATCTGCGTATTTATCTGCTCAAGGAAAGAATCAACATCCTCGCCTGTTAATCCATGAGACATTAAACCATCTGCGATTGTCTCTCCCTCGCTGGAAGAGCAGCCACCGCATCCCAATCCTGCCTCTGACAAAACTTCCGCAACTGCCGGATATTTTTCTATCACTTCGCTGATTATTGTTTCTTTTGTTAGTGTTAGCGGCATTTTTTCACCAGATTTTATTTTCATAAAAATAATTTTTCATCTAAAAAAAGCCTTTACAACAGCTGAATTTTTGTTTGCCTTGCAGCTCAAGTCTGCAAAATTGTCGCACGCCAGGCAAATTGTGTTGACAACATGCTTTTTTTCTTTCCTTTCAACAGCAACCATCTGCGCAATCCTGTTTGCAGTTTTTTGTATTTCTGAATTTGACTCGATTTCTTTTATGTGCTTTGCATATTTTCCCGAGAGATAGTTGCTTACGGCGGCCTGTGTTATTCCCAGATTTTTTGCGATTGTTGCCTGAGAGAGTTCATGCTCGTCGGAAAGTTTTTTTGCTGTTGCCGCTCTTATAGCGGGCAAAAAGCTTTTGATTATTGCTTCGCAGGGCATTAACATTTTATCACACGATTATAATTTTCATAACTGGTTAATAAAGCTACCGTAAGATTATAAGTGAGTTATAGTTTATAAGCTTTGTGGATTGGCGGTTTGAAAGCAAGCTTAAAACTTTTAATTTCTCAGAAGAGTCATGTCTTCTTCACATTCGAGAAGGGTTTATCATGGAGTAGAATGCGAGCACAGGGTTTCAGAAATTTTTGGCTTAGAGCGCAAAGAAAAAAGAGGTGGATATCAGCCAGATATTTATGATGAAGCGCAGCGAGTTATCGGAGAAGTAAAAGCGTTCGGAAATCATGAGAGAACTATAATAGCTGTTGAGCAGTTCAGAAAATATTCTGCAGAAGCGGAAAGGCTAAATTTTTCCCTCCAGTATTTTTATGTCAGGCATAACGGTGGTGATGTGACGGATATTTATGTCGTGGACAGGAGCGCTATGGAAAAATTTGTCCGAGAGAAAGAACATAAAAGAACAAGATGGAATTTAAGACAGAAGCATGTGGATCAGATAAGCGTTGTGGAGGATCGGAGGCAGAAATTATTAGGCAGGGCAAGTAGAAAAAAAGTTCTGGACGCAATCGTACAAGGGAACACGCGCGGTGCTTGGATACGCATTGGAGAAGATGATTTGGAAAGCGCATGCCCACGGCATGTTCTTTCTCCAGAAGGGATTCTTGTGCACTACAAAAAATGGGATGGATTCCTGAAAAATAGTTTGGGCATGGCTGAAGAAACATAAGCTTTTTATATAAGTCTATTATAACTTTATTTGATTATTATGCCAGCAATACACAAAATCTTTTCAGCAATAGACAAAATTTTTCCAGCGCGAATTGCGCACGCGCACTGCGATATTCCCTGCGGAATTTACGATCCGCACAGCGCGCAGATGGCGGCGCATACAATTATTAGAATGGTAAATTTAATTTCAGAGCTGCCTCCAATAGTTCCGCAGATGACTCCTGAGCAAAGAATGGAAGCTCTAAACAAAATTCAGAGATATATTTTAGTGAAAGAGCAGCACGCGGAAATTTTGAAAAATGAAGTGAGAATTCTTTGGGGAGATTATTTCAAGCCCGAGCATTTGCAGAAATTTCCCGAGCTAAATGATTTGGTTTGGAAAACTTTGAAGCTCGCTAGCAAAGCAAGGCAGGAAATAAATTTGAGCGCTTCTGAAGAGCTTTTGGAAAGTGTAAACAAAATTTCAGAAATTTTCTGGAGAACGAAAGGTTTAGAAATTTTTAAAGCAACTGCGCCGTATCCAACAAAAAAAGAAATGATTTGGCCGAGTTTGTAAAAGTGAAGCGAATGTGCTTTCCAATCTCTATCTACAAAACCCGCGAGCAAAGCATGGAGCCTAATTTTCGCGAGGGAGATTTTGTTATTGTGTGGCGCTGGCAGAAAAATTTTTCTGTTGGAGATGTTGTTGTCGCGCGGCACAACAATATGGAAATCATAAAAAGAATTAAAAAGATTTCTGCAGGGAAATTTCTGCTTGCTGGCGATTCGCCCAAGAGCATGACGCCAGTTTGGGTTTCTGCTGATGCTGTAGCGGGAAAAGTTATTTTTAAAGTGGGCAGGTAAAAATAGATTATGCTAAAGCATTTAGTTGCGGCTGCTTTGCTGCTCTCAATTTTTGCTATGCCTGCATCAGCCCAAGAGCTCTCTCAGCTGAAAATAGATTTACAAATCCAACCAGACGGCACAGCAAGCGGAATTATCTCCGGCTCTTCTGATTTGCCCGAGCTGAAATTGGATTTGCCTTTTGAGCCAAAGGATTTGAAAACCGCAGACCAGATTTCCGTAAACAAAAATTCTCTCACAATTAAAAATCCTTCAAGTTTTTCAGCAAGCTTTGAAACGGAAAAGCTCACTACAAAAACAGAAGGGGAGGAAAAACTTCTATCATTAATTTTCGCGCTAGGAAATGTTAAGGATTTCACATTAAAAATTTCCCTTCCAGAAGGCACGGCTGTTGTTAAAAAAACAAAGCCCGATTTAATCAGCACGGACGGGCAAAAGATTTTTCTTGATTGGAAGAGGCAGAATTTTGCTGAGGAAACATTTTTCGTGCAGTACAAAGCAAAGGGAGGGGATTTTGAGTTCGGTCCTCTGCAAATTATTCTTATTGTAATTGTTGTTTTGGCTGGGGGAATTTTTGCTGGCTGGAAATTTAAAAAATTCCGCAAGGAAAAATTCATTCAGGATATTTTAGGCCCAGAAGAAAAAAAAGTTGTCGCTGAAATAAAAAAGGCCGGCGGGGAAATTCTTCAGGAGAGCTTGAGGGAAAAACATGGATGGTCAAAAACAAAATCTTCAAAGCTTGTCGCGCGCTTGGAAAGCAAGGGAGTTATTGAGAAAAAAGTTTATGGGAAAACGAATAGGTTGAGGCTGAAATAAAGCGCATTCTGTTACCCCTACCATTTACAGCAATGCAAAATCTTTATAAATAGGTAGGGGTAAGTAAAAATATGGTTACTATAAGAAAAAGAAAATTGGGGGGCAGCGAATTCTACTATCTCGAGCACACAATAAAAGTTCGGGGCAAGGTTCAAAAAAAGGAAATATATCTGGGCAAAGAAATCCCAAAAAATATAGATGAAATAAAAAAAGAATTTACGAATGAAATCTACAAAGAAAAATGGCATTCTAAGCTTGACCGGATAAAAAAGAACTTCAAAAAAGAGTTCATTCACCTTCCGCCGGAAATCAGGGAAAAATTTATTGAAACTTTCATGATTAAATTCACTTATGACACAAATAGGATAGAAGGCGGCTCCTTGACGCACAGGGAGGTGGCAGAGCTTTTGCATGATAAAATAACTCCTGTGCACAAGCCCATTGAAGATATTAAGGAGGCTGAAAGCCATAAAAAGCTTTTTTATCTGATGCTGCAATATAAGGGAGAATTAAATTTGAAAACTATTATAGAGTGGCATAAAATTTTGTTCGCTGACACAAAGCCTAACATAGCTGGAAAAATAAGAACTTATGATGTTGGCATCAGGGGAAGCGATGCAGTGTTGCCGCCATGGAAATTTGTTGGACCTCTTCTAAAAGATTTTATTTTATGGTATGATTCAAGCAAAAATAAATTGCATCCTGTTGAGCTTGCCGCAATGGTTCATTTGAAGTTTGTCCGCATACACCCATTTGGCGACGGCAATGGGAGAATAAGCAGAATGCTGATGAATTTTATTTTGCATAAAAATGGATTTCCCATGCTGGATATCAGCTATAAAAACAGGAGCAGTTATTACACGGCTTTAGAGCGCTCTGGCCAGCAGCAGGACGATTTGATATTCGTCAGACATATAATTTTTAGATACATGAAAGGCTATAAAAAATTTATTAAGAAATAAATTATGGGAAGACGAATAGGCTGAGGCTGAAGTGAAAAGAAAAAATCGGGTGTGCAAAAATTTTTGGCGTCTGGATTTTTTCGCAACACATATTTTAGGGGGAGTTCTTCACTTAATCAGAAAAATCAAAAAAGAAAAAAATAAAAAATTTGGTGGGAAAAATCCCACCAAAAAGTTTTTTTGTTCTAAGCTGTTGTTGTCGTGCTTGCGGCAACTGTTGTTGTAGTTGAAGCCGGAGCAGTTGTAGTTGTTGTTTCTTCATCCTGCTCTTCTTCTTCAGTTGACAAATCTTTCAAAAGCTTTGCCAAATATTTGTCCACCCTTTTGTCAGCCGCATCTGCTCCTTTTGAAGCAGAGTTTGCCTGAGACCACGCGCTGTCGTATTTCTTGTCAAGCAAATAGCGCTCGCCTTTTGCAATGTGGTCCTTTGCCACATCAACTGATTTTCCTATGCTTTTCTTGAAAGCGGCTGTAACTTTTTTCTTTGCTGCGGTTGCCTTTGAATTCATTTCTGAAATTTTCTGCTCAAGGGCTGCAACATCGTCTCTTGCCTCTTCCAAATTGTCTTTTGTTTCTTCTGATGTTTTTGCATACTTCCATTCAACCAACCCATTAACAAGCTCTGAAGTTATGTTGAGCCTTGATGCAATTTCTGAAACTATTGCTGTCTGGTCTATCAAGTCCAGAGTAAAGCGCTTGTTTATGTCAGCGACATCAGCTGCGACTTTTGATTCTGTTTCTCCAATCGTCACTTTTATTGTGTCGCTTATGTTAAGCCTCTGCTTTGCTTTTACAATCAAATCCTCGCGCAGGCCCTCGTCTTTTAATTTGCTGCGCAAAGTGCTGATTATTTTCTTTCCTTTTTTCGCGTCGCGAATTACAATTTTGTAATTTTCATTTGCGGACGCTTGTATTGCGTTTTCTATTGCAGGCCTTGCTGTTTCCGGAACTTTGTCCAGCAATCTGTTAAGCACAGCCAAGTGCTTGCTTGTTTTGTTTCCTGCCAAGCCAACTATCTCATCTATTTTTTTCCCTGCTGCAGTTGCTTTCTCTGTGTCGTCATTTGCTTCCTGCATCAATCCCTCATATTGTTTCATAGCATTTTCCAAATGCTGTGATTTGCCTGACTTCAGCATTTCTGCTGCTTCTGCAAGCCTTTTTTCTGCGAACCTGTATTTCAGTTTCGCTTTTGCCACATCTCCGCCAGCGAATGTTACTTGCATTCCTTCCCAAAATCGCTTTATTCCGTAAATCGGGCTGTCAGGCAGAATTCCAGCAGACTCACCCAAACTCAAAACATCTTTGTCCAAAGTCTGGAAGCCTGTTAGTTTGCTTGAAGGCGCAGCCAGAGCGAACGGCGCAGAGGTGAGCAGCATCGCAACAAAAATTGCCGCGATTATTCCGATATTTTTTTTGTTCATTTAACTCACCATTATTTTTTAAATGAGAACTTCAATGGCTCGCGAGTTTTGCTCAACGAGCCTGATGCTCTTCATTTTATTTTTTTAGAATATATAAAATTTTTTCTCCGATGCTTGCTCAGTTTCTATGCAGCAAAAAAGTCTGTCTTTCTCGCGCAAGGTTTTCCGAGAAACTTCTTTTGAAATTCTATATATTCTTTTTAGTTTGTTTTAATTCTCATCTGGAAAAATTTCCATTGAATTTTTCGTTCAAAATTGTTTTTCAATTTCAAACTCTCTAAAAAACTATCCGCGAGAGAGGGGTATAAAGGAACTTCAGAAACCGAGAGGAAACCGTGGGAAACCATGGGTTTAAAAAGTTTGCGGAAGAGAATTTTTCTCATGGAAAGCAATTCAAATGTTTCCGCATCTAGGAGTTCGGAAGTCTTGAAAGAGGCTGCTGCGCAGGCGGGATTTGCATTAAGGAAAGAAGGAGGAAGTTATGTTCTTGAGGGAGCAGGAAGAGTTGGAAGCCCGCGCTATCAGAGAAGTGCAGAAACTTTTTTGATAGAAGTTGACCACGCTCTTATTGACAGTGGTTTGTGGAACACACCGGAAGCTGACAGAATAAGGGAGGGCGTTGCTTATTCTATAAAAGGGTTTGATCCCGATTCTCCTGATAATGGAAATTATGGAAGCGAAAGCCACGAAACAAAATGGGGCTTTCCGAGTTTAGTTGCCGGCTTGTTTGGGGCGGCCGCAATTACTGGAGTTGCTTACGGGCTCGCAAAAGAATTTGCTCCGCATCTGCCGGATTTAGGACATTTAAGTTTTACAATGGGGGCGAGTGGGGAAACTGGCAATCCACCCGAAGATAATTATATAGAAAAGGTTGTAAGAAA
This sequence comes from archaeon, assembly GCA_035291225.1. Classification (GTDB taxonomy): domain Archaea; phylum Aenigmatarchaeota; class Aenigmatarchaeia; order Aenigmatarchaeales; family JACQIB01; genus DATDSO01. The sequence continues at coordinate 77,830 of DATDSO010000010.1, read as the reverse complement.
TCCATTTGGAGAAGAAATGATTGGAGTTTCTGTTTCAAAGGATGGGGCCCTCGCATTTTCTACTTACTCCGATGGGGTTGTTGGAATAAAAACGTTCACAGAATCTAAAGGCATTAAGAATATAGATTCTTTCGAAATTCCAAAAAATTCAACATATACCAAGCAAATGGATTATGATTTGTCTGTCGCCCGCAGTCCACAAGAAAATAGAAACTATATAGAGTATTATTACAACTGTCTAAAACCTATTTGGAATGATGATAAGATTGTTTATACAATAATTAATAATGATAATACAACTTCAATAAAAGTTTATGATGCAAATATCGAGCGTTCCAGTGAGATAATAAAGGAGCCTGTATTAGTTTTTGTTCATGGCATTAAAGATAATAAAGTTCTAATCTCCGAGAGAGATTTCAGCAAAAGTCTTGGAACGCCTCCAATAAACTTATCTTTAATCAATCTGGATATAAATAACCCATCAAAAAACGTCCTTAGAAGTTTTGATACAACTGTAGCTCAGTTCAAGCTTAGTGAAGATAAAGGAAAAATAGCTTATGCAAAGAATTCAGAATTACGTTCAATGAATTCCGATGGTACTGGAGATAATTATTTAAGTTCATATGGTGGAACACTCACACTTTCTTGGGAAACCCCAGATCTTTTATGGCTTTCCGATAGAGAGAATATATTCTCTTACAACATTTCTTCACATAAAGAGATGAAGATACAAACCGTTCCAGACCGTTTCACAACATTCGAAAGGCCTGTAGCTTCTAAGAATCATATATTTTTGTTACATTCGTGGTTGTCATCCGTGGATACTTTGTATAGAATAGATAAAGAGGGTAAATATGGTAAAATGCTCGGCGGAGGAAAGATTTTGGATACTGAAGTTTCGCTGGACAGGACGACACTATTTTTCACCCAAAATGAAGGTATCTACAAAATCAATTTTGAAAAAATTCCAAACTCGCCACCTCAGATTTTCTGGGCGGATTTAGAAAACTTTAACATTACTATTAAAGACACCAATCTGACGGCAGGTAAGAATTTTTCAACACAACTGACTGGATTCTTTGATTTCGATAATGACCCTCTTGAATTCACCGATGACACCTACTTATTTGAAATCGACCGCAAAACCGGCTGGGTAAATTTCACTCCACTAGACCAGCAAACTGGAGATTATAAAATAACTTTCAGAATTTCTGATGGTAAAGATAATCTTACGCTCGGGCCATATGGATTAACAATAACGCATTCTCCAAATTACAGAATAAATTTCAGGGACGATTTCAATGAGGCCGAGAGGCAGGGAAAAGATGGAAGAGATAAGTGGACTGTATTGAGAGGCCAGCCAAAAATTGAACATAAAGTTTATAGGCTTACAGGAGATGCAGTTGTTGCGCCAAAAGTTGAAGATAAAAATTTCAACTTAAGCATGAATTTTCTTTTTCGTGGGCCGAGCGACGCTCTGGGAGTAGATGTTTTGTACAGAGATGACTCTCACAAAGTTAACGCATTCTTGAGCGGGCAAGAGCTCAAGCCAAATTTCTGGCACAATCTTGCTGTTTCATTAAGCGATAGAGAGATGAATGTTTATGTTGACGGGCTTTTGAAGCCCGAGCTCAAGAAAACTTTCAATAGCCCGCAGATTTTTGGGAAGATTAAAGTTTTCAATGGAGCCCAAAGCAGGAATGAAATTCTTTTGGATAGAGTTTCAATCACGAGCTATCCACTACAGCTGGATGGAAATTATTATGTTAGCCCAGATTGGGATTTCCAGCCGCCGCTGATAGATTACACAAAAGTTTCTGCTGATGCAAAAAGCGGAACAGTCAGCATAACATCAAAAATAAGGGACGACTCCGGAGTGAGGGAAGCTTACGCGCTTATTGATGGAGAAAAAAAGAGAACTCTCACACTTAATGGAGACGGTGTTTTCGAAGGGAAATATCAGCTTTCTGATGGCCGCCACACAATACAGGTATTTGCATCAGATCCGGAAGGAAACACAAACTCCGGAACAACGGAAGAAGTTGGCATTTCGCATGAGGAGGAAACTCCGTGGGTATTGTATACCGGACTCGGGTTGGCCGCAACTGCTGGAGTAATTGGCACAGGATTTGTTTTGAATAAAAGAAGAAAGAGCGCGCGGCTTTCGGGTCAATTTTTCTCAGCCATTCCAGCACCATATGTTCAGGCGCCACCACAACAGTTCTATCAGCCAAATTATCCAGCGTTTCCAGCAGGCCACCAGCAACCAATGGTTGTTGTGCGCGCCGAGCCGCCGAAAGCTAAGTTTGAAGAGTTTGGTATTGTTGTAAGAGCGCAGCAGGCATGCTTTCCAACCAACGACAGACCTATAATGACTCTAAGAGAGTTTGAAAGTCTACCGCAGGCTGCAGAAGCTTTTCAAAATTTAGGTCTGTCTTTTTTTAGTCACGGAGATCCACAAAATCTGGCATGGGCAGAAAAGCATTTTGAGGCCGCAGCAAGAATCGATGCTGAAAGAAAGCAAGGATTCCTCGACCACTTGAATGGATTTGAAGATAAAAAGTCAATTGGATTTTCTGCTGCTTGCGTAAACGAGGAATGCAAAGTTCCTGTGAGATTGGATTCAGATGATTGCTGGAACTGCGGAACAACTCTTTCACATGAAAGTGGGCAGCAGTAAAATTACAAAAGTTATTTAAACCTGAAAGATAGATTTTTCTTATGGTTTCACAGGTCCATGCATTCCACATTCTGGTAAAAACAGAGGAAGAGGCAAAACAGATTGTTGTTGATTTGAATTCTGGAGCAAATTTCACGCGGCTCGCGCAAATGAAAAGCATGTGCCCGTCATCAAAGCGCGGCGGGGATTTGGGCTGGTTCGGCCGCGGAAGAATGGTTAGAGAATTTGAGAATGCAGCTTTCAATTTAAAGCCAAACCAAATTTCTGTTCCTGTTAAGACGGAGTTTGGTTGGCATATAATAAAAGTCGCTGAAGTTAGGTAAAACAGAATTCGGCTGCAATAAAAATCATTTCATGATTTTTATGCAAATCGAAACCCAAAAGGTTTCGATTGTGGCATGTGGTTAAGGTTGCGGAAGTCAAATGAGCTCTTCCATTGTTTTTTAAATAGGGAAACCGAATTATTTTTGGAAAATCTTTTAATTAAAAAAATGCAAATGGGGGTGAAAATATGTTCGGACTCGGAAAAAAGAAAAAGGCCGCTTTCGGCGGATACTCTGTAAATTTTGACAAAGTCGCTGACTGGCCAATCTCAAAAATCTTCGGAAAAGGAGGAATGCCGCCAAGCACAATGACAAAAAAGCTTTGGGCTTTTGTGAAAGCGCACAAGCTCGGAGGAAAGTAAACTGATTAAATTTTTTTAATTTTAATATCTTTTTAATCTGGTTATTCTATTGTTTTTCATGCCTAAAGAGCTAACTATATCCGAGGTTGTCGGGCGCGCGTGGGAAATAGAAAGAATGATACGCGAACTTCATCCAGATAAAGAAGCAGAATTCATGACGATGATGAAATTAATGGAGGAAATTGGTGAGCTTACTGAAGTTGTTTTGCGCGCAAAGGGGAGGCAATCACCGCACAAAACTGCTTTTACAAAAGAGCAGGCAGCAGAGGAAGCCGGAAAGGAAATCACAGACATTATAATTGCGCTCTCGATTCTTTCAAAATATCTGAATGCGGATTTGAATTCCGCAATAGACAAAAAACTTTCTGACCATGAGAATAGATGGAAAACCCAGCTAAAGCTGAACAGAAAATAAAAAAAGAAAAAACAAAAGCGGAAAAAGTTAAGCCGCTAGTTAATTGCCCAGGATTTTAGAATTTTTGAGGTCCTTGTTCGTCGCTTGTTGTAGCACTTCTTGCATTCGCAGATTTTCGTGTCATTGTCGCTGTTTGGTATCCGTATGTAGCCTACTGCCTTAACGTCAGGCATGGGTATTCTGCATATGTCGCATTTCATCGTTTCACCGATAGAACCGCAACTGCTCGCAGACTGCACACTAAAATTTATTCACTATCACACAGGCGCGGTTTTAGTTTTTTAGCTTTACCATATGAGTGAAGCCGGCTTATAAAGATAACTAACCATTTTTTCGTGATTATAGATTATTACACTGTTAATTATTACGACGTTATATTAGAAAAATCTTTTTATTTAGGCACATACGAAATTTTCTATGCCAAAATATGAATTCAAGCACTTGGACCCGCTCTCGGTTGGAAAAATCACAGCAATAATTGCTGCAATCCTTGGTTTGATAAACGGAATTTTAGCCTCTCTTGCTTTGCAGACAATCTCAGGAATTATCGGGCCGCTAATCAGTTCAATTCCGTTGCTTGGCGCTTCTCAAGCAGCAAGCGGCGCAGCTTCCACAGCAAGCTCACTTCTCGCAGGAATTTCTGGCATAGCAATAATAGCATTTCCAATTCTCAGTTTGATAATTGGATTTCTCGCAGGAATTATCGGCGCGCTGATTTACAATTTAACCGCAAGCGTGATTGGCGGCATACATGTTGAAATGAATTTAATGGAAGAGAAAAAGCCCGAGAAGAAATAAATTAAATTTTTTCTAAAACTTTCGGCAATGCTGTTCTAAACCATAAAGTATATTTTTCCGGATTTTTTTCAACATCTTGTTTCAGCTCTGGCACAGAAACAAATTTGAAATCATCCGCCTCTTCAGGATTTAACGGAACTTCTCCATCATGCTTTCCAATAAAAACATGGTCAAACTCCCATTCAGTCAAACCGGAATTTTTATCCTCAACTTTGTAAATAAAACTAAAAGCCTCTTTCAGCTCGGCATCAAACCCCATTTCCTGCTTCAATTTTCTATGCACAGCACTCTCCAAGCTTTCCCCAGCATTCGGATGGCTGCAGCAGGTGTTTGACCAAAGCCCGCCAAAATGATATTTTTTCTTTGCGCGCAATTGCAAAAGCATTTCCCCACGTGAATTGAAAACAAAAATTGAAAACGAGCGGTGGAGTTTTCCTCCATTCTCATGCGCACGGACTTTTTCCTCTGCGCCAATTTCTTTATCGTTTTCATCAACAAGAATTATCATTTCTGGCATGGATGATTTTGCTGCGGAAGAATTTAAAAATACACTCAACGCCAGCGCAAAATCCGATGTATATTTTTCCGGAGAATTTTTTATTTCCTCTTTTATTTTTTCCATAGGCAAAAATTTTACCTCATCCACTTCCTCTTCCTGAATTTTGAAAGGGCCTTCATGCGAAGTTGTGTAAAGTTTTGCAATCTCGCTATCAACAGGATTCAAATCAAAAAATTTCGCAACAAATTTCAAATTCTCAACAGAAACTCCAATTTCCTCTTCAAGCTCGCGCACAGCCGCCTCTTCATAAGTTTGCCCAGCAGAAACATGGCCAGAGCAAGACGCGCACCACCTGCCGGGAAAAATTTTCTTTTTCATAGAGCGCTTTTGCAGCAAAAGCTCTCCCTTTGAATTGAAAACAAAAACATGGACCGAGCGGTGCAGAAGATTTTTTGCTAGACAAACATCTCTCTCTTCCTGACCGATTACATTGTCATTTTCATCTACAACATCAAGGAGTTCTGGCATTATGATTGCTAACTTTGGAAACTTAAATATTTTTTTACTGACATATGGTTGTTCCAACAACTTCTAAATTTCCCTGCAAGACTTCTCTTATGTTTCCATGTTCCATTGCGCTGAAAATATGTGACGTTATTCCATGCTCACGCACAGCAGCCTGAAGCAACCTTGCTTTTCCAAGAGGCCCGCCAGAAACATCTGCTTCTCTTCCGCGGATAGAATATTTTCCAACATCTTCCGATGGCGTTATTCTTCTCAAAAGCACTGCTCCAGGCTCTGAAGGATTTCTGTCATAAATTCCTCTCTGGTCTGAAGTAAAGAAAAGCGTTCTTTGTTTTTTATGAACTGCTGCTTGAATAGGAACAACATCCCCCGACAAAACAACATAGCCATCATATGGTCCGCCTACGCCGCTTCTTACAAGAGTTCCGTGAGCGACAGGAATAACTCCGTCCGCAATATCATTATCAAACTCGCGCATAAGTTTTGCCCATTCAATCCCTTTTTCCATGTTTGTTACAAGCTCCGCGGGCTCATGCCTACGGACTTTCAAACCGCAATCTTCTAAAGTTTCACAAAATAATTTGCTAGTATAAGATGCGGCTTCTATTACTCTTTGTGGAGACTTATGAGTCGGATATGCTACTTCAAGTTCATAATGAGCAGAAGCTCCTGCACCATGTATAAGAATGATATCTCTCCCACCATCTAAGCCTTCCATCAATTCTCTTGCGTATCTTTCCACATCAGCGCGCCTAAAGTAAGCTTCAACCGTAGAATGTAAATCTCCTTTTGGCTCAACAGCCTTCCGCTTATCCGTAACTTCAGATCCTCCGATTTTTAAAATTGTAGTCAATCACATCACTATTTTCGTCCCAACACTCTTCCCTTCAAACGCTTCAACAACCCTCCCAGGCAAAAATGCATTAACAATCTGCGACTCAACTCCCAAATCTAAAAGCTCTGAAACCTTTCCAAACATCCCGCCTGTCACATCTGTTGCTGAAGATTCTCCAAGCAAATTTTTCACACTCTCTAAATTTTCAGAATTAATTTCCGGAATCCTTTCCGCGGCCGAATCCAAATTCGGGTCTGCAGTAAAAATCCCATCCACATTTGTTCCATGAATAATTTTTCTTGCGCCCAATTTTTTCGCGAGAAAGGGCGCAATCTGGTCCCCGCTTAGAATTGAGCATTTCTGTTTTTTGTCAAAAGCAGGCACTCCATAAACAACTGGAACCATTCCCACTTCCAAAAATCCTTCAATTGCTTTTGTGTCCCACTCAGAAATTCTCCCAGCGTCCATAACAACATTCGCGCTCACCTGAGTAGGAATTGCCGGCACTCCATTTTTCAAAAGCGCAGAGCAAACCAAAACATTCAGCTCATTCATTTGTTTTTGAGTTTCAGCAAATGCATGAACCTGCTCGGCGGTTTCAATTCCCTTGTGAATTCCAGTTCTCTTAACAATCTGGTGCCCATACGAGCCTGCTCCGTGGCAAATAATTAAGCGCGCAGAATTCTTTCTAAAAATTTCCGAAACATCGCGCGCGAAAATTTCCAGATTTTTTTCATTGACTTTCGGCTCTAAACTTTTTTTATCCGTTATAACCGAGCCGCCGACTTTGATTATTGTCAAATCCATAAAATCAATCCGCACGAAAACTTTAAAAACTAATCAAGCGCAGCCAATAATTCATCAAACCCGCCATAAACTCTTGCATGTGCCTCCAATCCAGGCGGCGCATTGAAAGCAACAGAAAAATCCGATGCTCCGAACAAATCTTGATTTGTCCAATCATCTCCAACAGCAACAACAGCAGCCACGCCAACATTTTCCTTCAATCTAATTGCCGTGGCAGTTTTTCCAGCATCAGCGACATACGGAGTTCTGAAAGCTCCTGTATGAACTCCAGAATTATAAACTCCAACATTCCCAACTGCTAGCTCTTGCGGAATTCCCAAATCGCCAGCAACTTTTTCAGCAGCCTCCTGTAGGTCGCTTGTGATAATTGCCGGAATAAAACCTCTCTCGCGCGCAGCAGAAACAAATTCTCTCGCCCCTGCGGCAGGCTCAATTTTCCGCGCGCCCGCTCTTACCTGCTCTTCCGTCAATCCTTTCAGCATATAGCCACAACCTACTATCAGTTGAGTTGCAGTCATGGCGCCGCCTCCATATTTCCTGAGCATTTCCATTCCAGCAGAAACCAAATGCGGCCTATGCTCTGTGCAAAGCCGCGCCGCGAGCAAACTTTCTTTGGGAACAAGAACCCCAGTCAAATCAAGAACTAAAAGTCTTGCGCTTTCACTTTTTTCTACAGAGGCTCCATATTGAACATTTTCAGGCAGAGCGGGCGCAATCCTTCTAGCTCCATACGGCAGCTCTTGCGCTTTGTAAGGAAATCCTGCAGGCGGAGCCCCGCCACCGATTGGAATGCTTGACCGCAAATCTTTTTCCATTTACTTGAAAAGAAAAACCCAATTATAAACCTAACCACGACAATTTGCGAACAAGGCGATTGACGAAGAAAATTTAAACATCCCTATTCACAACAAAATCTACAGCAAGGCGCAAATTATTTTTTGCTTCTGTTTCTGGCAGGCTCTGAAAATTTTTCTCAAAAACTTCTTTTGCCTCGCCTGAAAGTTTTTTCGCAACAGCCCGCGCATAATCAATGCTTCCATGCTTGCGCATTAAATCTAAAACATAATTTTTTTCCTCTTCAGTTTTCTGCGGCCGCGACTTTGCAAAAATTTCTTCAACTTTCTTTTTTTCTTGCGGCGCGCAAGTTCTCATCAAATGCCCGAGTATCAGCGTGCGCTTGCCCTCCAGAATATCTCCTCCAATTTCCTTCCCGTATTTTTTCTCATCACCCGCGACATTCAAAATATCATCCTGCAACTGGAACGCGCGGCCGAATGGAATTCCAAATTCAAAAAGTTTATCAAGCGTTTCTTTATTTCTTCCCGCAACAATTGCCCCCAATCTCATTGGCCCTGTTATTGTGTAGTATCCGGCTTTTGCGTCAGCAACCTTGAACCAATCCTCATCAGTCAGCGCAATGTTTCCGCTCTGCATCCAAGCCCCCTCAAGCCACTGGCCCTCTGCTGTTGTCAAAAGAATATTGTAAAATTCATTCGCAACTTCCATTGATTTTTCATATCCGAGAACTTCATGATTGTCCAAAAGCATTTTCCACATTATCATGTGCAAGGCATCGCCAGCATTTATCGCATGGTAGTCCCCGTAAATTTTGTGCAGGCAAGGTTTTTCCCTTCTCATATCCGAACCGTCCATCCAGTCATCATGAATCAAAATCCAATCTTCAGAAGTCTGCATTGCTGCCGCAGTTCTGACAGCTTTCGCCGGATCCCCGCCGAAAGCCTCGCACGCAAGCAAAACTAAACTCGGGCGCAAATATTTTCCCTTTCTCTCAGGATACTCGCGCACGATTTTGTAGAATTCTTTTGGCTCTTTACTCGGCAAAAATTTCTGAATCTCAGCCCAGACAATCTCTCTTTTTTCAGCAAGAACTTTTTTGAATTGCTCTGTTGTGTTTAGCTGCATAATTATTCTCACTTTTATTTTGGAGTAAAGTTTATATGCTTAACTACGACAAAAAGCAAAATCAGTCAAAATATCTTTCTCGCGCTTCTCTTGGCTTAGCAGACGCGCCCGAAGGTGGCAGCTGTGTCTGCTGAAGTGATGGATCCGCATCTTGTACATAAACTGGAGGCGTAGTAGGCTTTGCTATCGGAGGTCTTCCATTCCTTCCTAACAAACTTTCATGAAGATCTTTTGCAAGTGATAGTTCTACCATAACACCTGAGAGCTTTCAAACCCCTTTAAAACCTTTCCACTGAAATTCGTCAATCGCCTTACGAATCATTCGTGAAATGTTATTAAAGCTCGCCAGCGAATTCCCCACATGCAAAAAATCCTTGAAGGCTCAGTTGAAATCTTTTCAGGCGAAAAAACATTTTTCAACCCCGATGCCGAGCTTGTGCGCGACATTTCAGTTGCCGCGCTCGCTGTATGGCAAAAGCAATTCGGAAAACCAATTTCAGTATGCGACGCGCTTTCAGCAACCGGAATCCGCGGACTCAGATACGCAAAAGAAATTTCCGGAGTAAAAGAAGTTTTGCTGAATGACAGCAATCCAATTGCCGTGCGGGCGATAAAGAAAAATATTTCTCTGAACAAACTGCAAAAAGTTTGCAAAGCAAATTGGTCAGATGCAAATAAATTATTTTTTTCTGGAAAAGTTTTTGATTTCATAGATTTAGATCCTTTTGGCTCGCCAGCGCAATTTGTGGATGGGGCAGCGAACGCAATTTTCCACAAAGGCTTTGTTGGGACAACAGCAACCGATACCGCTGCCTTGTGCGGCTCAAAGCCTTTTGCCGGCTTGAGAAAATACGGGCTGCTTTTGCGGAAAACAGATTTCTACCAAGAGCTTGGTTTGCGCAGCCTGATAACTTTTTCAATTCTAACTTTCGCAAAATGGGACCGCGCCTTTATTCCTGTTCTTTCCTTTTCACACAAGCACTACTACAGAATTTTTGGAAAAATCGCGCACGCAGGCGAAATTGAAAAGCTTTTGAAGCAAATTAATTTTGTAAGCTACTGCAGAAAATGCGCGAACAGAAAAACAGGCTCAGAGAACATCTGCGATTTCTGCGGCAGCCAGACAGAAATTCTCGGCCCAATTTACTTGGGAAAAGTAAATGAAAAAGAATTTTGCTCTGCTGTTTCAGATGAAATCAAAAAAAGAAATTTCAAAAAAGCCGGAGCAGAAATAAAATTGCTGCGCTCTCTAACAGAAGAATCCACACAGCCGTTTTATTACGAAATGAATTTGCTCTGCAAGCTCCACAAGAAAAATTCCCAACCTATAGAAAAAGTTATTTTCAATTTGAAAAAGAGAAAATTTTCAGCAGAAAGAACTTACTTGTGCCCGACAGCTATCCGGACTGATGCGGGCTTGAAGGAAGTTCTGGAGTCCATGGCTTAACTGTTTAGGCAAAAGATTTTTTAGAACCCTTTGATTAAAAATAAGAAAAGAAAAAATTAAAAAATTCAAAACATTTTTGTTATTTTCTTAACCATACTGGCGAAAACTTGCTGAATTTTTTTGAATGACATTTTTTCACCTCTTTTGGTTTTTTTGAAAAGAATTATAAAATCTCTTCCGCATCTGGCGATGTAGTTTTCATATAAACTTGAGCACCATATTTCCTTAAACTTCTATTACTTCCTCTACCTTCCATCGCAGCATTAAGTTTTCTTGAATGGCCGTCCATGTTTTTCACCAAAATTATTTCAGCAACCCTTCATTCATTTCAAGCGCATCCAGCTCTTCCCTTGTCAGTATTTCATCAGCAAAAACAGAAGCAACTCCAACTTTCCCACCGACATTGAAATCAAACATTTTATTTTCAACAACTATTTTTTTCACGCCTTTCTCATCTGGATTTTTCTGTAAATGCTCTTTCATTTTCTTGAAAGCTTCAAGGAAAAGCAGAGCTTGTTGTTTTTCCAGAACAGTATTATCAATGAAAATTTTGTTTTCAAAAAATTTTACTTCAGGCATAAAAATCACAAACCTATTTCGCAACCCTTCTCTTTCCATTAATTCTATTATAAACAGAGCAAGTCCCAACGCTTTTCCAAAAACACTGCACGTTCAAGCATTGCTTGGTTCCTTCCCAAAAAAAGCATTTCTTTACATTATCTCCAACTCTCTGGACAGCAGGCCTTTTCATGTCAACGCGCGCATAGAATGGCCCGTTGAACTGAAGCCTGTTCTCAAACCCAATAGGAACCCTGCGCGAGCCGGATTTAACTAAAGCCATTATAATCACTAAAGCCTAATAACAATAGGCAGAGCCAGTATATAAAGCTTTTGCCACCTTAAAATAGTGAAGATTCAGAACACAAATAGAAAGCGTCTTAAATCAATTTTTCCCTTCTCAATTTCAATCCCATCTGCGCGCAGCAAAGAAATTTTCCTCTTAACCCCGCCCGTGCCAGAATACCCACCGATTTTTCCATCAGAAGCAACAACCTTGTAGCAGGGCGCAGCTTTCGGGTCATTTTTTCTCAGCATTCCAGCAACTGCGCGCTGATGCACTCCTAATTTTTTCGCAAGAATTTTGTAAGTTGTAACTTTCCCTCTAGGAATTTTTCTAAGCAGGCTCTGCAAAGCACGCTCATTCATTTCAATAACTATCGGTCCCTGATACTCGCACTTTCTGCATTTCCACATCTGACCGAGCCATGGGACATAAATCAGAGAATCTTTTTTGCAGTTGGGGCAGATTGGCATGAATTATGTTTTACATTTAGAATTTTTATAGCTTGCTCGGCGCGGAGTAAACTCGCGAGCCTCGCTAAAATATGTGTTAAGAAAAATATTTTTCATAATAGAAGGGTGCGGCAAGCTCTTCATTGTGCGGAAATATTTTCACAAATCTCTTTCAAATCTTCTAAATCGCAGCAGAACACTCTCTTCTCCGCAAGATCCTTTGGCAAGTCAATTCTTATTTTCTCATCTCTCAAAGCCGCGCGCACAATTTTTTTCTTGTGCCTGAAAAGCGCATCTACGATTTTCCAGAAATTTTTATCAGCAGGAAACGCAGGCTCTTTCGGCAAAATTCTCACAACAGCCGCGTCCACGCGGGGCTTTGGCTTGAACTTTTTCGCTGAAACCTTTTCCAGAATTTTACAGTCAGAAAAAAACTGCGCAGCCACGCTCAGCCGAGAATAATTCCTGTCGCCGGCTTTTATTGTAAGCCTTTCAGCAAACTCTTTCTGCAAAATCAAAACAGCAGGCTTTTTGCTCTCAAAAATCTTCTCAAGAATTGCGGAAGAAATTTTAAATGGAATGTTTGCGACAATTTTGTCCACGCGCGCGAAATCAAAATCCAGAATATCTGCGCAAATAATTTCTATATTAGGAAATTTTTTCTCTTCCAACCTCTCTGCCAGCAACTTGTCTTTTTCAACAGCAATTACTTTTCCAGCCCGCTCGCACAACGCCCTTGTAATAATTCCATGCCCAGGCCCGATTTCCAAAACTATTTCAGAAGAAAAAATTCCCGCATAGCCCGCAAGCCTCTCTGCTAAATTATTGTCATTCAGAAAATTCTGGCTAAGAAATTTTTTAGGCATGAACTTATTTGATTTTGAAGTTTTAAGAATACCCAATATCCCGCTGAGGGCTCCATGGGAGAGGAGAAACTTCTATATGTTCTATTCCATACGCGTCCAATCTTGATCTAACTGCTTCTACTCTATTGCCATAAGTAGGCCTGCCGTGATCAAATCCCATTACTAATCTACCGTCGGAAAAGTCCGCGTAATCCACTTTACAAACTGTTTGCGGATCAATTCCAAAGGTTTTCATAGACAAAGCTGCCATATAGGCTCTTAGAGTTGTATAGCCCGGCGCGCTTCCACCTGCCAGAATTCTCTTCTTAACATCAACCACATAGGGTGCCAGCCTCGGATTTTTTTTCGACGCAGATTCCATGTCCAATTGAGCTACTGCGGCCCTAAAAGTTCCAACGCACTTTTCAATATCTTGGTTTGACCGAGCAACATTTTCCCCATATTCCCCTCTAACTTGATGCTGCATCATAAAGTCCGAAAGTCTCATAGTTGTTGTTAGTGCATGATATCTAGTCCACGGAGAAACTGACTTTTTTTCCATTCTTTCTTTTGGCAGCAAGATAGTTTTCCTATAAGGGAATGCTGCAGAGCCACCATCAGAAAGCATTACAGCGCCGGTTGAATCTAAGTGGATTGCTTCCGCCATCATCATTCTTACAATGATGCCGCACTCTTGGGCGGGAGGAGTTGCCATATTAACATCCGAAAATTCTCTCTTCCAAATATCTCCAATCCCGTCTGAAGCCTCTCTTGATAATTCAGTAAAATCTCTCACAACATCTCCTCGTTCTTTCAATCCTGAAACTACATCAGAAATATCGGTCTCCGATGAAACTAAGCCAGCTATAGATTTGACTAATTCAGCATCTATCTCACCGGACTCTCTAAACGGATCTATACCGGTATCATCAACAGCAAAAAATTTCATAGACCAATCTCACACTAAAGATATTTAAATAAATTATTTCTCAGAATTCTTTCCTCGGCGGCCCAATAGCAAATAATCTAAACCTTTCATTCTCATTTTCAATTTCCTGCAGAATCCTTTTCTGGAACATTCCAACAGGCTCAGGCAAAAGCTTTACACGCGCTTTCAAATCCTCAAAGTTTTTGAACGGCCCTTTCTTCCTCTCTCCAATTATATCCCACATATGCTTTTTTCCAATTCCTGGCAAAAGCTCTAGCTGGTGCACGCGCGTTGAAACCGGCTGCGCCGTATTCACGAAACCAACAAACCGCGCTTCATTCTCTTTCACAATTTTTTCAACAATAAACGGCAGCTCATTGCGCGCAAAAGTTGTGAGCTCTTTTTCGGAAATCCTTCTCTTTATTCTTTCCACCTCTTTGCGCTCAGCATCTCCAATGTAAACTTTATCCCCGTTTTTCAAAACAATTCCCTCGCGCGGAACAATCTCAAGCAAAGCGAAATATTTTTCCCCAATACACTGTGCGATTGGTTCAGGCCTTTTCCATGCCGCATGCCCCTTTGGCAAAAAATCTAAAACTACACAATAATCATCTCTCATAGAATCACCAAAAACTTACGCAACTTTTTTTACTGCGTCGAGGATTTTTTTTATCTCTTCTTCAGAAGGATTGAATTTTTCCTTTGCGAAGATTAGCCTCAGCTCTTCAGCCGTTTTCGGCAGCAGGTTTACAACTTGCGCGAGCGTATCTGGGCTCATTTTTACAACCGAATCAAGTTCAGAAACAAGTTTTTTTGAATCTTCCGCTTTCAAGCGCGCGAATTTTTTCAAATGTTCAGCTGCCAATTTCTGTTCATAGCCCAGCTCTTTCTCTTTTTCTCTTGCTAGCAAAACCTCTTTCGCCTCAGCCGCAGGCACTGCTCTGACTTCAAGTATTTTCATTTTATCACAAAAGCTATTAGAATTTGAGATTTTTAAAGGTGCTTTCAGCGGTTCATATGGCTCTTCATTTTCGTTTTCCCTCTCTGCACAATCTTATGAAACCTTGCGCAGCTCGGGCATACATACATTTTCTGCTGAAAGAAATGCATTTGCGAGCGGTCAACAGCCGCAAGAATTGTCGGGTCATTTATGCGGAACCCTTTGAATTTCGTAAAAGTTTTATATCGCGGGACTTGCCTGCCGCAGTATCCGCAAGTTACCAAACCTTCATGCCCGCGGCTCGCTGTGTGCTCATACTTTCTTGTGTAAGGGGCGGATGAAACTGGCATTCAATACTAAAGAAATCCAAGATTTAAAAGCATTCCGAAACAAAAGAAAATATGCTAAATGACTATGCTCCGGCAGACTTCCGCACACTCTCGGTTATTTACACTATTCTTGTGATTGCAGCCTCATTTACACAAGTTCCTCCCGGTCCCCCAACTTTTAACATAGACAAAATTTTACATATGTCCCTCTACTATGGATTTGCATTTGTCTTATGGCGCGGCTTCTCTGATAAAAAATTTTTAGGCGCGGCATTTTTTCTTGGAGTGCTGCTAGAATTTATCCAACCGACTTTTGGTAGGGAGTTCGACTTATTGGACATGGCTGCAAACGGCTTAGGAATTTTGATTTTCTATTATTTTTCAAAGCAGAAAAATTTATGATTATTTCTTCAAAATATTTCTGCATATGCAAATTTTCATCGGTTTGCCTTTCTTTATTCTGAAAAAGAAAGTTTTTCCGGCAGCCAAATATCTTCCACACTTCCCGCAGGTTCTGTTCGCAAAAGCGCGCGGAAATGGAACTTTATTTTTTCTGCAAATAGCAGAAATCGTTTTCATATGGCGTGGCGCGTGGAGGCTGGCAGGATTCCCCAAAATTATTTGTGAGAGAGTTTGCACCCTTTCAAAAGCTATTTGGTTGCGCTCCTCGGCTTTGTGGCGCTTGAAATGCCCCCTGTTAAATTTTCTCCTGAAAACCATGAACTTATTTAAAGCTCTGCTAAATAAAAATAGATGTGGGCGCCGTTTGTCTAGTGGTAGGATCTGAGCCTTCCATCAAAATTAGAAGCAAGCTCATGACCTGGGTTGCACCGAAAAGTGCACAGGAATTCAAATCCCAGACGGCGCACCAATTTTTCATAATTAAAAATTTATGGCCCTTCCAACCGAAAAGAATTTAAATCGCTGTCGAGAAGTTTGTTCGGGCTTTTGTGAAATGGATTTTCATTACGGGCGGGGTTCTATCTGGAATTGGTAAGGGAGTCGTATCTGCCACTATTGGAAGATTCTTTGAAAATCACAAAATCATTCCTGTAAAGTGCGATGGATACCTCAACGTTGACCCCGGAACAATGAATCCGATTGAACATGGGGAAGTCTTTGTGCTGAAAGATGGCGGAGAGGTTGATATGGATTTCGGCCACTATGAGCGCTTTCTTGGAATCGAGTGCAAAAAAGACTGGAACCTCACAATGGGAAAAATTTTCAATTCCATTATTGAGAAAGAAAGGAAGGGGGAATTTTTGGGAAAAACCGTGCAGATGGTTCCGCATGTTGTGGATGAAATAAAAAGAGTTTGGAAAAAAATAGCAAGAGAGGAAAAAGCAGATATTTTGTTAATTGAGATTGGCGGCACAGTTGGGGATATTGAAAATCAACTTTACATAGAGGCTGCAAGGCAAATTTGGATGGAAGAAAAAAAGGGCGCATTTTTTGCTCATGTGACATACATTCCTGTTCTGGATTCTGTGGGTGAGCAAAAAAGCAAGCCAACTCAACAGTCTGTTCAGATGCTGAGGCAGGCGGGAATACAGCCGGACATTCTTGTCTGCAGGTCCAAAAATATTTTGAGCGAGCGTGTAAGGGAAAAAATTGCCCTCTACTCAAACCTGAGAAAAGAAGAAGTTGTCAGCAATCCTGATATGAAATTTATTTATGAACTTCCCCTGCTTTTTGAAAAGGAGGGCGTGCCGAAATTAATTGAAGAGAAGCTCGGCATAAAATTGAAATATGACTTAAAGCCGTGGTATAAAGTTGTGTCTGAAATGAAGGATGCGAAGAAGACTGTTAGGATAAAGATTTGCGGAAAATACACTGAGCTGAAAGATAGTTATTACAGTTTGTCTGAAGCGCTCAAGCATGCAGGCGCGCACCTTTCATGCAAGGTTGAAATAGGTTTTGTTGAAACAACCGAGGTTGAAAATAAAAAGATTTCTGCATCCGAGGCTTTGAAGGAAGCTGATGGCATAATTATTCCTGGGGGTTTCGGAGCCAGAGGAACAGAAGGAAAGATTGAGTGTGTAAAGTTCGCGAGGGAAAATAATTTGCCGTTCCTTGGATTATGTTTCGGCATGCAGCTGGCAGTGGTCGAGTTCGCCAGAAATGTTGCCGGCCTTGCCGGGGCAAACAGCACTGAAATAAATCCCAAAACGAAATTTCCTGTTGTTTTCTTAATGCCGGAGCAGGAACATGTTGATAAAAAGGGCGGAACAATGAGGCTAGGAGACTATGCTGCTGTTTTAAAAAATGGGTCTTTGGTAAGAAAACTCTATGGGAGCGCCGAAGCAGTGGAAAGGCACAGACATAGGTTTGAAGTCAACCCAAAATTTGTCCGTATTCTTGAAGAAAAAGGTCTTGTATTTTCTGGTATGTATAAAAATTTACCGGAATTCATAGAGATCTCTAACCATAAATTTTTTGTTGGCACGCAGGCCCATCCGGAACTTAAAAGCCGTCCAGAAAAACCGTCTCCGCTTTTCTTTGGATTTATTGAAGCCTGCTGCAGTAAAAATTAAAATTTTGCTATAAAGCTTCCTTAATCTTCTCTGCCAGATATTCCATTTGTTCTTTCGCAATTTGTTTGTGAGCAGTCCAATTTATTGCGCCGCCATGCCCATCCTCGGGGAAACGCGGAATAATTTGTATGTGCGCATGCTCAACTGCCTCGCCGATTACTGTAGAAACAACCCACTCTGTCTGAAAGGATTTTTTCATCGCAGTGGCAATTTTTTTCACGACCTCAAAATATTCTCCTGCATCTGGAACATCCCAAACCCAGCGGTAGTGAGTTTTTGGAATTAGCAGAGTGTGGCCCGGATTCAGCGGCCGTATATCCAGAAAAGCCAGAAATTTTTCGTCTTCATAAATTTTGAAGGCCGGAACTTTGCCTGCAACTATTGCGCAAAAAATACAGTTTTCCATGGATAATTTTTCTGCATAGCAAGTTTATAAAAGTGCTGTGGCAATTTTTCATAAAGGGGTCGTGGTCTAACCTGGTATGACGGCAGTCTCCAATGTTTCTTTTTGGAGAAACGAGCTTCGGCGATGAATGAAGGCAACTGCTTGTGAGTGTTCAAATCACTCCGACCCCACCACTAAAATTTTCTAGAAGAGAGAAGCAAGCCAGAGGTTTATTGAGGCAAACGGCTCATAAAGAGATATGATATTCAAAATATTGAAGACCAACAAAATGAAAAATGTGAAAAAAAATGCGCTACGAAATTTCGATTCTACCTCATTTTCACGCTTCATTAGATAGGGAAATAACAGAATAATTACCACTCCGAAAAGAGTCAGTCTCAAATTTTTATACAAAAAAAGGGAGGCCAAATAAGAAATCAAAACCATCGCAGAAATGAGCAAAGAGCGTTTTTTTAGCATTGATGAGAGTTCTATATTATTTTTGTAGACGACATACGAAAGCGTATATGCTCCAGATATGGCAAAAATTACAAAATAAGGTATTTTAAAAAAATCTCCTCCCACCGCAAGCCAGCCGGCAGAAAATTTTATTGCTTCTATAAAAATAATATTCACAAGCGATAGGGGCGTTTTTTTCAAACCCAGAGGCCTGTAAGAATGGAGGAAATTAAAAAATAAAAGAAGCACCATGATGAAACCAAAAAATATATTTACATAGAAACTGAATGAGAGGCCGATGACGAGGTAAAGGAACATTCTTCCAACCTGATCTTCTATACTTCTTTCCCCTCTCGCAAGGGGTTTTATCATTCTTTTGATTTTGTCTGAACGGTCCTCAGAAAGGTCTGAAATATCATTTAGACTATAAACTGACTGATAGGCCACGACAAACCCAATCGTTGCCAAAACGACTTTCATTAAGTCCATATCCGCTCCCGTGAGAAGCAATAAGGTTATACCTACAAAAAACTGCAAAATATTCTTTATAAAATGAAAATTGTGGTTGTTGTAGATAAAAGTACTTGTTGCATTCATTGTCTATCTTGATTAATTTGTTTTTTCTATTTAAATTCTCTAGAAAAGAGAAGCCAAAAATATGCTGATAGATTTGAACAGCTCAATCATTGGCGAAAGATTCGCCAAGTTCAAAATAAGCAAAATCAGCAAAGTAAATTCAGAGCCTGTTCTTATTCTGGACTCCACATTCGCAGATTTTTTTATCAACAATGGCAGAAAAAATACAGGCAAAATCGCGAGGGCGGTTATTCTTAGCTGCTGATAATAATAGAAAGATGAAAAATAGGAAAGAATTATTACTGCAAAAAATATCATTGAACGCCTGCTCCTGATAAAGCTCAGGTCCCCCTCTTTTTTATAAATAAAATAAGAAACAGAATAGATCGCAGAAATGCAGATGACTAAGAAATATGGGAAATTTCCAAAGCCTCCGCCGAGAGCAAACCACAGGGATGAAAATTTTATCGATTCTATCAAAAATAAATTAATCATGCCAAACGGGGTGTTTTTTATTCCAAACGGTTTATAGGAATGAAAAAAATTCAAAACCAGCGCGGCCGCTATGAGAAGACCGAAAACCATGCTGACATAAAAGCATATTGAAAGCCCTATAACTTCATGTAGGAATATTCTGGAAGCCTGCTCTTCTATTGTTATTTCGCCTCTGGCAACTTTTTTTACCGAACGCTTCAGAGGATTTTTAGAATCTTCTTTCAAATCTATAATATCATTGAGGCCATAAACAGAATGATAAGCCATTACTGCCCCAATCAATGATATTAAAATTTTCAAAATGTCTGCAGAATTTGACATGGAAATAAAGAAGGTTGCCCCCACCAGAAATTGGAGCGTGTTTTTTAGCCAGGAGTATCTTTGTGTGTCTGAAAAGAAATATTCTTTGAGTTTCATTTTTCGCACCTTTTCCAAATTCCATTCTACAGAGTAATATTTAAAAATAAGACTTAACTAAAAATATAGGTGAATATATGGCAGTAGCATGGTTATTGATAAAGCTTGGCGCGGTTTTTTTAGCGCTTCTCTTTGCCGCAAGTTCTTGGAAGAAGAACAAAAATAAGGTAAAGGCGGCTATCGCAGTCGGTCTACTTTTAAGTTTCTTCGATTTTATACTAGAAAATATTGGAAAAATAACGGGATACTGGGAAAGCCTGCAGGGAAGCTTCTATATTTTTTATGTTCCAATTGAAATAATGTTCATTACTTTTTTCGGCGGAATTTTTTGGTCGCTAATGCTTCCGACGAACAGGCATACAAGATTTAGCATAGTTTTTATGCTTGTGAGCATTTTATACGGAGTTTTTCTCGAGGCAAAGCTCGTGGATATTGGGCTTTTTGCATATAGCAATGGCTGGACAAGCTATCATGCGCTGGCAGTCTACACGATTATAATATTTCTTATGCACGAAACATTTTATTGGGCGTATGCGAAGTTTTCAAAAAACCAGTTCAGATGGATATCATTTGAGTTTGAAGATTAGTTTTCACGAAATATGGCCGAAATGTTAATAATTTAAAACCTTCTTTTACATACTGTTTTCATGCCTCAGTGGCTCAGCTCGGTAGAGCGGCGCACTTGTAACGGGCAACTCTGTTGCACGGGCTTGTGTGACGGAGTTACACAGAATGCGCAAGTCGGGAGTTCAAACCCAAGCCTTTTTCGCGAAAAAGTCTAGGGCTTATCCAAAAAGGAAAATTGCTTTTGGATATAACAGAAAATCTCTCCTGAGGCTCCATTAAAATAATTTTTAGTTTGAGGGAGAATTATGAAAGAAGTGAGCGTTGTTGTCTGCACACGCAATGAAGAAAAAGTTATAGAAGCCTGCCTGAAAGCTCTAAAAAGCCAGAATCTGAAGCCGGAGATAATAATTGTCGACGGGCACTCTACTGATAAAACTGAGAGCATAGCAAAAAAATATGCTGATAAAATTGTCTATGACAATGGCCAAGGAATTTCAGATGCGCGCAATGTTGGGGCAAGAGCGGCTTCAGGAAAAATAGTTGCATACTGCGATGCGGATTGCATTCCAAAAAAAGATTGGGTGAAAAATATAGTGAAAGCTATTTCTGGAAAAGTAGTTGCTGTTTCTGGTCCTCTTACAGCAATAGACGGCGGTTTGAAACAAAAACTCGGCTTTAAAATTTGGGCGGATTTGGCTCCTAGAATTCTAGCAAAATTTGGATATAATTGCCTCTGGGGAGCAAACATGGCTATAGAAAGAAAAACTCTTTTGGCAAATCCATTCAGAACAAGATTTCTGGAGGATTACGAGATGGGTTCCAGATTAAGAAAATTCGGAGGCGTAAGATTTCTAAAAAGCATTTCAATGCCGGCATCCACACGCAGGTTTTCGCAAAGTTTTTACAGAACCTGCATAAAGTATTATATTTTAGGTGCGGCGAAAATAAAATTAAAAATTGAAGATAGAGGCTACTATAAATAAAAGATATTTATGAAAAATATTTTGGTAACAGGCGGGGCGGGATTTATCGGCAGCAACTTGGTTGCAAAACTTGCGGAGGGAAATAAAGTTGCTGTTTTTGATAATTTTTCTGGGGGAAAGAGAGAGTACTTGCCGGCAAATTGCGAAATAATTAAGGGAGATATTCTTAATGCGGAGCAGATAAAAACCACGCTTAAAGATGTGGAGGTTTGCTATCATTTTGCTGCCGATCCGAGAGTCAGGGAGAGCTTTCATAATCCTGTTGAAAATTTTAATCTGGATGCCGTCGGAACATTGAATGTTTTGGAAGCCTGCAGAAAAAATAATGTCAAAACCATAGTTTTTGCTTCTTCTTCTGTTGTTTACGGAAATGCAGAAATGCCAACATCGGAAACAGCGCCAATTTCTGTGATAAGCAACTATGCTGCCGCGAAAGCGTCAAGCGAAAATTACATCACGTCTTATTCTCGCCTTTATGGTTTGCGGGCAATAATAGTCAGATACGCCAACATAATCGGGCCACACTCCACCCATGGAGTTGTTTTTGATTTTTTCAAAAAACTGAAAAAAAATCCCAAAGAGCTCGAAATCCTTGGAGACGGAAAGCAAAAAAAATCTTATCTGCATGTTTCGGACTGCGCCGACGCCACAATTTTCTTGGAAGAAAAAATTAAAGGTAATCTAGAAGTTTTTAATGTTGGAAGCGAGGAGCAAATAACAACAAAGGAGATAGCAGATATTGTTGCAGAAAATCTTGGATTGAAAAATGTTAAATATAGATATACTGGCGGAAGCCAGGGCTGGCCCGGAGATGTTCCGTTAATGCTGCTGTCCATAGAAAAATTAAAATCTTTCGGATGGAAACCAAGAATTTCCACCAAAGAGGCTGTTGTTGACACAGTGAAATTTTTATCCACACTTACAGAACATAGCCGCTAGCTTCTTCCACCAAACCTATGCCATTTCCCAGTTTTGAAATATCTATTTTCCTGCCGTTGATATACATATACTTCACTCTTCCCAGAAATTCCGAATAATTGAAAGTGCCGATTTTTTTGAAAATGAAATTGTGAGAAGAATACGTATCTATGATTATGGATATATTCCCATCAGAATCTGACACCATAAATCTTGGCAGCTCTCCATCAAGTTTTTTCACATTAAGGCCATTGAAGCTCTGTTTCTTGCCTGTTCTGGAATCATAAAAAACAAATTGCGAAAGAATATTGTAATCAACTCCCAGCAATTCTATCCGGGGTAGATAATACTTCAAAACTGAGCCGTTTTCAAAAGTTACTCTTCCCCAATACCACGGCACCAAGGGCCCCACAACAATAACTTTTTGAATATAGCACTTTCCAAGAATTTTTTTCCCATTGAGCTTTCCTTTGAAATTAAAATTTAAATTTATCAGAGCAAAGCCCGCGAAGGCTTTGAAAAAAGACTCAAATTCATAAGAGCTTTCATCTTTTGCCGCTTCTGTAATCTCCAAATCGGAAACTTCTTTGCCGCCCTTTTTTATAATTATTTTATATTTTGGGAATTTCCCTCTCATTATAATTTCAGCGCTCCCAGAGTCAGATTCTATGCTTCCGGCATTAATTTTAATTTCGCATTTGTCATCAGCAACATCCCTCTTTTTTTGGTCGAAATACCAGCAACTCATGAATCCACTCTGGCCTTTGCTGGATTTTCTTGAAATAACTTTTTTTCTGTTTATTTCCATGTTTTCTGTGGCGCGCCCGAACATTGCTAATATCTGCCTGTTATCTTTCGGTGCGGTAGGGGTAAATTTCATAAACCAGTATTCTTTTCCAAAAAACGGAAGATCCTCAAAACAGAAAAACATAGGATCCACCTGAGTCTTAAAATATTTCGGAGTCCGCAAAGATTTTATTGAATTGTACTTGGACCTTATAGAACTTATTCTGTCTTTTATATGTTTCTTTTCAATTTCAGAAAGAGCGTTAAAATATTTTCTTAGAAGCGGCGGAACATCTATACCTATTAGTTCTGATATGGCCATGAAATCATCTCAAATTAAATCTAACAGTATTCTTATAAATTTGGTGTCGAGGGCGGGCGTTTCATATATCCGAAGCTATTTTCCTTTTTGGATAAGCCCTAGCCTTTTTTGATAAAAAGGCTTGGGTTCGAACCCGCGACCCCCAGAGTTCATTTTTTCATTTAGCGTTAGCAATCAAAATCTGCGATTTCGATGCGCAGCAAAATCTTAAGATTTTGCTTTTGCTATCAATTCTCATAAAAAATTTATGAGTCTGGTGCTCTACCAGGCTGAGCCACCTCGACGTTGTCTGATGCATCTGTGGTGGGCCCAACGGGATTCGAACCCGCGACCCCTCGGTTTTACTCATCGCCAAAAAGCTTTCAGCTTTTTTGGGAGCTCGCAAAATCTTTCAGATTTTGCCGACAGCTAAAAAGGCTCGTGTTGCTCTTTGGAACAAAGAGCCGAGTGCTCTACCAGACTGAGCTATGGGCCCGCAGAAATCTGTTGAACAGAAGGAAATATAAATCTGTTTTTGAGAGAAAAATTATCTCTTTCTCTCTCTCGTCAAAACCCTTTTCCACTGCCATCCGAACTTTCTCAATCTCGGCGCGGGAAATCCGCAGTAGGCGCAGGTTTTTTTGTTTATGTGATAAGAGTGATGTCCACACCTTCGGCAGCGTATGTGCGTGATTTTGTTGTGCTTGCCGAAACTTGATGTTCCTTTTGAAACCATTTTAATCAATTGGTTTGAGAAGAGAAAGTTTATAAAGATTTTCTGGATGGGCTCGCGTACAGAGTAAACTCGCGCACGCTCGCATCATTGTGTGTCAATAAATATTCTCACATAATCATGCAAGCTCAAGCTAGCTTTTCAAAATTTTCCTAAAGAAATTTTTTCACGCAGCCGGGCTTGCATAAATTATCGTGTCGCCTCTTACAAGAGTCGGTCCGAGCTTCACTACTTTATCGTCCTTTCTTTCTTCTGCTTCCTCCAGCCAAATATTCAAGTGCAGGTCAAATGCCTGCAAAACGCCAGTAATCTCTGAGCCATTTTTTGTTTTCAGGATTACGCGTTTTCCTTTTGCTCGGTCCAATACGTCAAGAGGGCGCGATGAGTTTGTTGTCATAATGATCTAAAAATTAAAAAATCTTTCTGAAGAATAATGTGGGAGGTGGTATATAAAGATTTTCTGCCGGCTATTTCAAAACCTTTATAAACATATACCTTCTACTTAGCCTATAAAATTAGAGGTGATATTTTATGGCAGAAGGACGATGTATGAAATGCAGGGAGAACCGCGAAATGAAAGACCCGAAGGATGTTACAATGAAGAACGGAATGGGCGCTTTGAGCGGAACCTGCACTGTTTGCGGAACAAAAATGTTCAAGATTGTTGGAAAGGCAAAATGATTCTGGCAGTTGATTAGAGGAAGTATTTCATTGCTTCCTCAACATTTGCAACTTCCTTTACTTCTATTCCAACGCTTTCGCCGACAGAAACTTCTATGCGCTGGTATGTTGTTTCGCAGAATAAGAAGCCGCCAAGCCTTGAGCATTTTTCTTCAGGTTTTGTGTAAACCTGCGTGCCTTCTCCTTTTGGAACCAGAAATAATTTTGCGCCAACTGCTTTTGCCGCAACAGCCTTTTCTATAATCCCACCAACCTTGCCGACAGAGCCATCTTCTTCAATTGTTCCAGTTATCATTATATTCGGATTCAGAGTTTTATTCTGCAGAGCAGAGATTGTCGCAATTGTAAGCGCAGCTCCTGCCGAAGGCCCGCCAACCAAAGTTGCGTTATCAGTTTTTATTGAGTAAATCAAATCCATTTTTTTTGCATTGGCTCCAGTAATTCTTTCAGCGACTGCGCGCGCAGTCTGCATGGACTGCTGTGTGTCCGTCCAGTAATTCAGCTTGTCTATGTTAATCAGGATTTTTCCGTCGCCCGGCTTTACTTCTGCTGTCAAAGGTGTGACAACACCGTTGCCCTTATTATCGACAGCAGCTAAATTTATTTTGCTTTGAAAGCCAGTTGAAGGAATCTGCGAGGACATAGAAACATAATTCGGAACTTCTGAAAAACCTTTTTGAATTTCCGAGAAAGCAAATCCCAAAATTCCGCCGACAACAACGGCTGCGAAAACGTAAATGATGTATTTGTTTTCTGTTTGGTTTCTGGAAGCATAGGAATATTTTGGCATGAGTATATTTTCCCATGGCGGTTTAAAAAGTTTTTGCATTGCAGAATTAAAAATATGCAGGAGCGCGCCCTCGGTGGAATGCAAAAATTTGCAAAGTTTACCTGAGCAACTTTCTCCATTTCGTATCTCGCAAACACGGACTACACAGCTTACGCATGCTTGCTTCCGCACCTCTGCGGGTTCGCTGCATAACCCATTCCGCGAGGCGAAACTTCTCAGTCAGCTGCGCAGACTTCACAAGTCCTTGCATTCGCCTTCAGGCTTTGGCTCGGCTAAAGACCGCTCGCCGATAGAGGTGAGGCCTAACCACCCAGACCTAGCTCCTGCAAAATTTTATTGGAACTAAAAGTTTATAAATAAATTTTTTATGCCATGTTGACAGATTTATAAGTATTGGACTCCAAAAACTTTCAGTGATTCTTTTG
The DNA here is from genome assembly GCA_035291225.1 of archaeon. GTDB lineage: Archaea > Aenigmatarchaeota > Aenigmatarchaeia > Aenigmatarchaeales > JACQIB01 > DATDSO01. The sequence continues at coordinate 51,831 of DATDSO010000010.1, read as the reverse complement.
ATACAAAAATATAATTTCGGCGCTTCTAGAGAAGATTCCTATTACTTACTTTTAGCCGTAGCTGCTGTTTTGGTTGTTGCCGGAGGGCTCCTCTTCTCCACTTCGGGACCCACAGGGTTGCTTACAGGAATACCACCTTCAGTTTCAATAACTTCTCCTCCAAATGGAATAAAAATAAATGATTCAGTAACAGTGTCTGCATCTGCTTTTGGAGGCGTGTCGAAAGTCAGATTTCTGGATGTTGAGGACAATGTTTATGCTGATGACAGCACATCGCCATTCAGCGCAACATGGAGCCAAATTTCTCAGGGGAGGCCATCGGAGAAAAGCACGAGAACGTTGAAAGCACTTAGTCTCGATTCGAACAACAATCAAGTTGCTTCCGCCCAAATCACTGTAACCCATCAAAATAACCCAGACCCGCCGGCAAATGTTGCTATGCAATCCGGCAATTCTGTTGCGAATCTTTCATGGACCGCTCCGGTCTATACAGGCAATGCTATCTCAATAATTTGTTATAAAGTTTTCAGAAGTACAAGCGCAAACCCATCCTCTAATAATGCGAACTTAATCAGCAGCACTGATGCAACTATATGCAAAGATACGGACCCAACTGGAACAACTTATAATGACGCAACTGTTTCTAATGGCGCAACGTACTTTTACAGCATAAAATCGGTGGCGTTAAACAGATGTACCGGAATGTTATGTTCAACAACACCAATTTTCAGCGACGGCTCTTCAGATGCTCAAGCATCTCCATCATCCACGACAACCACAAGCTCTCCTACAGCTTCAGCGCCTTCTTCATCGACCACAACTTCACAATCTTCAACAACAACTCTGCCCCCAACGACCACCACAACAACAATAACCCAGACTTCCGGACAAGACATTCAGGCAGCTACAACAACTCTACCCCCACCAACACCCACAACATGGGCTGTGACAGAAGCAGAAGCGTTCGCGGCAATAGAATCAGCTAACAAAACAATAATTTCTGTTGCAGGGCAAAAAGATGTGACTAATGCCATGAAACTCTACTCCAGTGCAGTAGAATCTTACAACACTGCTGATTATGCTGCTGCCAAGAATCTGGCGCTGCAGTCTGTTTCTGCAATAAAAGATATCAAGAAGGAAGAGTCTCCAATTCTGTTTGTTTCGATTGGTGCAATTCTGATAATAGTTGTTTTAGTAGGAATAATTTATTACATGAAAACAAGAAAACCCCCACAAACCGCTGTTCAGACTCAACCGCCTGCGCCTCAGCCTTCTGCAACTCCATCAGCCTAAAACTTCACTTTTTCTGAATTCTAAAGTGCGCAGAGGATATATTTTATTTACCGCGCTTCTTATAGACTGCTGAATTTCATCAGAAATTATTTTCTTTGAAAACTCTTCCACGCTCAATCCAGAAAGATTTTTTACAGACTCGGAAATTTTCTCTCTAACTATTTTTTCAATTGTTTTACTCACAGGTCTTGCTGTTATAGCAACGGTTTTTATCCTCAGCTTCCCGTCTTTTAGCTGAACAATCTGGTTTGTATCAATTCTAGTCGAGTTATAGTGAACAACTCTTGCCAGAAAATCGCGTGAGCAGTCGTGTCCAAAAAAAACTGTTCTGGCTATATTTCCATTGACTTCTGCAACTTTGAAAAATAATTTATAGTAGAATTTCTCCGGATTTCCAAATTCAAACGCACCCGTTTCGATTGTCCTGTTCAAAACCTGCTCAGGCTCGCCTGCCAAAGTTTCTCCCAAAGATTTTTCCTCAAAAAATTTCGGCGCCAAAATTTTTACCCAAACTTTCCCTTTAAGAGATTTTTCGATTTTTTGCTTTGTTTCTGCAGGCTTCTGCTCCAGTTTTTCCTCAGCTTTCTGCTCTTGAATTCTTTCTTCGGCCATTATAATTCACCTTTCTCCACAATAAGCTTTGCTGCATTCGCATCATATCTCCAGCCTTCTGGCATTTTTCCTTCGGAAACATAATATTTCACAAGCCTGCGTATTTTGCTTTCCAATAGCTCCAATCCCCTAATGCCGTGCGCATCTTTCTTATTTTTTTCAATGTGAGCATGCAATACAACAGATTTTTTCAGAAGATTGAAAAGGTCCGATGGGATTTTTGGCGCCAGATTATTTTCAGAAAGAATTTTCAAAATAGTTTTTCCTGTTGCGGATTTCACAAGCGGGATTCCATACTGGTCTCTCAAAACCAAACCGATTTGCGCTGGCTGCAATCCATCGCGGCCAAGCTTAGCAACTAATTTTTCAATCTCATCTGCAGAATACTGAACCCAACCTGCGGGAATTTGCGGCCGCGTGCTGCGGGACTTTCCGTGTTTTCTTGCATAAATTCTTGCCATGATTTCACCAAATCAGATGTTGTTGAGCCGAAACCCAGCAACTCTTGAGAAAAATTATTTATTTTCTCCCTCCTTGTTTTCATCCGGAAGCATTAATTGAGAGATAACATAAATCACAAGCCCAGGCAAAAGAATGAACGCGCCGATGCTTGCGACAATTACAATTCCAGGAACAAAGCTTCCAAGAAGCAAACCGCCTGAAACTAAGACCGCTGCAACAACCATTAAAACATAGCTTCCATTTTCCAAAAATTCTTGTCTGTTTTTCCCGCGCACCCATTTGAAGAAATTGAATTTTTCTTCTTTTCTCGTCGAAGCTGATGATACGGACTTGCCATCACCATCTCCTCGACCCCCGTCAGCTGCAACGCTAGGTGTTGCCTGTGCTGTTTGGATTTCATTTGTCATTGTTTATCAACCAGCCCTCTCAATATACCTTCCTCTTAATTCAATATTCTCCAAGGCTTTAAATACTTTTTCTGCCTCAGGGAAAGTTTTCTTGTATCCTGAAATTATCTGCTCCCACAAACTATTTAAGTCTTTGAAATGCGTGGACTTGAGCGCTTCTTTCAGAACAGACAAATCAGTTGCGAAATCTTCTGCTCGGCTTGATTGAAAACCCAAACCAAAATCAATAAAGAAAATTTTCCCCCCAGCAAAATTTTGAGAATTTTGCGGGCTCGCAGAATCTTTAAGATTCTGCCGATCGTGCAAAATTAAATTGCTTGTTGTCAAATCTCCATGGACTAAATTATGTGAATGCAATTTGCCTATAGACTCCCCGATTTTTTCTGCAAGTTTTTCTTTTTCTTTCAATGGCAATTCAGAATTAAAAATTTCTTTCAATCTTTCCCCCGAAAGAAATTCCATAACAATTTTCGCGCCAGCCTCGTCAACAAAAAAAATTTTCGGCACAGAAACGCCCGCGCGCCCAGCTTCATTTATCAAGCGCGCTTCTGCGCGCGTGCGCTCGGCGCGCAATTTCAAATCTATTTCCGGCAGCCGGTAAGATTTTTTTATTCTTTCCTTTACAAGATTTTTCTCGCTGTCTAAATACAAAATAGCTTCTGCACCTCTTTTCAAAATTTGCATACAGAACAATTGTTTTGAAACTTTATATTCCTTCACCTTCAAATAAAATCATGCACGAACTTCTCCCCCAGCTCGCAGAAATCGCAGAAAAAATAAAAAATCTTGAGGCAAGCAGAGAGAAGCTGGGAAAATTTCTGCGCGAAATTTCCGCAAGCGTTGAGCTCGGCGGGGATGTTCTTGAAAAAAATTTAATACAAAAAGTTTCTGCTGATTCTCTGGATAAAAAAATAGTTGCTGCAATAGATGGCGGGCTTTCGCAGCATGAATACCACGGAATGGATTTAATTCTCACGCGCGCGGTCGCTGTTGTTTTCAATTACAATTCCGGGAAATTGGAAAAAGTTGCATACCACCCGCACGCTATTGTAACTCCGAGACTCATAGTTGTTTCAGACCCTTACAATGATGAGGAGTTTGCGATGAGTTCTTCTCTTGAACGCCAGCGCGGCGAAGTTGATTTGGCTGCAGAATGTTTTTCAAAATTTTCCCCGCATATTGTTCTCATGGACGGAATGATTGTGCCACATGGAAATGACAAGCCCCAGAAAAATTCTCCGGCGTTTGCACGCTACCAACTGGTTTTGCAGAGCTTCAAAAATCTTTATAAAAATTCTTCTGGCTCTTTGCTTGCGGGCTGCGTTGAGGATTCGCGCGGCCGCAGATTTTGCGAAATTATTGCGGAAAAAATCCTCGGGCAAATAGAAAGCCCGCGCGTTCCTGAATTACAAAAAATTCTGTCTGGCACGCGCGACACGAACTTGCTTTACCACTGCTTGGAGCACGGAGAGAGAACAGCAGTTTTTAAATTTTCCTCCCAGCCAGCGCAGCATCCAGTGCTTTCTGATTTAGGTCCAGCAGGAGAAAAAATATTTTCCTTCTATCTGAAATCCGCAGAGTTTGACAGGCCTGTGCGCGTGGATTTTTTCTCGGAAAAAAATCCAATTGAAACAGCAGACAAAATCGCCTCGCTTGTTTTGGCAATGAGCCCTCACTCTGGCTATGGATTTCCCGCCCCGCTGATTGAAGCAGACTTGCGTGCGAAACTGCAGGAGAATGACGCAAATGCTTTGCACGACCAGCTTGTGGACAGGATTGGAATTGTGCCAAGCTTGATGAAATTGAGAAGAGAGCAGAGGCCGTTTTGAAATTTTTGGAAATAAGAAATTTTCTATGCTCGGCGCAAGGTAAATCTATGCGCCTCGTCAAATTGTATGAAAAGAATTTATTCAAAATATTTCCGCCCACAAAATATTTTTATATATCAATAGCGAGCGCGCATCGGTTTATCCGTGCGCGCGAGCCTTTCAAAAAAATCTTTTTATTTTCCCAAAAATAAAAAATCCCATGCAAAAGCGCACCCACCTTCTGTTTGCTTTCCTGCTTTTCCTATTGCTAAATAAAATTTTAAATTATCCAGCATACCTTTCTGTTTTTGCTTTGGTGGGCGCGATGATTCCCGATATTGATTTGCATTTCAAGCACAGGACTTGGGCGCACTCGGTTTGGTTTTTGCTTTTTCTTTTGGCAGCAGGCTTTGCGCTTGGCTGGATAAATTTTCAGGTTGCTGTAATGTTTTCAATTGGTTTTGTTTCGCACATAATTTCTGATTCAATAACCCACAGAGGGCTCATGCCTTTCTGGCCAGTTGGTCCAAAAATAAAAGGAATTGTGCGTGTGGGCGGGCTAAGCGAGTGGATTGTCGCAGCTGGAATTCTTGCAGGAATTTTTGCTGTGTTTGGCTTAATAAGAATTTAAATTGCATTATGTAAATTTTTATCATGAAAACTTGTAAGCTAGATGATGAAGGAGATTTAAGAGATGAAATAAAAAAACTTCTCGAAGAAGCGCGAAAAACTCCAATAGAAAAATATATAAATCTAAAAAAGCTAAAATAAAAAATAACATGATAAATTATGAAATTCTCCCCCGCCCCAGACATATCGGAAAATATTTTCAAGATTTGCGAGAAGTTAAAGTTTTTACATATAGACGCGAAAAGAATTGTTTGCTACCGCTCAACAGGCTCTTCCAGCAGAGCAATCGCGCGCATATGGAGCCTTCCAAAAATCTGGCAGGACGCGCTGAAAATAAAGCCGCACTATGTGCTTGAAGTTATTTCTGAAAAATTTGATAAGCAGCCCGAGGATGAAAAAATAAAAATATTGATACATGAATTGATGCACATTCCCAAAAATTTTTCCGGCGCAGTGCTTTCGCATTCACGCGTGCAGTTTGATGGCGCGGGCGGATTTGTGAAAAAGAAAATTGACGCGCGAGGCGTTGAGAAGTTGTTTGAAGAGTTTAAGAGAAATTAACTTGCTTATATTTATTTAGCCTGTTCGGTTGCCTTCTCCCTGTCCTTGCGACTGCCCTTGAGTTGCTCCCTGTCCTTGTTGTCCCTGCTGTCCTTGTGAGTTTCCACCAACACTACCCTGCCCTGATCCTTGCCCCTCTCCTTGGGATCCGCCTGCTGGAGTTGTTGTGGTTACTGATGCCGGCTGAATAGTTTTATCAGTGGCGAACTCTTTTATGTTTCCAGAGCCTGCAATTCTCAAAGAATATTTTGTGGCTACTTTTGGCGCGCCAACATTTTTTATTGTGATTGTAGTTGATTGGCCGGCATTTAATTTTATTGATTGAATTTCCGTAGTTTTTGGCCTGAAAACACAAGAGCAAAATCCATAGCCAGTCTTTGGTATTCTCGTTGTGCAACGACCTCCGCTCGCTGTGCAACTTATGCCGCTCTTAGGGTTGTCAACACAATAATTTCCGCTTGACTTGCATAGTGCTGGAACATTGCTATCAGAATCTATTATTCCAGCATCAACTATATCCGATTTAAAATTGGCAACAGCTTTCCCTGTGTTTGTAATCGTTATCTGCAAATCATCCCCGGAAAATTTCGCATCGCTTACAACAAGATTTGGCGTGGCGAATATTTTTCCAAAAAAATCTGAAATAGATGAAACAATTCCGAAAGCAAAACTTGTCAGCCCTGTTGGCCCGTCAGACTGGTAAGCCAAAGCTGCTGGGGCAAACAGAACCGCGCCGATTACAAATGAGAGCAAGAGATTTCTGAAGTTCATGCAAATAAAATATGCTGCTGTGTTTATAAAGTTTTAGTGGTATAGTTTTTTATGAGCAGATTTGAAAGAGCTGAATCAATAGCTTACGGGCTCGGAGCAGGTTTCAAGAAATCTTTGTTTCAGCCCTACCTTGCTTTATACAAGCGCTCTAAGGGGCAGCCGTACGAAGGCCGCTTAAGACATCTTCTTGCAGGACCGCTCGCAAGAGGTGTTGTGGCGGGAGCAGCTATGGGCGGAGCAACTGCAGTGAAATCTATTCTTACTGGACAGATTGATTACGAGGGTTTTGAGCTCTCTAGGAAATTTGTGGTCGGAATACCATATTTCGAATATATTGGATGGCTTATTACTGGAGTATTGGTTCTACCACTCACCGCAGGTGCCGTACATTATTTTTCTAAAAGGAACGAAAGTTAAACCTCTTGGAAAATTTTCAAACCAATCCCAGCAGCCACAAAACAGCAAGCAAAAGCCCGCCGACAACTATTGCTCCAACAACTTTCTTGAAAACTTTCCAGATTAGCAAAACAACAACGAGCGCGAAGAAAATTGAGATTAGAGTTTCGGGCATTAAACTTTTCTGTTTTTGAAATTTATAAAGATTTGAAAATGAAAAGTTTTGATGGCTCGCGCGCAGGGTAAACCCGTGCGCGCTCACATCAATGTGTGTGAAAATAATTTTTACATATTGATTGCGAACTGCTTCGAGTTTACGAGAAGCAGTGAGCTCGTGAATTCATCGCATTTATAAACCTCAACTTCCCAAAAATATTCAGCCGTGGGTAGGGTGCGAGGGAAAACCAAGTGCTAATTCTTACGGTAAAAAAATTTGGTGCGAGAATGCGAGTTTACGGTTTCAATTGCAAAAGCAATTCAGCCTTAGCTACGCTTTTCTCAAACTAATAAAAATAGGAGATGAATAAATATGGGTTTCGGTGAAAGAAGAGGAGGATTCGGCGGAGGCCGAGGCGGAAGCGGCGGACGCAGTGGAGGATTCGGAAGCGGCGGACGCGGAGGATTTGGCGGAGGAGGAGGCCGAGGCGGTTTCGGAGGCGGCGGACGAAGAGATTTCGGGCGCTCAAGCGAACCTGCTCCAGTAAAAGAGGGAGAAGAGTACGATGTGGAAATCTCAGAAGTTTCCCAGCGCGGGGACGGAATAGCGAGAGTAAAAAATTTCGTTGTCTTTGTTCCGGGAACGAACAAGGGAGACAAAGTGCATATCAGAATAAAGGAAGTGCGCGGAAGGCACGCAATCGGAGAAGTTGCGGTCGCAGGCTCTCCAAGCTCGAGCGAGGAATCGCCAGCAGAGGAAGTCGAGGAAGCTGCTTCAGAAGTTGAAGCAGAAGAGTCTGAAGGCGCAGGCGAAGAGGGCGGAGAAGAGGAAGCATAGGTGAGAAAATGAAAATATCTGAACTCAAAAGCGGAATGAACAACGTTTCCCTGCGCGCGAAAGTTGCGAGCATGAGCGAGCCAAAGCAAATCCAGACCAAGTTTGGAACTCAAACAACTTTAGTCAATGCGGTTTTGCAGGACGACTCGGGCTCAATGCCAATTGCTCTATGGGGCCAGCAATCAGAAGGAATTCAAGAAGGAGTAGAAGTAGAGCTGACAAACGGCTTCACAAAAGAATTCAAAGGTGAAGTGCAGCTGGGTGTTGGAAAGACTGGGAAGATTGCTGTAGTTTGAGATAGAAGTTTCTTGCGGAAATTTTTCCGCAAATTTTTTCTTTTTATATTTATTTTTGATTAGCTCTGCTCAGGTGCAGGGCTTCGCGCCAAATCTCTAGCAATTTGCGCCGGCGATTTCTTTTTTATTATTAGAAAATAAACAGCTGCGCCAATAATTACTAAAAGAATAACAGCTCCAACCGTCAAAATCAAGAAAGAATTGTCACTGCTTTCTTTTTTCAAATCAGGAGCATTAAGAGCAGTGTTTTTGGCTTCCTCTGCTTTTGATTTTGCAATTTCAAAATTCCCTGTGTTGTAATTTTCTATGGCATCATTGTAAGCCTTTTGAGCCTCTGCAATATTCTTCGAATCTCTAACAGCATTTATTGTGGAATTAGCCAGTTGTATTGCAGAAAGCGCTTCAGCTTCTGTAGCTGCCTGAGTTGTCGTGGTTGCTGGGGGCAAAGTTGTGGTTGTAGTTGGAGGAGCAGTTGTAGATGTCGTTGTTATAGCCGAATCAATGCTGGTTGTTGTAGAAGATGGCGGTGTGCTTGTTGTTGTGGCAGGGATTTCTGTTGTTTTTCCAGAAACCTCATTGCTTCCAGTGCTCAAGTCGCCGCTATCAACAACATAAACTTTGTAATAATAAGTTGTGTTATTGGTGAGTTGAGCGTCAGTATAGCTTGCATTATTTTTTTCTGTTATCGTTATGACAAGAGTTGAGCTTTCATCGACTCCTGCGCTTTCACTCCTGTAAATCTTGTAAGAAGCGAAATCAACATCAGAGCTTGCTGTCCATAAAAGTTTGACTGAATCTGTTGTTATGTCTGTGGCAGAAACTTGTGTTGCAGTCGGAGGCTGGTTGGCCGCGGTTGTGAAGGATTTTATCTGCCCCTGCGCGCCCTGCCCTCCAGAGGTTGAAGCGTAAACATAATAATAATATTTTGTGCCGGGAGAAAGCCCGCTAATCGTTGGAGTTCTTGTAATTTTGTAAATATTATCATTATACTGATTGTTAATTCTTATGTTCAGCGGATCGGAAGAATGAGCATTATACCAAGTCTCGTTGGCATAAAAAATTGTAATAATAGTCGACTGGTCTGTTGTTACATTGAACACCGCTGTTCTGTCAGTTGTACTCTCCATAGTATCTTTTGTAATAACCAAAGCGAACGCCATAGACGAAAATAATAGCAAGAAAACCGCGAAAGCAAAAACAACTTTTTTCATATAGAATTTCCTATTGGTTTATTTATAAAGTTTTCATAGACAGATACAACTTATTTTCAATAGGTGGTTTTTGATTTTGTTTTCAAACTCTTTAACATTCCCAAACAAATTCCATCCAGCAAAAATATTTCAGCCGCTTTCCACGCAAAAGCTTTCTTGAAAGGCTTGTAAATCTCAAATCCTTTTCTGTTTACAGAAGCTCCGCCCGAAAGCAAATTGAAAGCCGGTAGAATTATTGCAGTTTCCAAATTTGTTTTCTCTGCAAATTTCTTTTCAAAAACTTTTTTGTTCAATGGGGCGCGCAGCCAAATGTGCTCAACCAGTCTCGAGCGCCCGGAATAAAATTCAACAGCCGGATGCAGGTTTCCCATCAGCAAAATTTTCGCTTTGATCATTTCTTTGGAAATCCATGCATGGCCGTGCGTGAAAGCAAAATTTCCCAATCTAAAACCAACAGGCTCGTAAATTTTTATCCTCTTGCTTTTTGGCAAAATATTTTCAATTAATCCATCGTGGTTTCCCTTTACCAAATGCAACTCAACTTTTTTTGCGAGCTCAGAAAAAAAGTTTGGGGCTTCTCTCATTTCCTGCCAGCTCAGCCCGCGGAATTCATCCTTGATGTCCCCGAGAATAATTAATTTTTTCGCGGCCGTTTGCCTGATTAATTTTTCTAATCGGGCGCGCAAATTTTCCGTCTGGCTGGGAATTGTTATTCCGGATTTTCTCAATCCATATTCAATTCCCAAATGCAAATCCGCTATTACCAAAGCTTTTTCTTTTGGAATGAACAAAGCGCGCTCTGTGAGGAATTTGTAGGAGGGCATGGAATTGATTGTTTTTCAAGATTTAAAATTAAAATCCTTTAGAAAAATTGAAACTTAAGCTTTATCAAATTGGAGCTTCGAGGCCAAATACACCGCGGAGGCTAAATACACCGTAGCCATTGTCACGAAAAATTTCCGGAGAGTTAATTCCTGGAATCATCGCTTTTCCTCCGAAAACATCGGCGTAAGCTTTCGCAAGACTATCCAGTGTTTTTAAATATTCAGAATTTCCTACCAAATCTTCTCGGACGAGAATACTTCCATCTTCTAAACATATTGCTCTAGAAGTTTCTCTGAATAAAAATTCTATTTGCCAAGTTACGCGCCTGCGATCAGCATAGAAAGTTCGGGAAACAAACTCATCTGGTTCAAATGCAAAAGTATCAGAATGATGTTTATTTAAGTCGAGTTTAAAAGCACCAGTTCTAACGGGCCTTCTAGTTAAACCTCCGGATAGGTCTGCAACGCCGCAAACTAAATATCCCGGAGTTTTTCTGAGTGGATTATTGGGACCCGGAACTGTTTCATACACCTTTAAACTTTTATCATCAACAAAGCCGTATCTTAATTCTCCTGCAGGATTTTGTACAGGTCTTTCAACAATTGCTCTCATAAAAATCTATACACCGTAAAGCTTAAATATACATATGTCAACCGCTCATAAAAGGAATTCTAAAAAGAATTTAAGCCTGCAATCTATTTAATACTTAGGCATTCTGTGATTTGTATGGAAACAAGCAGCGCTCTCGGAACAATAATCTCAACACCGGACAGCCCGAGCACAACAAAGCTCGCGTTTATAGTTACAGGCTCAGCGAGAAAGGGCCAGTTTGTGATGCTTGAAACCCAAGAGGGAAAATTAATCGCGCGCATTTCTGAAATAATAAAAACAAACAGGTATTTTGAGCGCGCGGAATCTGTGCAGGAATTTGAGCGCTCGGGAAAGCCTTTGACAGAATTATTTCCATCAGAGCGCTGGGAATATTTAGTTGCGGAAGCAGTTCCTTTGGGAGTTTACAGCTCTGAAAAATTAATGCGCTCGGCTTTTCCAGCAAGCCCGGGAGCAAAAGTTTTCAATGCGGAAAATTCCATTCTCTCAATTTTTTTCGGGTTGGATTTGGAAAAAGGCTTGCACTTGGGAACAGTTGAGCATCACAACATGCTTGTGAAATTAAACATGACGCGGCTGCTGCAAAAGCATTTTGCGATTCTCGCGCAGTCGGGAGCCGGAAAATCTTATTTAACTTCCTGCTTGATTGAAGAATTGCTGGACAGAAAATCAGAGGACGGGCAAGTGGCTACAGTTGTGATTGACACGCATGGAGAATACATTGGATTTGCGGAAGATAAAAATTACAAGGACAGAACGGATGTAATTCTCGGAAGAGATTTCAGAATCGGCGTGCCGGGATTGAGCGCGGGAATGATTGCGGAAATTATGCCGCACATGACTTCTGTGCAAAAAAGAGAGCTGAATAAATTTCTGGCTGTAATGAATGATGAGAACCGCGGGAAAGTTTTTGATTTCAGGGATGTTCTGAACAAATTAGAGTCAAGCGAAATAAAATCCACAACAAGAGATATTCTATACACTTTGATTTACGAGTTGGACTCAACAGGATTATTTTCCGGATACGACAATCCATCCCTGCAAAAATTAACGCGCCCCGGGCATTTGACTGTGATAGATATTTCAGACATGGTTTCTCTGAAGGAAAAACAAATTATTGTAACTTACTTGGGCCAGAAACTTTTCAACGCGCGCAGGAGCGGAGCGATTCCGCCGTTTGCTTTTATTGTGGAGGAGGCTCACAATTTCTGCCCGGAAGGCGTGAATAGAGAAGGCGCGATTTCCAGAAATATAATTGAAAAAATCGCGCGCGAGGGAAGAAAATTCCACGCGTGCTTGGGTTTGATTTCCCAGAGGCCGATAAATCTTTCCACAACTGCTTTGTCCCAGTGCAACACGCACATAATTCTGCGCGTGACAAACCCGTATGACTTGAAGCACATTGGAGAAAGCTCCGAAGGTTTGACTTCAGATGTTCTCGGAACAATTTCTTCTTTGCGCGTTGGGGAAGCGTTGATTGTTGGAGAAGCTGTGAACTATCCGCTGTTTCTGAAAGTCCGCGAGCGCAAAAGCAAAAAGAACGAGCGCGGAATTGCGCTTGAGCAGGCTTGCCTGAATTTCGCTGACGGGCGCGAGCAGAAGGAAAGGGATGCAAAGGCGTTTATGTAAGGCCAAAGAAATAAAAAAATTATCTTATGTAGTCGGGCGTTTCATCTTTTCCAGAAACAGCCTCTCTTTTGAATCTTTGAGTTCTTTCCCACAACATCAAAAATAAATGCGGGTTTCCCTGAGCATATTGCATGACAACATTTTCAACAAACTTTCTATAACTCCTACGCATGCTTTCTTTTCTGAAAGTTCCTTCAACTCTTAAAAGTCTTTTTCTGAGTTCTTCAACTTCACCTCCGCGAAAGAATTCTCTTTTGAGGGCTCTATCTTCAACCATCTCAAGCGCTCTATAAAATTCACTTCCAAGATAATCAACTTTGCCGCCTATCTCATGTTCTTTGAGTTTTAACCCAATAGCATAAACCGCGTCTCCGACGCACTGCTCCAGATGGCCTTCAGGAAGATCTGTTATACACATACTACCACTAAATAAAGGTTATTTAAGGTATTTAAACCTTTCACACAACAGCTTTTTCCTTGTGGACACCGGTCATCGCAACATCCTGCCTTTTTGGCATAGGCATATTTTGCCAAGTTTTTCCAACAGCGAGAGAATAAATATCTTCATACCATTCTTTTATCCTGCTATCTCTTTTCATCTGACCTTTAGGAATATATTCTTTAACAACATCTACCATATTTCTTCTATCAGTTATGCCTTTTTTGTTCGCTTCTTCTAAAATATTTATCACAGTTTCTGCGGAAATCCCAGAAATATTAGGTATAATAGAATTTCTGTTATGAATTATTTCCTGCACAAATCTTATCGGTTGCGTGTCTGGCTTCATTTTTGCTATATGCCCCCACAAGCCACTTTTATCTAAAGCGTCAACAAACGGCTGCAATTTGGAATATGGAGCATGGCTTCCAACGCCGAAAACTTTTCTGCCTTCATCTGCCACTGCAACATAAAACACAGCCTCGGCACGGGTATAATTTCCTTTCTGCACAAGATCTTTTATTTGTTGCACATATCCTTGAAGTTCCATAGATATGCTTGTGATTCTAAATTTAAATCCTCATGCTTCAGGCCCGAAAACTTTTATAGCCCGCGTCTCTTCATTTTTTTCTTTTGCTCGCTCAAGCCTGTACAAATAACCGGAAACTGCATTCTCAAGCGCGGGGTCGTGTGTAATTAAAAAAACCTGCTCAACAAATTCTGAAATCCTGTCGCGCAAAACAATTGCCAAATCTTCAACAGCTTTAGCGTCCAAATTGTGCGTTGGCTCATCAAGCACAAGCCAGCGCAGCTGAGGAGCGAGCACAAGCGAGAAAGCAATTCTCAAAGTCAGCGCAGCCAAACTTCTTTCTCCGCCGCTCGCAACTCCATCAACCGGAATCCATCCAGTCGCATCCTGCAATTGCAAAATATAATCTCCCTCCTCAACAGCAAGCCTGCAAGAATAGAAATCTTTGTATGGATACAAATTCTGCCAAAGCAAACCCATTGCCTGATTCACAGCCAAAACAAAATTTTTTCTCAGCTGCCCCTGCGTCGCTTCCAATCCAGATTCCAAAAGCTCAAGCTGGTTTTGCATTGCCTCCAATTTTTTAATTTCAGCTCCGTGCAATTCCAGAATTTTCATTTTATTTTGCACTTCAGAAATGCGGGAATCTTTCTCGCTGATAATAGCAATCAATCCCTCAAGCTTCGCCTCAGCGTGCTTTTCCATTCCAATCGCTTCCTGAAATTCTTTTTCAACCGCCGGAATAATTTCCGGAGCAAATCCAACAAAACGCCCTTTTTGCGCCTGAAGCTGTTCAATCCTCTGGCTCAGCTCGCGCAGCCTTTTCTGTTTTTCCTGAATTTCTTTTCTCCTGTCAAAAACATTTTTCATTTTTTCAAATTCTTTTTGCTTTTCTTCAAATCCTCCGTCAGCAAGCTTCAAAGCTTTCTCAGCCATTTTCAATTCATTGCTGTGCTCGGAAACTTCCGAGCGCAATTGCTTTTTTGCATCTTCAACAAACTTCAGTTGCTTTTCAATCCCTTCCAATTGTGAAAGCCTTTGTTCAATTCTCTCGGCAAGCTTGAGCTCGGTTTTCAATTTTTCAATTTCAATTTTCATTTTGTCTTTTCCGGTTTCATGCTTTGTGATTTCAGATTTCAGTTTTCTAATCCTTTCATTTTTCTTTTCCAGAATCGCGGCCTTTTTTCTTTCACTCAATTCATTCTCGCAGACTGGGCAAACTTCCCCGACAGACTCAAATTCGCGCACGCTTTCCTCAACTTCCTTGATTTGCGCCCACGCAGTCTGCGCTCCCTCCTTGTGGCTTTCAAGTTCCTCTACTCTCTGCTCAAGCTGGGCGGAAATTTTTCTCAGTGGGTGCTTTTTTGCGTCTGCTTCAAGTTCATTCATTTCCTTGATGTGCTTTTTAATTTCAGGAATTTTTTCAGAATCAATAAGCTTGACTTTTGTTTCCTTGCTGGAAATTATTTCCCGCAGCGATGAAATTTTCTCGCGCTCCTCTTCAATCTGGGCTTTCATTTTCAGAAAATCATTTTCAATAGAAGCAACGCGCTCTCCGATTTGCTCATCACTTTCCTCGGAGTAGTCCATAACTTCATGCTTTACGCGGTCAATATCTTCTTCGAACTGCCTGCTTAGAGCAATAGAAGTTTTCATTTCTGTTTCAAGCTCGCGGAATTTCTTTTCTGTCTCGCGCATAGCAGACAGGCTTCTTTCAGCTTTCTGCTTTTTATCGCGGACCGCAGAAATATTTTTTTCCATTTTCGCGCGCTCAAGCTCCAGCTCTTCAATTTCTTTTTTCATGCGCGGGAAATTTTTCAGCTCTTCTCCGGATTCAAAATCCTTCACAAGCTCGCGCTTCTCAGAAACTGTAGAGGAAAATTTATTTACTATTGACCTTGTTGTAAGGCGGGCTTTCTCAAATTTGTCTATCGCCAGAATTTCATCAATTTTTTTCATGCGCTGGCCCTTTGGAATTGTTAAAAACATATCAATCTGGTTCTGCTCCGAATAGACTGCGCGTGTGAACAGGTCATAATTTATTTTCAGAATTTTCTCAACCTCTTCAGTGACTTTGTTTGTCTGCGGGCTTTCAATTAATTTTCCCTCGCAGCGCAGCTCGCCTGTTGCGCGCCCGTTTTCAATTCTGCGCTTAACAGAAAATTCCTTGTCATCCAGCTCAAAGAAAACATTAACTTCCGCAAATTTTTTCTCTTTGGGCTTTTTCATCACAACATCTTCAAGTTTTACTTTTTTGCTTACTAAAGCTGGGAAAGTTCCAAAGAGCGCAAAACAGATTCCATCCAGAATAGATGTTTTCCCAGCTCCCATAATTCCAATAAGCGCGTTCGTGCCCTCGCAGAAATCTAATTCAGTCTGTTCATGCGAGCGCCAGTTTTGCAATTGGACTTTTGTTATCATTCAAGCACCCAAAGTTTTCTGTTTTCCCGAAAGCAAATTAAAAATCAAATCCGCATTCCCATCAACAAGCAAATCAAAAATTTCCTCTGCGCGGATTCCGCAGTTTGCCTGCTTCAAATTTTCAGCTAAAAGTTTTAGCCCCTGCTCTTCCGGAGAAAGTTTTGCCTCGCGCAAAGCATGGAGGAGTTCAATCTGCTCCTGAAAATCCTCTGCTTCAATATTTTTGTTTATTCTGATAATTCCCTTGCTGGAATATTTTTCCTCTAAATCTGAAAAGTTTGGCGTGGAAACTCCTGCAGGAAGTTTTCCCTTTACTTTAATATTTATTATTGGCAAAAGCCCGCCATCCTGCTGCGGCAGGGAAAAAAGCGCGCTTTCAATTTCCACTTTTGTATTTTCAGTAAAATACATTTCATGCCACAAAACTTTTCTGCTGTTTTTCAGCGGAACAAAATCAGCAAGATTTCCGTCAGAAATCCAAAATCCTTTTCTCTGCTGCTCTGCTTCAGTTTTGTGGATTGAAGTGAAAATCGTGCTGCCTGTGAGAACTAATTGGCCTCCACGAAAATTTTTCTGGTCGCGCCAGTGCATATGCCCGAGCAAATACAAATTCATTCCAATTGGCAAATCTTCCAACTTCAGGGAAGGCGGCTCGAGCGGGGAATAAATATAAGGTTCAATTGACTGGTGCATGAGAAAAATATTTTTCGCATCTTTTGTCGGAACAGGATTCCAAGACAGCAAAACATCTTTCGCATATCTTTCAGGCACGCCGCTCAAACCGTGAATCGCAACTTTTTCTCCGTTGATTTCGAAAACAGCAGTTGCGCAGTGCAAATTAATTAGCAAGCCCGCATGTTCCAGAGCCTGAACAGGATTTACCAAATGCCTGCTCCTTCTATCATGCGTTCCAGAAATTGCAACAATCGGAATTCCTTTCAGAGCAGTGGGGGAAATTTCTTTTTCTTCTTTCCCATTGAGAGCAATTAATTTTGCTTTGCTCGGCCCAAAATTTTGTGCCCTGCCTAAAATCCTCGCGCCGCGCGCGAAAATTTCCGGCTTTGGAATTCTGTTATCAAAAACATCTCCAAGCATTAAAATCAAGTCTGCGTCTTGCGCGCGCTCAATTACTTCCTCCAGAGCTAAAAAAGAATCCTCTCCGCGCGGCCCACCGAAATCATAGCCTAAATGTGTGTCGCCGATTACAACAATTTTCATAGAACTTACCGCATAATTGTGCGCGGGCTAAGTTAATAAGTTTTGCTTTTCATCTACAGAAAGCAAAAGGATTTAAATCTGTACTTCCATTAATTATTCGATAAAAATGTTCTCAGCAACCGCCTCTGATGTTAAACTGCTAAGGGATTCAATAGACACAGCTGCGCAAATAATTGACGAGGCGAATTTCAAATTCAAGCCCGAGGGCTTGGAGCTGACAGCCTCTGACCGAGCAATGGTTGTTGTTGTGGACTTGAAAATTTCCGCGAAAGCATTTTCCGATTATAACTGCGACAAAGAGGAAACCGCAGGATTGAATTTATTAAATTTTTTAACAATTTTGCGCCGTGCTGGCCCTTCTGATAAAATTTCCCTGAAGCTTGACGGCTCGCGCCTTCACATAACTTTAACAGGAGACTCTGTGAGAAATTTCGCAGTGCCGATTTTGGAATTGAACACCGGGGAAGTCCCCAACATAACACAGTTTAATTTTCCAGCAACCGCAGAAGTGCGCGCGGATGTAATTTCAGATGGAATTTCTGATGCGGACGTGATTGCGGATTCTGCGATTTTTGAGCTCGGGGAAAATTTCAGAATGTCTGCTGAATCAGATTCTTCAAAAACTGAATTGATTTTGGAGAAAGGCTCGGTAGCTTTGCCGGTTCTAACAGCAGAGGCAAAAGTAAAATCGCGCTACCCGCTTGAGTATTTGAAAAAAATGATTAAAGCAGGAAAAATCTGCGACCGCGCGAAAATTTCTCTTGGAAATGATTATCCTTTGAGAATGGATTTTGTTTCCGAGCTTTGCAAAATTTCTTTTGTCCTTGCGCCGCGAGTGAGCGAGGAGTAGATTAAATTCCCAATTTCTCATAAACCGCTGCCAAAATAATTGGAAGCAAAATTGTCGCATCGCCATCCACATTAACATATTTTGCTTGTGGAGAAACTTTCCCCCAGCTGACTGCTTCGGACAATCGCGCGCCCGAGAGAGAGCCATCATACTGAGTTGCAGTTGTGATTTGCACAGCATAATCAAGCCCGCCTTTGAATTGGTTCCACCAAATTGTGTGGTGCTTTGAAATTCCACCGCCAATCATTAACGCGCCGGTTTTTCCCTTGCGAAAGCAAATGTCCGCAAGCTCGCGCTCGTCCGCAAGCAAATCAACAGAAAATTTATTTTCCTGAGAAAACCAAACCAGCTGTGAGCCAAACGCGCCGTCAGTTATTCCTGGAACATAAATTGGAATATTTTTTTTTGCTGCCTGAAAAAGAATTGAATTTTTATCATTCAAGCGCGAGCCGAATTCGTGAATCAATTCGCGCCCGCCCCATTCTGTTTTTTTCTTTTGCAATTCTTCCAGAATCGGGCGCATATTTTTTTCCAGCGGCTCGCCATAGCTTTCATTTGGAACAAGAACATTTCCCAAGCGGTTTATTCCCATCTCTCTCAAATCCTCATCATTCATTTCAAATGCGCCGTGAAAATATTTCCCGCCCCATGCGCGCGCCAAGTCATGGTCAAGGGTTCCGCAGGTTGTTATAATCACATCAACTAAATTTTTTTCAATCATCTGCGCAATCGCGCCGCGCAAGCCTGTTGCGCAAATATCCGCTGGAAATGAAAAAAACTTTTTGCAGCTTTTGTCAGCAAACATTTCAGACAAAATTTCCACAGAAGTCCCAAAGCCTTTTGCAGAAAAGCCGCCACCTTGCCACATTTTTTCCGCGAGCTGGGCAACTGAATCTTTTTCTATTCGGAAGTCTGAAACTTCGCGGGACAATAAATTTTTCCTTTCCATAATCTGGGTTCGGAGTGAATCCTTATAAATCTTCTCGCCAAAACTTTTGCATGGAAACCGCATCAGCCCCGCTTTCTTAAAATCATTTTGTTCATGAAGATTGTTTAGAAAGAAAGCTTATAAATCTGCATTGCAATACTAGAATATGAATTGGAAAGAATTTTTTAAATTGACAAAGCAGAAAGTGTTTCTAACAATTATTTTATTGATTTTGGGTGTTATTGGCACGGCAATGGCAGCTGAAGTTTATTATACAGTAGCTCCGGGAGGTAAATATCCACAGCAACTATCCGGTATTGCATTGGCTATTGGAGGCTTTCTATCTAATTTGATTTTTTGGATGATACCTCTTATGAAAGGAGCTGTGAGAGGGGTTGGCGAATATATTGGTTGGTTCCTTTCAATTGTTTGGAGTTATATTCTAGCTTCACTTATAATTTATTTCTATCAAAAATCCCAAAAACCCAAATCCAAGAAAAAGTAAAATCCTTATAAATCTTCTCGCAGAAACTTTTGCATGGAAACCGCATCAACTCAGCTTTCTCAAAATCAAATTCTGAAATACTACTCAAACCCGAAAGTCCAGTCTGCAATTCTTGCGTGCGCTAAGGATAGAGAGTCGGCTGGAACTTTTGCTGACGGAGGCTACTCAAAGCGGCCTGATGTTTTGCAGTATCCTGCGGACATTTTGGAAAAAGTGAAAAAAGGAGTTGTTGCTTTTCACTGCTCAGTTGAGCGCTGGAAAAATCCAATGCAGCTTTCCTCTCAGCTTTCAAAAGAGGAGCAGGACAATTTGCGCGCGGGCTGGGATTTGATTATAGACATTGACGCAAAATTTAAATTAGAGCATGGCCGCGCCGCAGCTGTTGAAGTTGTAAATTTTTTGAAAGATTTTGGAATTTCCCCAACTGTTAAATTTTCCGGCAGGCGCGGATTCCATATCGCTATTTCAGCAGAGGCGTTTCCGCAGACAATTGATTTTCAGCTGCTCGCAAAAAAATATCCTGAGGGCTTGCAGTCTCTTTGTAAATTCATAAAGGAAAAATGCAGGGATAAAATTTTTGAGGCTCTTGTGAAAGAAGAAGGTGGCGTTGCAAGCTTAACAAAAGGAATAGAAATTTCTGAACTTACTCCATACACATTTTTAGATATTGAAGAAGGCTGGAGCTCAAGGCATATGTTTCGCGCTCCATATTCTTTGCACCACAAAACTTGGCTGGTTTCCCTGCCACTGCGCGCGTTCAAGCTGAAAAATTTTTCCCCGAAGTTTGCGGAAATTCCAAACATAAATTTTTCAGCCCCGTTTTTGGAAAGCAAGCCCGAGGAAGGGACTGAGCTTTTGCTGCAGGCTTTGGACTGGACTGCAAAATTAAAGCCGGAAAAAATTATTGCAGTTGAAAAGCCAAAAACAAAAGGAAAAATTTCCGAACCGATTCCGGAAGAATTTTTCCCGCCTTGCATGAAAAAAATTATTTCTGGAATTCCTGACGGCCGCAAGCGCTCGGTTTTCACTCTAATAGCTTTTTTTCGCTCAGCAAACTGGCCGTGGGAAAAAACCGAGAGTAGAATTTTGGAGTGGAATAAAAACTTGCCTCAGCCTTTGCCAGAAAGATT
The DNA here is from genome assembly GCA_035291225.1 of archaeon. GTDB lineage: Archaea > Aenigmatarchaeota > Aenigmatarchaeia > Aenigmatarchaeales > JACQIB01 > DATDSO01. The sequence goes on along the minus strand of DATDSO010000010.1, from coordinate 31,307 downwards.
TGTGCGCACAACTTTGAAGTGGCACGGCAGACAGCAGCGCGAAATTCTGCCGCCCAACTGCGAGAATGAGCAGTTTATGAAATCTATTGGATTATGCCAAGGAGAGTTGCACTGCGCGGCAGGATGCAAGAATCCGATTAATGAGGCTTTTAAAAATTTTGCGCGCAAGAGGTACGAGAGAATTGAGGAGGAGAAACTAAAAAAGGAAATCGAGAAAAAAAACCCAAAGAGGAAAAAATAAAAATTTACGGAACTACGAGATTTTGTGTTTTCCAATTATCTATTTCATTTATTTCTTTAGTCATGTCATAATAGTCTGCAGTTGCGTTTGTAACGTAAGTTCCTGTTGATGTGCATTTATTTGCGATACTTACATTGTAAGATTGTGATGTGGCAAGAATTGGTATGATTCCTGAGCCGCCGACAACACTCGCTTCATTTAAAACGCCATCCTTGTAAATTTCATATCGCACATAACCTTCATTGGAATTTTCTGTTCCTGCATTTTTTACAGTCGCATTAATTGTGTAGTATTCGCATGAAGGAAGGCTTTCCTTGAATATATAATTTATTTCCGAAATTATCAAATTTGCATTGCTTGAAAATGCGTAAGGCACTGGAAAATGTTTTGAGTTCATGTTGTTCGTTTCGCTTTGTTCAGCATTGCTTGAAATACTGTCAACAGAAGCTACAAGAAAATAATCCCCTTTCAATGTATAATTTTTTTGCGTTGTGTTTGTCAGAGTTTCGCCAGGAGCCAGCGATCCGACATACAGCTCAAAGCTCGTGATTGTGGAATTTCCTGCGCTGGAATTTGTTATATTGAATTGAATTTTTGTGGCATTTGATGTTGCCGCGCCAATGTTTGTTATTGTATATGAAAAATTATGATAAAAAAATCCTTGAATAAACCTATAATCCTTATTTATAATTATGCTTGAAATTGCCAAATCCGGCAAAGGCTGAATGGTTGTTGTAGTTGAAGATGAAGTTGTTGTCGCGTTTGTCGCATTTGCAGTTGTTGTAGTAGTCGGCGGAATTGTAGTTGTTGTGCTGGAAGTTGTTGTGATTTGAGCAGTTGTTGTCGGTGGCAGGGTTGTGGTTGTGCTGGAAGTTGTTGTAACAATTTCTCCGCTTAAAGAAGTTCTGATTGCGCAGACGAATTCATTGTTTTTCGCTTCGATCCAAACAATCATCATCTGCTTTGTTTTTCCATCCACAATAGTTATTTTTTGATAGCTTTTTCCTTCCTCTCCAAGATTTGGGCATTGCTCCGCGAAATTTTTCACAACAAATTTAACAGCAGAAGGAGAATATGCTGATGCGGTTATTGCTGCTTCTGGATATTGATTCAAAAATTCTTTCACTTCCGGCAGATTTTTTGCAATAGGAGTCAGGCCAGATTGCGTGCAGCCTGCTATTAGAATTATTATTAAAAGCAAGAACGCGGATTTTTTCATATATAATATTTCTGAAAACCTATTTATAAAACTTAGTGAAATAGCGTAAAATTCAAAAAACTAAATTAAGGAAGATCAAGATTTGAAAAAACATTAACATTATTATTTTCATTTGACTCCGCTATTACGTTAGTGCTGTCCACAGTTGTTATGAAAGTGTATGATCCTTTGGTGCTTATGTATATCTGGCAGCCCGCTTGGGACATGCTGCCGGAAATAAGCGAAGGCAGGGAAGTTGTGCAGGTTCCTGATGAAGTATTGATGCCTCCTGCTGAAGCATTGTTGTTAAAGAGCGCCTCAATTTTTATATAAAATGTTGTGTTAACATCGGTGCCGCCGGGAGCAAAACCATTATAGATATTAGAAATAAATGTCCTTGTGCCGGGAGTAGTCCCATTCACACAACATGGAGCTGCAGTCAAATCTGGCAACGGGATAGTTGTGGTTGTAGTAGATTCTATAGTTGAAGTGGTTGTTGCGCTGGTTGCATTTGTAGAATTTTGCGTTGCATTAGAGGTGGTGGTTGTTGCCTGCTGTGTTGTTGCAATTATAGATGGTGATGTTGTAGACGGCGCGGCTGTCGTGGGTGGGTAATAAGTTGTTGGAATTGGCTGAGTTGTAGTGGTTACTTCTATTGTTTCGTTTGCGTTCACTTCTTTTTTTACGCCCGCGCTTTCTTTGACAGCGCAGGTTATCTGATAATTTTTGGAATCCATCCAGATTACAAGCATTATTCCATTTTCCTTGTCATCCAAAGTTGTTTTGTAATAGCTCGCCAGCGGAAAGTCCGGACCGCAGTCCTCTTTTATTTTTTCGATCTGCGCCTGAACTGTTCCTTGCGCAACGAGAATTGTAGTAACTTTTGCGTTCGGATATTGCTCAAGAAAACTGCTCACCAACGGAGATGCTTTCAAAAAAATATCTATCTGCGAGGCAGTGCAGCCTGAGATAAAAATAATTGCGGCAAGCAGGAGCGCAGTTTTCTTCATGCAAATGCTTGCAAAAATCTATTTATAAAACAATAAACAGAATAGAGAATTATTCTTTGTTATTAATGAACGATAAAAAATTGAAAAAGAACATTTATAAGTTTCAAAATTGAATAGATTTCGATTAAATGTCTAAAAAAGAAAGAAATAATTCACTTCCGATTATCGCAACATTATTTATTTTTCTTGTAACCTTATACATCGCGGGATATAATACGAACACGCCGCAGGCGGAATCGGTTTCTCAAGCGCAGTACAGCGCTGCGAGCGGCTATCTGACTGTCACTGCTTCGGGTGGGCAGAAGCTACAGGTTGCCACAGAAGGTCCGCGAAAATATGATGTAACAGATAAAATAAGGCTTTTTAACGCCGGAGAGAAGGTTAAAATATCTGCGGAAAAAATCAACTGCAGGGACAGGGCTCTGGACCTTCCAGCAACTTCTAGGGGAACGATCCAACTTTCAGCAGGCGTTTCTATTGTTAAAGGTCCATGTAATGCAAAAAATTACAAAGATGCAGAGGTTGTTTCAAATTACGCCGGCAGAGATTGTAAAACACATGGCACAATATGCACTCCTTTATACGGATGCATCAATGCGGGTGGTATAACAACCGGGGAAGTCGATTGTGAAAACACAAATAATCAGGGATTAAAAGCTGAAACAGATTTTATAGAGCTTCCGACAGAAGAGGGAGTTTATTGTATAGCAGCAGGCTGCGCTCAAAACGAAGAAATTTATCATAATCCATTCGTTCGTTTTGGTCAGGTGAAAATGGAAGTTGAAATCAAACAACTCCCAGACTTGTCTGTTCTTGTTTCATCCTCAAAAAATAAGGATAATTATGGAGATGCCTGCGGAGCCAGCGGATATAGATGCCCGAGCGATGCTGCGACTTGTTTTTGGCAGAACTCTAAATTAAACAGCTTTGGCCTCTGCATGAAAAATTCTGCGGTTGGCAGAGAAAAACCAACAACACCACCGCCGGCTGCAAAGAAAACTTCTCCACCACCTCAGCAAAAGCAAAATTTTCTTTCTTTTTCTTGGCTGCCAAAGATAGCTGGTCCGACAATGCCAATTAATTTAGATTTCTTTTCCACAAAGACTTCTGAAATTGCGAGAACTGCGCAGACAAAGTTCAATGATTTTATCGGCGTATCAAAAGATCTTAGTTCAAAAGGGGTGCAGACAAGCACACAAACTCTCGATAAAATTGCGAAAACCCTTTCGGATTCGGGCTTGACAGCTCGCGACCTTGCGTGGAAGGGAGTAGAAAATGAAAAAAACAAACTTGATGCGGCCGTGAAAACTTTGCAGGGAGTAAAAGTTCCGACAACATATCAACAGCTACAGATTGCTTATAAGATGCTTACTGAAGCTGGCGTGACTACAAGAGAACTCGCAATCAAAGGAGTGGAATATTCCAGCGACAAGATTAATCAGGTTTATAATGATTCTAAAAATAAAATTGTCGGCGGCGCAACTTACACCCGCGTGCAGACAGAAGTTATAATAAAAACGCTTGTTGCCGCTGAGGTTACAAAATATCAGCTCGCGCAAAAAGGCCTTGAAAGTTCGCGCGACAAGCTTGTGCAGGTTTCTAATTCTTTGAAAGCCCAGATATCTCTGACACCGGAGCAACTTGATACAATAACAAAACAATTGATTATAACAGGCTTGTTAAATGTCGGTATATTAACAAACGAACAAGAAATAAATACAGCAGAGGCTGTTACTAAAGATTTGGCGGAAAAACAAATTACACTGACACGCCAGCAACTAGAAACTACAAGGAGCGCTTTGGTAAATGCCGGCGTGACAACAACAAATCTCGCTAATAAAGGTTTGGAAAATTCAAAAGATAAATTAGATTCTGTTTCAAAAGAGCTTTATAATAAAGGAGTTCAAGTTAGCAGGGAAAATTTGGAAGTTATTGCGAAATCCATGATAGCTTCCGATGTTGCAACAAGGGAACTTGCCCTTAAAGGAGTCGATGGTTTCAAAAGTGTTTTTGATAAAGTCAGCAAAGACCTTGCAACTCAAAGAATTTCTCTCACTCCAGACCAGCTCAAAACAATTGTAAAAGTTGCTACAAGTCATGGTCTGATAACAGAAGAACTTGCCAAAAGAGCAATTGAAACAGAAGACGCCAAGCTCGACAATGCTGTGCGAATTTTGCGGGGAGCCGGAATTCCAGTCACAAAGGAACAGCTGAAAATTGTTTCAAAAGAAACTGTTGCAAAAGAAAGTTTATCTGAAAAAATTATTTTTGATAGTGTTGCGCAGAGAGGCTCCACAATAACGCCGACAGAGTATGATGTCGTTTCAGGGGCTCTTGGAATAAAGCTGCAAGGAATGAGAGCCTCGCAATGCAAAATGCTTATAGACAATCCAAACCCTCTGCTGGCCGCTTCAATCTTCAAGTTAAGACTTTCATGCCAGCCAACAAAATCTGATGTGGGAAATAATATTAAAGTAGACATTATGGGAAGGGGCATTGCTGGAACAGCTGAAGGGAAAGTTTCGAAAGACTCAGAAACAGCAGAGCCTGCTACACTGAAAGAAATAAAAATAGTTGAAGCACCTCCGCCAAAAGATTCCCAGCCTCCCCAATGCGAACTTGATATAGGAACTGAAGATCCAATAGTGAAAATCAATCCAAATAGCGTTAAGTCTCTTCAAGCAAGATGCACAGACGACTTCACCGAAAAAGGAGACGAGAAAGGAAATTTGAAAATAACAAACTTTTACATAGAAGCAGAAGGGGGCAAGCCAGTTCAGATAACAGGGGGTCAGATAGACGGATATGTAAACGATTACATAGATTGCGATAGCAGCTGCAGACAAGCGGCGCTGAGCGCAGGCACAACGCAAGAAGGAAAAAAATTCAGATTCTATGCTGAAACAAAAGATGCAGCAGATCAGAAATCTAATTTTTACACAGATTATTTCATGGTGAAAGATGTCACGTCACCAACTTGCGAACTCAAAAATAAAAATTCTGTAGCGATAAAGCAGGGTGAAAACAAGCAACTGACAGTAAGCTGCAGGGATAACGTGAGGCTTTCTGAAATTGTTTTTGAGTGGGATTATCAAAAAACAGATGGAAGCTGGGTTCATGACTCTCATACGGAAACCGTTAACGATGACACAAAAGAATTAAGCTGGCTTCTAAAAATCCCAACCGACGCTAAAAAAGGCTCAGCAATAACTTGGTTTGCCCGCGCGAAAGATACAGAAAGCAACTCTGTTTCAGCGCCAGATTTGAACACAGCGGCAGATGAAGATTATGGCCAACTTGTTATCTTAGATGATGTTGCGCCGACACTTTCGGTTGCAGACTCGCCTACAGCCCTTTCAGCAAACCAGCGAGCGACAATAATGTTTAATGCCGGCGATCAGGAAACTGGATTGGAGTCTGTTTCAGTTTTTCTCAATGGAAAAGAAGTTGTGAACAAAAAGGTCACATATTTTTACACACAGACTTCTGATAAAAGAAGTATAACACTAGACAAGAATGATTATCTGGCATATGTTGCAAGCCCTCTAAATCAGCAATATATTGTTAAATGGTATCTTCTTGCTAAAGATAAAGCTGGCAACGAGAAAAAAAGCACTGAATCAACATTTACTCTTGATCCACTCTGCCAAGATCCAAACGGAATTTATGATGCAAACCCGCCGCAGCTTATTTCACAGCAGATTTTAGACTCCAGTGGAAATCCGCTGAGCGGTGATTTGCCAGAACTAATTCCCGGAACAAAAATAAAATTAAGAACAGTTTGGCAGGATAAAGCTGACACCACAAAAGACCCACAAAGCAGATGCAACGGACTTTCAACAGTTATATTGGATTTGAATTCTACTGTGATAGTAGGCGACAGATATTCCAATCAGAAAGGAGTGAAAACGCAAACAACAGTAGATTTTGAAATTTCTATACCGACTCCAAGAGAGCAGCAACCAAGCTCTGCAAATGATGATGAGAGTTTAATGATAGTAGGAAGGAAACTGTTGAGTGTAAATAATATCATAAGAGACAGAATTTTTAGAGACGTTGTCGAGGGATCTGGTTCAAGAACCGGCGGTATAGGCGGCGGAGATTTCTCCTCTGGCTATCATGATAGAATAATGCCCGGCTCTGCAGTGGTTTGGAATATTACAGCCTATGATAAAGTTGGGAATGTGGCAAAGGCTTCTCAAAAATTATTTAGGGTGAAAGATATCGAGCCTCCTGAAATCACTAGCATAAGAATAAATGCAACAAAAGTAAGCACAGTTCTGAAGGAAAGTATACGATTCAAGGCGTGCATGAAAGACTGGAACATAAATCCGGCATCGTATAAAATTAGCGTAAAAGAAAATGCGCTGCCGAGTCCATCTTCTTCGACTAGCACAACCACAACAACTGCTGGAAGCGCATCTTCGGTTGGTGTTGCTCAGCAAGCTTCTTCAGCTTCTGCTTCGGGATCAATAAGTGGAGCTTTTAATGTAAATGAAGCCCAAATACAAACTAATGACAACACAGCACAGCCGAGTGGCAGCACAACGACCACAACAGTTCCGGGAACAACCGCAGTTGCGGGAACTACAACAACTGTAACAACGCAGCCAGCAGACACTGCAAAACAGCAAGACTCTCTGAAGAATACTGCAGGCATAAGAAATTGTATTAATTATGATTATATTCCGAGTCCAAATCTAGCTGAGAATAGTGATGTTGAAATAAGCGTATCAGCAAAAGATGCTGTTGGTTTAGAAACAAAATCTAATATTACAAGATTCAAAATTGAAAATCCTCCGCAATGGACAGAAGACAGAACACCGAAGCAAGCAGTCTATGGTCAGACAATGAGATTTTCAAAATACTGGAAAGATGAGTCCGACATCAAAGAGGCGAAGCTTTATGTGGATTTGGGAGAAGGTCCAACTTTTATTGAAACAAAAACATTCGAGGCCGGCTTTAAAGAAGGTTGGATAGAATTTGATTATAGAGTTCCTAGAAAGGAAGGGCTAAGCAAGTTAACTTGGTATATGACTGCTGTTGATGTTTATGGCAATGAGGGAATCGTTGATCCTGAAGTTAACATAAACAAAGACACAGAAAAACCATCTTACACTGGACAAACGGAGCAGTCGGAATCCATAACTTTTGATGGAAATAACAAACTGACAGTAAACGCGAAAGATAATATAGAGCTCGATACAGCCCAATTTTTTGTTAAAGAGAGCGGTGATTTTGTTTTAAGATCAACACAAAAATTTAGCGGAAACGAAAGTTCAGCTTCATATACATGGTCCAACGACAATGGCTACACTGGAACTGTTTCGTGGTATGGTATTGTAACAGATGTCGATGGCAATACGATAACAACTGCTACAAAAACTTTTGAAGTGCAGGCTAAACTTATTACCGGTGAAATGCTGCCTTCTACAGTTACAACCATAGAATTAACAACAACACGCCCGCCTTTGTCAACAATCTCCACCACAGAAACAATAACAACTTTGCCGTCTTCTGGTGGGACAGAATTTATTGCAGTCGGCGCAGTTGTTTTAGTTATTTTAGCAGGCGCAGCATTCTTTGTCTTCAAAAAGATTTCCGCAAAGGCTTCTACAACTCAGCCTGCTGCAACGCCTCAACCACAATAAATTAATAGTTTTATAAACTTTTAGTTCGAATTATTTTCGACCTTCTATGGTCCAGCAGAAAGCTTAAAGCCTTCTGCAGTCCATAAAAATCATGAGGCGATTTTTATTGCAGAAATAATAACCTATGAAACAATTCGCGCCGCGCACCGAGCTGAGAAAGAGGAGAAATTGCAGAAGCTTCCTGCGGGATTTTTTTCAGCAGTGCGCCAATGGATTGAACACAAAAGCTCCAGAAGGGACACGCAGTCCATGCTTGAAGTTGAGAGCGCGAAAAAAATTCTTGAAGAGCTCGTGAATCGGCGCGAGAAAAAAATTGTTCTTGCTGCTCTGCACACTGTCCGCGGAAATATTCCGCCGGATGGGCTGACTTTAGAAGAGCAGAAGTTTTTTGATATTATGATTTTAAGCTTGAAGAATTTCAAAAACGAAATTCAGCAGCAAATGTGGAGCTATGACAAATTTGTTGAAGAAAAAATTTCCGAGGCAAGGAAATTGGTTGAGGAAGTAAAAAATTCAAACCAAATTATGGAAGCCCCAAAAATTGAAACATCAGAAAAAAATGGCTCGAATGAAAATATCTCTGCAACACACAATAGAGAAATTTCCGAAATCGCTTCTGAAAAATTAGACGCGCAGCCGCCTGCGGCTCCGGAGATTCCAAAAGAAATTCCAAAACCCGATTTTAGAAAAATAAAATTGCTTATGGATTTGCCGCAATTCGTAGGCGCGGACTTGAATTACTATGGGCCGTTCGCCAATGGGCAAACAGCAGAAGTTCCGCCAGAAGTTGCTGGCTTGCTTTCTATGCGGGGCGCGGCGGAAGTTGTTGTTTAGAATATTTCCGTTCCAACAAACCCCTCCACTCTCAAAACCCTCTCAAGATTTTCCAAATTCTTTCCGTTGGCAATAATAACTTTCAGCTTTAGCTTCTGCGCTTCCTTTGCGGCAACCGGGTCAAACGGGCTGTTGAATCCCGGAGTCCATGTGCCGCTAAACATTTTTCTGTAATCTTTCCAGGAAATTTTTTCAATCGGAGCCGCGTCTGGAAATTCTTTTGGATTTTTGTCATAGACATAATCAATGTTGGATAAATTAATTACTGTTTTTGCCCCAAAATTTTTCGCGATTAAAACCGCATCAAAGTCAGTTGAGCAGCCGGGCTCCCAGCCAGCTGCCACTAAAATTTTCTCTGAGAATTTTATTTTTTCAGTCGGGTTGTAAATTATTTTTTTGTATGCTTCCTTGCTGAAAATTGCACGCACCAATTCTGCGTTCAGCCTTGTTGCCATAATTCCAATCATGTCAGAATCAAAATTGCTGGCAGAAAATTCCCCTGCTGCTTTTTGGTAGTTCCTTGCGGTTTTCCCGCCCCCCACCATCAAAACAAATTTTTTGTTTTTGCTGTGGCGCAAAACAAGCTCGCGGAATTTTTTCAGAAAATCCAAATCAATTTCCTCCGGAACAACCAGCGAGCCGCCGAGGGAAATAATTATGGTTTCAGCGTGTGGCATAAAAATATCGCCTTATGCAAAAATGCATCGTCTGATGCATAATTGCTTTTGTAGTTTATGAAGCTTTCCAGAGGAAACCCACATCTATTTATAGATTGCTATCTATACTCTTTTGGGGTAGTGAGATTAAATTTGATTTTTATGCCAGAAGCAATGGTAATGCAAAAATGGGAAAATATTTTGCGCAAGTCAGGCAGGGATGCCCAAGCAGAAAAGATCGGAAGCTTCCGCAGGAGATATGGAGACGGGAAAGTTCCACTTAGATATTCCGAGCGCTTCTCTGATCTTGCTTATGTTGAGTTAGAGCACGAATTGAGGCAGGCTCTTCCGTATATGCCTGAAGAAGCATTTGCGCAGTTTGTTGACGGCACTTACAGGTTTCCCATGGTGTTTACAGAAGTGCGTGAAATTCACATGAAGCTAACCGGAAAAGATTTTTTAGCCCGAGTAGAAGCTCTGCTCTATGCTTACTATGGGACTGATGCTCCTTTAAGCAGAGTTTCAAATACATTTTCTCTGAAAGGCGCGGGCGTGGAAAATGCTATTAACGATTACCTTTCTAGTTTGAACAATGGGGAACCCAACAAATCCCCGATTAAAAAACTTGGCGGAAAAATTCCTGCGCCGGAAATACCGCCCGGAGAGCCCATCAAAGGAAACCATGATATTTGGGTTTATTTCCGAAGGCTTTACATTCCAGAAGCAAAAGAAATTGCGGATGATTTAGACCGAGGCAAAGTTGTTGTGGCAAGCGGCCAGCGCGGCTCGGGAAAAAGTTTTAACTTAATGGTAAATATGAAAAGAGAAATTGAATCCAGAAATTATAGACCTCTGATGAAAAGCGGACACGGGCTTTCGGACGCAACTTCTGCTGAAGTTATTTTGGGAGAACTCTTCAGACACGAGAGTCCAACATTGCATGCAGAGCCGGCATCAGCAGATGCATTAATTATTGATGAAGCGCAGAAGTTGTTGTTAGGCTCGCAGGCAAATACTCGTACGAGCCAAGACGCGTATCACCCGGAAAATTTTTTCAATAGAACAGAAGTTGCAGAAGCATTTTTCCGAAAGCTGAAAGAAAGAAAAAACGCGCGGGCGGTTTTGATAAATGCTGGCGTGAATCCTACGCATAGGGATTACATAACAAAAGCATTTGCATCCGCAGCAAGCGAACAGGGACTTGATTGCGTAGAGCATAAAATGAGGACAACCCAAATTCCAGCAGAGCTTGCAGTGAAACACCTTGAATTTATTGGAGCAAAGAGGGAAACTATAGATTTTGTTTCTGCTCCTAAAAATGCAGCAATTCTGTCTCCGAGAATGTTTGATAATCAAACACTGATTGTACGACATGGGGAATTGGGTGAAGTTAAGAAAAGATTAGAAGTAGCACTAGGACCACCGTATTGGAAAGAGCTAATGCAAGACTGCCAAGGAAATTCAAAAGCCGGAATGATAGAAATGCTGAAAAATCTGGGAGTTTTGACAGAAGCTAATTTGCAAGAGGCAATGGAAATTCCAGATTACTAATTGGGCCATGCGCTTGCTTTAAAAAACAAATTTATAAACCTTCCCTGCGAAAGAAAATCATGCAAGCCCCGAAAATGCAGCAGAGATTTTGCAATTACTGCAGAAAGCACACAGAGCACGACGTGCACCGCTCTTCCACTAGTAAACAGAGGCGAGAGATGGCAGTCGGCCAAAGAAGCTTCTTGAGAAAAATGAAAGGCTTTGGCTCGTTCCCGAAAAGCAATCCTCATGACAGAGCAAAGCCAACGAAAAAACTTTCCCTGCTTTACAAATGCAAAGAGTGCGGAAAGCAGCACACAATCGGCTTGGGATTTAGAGCGAAAAAGTATGAGCTGGTTAAAGCATGAGAATGACAATTACAATTAATGGTGCTGAAAAAGATTTCGCAACAAAGGCTGCCGATTATTTAAAATCTATAAAATTTCATAATGATGGATTTGTTAAATTTAATGGCAATGAAATTGAAATTTCCCATGAAATGTATACTCCATATAATAACGGTCGGCTATACGCTCAAACAGATATTATTTTGTTTACCCTGCCGGAAGCTTTAGGATATAAAGACTACGCTGTCAAATTTAATTGATTAAAATGTACAAAATTCCAAATCCAGAAAGCAAATTTTTGAAAGTAGTTTGCAAGTGCAAAAACGAGCAGATAATTTTCAACAAACCGAGCCAGAAAGTAAAATGCTTGGTTTGCGGAAATGAGCTTGCTGAACCGCACGGAGGGAAAGGAAGAATTAAAGCAAAAGTTTTGGAAACTCTATAGAAATTTCTTATGCGATATGATGTTGGCCGACTCTTTTGCTTAGAGGAGTTTCACCAAAATTCTCGAAGTGAACAACTTCATCTAGCGGATGCCTGTTCATTTCTTTCGGTTCTTCAGCGGGCCAACCTAAAGTAATTATTGCGCATGGGCGGACATACTCTGGAAATTTCAGCAGAATAGAAACTTTCGGTTCAGAAAAAGCTCCGACCCAGCAGGAGCTCAAACCGAGCGACTGCGCAGACAAAAGCATATTTTCAATTGCAGCCGCAGTATCTTGAACTCCATAAAGCTTCTCCCCGCGCTCTCCGTAAACAGAACCCGCAATGCGCGTATTTATTCCCACAACTATAAAAACCGGAGCTTCGAGCATCCATATCTGATCAAAGCACGATTGAGTAATCTGTTTTCTCATTTCCTTGTCTCGCACAACAATAAATTCCCATGGCTGGCAGTTTCCAGCGCTCGGCGCAAAAATTGCAGACATGAGAATTTTTTCAACCATATGCAGCTGCACATCTTTTTTTTGGTATTTTGTAACCGAAGCGCGATTTTTCATGTTGGCAAAAACTATTTCAAAAGTTGAAAGTTTTGGCGGCGTGTGGCTTCGTTTCAATACCATTTTTTTCACCCCTTCAATCGGCATAAAAGACATTGTAATTTTCAATTTATATTGCTTTGTGAAGTTTTAAAAATAGGGAAAAGAGAATATTGGCGGTATTATGGTTTCGACAAAAGAGATGGTAGTGTTTCTCCTGATAGTTGTTGCATTGATATTTTTGGCAGCCGGACTTCTGAAATTTTTGGGAATTTCTGTTGATCTGGGAGGCCAGCTCAGTGATATCGAAGGGAAGATTCCGACATTAACACTGCCCATTGAAGAAATACCAGAAGGGGAGTCAAAAAATGTTTTGGAAATGTTGAATATAGCTCCGGGAGAAATTCCATTAACAGCCGGTATTGTAGGATGCTCTCTTTCCAAAACAATCCGAGATGATTTCATAGCAAATGGAGAAAGTGAGCACGGAATAAAATTGGATAATTATGGTATAACAGATTTGCTGTATATAGATTCTGCTTTGTTTAAAATAAATTATAATTCTCAGAAAGGAAAATACGATGAGGATAAAGATTTAACGCCTGAACAGGAAAAGAAAATAATTCAGGAGAAAGGTTGCTATGATTTAGTCGGCCAAAGCGGCCAGCCTTTATTTGTGCGTTTTCTTTCACAATGCCCCCAGCGATTTGATGAAGCGTGCATAAATTCTTTTCTTAGAGGATTATCAAGAAACCCAACACACGATAAGCCTTTCTGCACAAAAGGAGAAAAATTAATTTCTCCCGGAAAAGGCCAGCTCGTCAGCTTTGGGAACAAGGATTGCGGCAAAAGCGCTCCGGGAAGATCAGCCGGCGGTCTTGATAGTTATGACACTTCCTGTAAGATGTGTGAGAGTGGAAATGATGATAAAATAACTGGCTACAGCCAGTTTCCTGCCTTGCCCATCTCAATACCAGGACTTCAGGCCCTGCCAGCGACATCTCTTGTATTTTCAGGTTACGAAAAAAAATATGATGGAACAAAACATTTCATAGAGCAGCAATATGCAACAGATGATTCGAATTTGGGCGCGGATAAATTTCTACCAGATTGCGGCAGCGGAACGTGCTCACCAACTTATAGATGGATTCTCTATTGGAATAAAAATAATAAAAAATATGTTTATGAAATAAAAAAAGTTCCCGAGAAACTTGACTTGGGAATTATAACAACAGAGCAGATTCCAGACAGGCTTGCTTTTGTTTTTGCCGGCAACGGCCAAGATTCAAACCGCTTTTCACGCAGCAACGCGAACAGAAATTCTCCTGCCGCTCCTCTATACGCCGACCTAAGGAGAAAATTAGACATAACATTCACTGCAGCAAACGATTTTGACTTTCCAACATTTATAAAAAATTTCAAGGACTCTTCTTCAAAGCCGAAAGGCAATGACTATAAAATTGGCGTTTCGAAAAGTTGCACCAACGTCCAAGGTGGGGAAACTGTATGTACTGGCAGAACTTATTTCGACGCAAAAGTTGGGCAGGAAAATTGGCAGGAAAATATAGAAACCTGCTTTGGCCAAGATTGCTATGACACAGATATCGAAGGTCCTATTAATTTTAAGAAACTTTATTACAACACACTCACAGAGTCAGGAGAAATCGGCGACGGAAAGAATTACAACCCCATAGATTTGGGTGACATCTGTCCAAGCAATAATAAAAAATTATTTGAAATAGACATAAAACATAACTTAGACCAAGGAAAATTCCTGAAAAATCATAAATATAATATTATTGTAAATAGATTTTTGACAAAAATAGAAGGCAAGTCAGAAAAAACAGATGGGTGCGGCTGGGGGACTATAGGTTGCGGGTGGTGTTGGGAACCGATTCAAAATAACAATGGGCCAAAACTTGATTTAATACAGACAGATTCCTGCAATAGAATAGCAAGCAGGAGCTATGGCGACTGTAATCTTGCTTGGGGCATACCTGTAGGTAGTGTGATGAACACGAGATTCTGGAAAGATTATTCAATCATAATTGTAGATTTGGGAGAAGCTTCAGCTGCGACAACTACAACAAAACCAAAAACAACCACAACAACTTCATCTGCAGTTGTTGCAGGCCGCGGTGCCGCGACAAGTTCAACTACAACAACAGCTCGGGCCAATCTCGCCGACCTTGCGCCAGTGGCTGATGTTATTGCAGGTGATGTCTCAAATAAAATAAAAATAGATATCACAATAAATAATCTCGGAACCGCATCAGCGAACGCAGGAAAATATGAATATTCAATCGTTAACTCTAACACAGGAGAAAAGTTATCGATAGCGAGCGGAGATTATACAAAAATAGAAGCAGGAAAATCATTCCACACAGTTGTAAGCCCCCAGTATTCACATCCAAACGGATTATACCGCGCAGATGTTAGAGTTGATTCAACAGGAACAACAGAAGAAACAAATGAAAATAATAATATATATCCAGTAAACTATGCAATACCATTCACATGATGATTTTTATGAAAAATATGAAAAAATCCAAAGGCAGTGTTTTTGAGCAATTTCCTTCAGAAGCGGCATTCCTTGTCGGGATACTTATAGTTTTGATGATTCTATTTTATTTGTATCAACAAAGTTTGGGGCAGGTTAGCGGAACCGGCTCTGAAAGCTGGGTAAACAATATTTTATCAACAATTTTTGGTGGCAAATAATGAAAAGAAAATTTTTGAAAGGCGACAGCGAATTTTCAATACAGGTCTTCGCAATGGTAGTTTTCGGACTTGTAGTTGCAATAATACTTTTTGTTTTGCTTGCAAGCAAGAAGGGGCCGAAACCGACAGAAGGCTCTTACAGCAGTCTGGAAACAGTTTACATTTTCTCTCTTTTGCTTGCAATAATAATTTCAAATCATTTCAAAAAAATGTTTCCGGTGAAATTTCCATGAAAGGCATGAGCACAATTGTTTTTCTTGTGGTTGTATTTTTGTCTGTGATGGTTCTGGCAGTTGGCATAAAGATAGTTACACAGCCCCTTGAAACCGGCGGAACACTTGTTGAAAAAATACTTGAATGCATGGGAAATCTTGGCAAATGCTCATCCGGCCAGCAGCAAAAAACTTCAGAGGTGATAGAATGAAAGGTGTTGATGACAGAATAATCATGTTCGTCGTGGCAATTGTAGCAATAGTTATTCTCATGTTAATAGGAATTTCTATTGCGCAGACAGGCCAAGGGCTTTCGAATCCTATTTTGGATCTGATAAAAGGACTCTTCTCATCCCTCACTGGGAAAACTTCTTGAAAAGTTTATAAACGCAGCCGAGAAAGTTTCTTATGGTAGAAAAGCCTATTATGGTTTTGGTTGCTGTTGTTGGGGCGCTGATTTTATTTTTCGCAGCTATAGGATTTTTGCCAACGGCACAAGCCCAGCTCGAAGCTCCGGCGGCGAGAGGACTTTTGCAATCTTGCTGCACTCCCTTTATCAGTCCAATCCCAAATCTCTGCTCTCAATCTAGCACAACTGATGATAAGGGAAGGACTGTTTCTATAACAGATTACAAATGCGGCGGCGTGCCGAAGCAATATTCTTCAACAGGTGATATTAAGATAAAAGACCTCTATAGAATAGCAAATAACAAGCAAGTCGGGGCAAGTGTCACAGAAGATGATGTTAAAGGAAAGCTTGGCTGCGACTGCCCGAAAGCTGAGTAATTTTTAAATAAGCTTCTTGAATAAAATACATGCGAGGAGTTTCCGAGGAAGTTCTAAAACTGATGGTGGGAATGATAATAGCCATAATTACTGTGTTCATGTTTTATGTTTTGTTTCCGCGCAGCTCTTGCGACGACTTGGCGAGAATTTCTCTGGAGGAAGTTAAGCTTGCAATAGAGTGCGCAGCAGGCGAAGGCAAGCAGGGCTGCAGCAAGGATGCTGTTGTAAAACTTTGTCAGGAAAGCAAATGGAGCTTAACTGGCGTTGGCTACATTCAAGCATACTATGGTTTGATGGTTCCGCAATATCTTTTGTACTACCAAAAAATCCAAACAAAACCAGTTGAGGAAACAAAATTAGGAGAGCGGGGCGGATTTTCGATGCCGGTAGTTTTTTCAGAAGCAGCAGCTTCCAACGGCTTCGATGCAACAAAATTGCAGAAGTGGTCTGAAACATATCCTTTCGAGCGCTCAACAATAGGAGAGAGATGGTGGGATATTGGCCCAACATTAACAAGATTCAAGCAATTTTACAGAACAAAATACTTGCAGGAAGGATGCACAACTGGAAAAGGTTTGTGCTTGAACGTGCGCGGGCTTGAGCAAAATTTCACTTTGAAACTGCCGCAAAATATAGTTGATATTAAATTGGAACGCTCCTCTACGCCGCTTTCACTTGAAAATCCAAAATTCTATCTCGCTGCCCCATGCTATGCAAAAGTTTCTTTTAAAAAATCCGGAAGTGAGATAATAGCTAACGTAGCAAGAGCTGGCGCAGACGCATCAAATTATTGCTACGCCGATGAAGGTTTGCTAAATGGTTTGGTTGCTCTCTATGCAGGAGAGGACTTGTGCTTTGCTGCTGATGTTGCAACAGATATTCTTTCGTTCGGGTCAAAAGCCGCAGCAAAGCGTGGCGCAGCCAAAGGAGCCACAGTCGCCGCGGAAAAACTGGGAACAAAATTAGGCAGAGAAGTTATTGAGCAGATAGCAAAAGACGCGGAAAAGGAAGCAATAAAAGTTACAGGGAAATATGGCGGAAGAGAAACCGCAAGAACTGCCGGAGAAATCGCAGCCGGAAAAGTTTACCAAAAAACCGGCCAAATTATTGAGCACGATGTTGCGAAAGAAATTGGAAAAGAAGCTGTAAAAGTCACAGGAAGCAAAAAATTCCTCGCTGAAGTTATTGGAAGAACTGCTGTGAAAAAAGTTGCAGGTTCTCAGGGAATAAGCTGGAACAAATTATCTTCTCTTTACGGCGTGCCGTGTTTGGATGCAGGCGATCTTTGCAGAGGCGCATTTTCCTGCGCAGAAACTCTGATGTGGCCCGGAATACCATTTACAGAATTAACTCCGGAAAAAATGAAGACGCTAAAAACGCGCCACGCTGCAGAGGAAATTTTTGTTGATTGCTGCGAGATTTACAATTATGGGGCAGAAAAAGATATAGATAAAATAAATTGCGTAGAACCGGAAGAAATCGTTACTCCAATAAGAAATGAATTAAGGCTGACCGACACTCAGCCATTTAATCTGACAACTGTTGGAAAGTACATGGGATTCATTTCAAAAGAAGCAACTTCAAATTCATGCTCGATTCTGCGTTCCGAGAATTATCGTATATGCGAAACTTCAGACGAAGGCTTGGCCGCAGGAAGAATTTGCGCGAACCTGCAAACGCATACATACAGATTCAACGAGCAGAAAGAAGCAACAGTAATTGAAATTTATGCAGGAGTTCTCGATACTGATGACAGCCAGCCATGCAGCACAGAAATAAAAACAGAAATAGCGACAGGTGAAGGTTCATGGAGGCAAATAGACAAGCGCGCGGCGAAATCCTTTCCCGAGCGCGTTTCTATAATATTGAAATCTCAAGCAGGCCAGAAATTTGCTTTTGATAAAATCAAAATTTCAGACGCAACCGGAAGATGCAAACTTGATTACTCTTCTATTTCAGTAGATCCGTCAACAGAAGCTCCGGTTCAAGCTTCCGCGGGAACCCCATACAAGCTTACGGGAGGAAAATACAACTTTTTTATTGTTCCCGAAAGCTATTCAACAAAAGCTTCCAAACTTTGTGGTTTGGTGGCAAATTGTGATTATGTGAAGAGATGGAATGCAGATACGCAAACTTGGGCAACGACGTTTGGCAAAGAAAAAAATCAGGGAGATTTCCCAATTGCGGGCAGCGATAAAATCGGCATCTCTGTTGCCAAAGATTCGAGCATAACTTTTGTGGTGAGCGGATGAAAGGAACAATAGTTTATGATGTTGTCACAACGATTGGCATAATTATTTTGATATTTATGGTTATCTACTGGTCTTTAGTTTTTGGAACAGACACAGTTGCCGGAATGCTTTTGACATCTCCGTCAGTTGTTCAGGCATCTTTGAGTTCGGCTTTCAGCTTTGGCTGCAGAACTGAAGATTATGACTTCACATATATCATAGAAAAACCAACGCAATTTGATTTGAATGTTGTCGGGAATGCAGTTCAGGCAGTGCCACCCGCGAAAAAATTGCGCGACTGGACAACAATCGAACGCGGCGGATACACCCAATACCGGTCAATAAACCCTTCTCCCACTATAACATGCAGCAGAACTCCCTTGCCGACCACAAAATCATTTACAAGCGCAAGCAAGAGCAAAATAAAAATCACTAAGAACAGCACATTTTTCGGGCTTGAGGTGAGATAATGGATATAGCAGAATTTATTTTGAAGATGTTTACAATGGGATTTTTGATTGCCGGAATTTTGGGGATGATTCTCCAGTCAGGAGCATTTCAGGGGCAGGTAAGAGTTTATGATAATATAAGGATGACAGTAGATCTGGCGCATGCAATTGCTGCAGCTCCATGCTTGGCAGAAACTGTCTATGGAGAAGTAAGGAAAGGAGTTATAGACGCAGCAAAAGTTCAGTCCGCAAAAGCAAATTTTTGCGTCAATGCTCCGATAGAGTTTTACGCAAAAATTTCCGAGCGAGGCGGCCAAGAAGTTATTTCAATAGGAAAAGATTTCTCAGGCGGCACAACGCTCTCGAGAGCTTTACCAGTTTTGATAAAATATTCAGATAGAACAGCGGCGGGGATTTTAAATGTCAAAGTCAAATAAATTTTCAAGGAAAAAGGGGACAATAACATATTTGTCAGATGTAATGATGGCAGTTCTGTCAATGTTTTCAACTCTGTTTATGCTTTTTGTTTCAGCAATTGTAATTTTCCTTTTGCATATAAACATGACAGGAACTGTCTATGGAGATGTTTATTACGACACTCCTGCAGCCGGCAATGAGATGAATTCAATCTTAGAGTATTCTCATCATGGAATTCCATTCAAGGACATACTCCCATATTTCGTTTTCTCCAATAGTGGCGATACTGATACAAAAATAACTTCTCTAGCCATTGAAGGAAAAAGCTATGACATACAAAAAGTTGCAAAAGAAATTATAAAAGATTTTGGCATTGGAGAATACAAAGCCACATTTAAATCAGAAGGAAAAGAAATTTTTAATCTGCGCGCCGGCATACGGCCAGACAAACAGCTGCATTGCGTGAGCCATCTGGTTTACGCTGACGCAAAATCCGGCAAATTTATTTTCTGCAGTTCGAGGGAGGTGAGATAATGAAAGGGAGTGCACCATTTTTTCTGGGAATTTTTATGATGATAATGATAACAATAATTTTTGTTATGGATAAAAGCATTTTCTATTCAAGGCACGTTGATGTGGCTGCAGGCTCTGTTAAACTTTACGAGCTGGAGGGAGTTTCAGAAAGTTTGAAAAGGTCTTTGGATTCTGTTGCCAAATTTGAAACCCCTCTCGCTCTTTATGATTATGGAACATCTGAAAAATATATGGATGAAAAAACGAACACTTTTGAGCAGGCGAAAGCAGCTTTTGAAGAGAAAGTAAAACAAAGAATTTCCGCCTTCTCTCCCGCAGAACTCGATAAAAAAGACATTGAATGGAAAGATATCAGCTTATCATTATCATTTGGAAAAAACAGAAAAACAAATTCAGACGAGATAAAAGTTTCCGGCTCGCACGGATTTTCTGTGAAAAACAGAGAGAGCCCGAACGCTACTATTATAGCTGCTGGAAAATTTGAAAGCGCAACAACAAACAGGCTCTCGCCAATGATATTGGCAAGCCGCCAGCTTTTCGATGAAACGAGCTGGTTTGTATCTAGATCGGTTTCCAATTCAGAAGCAGACGAATGCAAAAATAAGTTCAGCGCTTCTGAAACTATAAATACAAAAAATCTCTTGCAGAATGCGATTTTATGCGGATACAAAAATAAAGCAGGCGTCAGGAGCATTCCAGTATACAATGCTGTTGATGTCAATAAAAGAATAAGCGAGGTGCTTGCAGAAATTTCTTCAGACTTCAAGATAAAATATAATTTCGATTTTGCTTTTCAGCCGACAATAACCGAAGCGCGCCAGGAGGGCAAATACAAAATTTCTATATCTGTTGCTGGGACTGTCACAGATAATGGCGTTAAAATTTTGACAGCCGGCGGCGAACAGCCAATGAAATTCATTTTCAACACAAAAACAGAATTTGAAATGCCTGCAAGCAGTCAGGCCAGCCAGGGCTGATAAGCTTTATAAATAAACCATTCAAATAAATTCAGTGATAAAAAATGGCAAAAGGTATGGAGCTTCCAGTAAATGTTCTCGTGATAGTCGCAATTGCAGTAATAGTTTTGATCGGAATGATAGTTCTTCTTGGCGCTGGACTTTTGGGCGCGAATCCGATTTTCATAGAACTTGAGAAAGCAAATGCATGCGCAGCACTGAAGCAGTCGGAACTTGGGTGCAAACAAGATCCACAGGGAATCAGCGTGAGCACGAAAACAGGCTACACAGATTTATGGGACATATGCCAGAAATATTTCAAGCCAGCAATAGCAGACAAAGGAAAATGCAAGATGCAGGCCTGTAGCTGTACAGCAGCATCAGTTGCGTAATTCAAATTAATTTTTAAATTTCGGGCATCAGTTATTTCAGCAAGGAGGCGAAAGCTATGGCAGAGCAACAGCAGCAAAACCAAAACACGCAGCAAAACAGAAATTATCTGGGGCAGAGGCCAAGGCAACATTCGGATAGCAACATAATCTTTGTCGGAAAGAAACCGGCGATGAACTATGTTCTTGCTTGCGTGACTCAATTGAACGGCGGGCACAAGGAGATAGTCCTTCGAGCCCGCGGCCGCGCAATTTCTCATGCAGTTGACATCGTGCAGATTGTGAAAAACAAATTCATGACTGACACTGAAATTTCAAAAGTTAATCTCGGGACAGAAACAGTCAGAGACAAAAGCGGCCAAGATTTGAATGTCTCAACAATTGAAATAGCATTGGGCCGCAAGTGAAAGCCATGAAATTGAAGTTTGTCCAGATAAATATCTACATGGGAAAATATCTTGATGCGCTTCTTGATTTTCTGAAAAAAGAAAAACCGGATTTTATTTCCATGCAGGAAGTTACTTATGGGGATGTTAATCTAACAGGCGACACGAACCAAAATCTTTTTGAGATATTAAAAGAAAAGTTACAGTTGAATGAAGCATCTGCAATTCTTTTGAAAACCACAGGAAATCCAGAAGGAGCTTTTGGAAATGTTGTCCTGACGCCTCATAAAATTCTAAAGCAAAACGAAATTATTTTAAATGAATTCCGCACAATGAGTAAGGAGGATTTTTTTTCTGAAAAAGTTGCGCCCACGCATCCCAAAAAACTTCTCGATGCTTTGGTAGAATTCGAGGGGCAAAAAATTCATGCCATGTCTGTTCATGGAGCGTGGACAGCCCCGCCAAAAGATACGAAAGAGAATTTGCGGCAGGCAAAATTGATCGCAGATTATTTGAAGTCTCTGGGAGAGGAGCCGTTTATTTTAGGTGGCGACATGAACATGCCGCCAGAAACAGGCGTTATCAAAACAATAAACAAAGTTGCAAATAATTTAATTTTGGGGACAAACATAAAACAGACAACCCATCCAACAGCTCACAGGATTGCGCCCAGAGGTTTTTTGGTTGATTACGTTTTTGTTTCAAAACATTTTAAGCCGATTTCTGTGGAGGCGCCTCTTGTTACCGTCAGCGACCACCTGCCCATTGTCGCAGAACTCGAGTTCAATCCTTGATAGACAGATACAACCCCCAATTCATTCGGTGGTTTTTGATTGTAAAATCTTTTTATTCGCTTTATTTCTTCAATTTTTAACCTTTTCTGTTGAAACTTTTATATGGAAATCAAAGAACAATTCTGCAGCGGCATAAAAAAAGTTCTGGATGTATACCCGCAAGAGCGTGACGGACGACTTTTGTGGAAACTGTCCGGCTCAGGCGCTTGGTACGCTCTGGTGTTATCCTCTGCGGTAGAAAGGCTTGACGCAGAAAGTTTACCTTTAATTATTGTGGATGACATCCAAAGAAAAGATGTAATTCAATGGGAGTCTATTCCGCCGCCAAGGAGAATAAAAGATATTGACATGATAGAATATGATGGCAGCAACAGGAATGGAAATAAAATTCATATTGGCAATGGGTTCTCACTTCTTCCGGGCTCTGGTCAAAGAGTGTGGAAAAGCGATTATGTATACATAGATGCAGCGTCTGCAGGTTCCGGATACGGGAGGCCCGTGCGCTGTGTTATAGAAAATGGAACCAATCCCATCAGAATATACACAGATTCACCTGAGGTCAATCTTGCACATAAATTTGTCCGTGCCATGCAGTCTGATGAAAGAGAGAAATATTCTAGAAAAGCTTTGCGTGATCTCCAATTTATGGAGCCTTTATCTCCGCTTATGAAGCCGGCTGAATTTCTGGAGTATCTCCTCGATGAAATCCATCAGCCAAATGATTTTTTTGGATGTATTAAGAAAGAAGGTTTCAAAATAGAAAGGTTTAGAAGACTCCCAGAAGTTTGGCAGGAATTTATAGAAGAGACTTTTATGTACCCAAGTGGCCCTGGGCAGAGAATAGCAAACGCGCTTGGCATAATTGACCTTTCATTTGAGCAGAGAGCTGAATATTTTTCTGCTGCAGTCCACTATACTGTGAAAGGCGTGCCATTCCTTGGTCTGAAAAGATATCTGCATGAATGCCACAGAAAAGGAGAACCTATAGATTATTCTATTCTAGAAGGATGGTGCAATTTTGACTGAGCTTTTTAATTAGATAATGCTGATAATTTTTATGCCCGCAAATGAAATAAAATCAATAAGCTCGATAGTTGTGAACCGCGCAATCGCCTCTGTGAAATACCAAACTGAGCTAAAGGAAATTTTGAAGAAAAATTCTGATACGGAAAAAGTTAAAGAGGAGTTTTCTAAATTATGCGCGCGGCTGGAAAAAGAAAATCCAGAGCTTGTAAATGCCGCCGCGTCCAAGCTCGGAATTATTCTGCGCGGCGCGGGCGCAAAAAAAGAAATTCTTTCTGAAATTCCTGAAAAAATAAAAGAAAAAATTCTCGCTGGCTGGGATGCGTCCGAAGAAAAGGAAGAATATATTCAGTAACTATTTCCTTTTGTTTTTCTTTTCAATCTCCCAAGATCTGTATTTGTAATAAAATATAACTGCAACTACCAGAAAGACTTGCAAAATCATCAGGTTTGTATCAAAAAGTGGATTGGCTGCCATAGAACAAATTCGCTTGATGGTTTTATAAATCTGCGGAACATGAAATATTTTCATGGGCTCTTAGATCAACTGGAAGATCGCTTGCTTTGCAAGCAAGAGGTTGTGGGTTCGAGACAAATCCCTTTTTGCAAAAAGGTCTTTGTAAACCCCAAAAGGCAGACTGCCTGCGGATATATTAGAAATTCCCACAGAGTCCACCAATTTATTTTATTTTTGCAGCAGCTTTTTGCGCGAGAGACTTTGCCATGTTGATATCAAATTGGGAAGTTCCGGCTATTAGAACACTGCTATAAACATTTCCTTTTGTGAATTCAATTAAGTAGGCAGTCGAGCCTGCTGCAGTATCAGTAATCTTGTAAGCCCTGCTGGCATCCCCTATTTTCTGACCAGCCAGCTCTTCAAGCTTAGTGCCGCTGGAAAGAGCTTTAGGTTTAATGGAAAATCTGTCTGCAATTCTTTCTGGGGGATAAAGAGAAATTGAATGGCCTACCTCCAGAAAATCACTTCCAGAAGGATTTCCTTTTTTGAAAATTATTTCATAACCGCCCTTCCAGCCCAAAAAAATAATTTCAGGCTCTATAGAAAATCTTTTCTGTTCAACTGCTCCATCGGTTAACCAGCTGCTCCCTTCCAATTCTGAAGCAGACAAAAGATATAATTTCAAAGCATTTGCATCTGCTTCGCTTAAGGGAGGCACTCCAACAGATGTGGCTGTAGGCTCAAAAGTAGTTTCAACACAGCCAGAAACAAAAACTGCAGCAAGCAAAATAAAAATCATTTTTTTCATTTCATCACTGACCTAAAAAGCTCAAAACCCCGCGAGCCAATTTTTCATTTTTGTTGATTTTTGTTTTCAGCTTTTCCATATTCACCCTCACGGAAATTGTGCCACCATCATTAGAGTTGATGTTTATAGAATCTTCTAAATCTTTCTCTAAAACAGATGAAATTGTTTTTAATGTGGAAACGAGTTGCTTTTCCTCACTCTCTTTCAAGCCCAAAAATTTCAATTTCATATAAGCTTCATCCTTCTCGTTTTGTATCTCAAAGACATCCATTTTCCTTATAGTCTTTCTTGCCTTATCTTTCAGCTCCTGAACTTTTTTCTCACCAAGACTTTCTTTCAATCCATCAATAGCAGGCAGAATTTCCAATGCTTCTGTTGTTGTTTCAGAAATAGTGTATGAAATCGGTTTTGCAGTCTCGCTGTTGTCCTCTTGGAAATTTATTTCATAAGTATCCGCGACATTCGAACCGTGTTCTGATATCCACCCAGCCTGCCCCTGAGAGAAATCAGAATTCACCATAGGATATTCCTTTCCATCTATTATCAACTTGATATCATCAAACCTGCTTGCGTAGTCCCAGCCATTCGCGCTTGCCTGTATCCTGTGCAAATAACGCGGCTTCTGCGAAAGCGAGTTGTAATAATTCATTATATTTCCAGATGTAAATTCCGCCCACTCCCCGTAATTTACAATATTGTAATTTGTGAGCGTATTCACGTTTTTCTTGGGCAAGAATCCCCAAACCCATCTCCCATCCTCAACCGCCGGATCAGTGTAAGAATAAAAAAGTAAAAATCTCGCCGGATATTCTCCTTCGCCTTTGTAAACATCAGACCACCAGCCGCTGCCCTCAAGTGTATTATAGATAACTTTTATTTTTGCCTTTATTATTATTGATTTTACGTTTGATATGTCAAGAGGGCCGCTCACGCACTCCAACTTTTTTGAATCATAGTTGTTTCCGCTGCAAGTAGGTTGATTCAATCCTACCAAACCCCCATCTGCATAAGAATTCCCCCTTACGAATTCTGCTGCAAGATTTTTCTCAGATTTTGGCTGGGTTACAGTTGTCAAAAAAGTTGTCATGGTTGTTTTCTCTTCTAGGCAAAAATGATAACCGCATTCTCCTGTTGAATCAAAGCGCGCGCAACTGTTGAACCACAAATTGCCATTTGGCCCCCACCCAAGGACTTCCCACTGGCCAGCATTTTTATTTACATTGCAATAGCTTTGCTGAAGAGTTTGATAAATCGAATCTGCGCAAGTTTCTTTTGTTTTTCCTATAGCCTCTTCTGAACTTTCAAAATCTAAAACCAGAGGAAATTCTTTTTTCGCAAAACTTTTGCCAGCGTCTGGCGGCCCCGATTTTGGCGGAAAATTCGGCGGCTCGCGAACAAGGCAGGCCGACTGTGTTTTGAATTTTTCTATTTTTGGCAAAGTGGTTGTACTCGAAGAAGAGATAGCGCTTGAAGGATTGGCGGCTGTTTCCGGAATAGTTGTGGTTGTTATTTCTGCCTCACACTGCTCCTTTGTTTTGAAAGTTGTGATATTATTTTCTCCGCAGCCGCTTCCGCAGGAATCAAGAGTGCAGACAGAATTTTCCAGATTCCAAAGAGGAACGCAAACCGCTGGACAAATTTGAGATGTTGTTGAAGTCGCAGACGACGTTGTAGATGAGACTATATTGGCAGAAATTGTTTTTTGAGCATACGCTAAAGAAATTAGAAATAATAATGCAATAACCAATCCTGCGATTTGTTTCATAGAATCATTCGATTATTGAATTTTATATTTATATCCTCATCTAAACCCTCCGCCCCCACCCCCACCACCATGGCCGCCGCCCCCGGAAAATCCTCCACCATGACCTCTGTAGCCAGAAGAGCGCGATGGGCCGAAAGAGGAAAAACTATTTCTGAAAGCAGGCGCAGCGTAAATCGCGAATGAGCCTCCTGTGTACAAAGCAGACCTTCTCCTCTGCTCAACCGGAAACTGCGTGTCCATGTACTTGCTGACTTTGTCTGCAATTCCAAAAGTTGTCGCAAAAACAAGATATTGCTCCCACAAATAAACTTCCTTCGGCATTTTTTCTTTCATTATTCCAAAATCGCTCAAGAATTTTTTCAAGCCTTTCCATTTTGCATAATGCTCCGCGCCCAATGGGGTGCGCCGCGCGAGCGCATCTTTGAACGCAAATATCAAAATAGTGTAAGTAAAGCCTGAAAGGATTGCTCCAAGCATCATGATTCCAAAACTTAGAAAAGTCAAAACAAAAGTAACAAGCAAAATTCCCACGCCCAATTTCAAAAATTTGTCCCTGCCAGTATTGTCAATAACTCCAAGCGCTTTCACTTCCTGCTCAACAAGCTTCTGCCACTCAGAAAAAAAGTTTGTGTATTTATAGTTTGAAGAAACTTTTTTCTGGAACTCACTTATGGATATTTTTCCGCCAGCCATATTTTCGGAAAACAAATCAAAAACTTTTTTCTCGTGCGGCTTTAGCTCATCTATAGGCTTGCCCAAATTTGTAATTGTGTAGTCTTTATCATCTCCGAAAATTCCCAAAAATTTATCTTTTCTAAATTCCTCAATCTTGAAAAACTTTCTGCGAACTAAATCCATGAAAGTTGCTGAAATATCATTCTCCTGCACTCCCCAACCCAAAATATAATCAGCAACAGCCGGACCGTAATTGTATGGAATATCCCTGTAGTAAATAAAATTCTGCTCAGGCAATTTCGGCTCGCGGCCGTATTTGAAATAGAAATACAAAAATAAAATTATAATTGCTGCTGGAAAAATAAAAATCGAAAACAAACCCAAACCAAGAATGATTCCAGGAATTCCCTGATCTTGCGCTTCAGTCTGCTTCCCATAATTCTCTTCCTCTTTCAAAATTTTATCCTTTGCCGCAAGAGAGGAAACTTTTGTGCCAGCAGTTGAGCTCAAAATATTTGCAGGAAAAACAACTCTTGCTTCAACCCACTGCTGCGCGGGAATATTTTTCACATCCAGCAAAACTGTTTTGTTGTCTGCAATTGTCACAATTCCATTAAGCTGCGGGTGGCCCCAGCCAAGCAAATTATTTTTATCAGAAACTTCTCTCGGAAGCTCAATAGAAATTTTCATTTTTTTCACAGGTGAAGCCCAGCCCGCTCCCCAAACTTTCCAGTAAAATTCCGAAACATCTGCATAAGCAACGACAGTTTTTTTCAATTTGTAGGAAATTATGAAAGTTCTTTTCTCATTATTTGCTGACATAATCCAAGTTATTGTTTTTCCCTTTGAGCTGGAAGAAACAGTTGCAGACAGCCTATCATCGCCTTCTTTTCCGTATTCTCTTACAGAAACGCTTGAATCATCAAACGCTGCTTTTTGCTCTGCGTCCAAATCCAAATCAACAAATCCTTCTGAAAAACTCCCGGCAAAATTTATCGCAATTGTCTGGGAAAAATCCACTGAGCCATCAGGCAGGATTTTTGCAGAAATGTCAGCGCTTTCTATGCTGAAAGATTTTGCCTGCGCGCCTGTGGACAAAATTATTAGAAAAAGCATTGCCGACAAAAATATTTTTTTCATATAATAGTTTCGCTGTGGCGATTTAAAAATTCAACCAATTGAACCCGTCGTCACACCATGCAAAGCTTTAAATTCCATATATGTATAAATATCTATAGTGATTTTATGGGAAGATCTACGAAAGCTGTGTATTTTGCGCTATGTGGCGCTTTTTAGCTTCATACACATTAGAACGCGCAATTGATGGCGATCCGTCGGCTGTGTATTACGGCATAGGAGCTGCGGCAGCTGGATTGGGAATAATCAGCTTATAACTCCAGCAACCATAGGCAGCGCAATAAAAACTCCAATCATAGAACCCAAATTGGAAAATGCAGCCACAAGCAAAATTTTCGTGACTCTGTTTGTGAAAAAATCTCCAACTGATTTCAGCTCGCGCAGGCTTTCAAAATCTTTTACTTTCGGAGTGTTTAATTTTGCTTCAGCTAGCGCAGCAAACCAGCCCGAGGCAAGCGCGGGATGAATTGTAGTTATGGGCGCGGCAACAAAAGCTGTTAGAGCTGAAAGAATATGCCCGCGCGCGAGCAGGACTGCAATTGCTGAAAGCCCTCCTGTTACTAAAATCCAAGTAGCGCCCACGCGAAGTATTGCATCAAGACCTTTTGCATAGAAGCCATATCCTATTAGCGCCAAAAGCAAAATCGGAATCGCCCATGCGAAATATTTCATGAAAGATTTTTTCTCTGGTATGATTTCTAAATTGTGTGTTGATATTGAAAAATTCTGTGAAGGCGAGGCTTCATTTTTTCCTTTTTCCACATTGACGGGAACGCTCTTCAAGTTTCTTGCCACCCCTTCCAAATGTCCCGCGCCTACAACTGCAACAATTTTTTTCGCAGGCGAGGCAAGAATTTTCCGCGCGATAAATTCATCGCGCTCATCCACTAAAACTTTTTTTATTGTTGGCGCGCTTTTGGAAAGCTCTTGCATAACCTCGCTCAGCAAATCTTTTTTCTTCAGCTCTTCAATCTGCTCTTTTGTAATTTTCTCGTCAGCAAAAAATCCCTCTAAAACAGAATATCCAAGCTTTGCTTTTTCTCTCAAGCCCATGGAAGCAAGGCTGCGCTTCATTGTGATTTTTATGTCGCGGTCCAAAAGCTCAACAGGAATTTTTTTCTCCTCGGCTGCAGAAACAGCAGCGAGCATTTCGCTGCCCGGCTGTATGCCCACAGAATCGCCAAATTTTTTCTGCATATTTGAAAGCATTAGATTTACTAAAAACAAATGCGACTTTCCGGCTTTCAGAATTTCCTCAACATTTGTTTCCCGCCACTTGCTGCCGGATTTTAATTGCTCAAGCCTTTGGCTGTCAAGCTCAACTCCAACTGCGTCTGGATTTTCCTCCTCAATTGTTTTTTTCACGAGCTCAATGCTCTCGCTGGAAATGTGGGCTGTGCCGACGAGAATTATTTGTTTGCCGGCGAGGGAGAGTTTTTCTATCATAGAAATCATTGCTCACGCTAAGTATTTAAAATTAAATTGTTGCGACCGATGTAATTAGCGCTCTATGTGTAAATGCACGAATATAATGTTTCATCAGCGTTAACCGATGAAAATTAATTAGGAGGTGATCCAGCCCCACGTTCCCGTAGGGCTACCTTTTCATCACGCGCCAGACTGTTCAAAATTATTCTTAGTTTCTCATCTCACCTCGGTGAGGAAATTTAGATTTGCTTACGAGCTCGTGTGAAAAGATAACTTTTCACACTCGCAACTGGTGTGTATTGAAGAAAAAAATCACGCAAAACTTTTCCTGCGGATTATTCTTTTTACACATTGATTTGCGAGCATGCAAGAGTTTACTCTGCATGCGAGCTTCAAATCCATATTTTTCCCTCGCCTTGTCTGTATTCATAGAAACAATTTTTCTGGCCGCGCTGTTATGACTTAGCCTCACTCACAGACCCCAGGCTCAACTCTCCCAAAGCCCATTGCTGGACGCTAAGAGAGCTTCACCTGGGACCTATTCGCATGGCTTGACAGGCGGTGTGTGCAAAGAGCAGGGACGTATTCGGCGAACGATTATGACGTTCGCCTACTAGGGATTCCGGCTTCACGGGGGCGAGTTGCAGCCCCCGATCTGAACTGGGCTTAAGTTTGGGCGATTAGCTTTGCCTTTCGGCATTGCATCGCATTGTCTTAAGCATTGTAGGACGCGTGTAGCCCCGCGGATTCGGGCCATGCCGACCTACCGTCGCCCACCCCTTCCTCAACTTTTTCAGTTGCAGTCCCATCAGAGTGCTCACACTACGGATAGCGTGATAGCAACTGATGGCGTGGGTCTCGCTCGTTAACCGACTTAACGGCACGCCTCAAGGTACGAGCTGACGATGGCTATGTAACTCCTCTCAGCGCGTCAGGTAAACCCGTTAGGCTGACCATCATACTGCTGTCTCCGTGGGTAAGATGTCCGGCGTTAAATCCAATTGAACCGCATCCTCCACCCCTTGTGTGCTCCCCCGCCAATTCCCTTAAGTTTCAACCTTGCGGCCGTACTCCCCAGGCGGCCCGCTTAACACTTGCGCCGCTCGCGTGTGAAAATATTTTAAAATTTATTCTTTTCACAAGCTCGCGTCTACGCTCCGACACTGCAAGACCACGTAAGTCATGCAACATCAAGCGGGCATCGTTTACAGCGTGGACTACTGGGGTATCTAATCCCAATCGCTCCCCACGCTTTCGCCCCTCACCGTCAGACTCGTTCTCGACAGACGCCTTCGCCACAGGTGGTCCTCGGCGGATTAAAGGATTGTTATCCGAAAAAAGAATTTTTAATTCCTCTTCCGTCTTTAACCCCTACACGCCGAATACCTCCGTCGTCTCCCGATCTCAAGCCTTGCAGTATCTCCAGCACGCGCGACAGTTAGCTGCCGCATTTCACCAGAGACTTACAAAGCCGGCTACGGGCGCTCTAGGCCCAATAATCGTGATGACCATTCGTGGCTCAGGTATTACCGCGGCGGCTGGCACCTGTATTACCCACCACTTATTCGCCGAAGTTTTTAGCTTCAGCAAAAGATGCAGCTAAGCTGCATCACTCAAGCTCCCCTTCTCACGCGTGAACGCATTGGAAAGGTTTCGTTCCTGCTGCGACCCGTAGGCCCTGCCTTCATGTCT
>DATDSO010000009.1:0-1103 GCA_035291225.1 archaeon | reverse complement strand
ATAGCTAATCTCTTAAATAATGGAACATTTTGGGCATAGAGTCTTTCTTTCTGAAAGTTTTTCTCAAATGATATTTTGCAGCAGGCATGGTTTTCAGAAGCCTGTTTGACAAAGATTTCCTGGCAGGCTTCCAGCACTGTTCTGTTGGATTTAGTTCTGGCGTATATGCGGGAAACCTCACGAGCTTGAAAACTTTCTTGTGGTCCTTGCAGAATTTTCTTATTTTTTCGCCTTTGTGTGCCGGTGCGCCGTCCACAAAAAGAAGAACTTTGTTCCATCTGTCAAGAAGCTTGGAAGAAAATCTTATGAAATCTTTGTTCTTTTTCTCTTTTGAGAACATGAACACAAAGCTCTTTTTGCTTCGCGCAGCGAAGACATTTGTGTATTTGTTTTCTTGATGTATGAGAACAGTTGGCCTGCTTCCAGTTTTTGCCCAGCCTCGTGAAACAAGAGGTATCAAGCCGAATGTTGCCTCGTCTTCTGCGGCCACAACAAAATCTTTCTTTCGGTAATACCTTGCTTTGCGTCTTGACTTTTTTTAAAACGCTCTATTTCCTCTGCGGAGGCCGTTTTATGATGCTTCTTTCTCGGGCGTTGCAATGTAAAACCAAACGCAACAAGTATTCGCCATACGTGTTGCGGAACAAAAGAAATTCCGTATTTGATTTTTATAAATTCTCTAACTTCTTTTGTCGTCCACAATCCTCTGGGGTTATGCGGCGGTCCTCTTTCAAGTGTCTTGACAAGTTCTTTGACTTGTTTTTGCGTAAGTACAGGCCTGCGGCCTGTTTGCTTTACACTGTCTTTGGCAGAGATTCCACGATCCTGAAAATAAGTAAGCCAGCCATGAACAGTTCTTCTCGGCTTCTCAAGCAGCCTTGAAATATCGTCAAGATTTTTACCCTTTTTCCTGTGAATGGCCGCCAACAAACGCAGCTTTGCCTTGCCATTTTTTTCTTTCTTGTAGAGGTTTTTGAGTTCCTTAACCGAAGTGCTTGGAAGAAACGCTTTTCCTTTGTCCAGATTCCACATACATAGATCACCAATGCTATGTATGGTTGTCACTTCTATATAAAAGTTCCAGAATTAATGAGAGATACTAT
>DATDSO010000008.1:0-1659 GCA_035291225.1 archaeon | reverse complement strand
CGAATTCAGAATTTTTGGCGCGCTTGCGCGCACTAATTTGTTTTGGAGGAGGAGGTTCGAGCCAAAGATTTCTTTGGCAACAACCTTTTTAGCAAAAAAGTTGTTATCAGAAGCAATTTTGTCCATAGTTTGTGCCTCTTTCACCCAGTTTTGGAACGGTTCGAGCCAATCATTCTGCTTGTGTGAAAAAGTAGAGATTTCTTCTTCGAGCGACTTCTTTTGTAAAATCAATTTTCCTTTTTCAACACGATATATTTCCTTTTCAATATCTTGGTCGAGATAGCCGTTAAGAAGTCGCTCTAACTTTTTCGACAAAGAAGAAATCTTTTCCTCTTTTTCTTTCACACAAGCAGTCAAAGACTGGGCGGAATTTTGAAAATCTTTTTCTGCCATTTTTAATAATTCCTCCGCCCAGTCTTTGGGTAAAGAAACTTTTTGAATGAGAGATGATAACTGGCGATCTAATTCTTCTTGACGGATACAAGGTTCGGAACATTTCACATTTTTATTTTTCTTCGTACAGTGATAGTAAGTATAGTTATGCACATTTCCATTTTTCTGCTTCTTCACCTTGTATTCGCCAGTTATCATCATTCCACATGAAGCACAGGAAATGAGACCACAATATGGTTGAGGTTCATTTTGTGGTTTACGCTCTGGCTGACCACGAAGTTTCAACATTTCCTGTGCTTCGTCAAAAAGTTTCTTTGAAATGATTGGCTCGTGCTTTCCTTCGTGCAATTCTTTTGCGTAGTTAAAAAGTCCGATATAGAACGGATTAGCAAGAATGTAAGCCGTTCTTGTTTTTGAGATTCTCTTTCCGGAACGCGTAGATATTCCGTTCTTCGCCAAAAAGTTTGCGATATCTTCCAGTCGTTGATTACCTTTCGTGTATCGTTCAAAAGCCAAGCGGATAACGCGAGATTTTTTCTTTTCCACCACGATTGTTTTTGTTCTCGAATCGTTGATATACCCGATTGGCGCTTGGCTTGGGAATATTCCCATGCGTACTTTTTGGCGAAGTCCGCGTTTCGTATTTTCGGAAAGAGAATCAATATAGTATTTGCTTTGTACAAAGGCCATAGACAGCGAGAATTTGCCCTGTGGCGTGTTTTCAAACCAGTGGCTAGGGAATTTGAGGCTCGCAAGGTTTCCGATGTCGAGAAAGTAGACAATCTGTCCGCCGTCCACAGAATTGCGTGCCAGACGATCGGGGTGCCAACTGATAATCCCAGATACTTCACCTTTCTCTATTCGTCTCATCATTTCGCCAAAAATGGGACGCCCTGGAATTTTCGCCGTACGCTTCTCCACAAACTCCTCCATGATTTCTAACTTTTCATTTTTGGCGAAAGCGCGCAATTCCGTAATTTGCGCATCAATGCTCAAAACTTGCTTATCCTCGACATCGGTGCTCTTGCGAGCATACAAAAAGAATTTTTGTGACATATAGGGATTATAGCAAAAATTCTTTTTGTATTGCAAAGCAAATACTATTAGTCAAAATTGCTTCTGATTTCGAACCTCCTCCTCCAAAACAAATTAGTGCGCGCAAGCGCGCCAAAAATTCTGAATTCGTTTGGAAAAATGGGGGGAAACCAGTGGGACGCGCTTCGCGCGTCCCACCTTTTGGCTTCTTCAAAACCTTTGAGTTCTATT
>DATDSO010000007.1:0-1038 GCA_035291225.1 archaeon | reverse complement strand
GCCAAGTATTTTTCTTATCTCCGTCATGTTATCTTTCATAAATTTTTCAGCATTCACAATCTCAAGCTGGGCTATTCCGAAGTTTTTTCCATTTAGCACCAGATCTGAAAAATCATCCTCTATAATTTTTTTGAGTGACTTGTTAAATTTTGACTTATGCAAAAACATTTTGTGCACAAAATTCTTTGGCATCTTTGCCTGTTTGCTAAGCCATTTATACATTTTCTTGTCTTTTTCTGTTGTAATTCCCTTGAAATTTATTGTGTTTGAAATTATTGCAGATATGAGGAATAATGCAGATTCCTTTGATATAGGGATTTTTTCATTATAAAACTTCTCGGCAATCAAAGTTGCTGCTGCGCCTACAAGTTCTATCTGAGCCTTGGCGTTAGGAAACTTATCGATAGTATTGAACTTTCTGTGGTCGATTATCTCTATAACGTTTTTTGTGTTTATTTTTGGTGATATGCCATATACATCGCTCGCGTCGACCAGAATTATTTTTTGGCTGCCTAGAACCTTGCTGGCATCTGGAAATTTTTTAATCTTGAAACTATCCATAACAAACTGCGCCTCTCGGTGAGGCTTTCCAAAAATTGCACCCACAGCGTTTATACCTTTCTTTTGGAGAAACTCAGCATAAGCATAAACACAAGCTGCGCCATCAAGATCATTCCTCGTATAGCATGTAACAAGAATCATTTTCGTCCCCTCTGCATCTTGAATAATTTTTCTATAGTCGCCACCGTATCCGCGTCTTCTGGTTTCTTTTCCTCTGTTCTGAGCCGCAGCAATCTTGGAAATCTTAAGGCGTATCCTGATTCATACTTCGGGCTGCGCTGTATCTCCTCATAGCCGATTTCTATTACCACAACCGGCTTGACTGCAACTATTTTTCCTTCTTCCTTGATTATAAGCGGCTTCAGTGTTTTCGTTAATGTTTCCAACTGTTCCTCTGTGAAACCTGAAGCCATCCTGCCTGTTGCAACCAATTTGTTTCCTTTCCAGGCTGCCAGTATGACAGAAGAGAGCCATCTG
>DATDSO010000006.1:0-1098 GCA_035291225.1 archaeon | reverse complement strand
TCGCCGGACGCAAAGCCTTCCGCGTGCATATAAGATACTTCTTTTATTTTCAGGGCTGTTTCAAGAGATATTGGATAGTTGAAACCCTTTCCTATTACGTAGAGATGTTCTTTTTGCGCAATCTTTTTCGATAGTAGTTTTATTTTTTCCGTAAATTCTGTCGTCAGCATTTCCCTGACATGTTTTGAGGTTTCTTTCAGCAGTTCTTTGCCTTCTTCCAGCTTGCCCGCCGCCGCGTATGCGAATAGCAAGGCCACGCTAAGCTGGGAGGTGAAAGCTTTTGTGGAACAGACGGCAATTTCGGGGCCTGCGTTTGTCAGGAAACAATAATCAGACTGTCTTGAGATTGTAGAGCCGGGTACGTTGACTATAGAAATTATTTTTGCACTTTTTTCTTTTGCGGCTTTTATTGCTTCTAGGGTATCTGCACTTTCACCGCTTTGGGATATGGCTATAACTAGGCTTTTGTCGGTTAGAAAATGTTTATGAGACGAAAATTCTGATCCAACACAGAAATTAATATGTTTATTTGCGATTTTTGCAAAGAAATACGATGCAGCGAGGGCCGCGTGGCTCGCCGTTCCACAAGCTACAAAAAAAGAACCGAATGAGCTGTTAATCATCCTTGATATCTCATTTATTTTTTCATCGTTTTGTGCGACTGCAGCATTTATGGTCATTGGCTGCTCCATTATTTCTTTAATCAGGTAATGAGAGTAAGTGCCCTTTTTTGCAGCTTCTATTGACCAGTCTATGTGCTGCGGTTCGCGTTGCTGTCCATAAAATTTTATATTGCTGTTTGTTAATTCGGCTACGTCTCCGTCTTCGAGAAATATAATTGTCTTGGTCTTATCAA
This sequence comes from archaeon, assembly GCA_035291225.1. Taxonomy (GTDB): domain Archaea; phylum Aenigmatarchaeota; class Aenigmatarchaeia; order Aenigmatarchaeales; family JACQIB01; genus DATDSO01. The sequence goes on along the minus strand of DATDSO010000006.1, from coordinate 242 downwards.
GAAATGGCAACGCGTCTGAAGCTATGTAATTGACGTTTTCACCCACACCTATTGCAAGAGGCGAGCCATTTTTTGCAACAATTATTTTGCTGTCTTTCAAGGCAACAAAGGCGTTTCTACCTTCCAGCATTTCAAGAACCTTATCCGGCGCGTTATTTTCAAGCAAATGTGCAATGACTTCCGTGTCTGTCTCGCTTTCAAATTTGTGACCATTTTTGGTGAGATCTTTCTTTAATTCCAGA
>DATDSO010000005.1:0-1110 GCA_035291225.1 archaeon | reverse complement strand
TCGACGGAGATCACGTGCATATGGACATCATGATCCTGCACACGCAAAGGCTCTGTGACATAAACAAAGCTTTCAAAGGGACATCAGGAAAGAAAATACTTCAAGAATTTCCAGAAATAAAACGCAAGTATTTCTGGGGAGCTGGGTTGTGGGGCGGACAAGCTTATGGCGACTCAGTAGGACGTGATCCAACGATAATCAGAAACTATGTGAAGAATCAAGGCGCTGGAAGGAAGGAGATGCCCCTGTCAACGTTTTTCAAAATGAATACCACCAGTCTGTGACTGGTGGTCAATTTATATATCAAAAATGCCAAATTTATTTGTTCTTCTTGTTGTTAAATATTTTTTTGCTTCTACATAATTGACGGTGATTGCATGAAAAAGACTAATAAGAACACAAAATAACTTGCAAAGAAAAATGACGTCAAAAGAATGGGCGCCGATTTGGACAAGGTAACAGGAAAAACAACACGACAAGCAATAGAGACGGCTCACATGACCGCAAAGGACGCGGGCTCATTTACATCGTCATTCATAAAAAACTTCAGGAAGGAGCTCGACAAGAAAAAATAGTTTCTATTTTTATTGCATCGAATGGGTTTAATACCCCGCCTTCAGGACGTATATTTTACTTCCATTCGTGCAAATCTGCAAAGAGCGAAGCTCTTTGAGACTCCGAAAAGCTTCGCTTTTCGCGAGAATACTGCGGCTTTTAAGCCGCAGATATTTATTTCATTTCGAGCGAATACCAGTGAGTCAAAAATATAATAAGTTTCTTTTGGGAGACCTAGCTTTTCTTTACCAAAGAAAAGATCGGTATTACCTATATTCACGCCAGGTGTGCTTGCATTTTTCACAGCGGAAAAATTGCGTAGGCGGCTCGTCCGCTGAGCGTGTTTGCTGCAGCCACCAGTACGCGCGGCCATGCTCGCATTTCGGGCATTCCTTGTCCGTCAGCGGCAGCAACGTCATGTCCTGCTCTATGACAACTACGCCTTTTGATTTTGGCTTTTCCTCGACTATCTTCATGCTTTTCATTTCTTTCTTTACTTCTTTCCCGCAGCCGCGGCATTTCATATAAGAATTTTTTCCCTTCTTCACAGGCACA
>DATDSO010000004.1:0-620722 GCA_035291225.1 archaeon | reverse complement strand
TACCCACCACTTATTCGCCGAAGTTTTTAGCTTCAGCAAAAGATGCAGCTAAGCTGCATCACTCAAGCTCCCCTTCTCACGCGTGAACGCATTGGAAAGGTTTCGTTCCTGCTGCGACCCGTAGGCCCTGCCTTCATGTCTCAGAAGGCATCTGGAGGCTCCTGCTCTCACAGCCCCTACGCGTTATAACCACGTCAGTTCTTTACACTGACGTCAAGTTGATACGCCGCAGTCCAATTCTTGAGCGATAAATCTTTTATCTTTAGAACATTCTGAAAATGTGAAACATTTTAAGAACGCTGTGCCTCACACTCGTTCCAGTATCTAAAGACTATGGAATATTAGCCTCACTTTCGCGAGATTATCCTCCACTCAAGAGTATGTTAACTACGTGTTACTCAGCAGTGCGCCGAGGTCTTACACCTCTCAGCTCGCATGGATAAATCGGAACCTGATAACGGTCATCTCCGGCGGGATCAACCGGAATTTTTGGAGAAACACTAAATTAATGTTCCCTGCTTTACATAGAGTTTCGCTAACATCGGCCGCTTTCAAAAAAAGCAGATTCACTTTGTCATTGCCCGCGAAAAATTTATCTATGTAAAATCTTTGGGGCTTGTAATATATTTCGCAGATTGGAAAGAGGTTTATCATTGTGAGCTAACGCCCAAAGAACTGCAACTCAAATATCCATGTAGATTTTTGTCATTGCAACAATTCAATTTCTCAGCGCATTTGCGCCTCGCAGTGAAAATGCTTTGCATTTTCACGCGCCGTCGAAATTTTCAATTTCGACTGTCGAATCAAAACCCAACGCCGCGCGCATTCCCATGCGCGCCACAACACAAAACAGCCGAAACCGTTTTGTTTAAAAAATTTCCGCGAATATTGCAAGAAGAAATCGCTAGCGCATTCAGGCAATTATTTTTTGCCTGTCCACACCTTCATTTGCATTTACTGCAAATGCACGACTTGCCTCCTTACAAGTAAATATATACAAGATGGGAAGGTTTATAAAGATTTTTGGAGCTGTTCTGACTTTTAAAAAAAGTTTTATAAGAAAGCTTAGCAGAAAAATTATATGGAAAATGCTAAAAGCGAGCGCGTCGCGATTTTCATAGATGGCAGCAATTTTTATCATAGCGTTAAATCCTTATTTTCTGTTCATAATAAAATTGATTTTCGCGGCGACAGTTTTAATGAGATTATAAAAAAACTTTTGGGCGGCAGGCTTCTGATAGGAGTTTACTACTACAATGCGCCATTAGATAGAAAATTTAGTCAGGAACTTTATTCAAAACAGCAGAGTTTTTTTGAAGAGTTGCGCAGGCTTCCGGGATGGAATGTAATTCTTTGCAGATTAAAAAAAGTTGGTGAAGGAAAATATGCTGTGAAAGGCGATGACATACATTTGGCGGTTGATATGGTAAGCTTCGCATATGAGAACGCTTTTGACGCTGCGATTTTGGTTAGTGGCGATGGCGACTTTGAGCCGGCAATAGAACGGCTAAGAAAACTGGGAAAGAAAGTCGAGAACGCTTTTTTCAGCGTGAGCTCTTCAAGTTTTCTGAAGCAGGCATGCAACTCTTCCATTCTTCTAGATCCACTTGTAAATGAAATTCTAAAAATCGGCAAAATTCAAAAGAATTTTGCGAGCCCGCAAAAATCTTAGAGATTTTTGCTGGAGAAAAAATAGCCCAGTGTTGTTAGGGCTTGCGCCCATTGCAAGACTGGGGAGCATATGATAATTATTATTAGTCTGCTGTTTATAAATCTATATTTTCATCGGCAATCCCAGCTCTTTTGCTTTGCGCGCTGCTTCTGCCATTGAAGCGGATTTGCCTGATTTGAAGAAGATAATTTTTACTCTTGAAGACTCCTGAGTTGTGCCATTAGACTAGATTCATATTTTCTATTTCCTTTCTTAATAACCTCTTCAAAAAATTTGCTAAAATCTTCCGGAGATAGAAAGTAAAAATAGTATTTTCTTTTGTTTTGTTTGCTGTTCAATTCGGATATATGGGTTTCTGCCCATATGAGTTTAGACTGGTTTTCTTCGGAAATATCTTCATCTCCTTTTATTTCAACTATCAGAATGTCGTTTTCAGATTTCATGAAAAAATCTGGATTGAAATTGGGCCATTTGGTGTGTCTGGTTTTTGTTCTCAATCTATATGGTATAGAATAAAATCCAGAATTAACTGACTTTATCCAGGCATCTATGAAAGTGTAGTATTTTTCATTTTCGTCTGTAAGAAGTTCTGCAAATTTAATCTCATTGCTGTGAGATAAAATAGTTATATTTAATTGGCATTTGTAGCAATAACTATTCTTTATTACCAACACAAACTTATTCACAGCTTCCTTTATAGAATCTTTTACAACTTTTAAATTTTCTGGGCTAGATTTATTTAAAGATTCTTCAGTAAACATTATTGCTTTGGTTCTTTGCAATTCAGATGGCCTTATACTTTCAGATCGTATCTCTTTTGTATTTACTTGAAATGGCTTTTTTGACTTCATTTCTATTTTAGTTGTAGTCTGAAAATCTCTTCTTATCACATTTAAAGCGTTCTCAATAGTAATTTTATTCTCATCAGATATTTTATCTTTCACGCCGATCTTTCGTAAAGATTTTTCTATGATAGACTTTATTTTATCTTTTGTTAGCTCTTTTGCATGAGAAGTTCCTCTTTCTGAATCATAACTTCTAAATTTGTTAAAAATGTCGTTAACCGCTTCTTCAACAGACCACATTTTATGTTTCAGCAACCACCTTTCCGTTTGCTCTAGCTTTTCTTTAACCTTCAAATATTCAGTTCTCATTACCTCTTCTTCCACCTGAGTTTTTAATGCTACATGTTCGGGTATTTTAATATGTTCGATTTTTTGTGTTTTTTTATTAACTTGTATTTTTTCGTAATTAATTTGATCTAATTCGAAATTGAATTTACTTAAAACGTTTTCAGTCTGCAGCCTGTCTTCCCCGCCTATGATGTCATTTACAATTTCATTTATTTTGGGGGTCCATGCATCATGGTTAAGAACTGTTACCGTAGGTTGTTCCATTCCTTCCGGTATTCTGAGACCTCTTCCTAAAACTTGAGCAACTAATAATTTTGAATCGAATGCCCTTTTTTCATCAGGAACTATTTGAAACACATTTTTTACGTCCCAGCCCTCGCTGAGCATGCTAACAGAAGTTATGAACTCGACAGGATTATTTTTATCATCCACATATTTTAGAAGTTCTAAATTCTTTTCATGTTCTGGACTTGATGTTACAGCAATAACTTTCTTTTCCGCATTTTCTTTCGAAACACCCATCTCTTTTACGAGATAGATTTTAATGTCATCTGCAAGTTCTGATGCACGAGAAATTTTCTGGGCGACAAATATTGTTATGGGCTTAATACTATATTTTTTCCTGTTTGCTTCATGGTTCTGAACTACCTCTTGCATCTTATGCTCAAATTTTTTAGCAGGATCTTTGACAACATATCTTATGTTTTTAGTTCTTCTTTCATCCATAGCCTGTATAAGAGAATACCTATAAACAACGTCTGTAAAATAATCATTATCTATGTATGGAGTTCCGCTGAAGTTAACTATAAATTTAAAGTTGAAATCCTTTGAAATTAAGAATTCTTTCCACTTTTTCATATCTTTATCCAATTTCTTCTGTAAGATGTGGTGAGCTTCATCATTCAGAATCAGCGTTCTATCGCCTCTTCCTTTAAGACTGTCATAGATCGATGAGCCCGTTCTCTTGTAAGTTGCATGGACATTTTCTATGCAAATATATCCATTCCTAATAGTTTCATCTGCAAAAATTACTCTTGGAAACACAACGCCATCTATATCCATTAGCGATTCTCTCAGATGCTCGTTGATGGAGAATGAATCGAACTTCTTGTGGAGCTCCCTCTCTATGGTTAGTGAAGGGCACAGAATCAAAACTCTATCGACAATCCCTTCACAAAGCATTATTTGCGCCACTCCATACATAACCCAGCTCTTGCCAGTAGCTGTTGCCAAATCAACTGTGCAGGCCAACTTGTCTGAAAATTCAAGCCTCTCACTAAATTTTTGAAATGATTTATAAAAATCTTGGAGTTCCTTTCTATTCTCAAAATTTTCTTTAGCAAGTTCTTCTATGTTGTTATACTCTCCTCCTAGGAGAAATCGCAAAACTACCTTTATTGATTCTTTCTGGTATTCTCTATCTCCACATAGCCTGTCTAAAAACTCTTCATATTTTGAAATATCGAACTTTTTAATATCTACATTTGTTTTCACTTTTAATACCAAATCATCGGTTCTGATTTCTGTCATTAAATCACTTTCTTACGAAGTCCTTTACTTGTTTAACTTCTCTTAACTCGTTGCCAAATATATCCAAATAAATTATCATAATTTGTTTGCCAGCTTTAGATAGTGGAATTCTAACTTTATCGTTATCTTTCCGAATATCCTCTGCAAAGAAATAGCGAGTCATATTAAAGAAATCTCCACCGAAATTGCTGTCGACTAAAACCATGCTAAGAAAGTCTTTTTCTTTCAAATCTTCAACATGTTTAGTTTTTTCATTGGAGCTAAATTTTTTAATTTCTATGACAAGCTCATCTCCCGCCAAATTATTTTTATTTTTGATTGTATGATATTGCGCGGTAACTTCTGGTGGTTCTATGAAATCAAATCCTACAGATTCGATTGTTTGGTTAACCTCATTTAGACTCCTTGGCTGAACCAACTCAGTAAATCTTTTGTTTATTATTTCTTCTATTATTGAGTACGGTATTCTCAAAATTACATAAGTTGCCTCTCCAATAGTTATGTGATCATTTAGGAAAGCAACATTTCCTGCTGGCGCGACAAGATAAATCTTCCCTTTAACATGAGAGCCCACTACTTCGTTAAAATCGTTGAGAAAATCTTCTGTGAGTTGAACTTTTCTATCCAAAATCGCCACATAAGAATTTCTTAAAAGTCCATTAAGTTTATATCCATTGACAATGCTTTCTTTGTGTTCTGCTTGGAATATCTCCAAGGCAAAGTTAACGTAATCTTCATCGCTCATGTTTTGAATAAATCGGCTATCATAGTATTTGCCGGCGTTGTACAAAACAAATGGTTTTGATTTCAATGGTTTGCCTTTATTCCCCATTTCTTCTTTCAGAGAAAATAAACGTTTAGTTATTATATATATTGCAAATTTACCGCAATCTACCATTATCCATCGCCTGCCCAATTTCTCTGAAACTGCTCCGGCAGTTCCAGACCCCGCGAAGCAGTCAAGAACCATGTCTCCCTCCTTGGAAGATGTTCTAATTACTCTATCTAATAGTTGTTCTGAATTTTCTGTTGGATAAGAAGTGATTGTTGAATAGCTTGATATATCCGTCCAATTATCAGTTAATGGAATTTCATCTGGCTTTTTCATTATTGGCCTGCTATTGGCGTTTAGGCGAATCAATTTTTCTTTTTCGAGCTCGAAAATGGTCTCTTGGGAAGGGAATCTTCTTCCTTTAGGCGGCAAAAATTCTTGGCCTAATATTATTTTTGCTCTTGAAATAGGATTACCGTTATCATCATATTTGATATTCTTTTGTGAATGAAAACGAAGTACATTCTGAGGTACTATAGACCACTGTTCGCCATCATTATCCATCTGTCTCCATTCTTCCTTCCCTCTACTTATCGTAATATGATTAAAAAAAATAGAATTATAGTTTTTTGCATAAACTAGTAAAATATCGTGCCACGATAAAAATCTAGTCCCTTTGGTTTTTATTCTATTAGATTTTGAAACAACAATTTCATTCCTAAAATTATTCTTTCCAAAAACTTCATCCATGATAACTTTAACATAATGTCCAAAATGGTAATCTATTCTGACATAAATGCTTCCATCATCCGCGAGCAACTCCCTCAATAAAATTAGCCTTTTCCTTAGGAAGTCAATAAACTTAACTCCTTGTAATTTCGCAGAGTAAGCCGGCACGCCTTTAGCATCATAAATATCTCCTGTTCCAAATGGCGGGTCTATGTAGACCAATCTTATACCATCTGTTCCATCAGCATTCTTTAGTTTTCCGTTTTGTTTCTGTTTTAGAAGATGCTTCAAAGCCTGTAAGTTGTCTCCAAAAATCAGCATATTATTCCAAGAATCTTTCTCCATCTTTCCGAACTGCTTTATTGGTTGAAATGGAACAGAAAGCGTTTCAGCCAAAATATCTTCTTCTCGTTGCTTTCCTTTATAGATAAGCTCATATTCCGCGGGGACATCGTTTTCCATGAGAGATATAAATTTGGCTAATTTATAAAACTGTTAATGGTTAGCTTTATGAAATCCATTAGGAGCAAACTATTTACTTAATAGTTTTGCCAATACAAAAATAATTCCAAACATAACAATTAAGCCAACCGCCGTTGTAATTGAATCTGTTCCTGTCGGTATGCTTTGAGAAGATATATTTTGAAAGAATATTGATGATGCTATAATTTTTTCTATTTTTTTACCAGCTATCTTTTCTTGAATATCATTCATTTTTTTGACAAAAACCATATTTGAAAATATATAGAATAATACATTTACAAAAACAACGATAAGAATTATTACCCAACTAACTATACCAGCTATATTTATCACACCTGTTATGGCCCCTACAATTGTTGTAAGAGAAACCGCAAGAATAGAAATCCATAAGAACTGGTATGTTGTTAAAGTTTGCTGATGTTTCAATTCCAATGCCCTTTTTTCATTTTCTGTAATTTTATTCGTCATGGAAACCATTTACTTTTGCTGTTTTTAAAGAGTTATCATAATTTCCTCTCTTCCCCAACACGCCCCCATCGTCCTCCAACCGCCAATCCCGCCAAGCTCAGCAAAACAATCACCTTTATAAATCATGGATACATAAGTATCCATATGGATAGAAAAGTAACCAAAGGCCAAGAGCTGGAAATGAGAGTGATGAAAATATACATTTCTGATTATGCGGCGAAAATCCATGTCAGGGAGATTTCCAGAATGGTGAAAGCAAGCCACAGGACAATTTCACTAATCTTAAGCAAGTTTGAGAGCCGCGGGATAATGAAGCATGAGGATGTCGGCAGGAGCAAGCAGTATTCCCTCAATTTTGAAAACGCGACAACCAAAGACTGCATCAAGGCCGCCGAGTCTTTCTGGAAAATAAGATTCTTAGAAAAGCATTTCACAATGAAAAAACTAATTGGGGAAATTTCCAATGATTTAAAAAATACGCCGCTGATACTTTTTGGGAGCTACGCAAAAGGAAGCGAAACAAAGGAGAGCGATATAGATATTTTGGTTGTAAAAACCGGAGAAGAAAAAATCGCTGTAAAAAAATTAAGCGAGTTCGCGGAAACTTATAAAATTGATATCCAGCTGCAGAAAGCCTCCGCTGAAAATTTTGAAGCCGGAGTAAAAGAGCGTGACAATCTGGTTGTTGAAATAATGAAAAGCCATATTATTTTGAACAATGCGGATTTTTTTGTTGATATTTTCTGGAGGAATTTTAATGGATAGCGAGGAGCTTATAGGAAAATTGCTTTGGTGCAGCAGGCAGAAGAAGGGCGTAAAGATTGTCGGCCCAAATGAAAACTTGTGCAATGCTTACATTAAAAAAACCAGAGACTCCCTTCGCTCAATGAAACTGAACGCCGATGCGAACATCAGAGAATGGGCTGTTGATGCCGCATACTATTCCAGATACCAAGCCATTTATGCCCTGCTGCAGAAATGCGGCATAGAATGCGAAATACAGGACTGCTCAATTATGCTTCTGAGATTTCTTTTCTCAGATAAGCTTAATGAAAAAATGCTTAAGGAGATGGAGAAAGCAAAAGAACAAAGAATAAATTTAGTTTACTACACCAATAGGATTTTGCACGAGGAAGATTTCAGAAGAAATATAGAATCCGCGCCTGCGTTTGTTCTTTCTATGGAAAAAATAATTTCAGAGATAACTTCAGGCGAGATTGCTGAAGTCAGAAAAAAACTTATGAAAATTTTGGCTTAGGCTCTCTGCTCTGAATAAGCCATTTTGGATTAACCAAAAATCCCGCCAAGCTCAGCAAAATTATTTTTATCCAATCCATCAAGCTTAGCGCGACTGTGCCAAAAATCTGCTGGCCCGCTGGCGTGTAGATAACCAGCAACTGGAGAATTACTGAAATCACAAAAGCCCAGATAAGTTTTTTATTCCCGAAAATATTTGTTTTCCAAATCGGCTTTATCTCCCTGCAGTTGAACACAAAGAAAAGCTCAAAGAAAACTATTGTTGTGAATGCGAAAGTTCTTGCCCTCTCAAGCCCCAAGGGAAGCTCTGTAACAAAAGCAATCATTGCAACAAGCAAAGCCACAATTCCAGAAGCAATTAAAAACTTGTGCTCGCCTGCCAAAACATCTTCGCCTGCTTGGCGCGGTTTTCTTTTCATAATATCTTTATCTTTCGGATCAACTGCAAGCGCGAGCGCGGGCGCGCCATCTGTGATTAAATTCATCCACAAAATCTGCAGGGGCAGGAGAGGCAGAGGCAAACGCATTATCATTGCTGCTGCAACAAAAAATATTTCTGCGAAATTCACAGCAAGCAAAAAGCGCACGAATTTTTTTATATTGTCAAAAATTCCCCGGCCCTCCTCAATTGCAGAAACTATTGAAGCAAAATTATCATCAGCCAAAACCATGTCAGAAACTTCGCGCGCAACATCTGTTCCTTTCTTTCCCATTGCAATTCCAATGTCAGCTTTTTTTATTGCAGGCGCGTCATTCACCCCGTCGCCTGTCATTGCAACTATATTTCCTCTTTTCTTTAGAGCTTCGCAAATTTTCACTTTATGCAGAGGGCTTACTCTTGCATAAATTGAAACTCTATCAACAATTTTTTCAAGCTTTGCGGCAGGCATTTTTTCCAGCTGCTCGCCTGTGATTACTGAATCAACAATCCCAACTTCTTTGCCTATGGCTTTTGCAGTTTCAGCATGGTCGCCTGTAATCATTACAACTCTTATTCCAGCTTCGTGCGCGAGCCGAACTGATTCTTTAACCTCAGGTCTTGGGGGGTCAATCATTCCCACCAAGCCTGTGAAAATTAATTTTTCCTCTGCGGTTTTTGCGTCAAATTTTTGAATTTCCTTGTAGGCAAAAGCCAGCGTGCGCATGCCTGCGCGCGCATAAGTTTCTGTAATCTGCAAAATCTTTTTTCTGTCCGCAAGCGAGAGGGTGCGTATGCTTTCGCCATCTAAAATCTTTTCGCATTTTTCTAGAACAATTTCAGGCGCGCCCTTTGTATGAATATACAATCTGTTGGAGAACCTGTCGCAAGTGCTCATCATTTTTCTGTCAGAGGAAAATGGGATTTCATTTTCTCTTTTAGCGGAAATTTTTAATTCTGCTTTCGCAGACAAAACTTTTAGCGCGCCCTCTGTTGGATCTCCGAAAATATGCCACTCCTCATTCTTAACCAAGCGTGAATTGTTGCACAAATCAGAAATGCGCAAAAGCAAATTCAGCTCAGGAACATCTGCCGGCTCAATTTTCTTTTTAGAAAAAATAAAATCTCCCTTGGGGGAAAATCCCGCGCCGGAAACTTCATATTCTTTTCCGGCAAAAATTTTCCGCACAGTCATTTCATTTGTTGTCATTGTTCCGGTTTTGTCTGCGCAAATCACATTTACAGAGCCGAGCCCTTCAATTGCTGAAAGCTTTCTGATAATTGCCTTTCGCTTGCTCATTAATTGAACGCCAACTGCAAGAGTAATTGTAACAATTGCCGGCAGGCCTTCAGGAACAACTGCAACCGCAAGCGCAATTGCTGTGAGAGCCATTTCAGAAAGCGAGCCGCCTTCAAAATATCCAATGGCAAAAACTATTGCTGCAATCGCAATTACAAACCAGCCAAGTTTTTTTCCAAACTTCTCAAGTTTTTTCTGAAGCGGAGTTTCCTCTTTTTCGCTCTGCACAAGCTTTGCGATTTTTCCTATTTCAGTTTCCATTCCTGTTCTGACAACAATGCCAGAGCCATGCCCGTAGGAAACCGCTGTTCCAAGAAACGCCATATTTTTTTGCTCTGTGATTAATTTCGCTTTTGAAATTTCAGGATTTTTTTCTGTTGAAATTGATTCCCCTGTGAGCGTTGATTCATCTATTTTCAGGCTAAAACATTCCGTGAGCCGTATGTCCGCAGGCACACGGTCGCCTTCCTCGAGCAAAACAAAATCCCCCGGAACCAATTCTTCTGTTGGAATTTCCAGCGGTTTTCCTTCACGGATTACATTTGCGCGAGGAGCCGCAAATTTTTTTATCGCCTCAATCGCTGCTTCTGCTTTGTATTCCTGCCAAAAGCCAAGCAAAGCGTTTAAAATTAAAATCACAGCAATCGCTGCTGCATCCAGAAGGTTTCCGATAAAGTATGAAACAGCAGCTGCGAAAATCAAAAGCAAAACAAGAAAGCTTTTGAACTGCTCAAGAAAAATTTTTATAGCAGTGCGGCGCCTCATTTCCTTCAGTTTGTTCAGGCCGAATTTTTCTCTGCGAGATTTTACGTCTTTTTCCGAAAGCCCGCGCTCTGAAGTTGAAAGTTCGCGGAAAACCTGCTCTGCTGGCAGGGAGGGGAAGTCCATGAGAATTATTGGATAGGCGATTTAAAATGTTTATTAATCGGCGTATTCATTATTTTTAATGCAAAAACTAGAAAAGGAAAAGTTTTCAGAAAAGTTCAAGACAACCCTTATAACTCTGGTGATATCAGCCTTCGGTTTTGTCGCAGCGCTTTCGTGGAATGACGCAATAAAATCTGGAATAGAAACTCTTCTGCCGCCGGAAAATTCAATTGGCTACAAATTCCTTGCAGCAATTGTTGCAACAGCTATAGCAGTTTCTGTGGTGTATTTTATTTCAAAGTTTCAAAAATGATTTTCATGATTCCCGAAATCGCAGCTGGCATAAAGAAGTATGGAATAAAATATGAGAATTTGCTTTTATTGCTAGCTAGCCTTACAGCCGCGCTGATAATTCTCACGCCAGCATATTTTCAGCAGCTGGAAAGTTTTATTTTATCTTTCAGAGAATATGGATACTTGGGCGCGGCTGTTATGGGATTCTTTTTTTCCTACGGGATTACAACGCCGATTGCAATGGTGGGCTTGGCCGCATTTGGAAGCGTGCTTGATCCTTTGTTTGTGGCGTTGGTTGGAGGAACAGCGGCAGCGATTTCCGACTTTATAATCTATTTTTTCGCCCGCAGGAAATTATCCGCGATAGAAAGAAAAATTGAGAAAAGATTTTTGAGCAAAAAATATTCCAGCGTGTGGCACGCAGCCGCGCCCATAGTTGCGGGCTTTATAATTGCGAGCCCTCTGCCGGATGAATTGGCTGCCGGAATTCTCGGGGCGTTGCGGTTTGACAAGAAAAGATTTTTGATTTTTGTTTGGGTTGCAGAAGTTATTGGAATTTTTATTATTGCAAGCGTTGGAAAAATATTCTAAAAAAATAGAAAAATTTCAAAATCAAAATGGTGCGGGAGGCAGGATTTTCTATAATATCCCAAAACAATTTTCCTTTTGGGATTATCCCTAAACCTTTTCGAGAAAAGGTTTGGGGTTTGAACCTGCGAAGGGACTAACCCACTAGGTTTCTTACCGATTTCTGAGCAACGCCCTTAGGTTTGCTTTGACCTAAGCCTAGCGCCTTAGACCAGGCTGGGCGACTCCCGCTGGGGCCGCGACCGAGATTTGAACTCGGGACAAAGGCTCCACAGGCCCGTATGTTACCATTATGCGCCAGAAAGATTTATTTTCTGGTTCTACACTATCGCGGCCATGAAAGAAATAGTTTAGCTATTCTTTTAAATACATTCTGCCAACACAGTTTATGAAACGCCGAGCAATTATAATGGGCGCAGCCGGTAGGGATTTCCATAATTTCAATGTTTTTTTCAGAAACAATAAAAATTATGAAATAGTCGCTTTCACAGCTGCGCAAATACCCGACATAACAGGAAGAAAATATCCACCCGCGCTCGCAGGAAAATTCTACAAAAAAGGAATTCCGATTTTTGATGAAAGCAATCTTCCAGAGCTGATAGGAAAATTCCGCGTGGATGAGGTTTTTCTCTGCTATTCTGATTTGAATTATTCTGATGTCATGCGAAAAGCTTCGATTGTTTTGTCATCGGGCGCGAGCTTTTCTTTGCTCGGTCCAAAAGAAACAATGCTCAAAAGCAAAAAGCCTGTTATTGCGGTCTGTGCTGTTAGAACAGGCTCTGGCAAAAGCCCTGTCACGCGCAAAATTGCGGAATGGATAAAATCTTTCGGGCTCAAGCCAGTTGTTATACGGCATCCGATGCCATACGGTAGATTAGATAAAGAAATTGTAGAGAGGTTCGAAGAATTCTCTGATTTGAAAAAATTCAAAACAACAATAGAGGAGCGCGAGGAATATGAACCGCATTTGGAGGCGGGAACAGTTGTCTACGCCGGAGTTGATTATGAAAAGATTCTGAGCTCTGCTGAAAAAGAAGCTGATGTAATTTTATGGGACGGTGGCAACAATGATTTTCCTTTTTACAAACCCGATTTGATGATAACCATTGCCGACGCTTTGCGGCCGGGGCACGAAGTTTCTTATTATCCAGGTGAAGTTTGCGCGCGCATGGCTGATGTTATAATTATCAACAAAATCGACTCTGCTGAAAAAGAAAATATTGAAGTTATACGGAAAAATATAGATAGAATAAATCCTTCTGCAAAAATTTTTCTTGGCAGAATGCCTTTTGAAATCGAAGGAAAACCAAAGGGAAAAGTTTTGGTTGTTGAGGACGGGCCCACGCTAACGCACGGAGGCATGCCTGTTGGAGTTGGATACAAGGCCGCAGAATCTCTTGGGTTGGAAATAATTGACGCGAAAAAATTCGCGGCCGGCTCTATTATGGAAGTTTATAAAAATTTTCCGCATATAAATAAAATCCTGCCGGCAATGGGGTATTTTCCAAAACAGCTGAAAGAGCTTGAGAAAACCATTAACTCTGCTGATTGCGATTCTGTGATAATCGGAACGCCGATAAATCTGGCAAAACTTCTGAAATTAAACAAGCCAGCTTTCCGCGTGAGATATTGGATTGAGATTTCTGAAGAGGAAAAACTGAAAGATGCTGTGAAAAAAGTTTGCAGAAAAATTTAGTTCACGGCAATCCATTTCTCAACAAGCTTTCCGCCGCACAGGCATGTTTTCTGCTTGCGCTCGCGCGAGTAGACAAAGCTGTCTGTTGCAATTTTTTTCTTCCCGTCTATAATTTTGTAATGTTGTTTTGTGCAGACTTTCATTAATTGAAGGTATCCCATATTCTCACCTCACAGTGAAATCCCCAGGATTTTTTCTGTCGCAAGAATCATTGATAGTTGCGGGGCCTATTTATAGGAGTGGACTTTACGGATTTTTAACTCTGTTTGAGTTAATTTAAGAAATGGTGCATCAGCCGAGAGTTTCTAATATACCCGCAGGGACTTTTCCTTTTTGGATAATCCCTAGCCTTTTTTGAGAAAAAGGCTTGGGATTTGAACTCGGGTCGCAAGCTATTTGCAGCAGGTTGCTGGAGAGGATGGGAACTGCGCTGGCGGTTCCCATTTGGCAAGCTTGTATCCTACCACTAGACTACTGATGCGCAAAAGAAATCTCATAAACAAACTTATAAAGTTTATAAAACCTACAGGCGGTTAATCTCTATGCTCAGAACAGTCGAGGGTGCAGATTTTTATGAGACTCTACTTTCTGTTATAAATCCGACTCTGGGAATTGCACGCGCAATCCGGAGTAGATATTTGCCCCCTAGGCGAGAAGGCGAAAGCCCATATGATGCGGAAATTTCAATTCAAAGAGGCGGGTTTTCCGCCAGAACTGTTGTCGATGTGGATAAACTGGAAGATACTATCAGGAAATTAAAAGATGCGGAGGGAAACGTTCCTGTATTAGAGTCGGATGCAGATGTTATAGTTACAGTCCCGCGCCCGGACGGCGGAGAGACTAAAGTAATTTTCGCAATGTGGGACAAGGAGGATGGGAGCGGAGGATATGCCGGAAAATTTTCTGTTTCTGATGAGAGATACTGGAAAGAGGAAGAGGTTGATAAATTGTTGGATGGTGTGTGAAATTCTATAAGCTGAACTCTTTTATCTTTTCCAACACTTCTTTTGCGTGGCCCGCTGGTTTCACATTCTCCCACACATACGCAATCTTTCCATCCGGAGAAATCAGAAAAGTTGTGCGCCGCACTCCTTTGAAAATTCTGCCCATAAAACTTTTATCCCCCCAGATTCCGTATTTTTTCACAACTTCTTTTTTTGTATCTGAAAGCAGAGGAAAATTCAGGCTGTATTTTTTAATAAATTTCTGGTGGGAAATTTCATTATCAACGCTTACTCCCAAAATTTCCGCGCCCGCTGCGCGCAATTTTGAATTATCATCTCTGAAAGCGCACGCTTCAATTGTGCAGCCGGGCGTGTCATCTTTTGGATAGAAATAAAGAACAACAGTTTTTCCTTTGAAGTCTGAAAGAGAAACATCTTTTCCGTTTTGGTCTGGGAGGGTAAATGATGGGGCTTTTGAGCCGAGTTTTGGGAGAGGCATTAGAAAAAACTGCAAGTGCTGGTTTAAATTCCTTTCAGATTCCGATCGGTCGAGCAACAACAGCATCGCCACCCCGTTCCTCCATTTCTTGGAGAGTTGGGCTTTTACTTGGAATAGAGTCCACTTCTATCCAGCAGTCATAGATATGCAAACCCTTTCCAGTATCATACCTGTGGACAACTCTGGGATTCCTTCCTCGGTCCCCTGTTTCCACCAGAGAAAATCCATACAGCTCTCCTTTCAATTCGGGGATCCCGACCTCACGCGGCGATTCCTTTCTAAAAAATAACTCAGGCATGAAGTATATCTCTAGTTAAAACTTAAATAAGCATATGTATTATTAAATTCATGCCGTCTTCGCCTAGCTCGGTAGGGCGCTAGCTCCTTAATGGAAGCGAATCTCGAAAACTAGTATCCGCAAGGACCCGCAGGTTCAAAGCAGGGTGCTCGCCTCCGGCTCACACCCCGCACCCCTATTATAGCGGTGCAAAAAATCCTGCAGACGGCGCCAAAAATTATTTATTATCACGTTTCCAGATATCAGAATTTTTGTAAACATCTTCAGCAGGCTCTTCAGATATTTTTTTCTTTTCTGTTGATTTTTTTGCAACCCAATATTGCACGCGCCACACAGAGGCGCTTTTGCTTTTTCCGACATCAACCTCAGCCCGCCTCGCCTCAACCCTGTCTCCTTCAGCAGAAATCAAATGTCTTCTCTGCTCCCTTGTAAGGGGAAAATCCAAAACATATCCAAATTCTGCCAGCTCTTTTGAAAGTTCCGGCGGCAGAAATGCAGAAGCCTCTTCAAATGTAACTCTCTGCAGATTTCCATTAGATTTTTCTATCGTATCCCTGACAGCCGGCAAATTTTCTTTCCAAACGGTTTCTAAATAAAGTTTGAGTGTTTTCTTCGTCCGCACATTCCTTTTTGGTTTGTACTCTTTTTTCATTTCAGCCGGTTTTGCATAACCGTTGGCGGGCCTTCCATACCACGCGTCAAAAACTTCTAATCTTGTGACAGGGTAGCCTCTTTTTTCCATTTCTTGAGATATTGCAATTCTGGAAGCCCTCTCCTCTTCAATTGCCATGCTCGGCTCCCAGTAAGCATCCACAAGTCTTTGAAGCTCCTCCAAAACTTCTCGTCTCATGGAAAATATTTGAAATTAAACTTTTTATAGAAATGTTGGCGCCTCTCCAACTAGATTTTCTATTCTAAGTCGGTTGTATACCGCGTCCTAAATAGTTTCTACTCAACCTGTAAGGCCGCTCTCTGCCGCAGCCATTTTCTTTAACAAGAACTCCACTTCCTTCAAGAACAAGAAGGTGGTATTGCATTACTCCATTGCCTAAATCCAGAATTTTTTGCAATTCCGAGTATGTTGCCTGTCCGAGCCTTTCCACAATGCTGACAATCCTTGCACGGCGCTTGTCCCGAAGAACCCCGCCATTCGTGTAAATCATCTGACCTCTTGCCATTATTTTTATTCTCTTTTCGTGTATAAAAATCTTTTTATATCCGCTCGCTCTCAAACTTTTCATGTCAGACTTCAACCCAATCGGCGCGCTTTCGGAAGCAGAGAAAAGAAAAATCGTCGCGCCGCCTCCCATGCCGCAGAAAAATGAAAGCAAAATTATTATTGGATTGACTGGCCCAGCGGCCGCTGGAAAGGAAACAATTTCAAAAAAATTCATGGATGCGGGCTTTGAGGTTTTTGTTTTTTCGGATATTTTGAGAAGGGAAGCGCAGTCCCGCGGGCTTTTGAAAGGAAGTCAAGAGGAAGACAGAATGATAATTTCAAAGCTCGGGGATATTGTGCGTTTCATTTCAGGAAAGAAAGATATTATTGCGGACGCGCTTGTGCGGGAAATTCTCTCAAGCTATGGGAAAAAATTTGTTGTTGATGGCTTCCGCTCAGAGGATGAGGTTTTTCTTTTCAGAAAAACTTTTGGAAATTTTAAATTGATTTATGTAAATGCAGAATCAAAAATCCGCTTTGAAAGAAGAAAATTGCAGGATCCTACAGCAAGCTATGATAATTTTCTAAAGAGAGATGAGCTTGATATTAAAAACAAAGGCATGGACAAAGTTTTCAAAATGGCTGATGCGAGGATTGATAATAATGGGGATGCAGAAAAGTTGAACTTGCAAGTTATGAGATTTCTCAACGGCTTCTAACTTTTCTGCGGGTACTGCATTGTTTCATCGCCTAAAACAATCAATTCAATTCCAGCCTGCTTCAAAAATTGCCTGCTCAATTCTGCATCGTGATATTTTTTCTCGCAGACAATTTTTTTAATTCCGGCATTAATTAACATTTTCGCACAGACCAAGCAGGGTTCCATCGGAACGTAAACTGTTGCGCCATCTATGCTTACTCCATGCAGTGCAGCCTGCGTTATTGCATTCTGCTCAGCATGAGTTGTGCGCACGCAGTTTTCTTTTATGTTTCCATTTTCATCGAAAGATTTTTTCATCAAATGCCCGACTTCATCGCAGTGCGGCATTCCTTTTGGGGAGCCTGCATAGCCTGTTGCGACAATCCTATTTTCTTTTGTCATGACAGCTCCTACTTTGCCGCGGTCGCATGTTGAGCGCTTGCCTACTTCCCGCATTATGTTCAGAAAATATTGGTCCCATGAAGGGCGTGTTTGTTTCTCTTCAGCCATGAAATACTATGGAAATCAAAATTTTTAAAGCTTTATTTTCCCTATCCAGAAAAATTTTTAGTTTTTCTGGCTCGAAGGATTTTCAATCCTTCCGATTCCCACAACATCCAGTTCCTTACACTTCGCCTCTGTTCCCAAAACTTCTGAAACACTCGGACGCGTTCTGCCATTGTCCCCAGAGATTAATTCCTTTATGTAAAGCCCTGCGCTCCCCTTAATCACAAGCTCCAAAGTTTTTTTGCCTTTTAATTTTGCGCGAATGGAAAGAACTTCTCTTTTTCTGTGCAAGTCCGCTCGCCTGTGCAAAACGCGCTCGGGCGTGCGCTGGGAAATTGTTCCGCGCAAAGCAGAAAGCTTTTTCAAATCTTTTTTGCTTATGGATTTTTTCAATTGAACAAGCGCGCGATAGGTTTTGTCAACGGCAGCTGCTTTAATTTCGCGCACGGTTTCCATGTTGGAAAATTTCAGAGATTTTATTTTTATTTTTCCTCTGCGCGAGGCAAGCTTTTCCAATTTTCTCAAATCAATTTTTCTTATTTTTGGAGTTGCGATTTCCAAAACAAACGGCCGCCAAGCAAGGCAGCGCGCGTCAATGTCCTCTCTGCCCGCGCCGTGAAATTTGTGGTCTCTTCCTAAAGTTAATTTCAAAGCAGGCAAGCCCACCTGCTCCTCAACAGAAGTTTTGTATTTGTGAGGCGTTCCCCATTTGCACTGCGGGAATCCGCGCTGCAATTTCTGGTAATAGCCAAAAATAAAAAGCGGGTTTACATTCAGCCAAACTTTGTTCGCTTCCATATCCAGAAGAACAGCAATGTCCGGCTTTTTCAAATCTGCCTTTTTCCCACTGAATTTTTCCACGCGCTTGCCCAGCTCTCTGTTCAATTCTGCGCGCATGGGCTCGCAGTAGTCTATACCGCAGCGCTCCCACAATTTTTCTTCGGCATCCAAAAGCTTTCGCGAGATATTTGTGCCTATCAGGAAAGTTGAATATTCGTATTTGCCCAAGCTGTTGGAAATTCGTTTTGCTGTTTTGTCTAAATTGTTAAAAAGTCCGTAGCATAATTCACATTCTATTTTTTCTTTCGGAAGTTTTTCGAAGTCAGTATTCTGCCTAAATTTGAATCCAAAAAAATTATTTGGATTTATTTTTTCTGCTGGGAGCTGGCGGCCGTCAATGGCTGTTGCGGTCGCAGCGCGCAAAAATTTTCCACGCTCGGAATTTGTGTAGCCTGACAAAAGCTGGCCGAACTGCCTGCCTAAACACGAATCGCATAAGTTTGCTTCAAGAATTTTCTGCAAGAGGGGAATCATAAATTAAATTCTTGGAGGGCGTTTAAATAGATTTTCATGGCTCGGCGCGAGGCAAGCCTGCGTGCCTCGCTGAATTGTGTAAAAATAAATCGCAACAATTTTCTGCCAGTAATTTTTACACATTGGTTAAGCGAGCGCTCGTGAGTTTACTCCGAATGCGAGCTCGTGTCCGCAATCCAGTTCACAACATTAATGCACGCGCTCGCGACATAAGAGGTTTTCCCGAGGGAAATTTTTTCTCCGTGGCGCAAAGCAAACTTTTCATCTTTTGCAGGTATGCCGACATTGTCGCCAAGAATGAAAACTAAATTTTCTTCTTTAGAAAATTTCTGTTCCTGAATTGGCTCGCCTTTTTCGTGCAGGATAAAAATTTTCTGCTCTTTGTATTCTTTCACAATTTCCTGAAAACTTTTTTGGGCAGCAAAAATTCCGGGAAATATTTCTATCCAATCTTTTTCCACATTCTGCGCTAAAACTTTTTTCAGCCAAAGCCCAACAGAGCGCTCGTCTGGAGAAACATTTTTCAAGCGCTCGCCTGAAAATTTCATTGCGATCGGCGGCGAGGGCGCGCCATTCAGCACTGCAATAAATTCTGTGTCGCGCCGGATTGTGTATGAGAGCCACAGGCTTGCGGAAACGCAGCGCGCCACTAAATCCATTCTTCCTCCAGAGCTGGGCATGTCTTCTATGTTCCAGCTCGCGTCTGTGCGGGCGTGGCTGTATAAAATAAAAGTTCTCATTCAACCAAACCCTTTAAACTTCCTCGCCAACCTTCCAAGCGGCCCCCTCTTCAAACCTCCCCCGCCCATCATCTTCATCATCTTGCGCGCCTGCTCATAATTTTTCAAAAGCTCGCGCACTTCTGCCTCGGAAACTCCAGAGCCTTTTGAAATTCTTAAAATTCTTTTTGAGTCAACAATTGTCGGGTCCGCGCGCTCGGCGCGAGTCATTGACTGAATTGCGAATTTCCATTTTTTCATTTTCCCCTCCTGCTTTGCAACATCAAATTCTTTCGGAAGTTTCATTCCGCCCATTCCTGGAATCTGGCTCATTATTGAGCCGAGCCCGCCCATTTTTCCCATTGCCTCAATCTGCTCAAGAAAATCATCCATTGAAAATTTTCCCTCAAGCATTTTTTCCGCAAGCGCCTCTGCTTTTTTTTCTGGAATTGCCTCGCGGGCTTTTTCCAAAAGCGACTGCAAATCCCCAAAGCCGATTAAGCGGGAAATAAATCTCTCAGGCTCAAAAATTTCCAGAGCATCAATTTTTTCCCCGACTGTTATGAATTTCACCGGCGCGCGCGTTACAGAGCAGGCAGTCAGAGCCCCGCCGCCTTTTGCAGTTGCATCCATTTTTGTTATTATTACTCCAGTAATTCCAACAGCCTCGTGGAATTTTTCCGCCTGCACTCTTGCTGCTTGGCCGACATCTGCTGAAATCACAAGCAGGCGCTCTTCCGGATTCGCAATTTTATTTAGGGATTTTATTTCTGAAATCATTTCAGAATTGAGCGCATCCCTGCCGGAAGAATCAATTATTATCACATCGGATTTTAAAATGCGCAAGCCTTCGCTCAAAACTTTTGAGGAATCTTTTTCATTTTTAATTCCAAAAAAATCCACGTGCAATTGTTCTGAGAGCTGCTGCAATTGCTCATACGCAGCAGGCCTAACAACATCACAGCAAATCAATCCAACTTTCAAACCTTTTTTCTGGAAAAATTTCGCGAGCTTTGCTGCTGTTGTTGTTTTTCCGTTTCCGAAAAGCCCGCACAGCAAAATTTTTTGCTGCCCAATTTTTATTTCAGGTTTTTTTCCGAGGAAAGCAACAAGCTCCTCGTAGACAATTCTGACAATGTGCTCGCGTGCGCTCATGCCGGCTGGGGGTTTTTCATCAAGCGCCCGCTTTTTAATTCTTTGCGAAAGCTCTGAAACTAATTTTACATCAACATCTCCGGCGAGCAAAGTTCTCTGTATGTCTTTCACAAGCTCTGCGATTGTGTTTGCGTCCACATAGCCGGCGCGTGTTATTTTGTCGAGAGCAGCGCGCAGGCCTTGCCCGAGCTTTTCTAGCATGAGAAAGCTTGGAAATGAAAATTTATAAAAGAATTAACTTCCTGCTTGGTTGCCCGCTATCTGCAAAGAAAGTTCTGCTACATACAAAAGATATTCCGCCATTTCGGAAGTCGTTCCATTTAGCGCCATCGCGGTTTTCTGCGCTTTTTCCGCGTACACATTCGCTTTTCCCAAATGCCCTTCTAAAAATGCAGCTTTCGCAGCAGTCGCTTCAATGAAAACATCCAGCTCCGGAACAGCTCCGCTTGTGAATTCTTTATACTGCTTAGCTTTTATCAAATAATCTTTAACATATTCAAGTTTTCCTAAAACCAGAAACATCGCGGCGCGTGCAGCATACCTGACGCAGTCTGCATAACCGTGAGTATTCGGGAGCCCCATTTCGTCTCTTCCATCTTTTACATATTTCGATGTCAACTGAAATAGAAATTCCGATTCCAGAACGCCCTGCCTGCTAAGGTCAGATGGCATTACAATGCTTAGTTTTTTGTAAATTTAAGCCTTTCTGTAGTTCTGCAAAATTGCTCTCGTCGCCATCGGAACAGCCTTCTTCCATTTTTCTCCACCCGAGAAAAAATCTTTTCTAATCTCAGTCCCGCTCATGAAATTTTTTCCTTTGTAAACTTTATGGGTTTTGTAAGTTCCGCCTATTTCTTTTATGCGAGAAATAATCTTTGTATCGATGTCTTTGCCTGAAATAAAGAAATCTGCGGCTTTGAGTGAGAAAGGCAAATGCGACTTAAACTTCTCCATAGAATAAACTCCAGTTGGATAGAATTTGAAAATTACAAAATTTTTCACTTTAGCGGCGCGCAGGGATTCTATCATCATTTTCTTTACAAGCACAAATGGAAATGGGTTCTCTGCTGGTAAAAAAGCGTGTGGCATGAAAATTTTCTTTCTGTTAGGTTTGCCAAAGCTTGGATGAAAAATTCCAATCCCAATTTTCTTGTATTTTTTGGAAGCGAGCTTAACAGAAGCCAAATGCCCGCGGTGAAATGGCTGGAATCTCCCAACGAGAAAGCAGAAATTTTTTCTCATGGCAGGATTTCATAAACTAAGTTTATAAATAAATGAAATTCATGAGAGATATGCGCGGCAATAAAAAATCAAAATTTAAACTTCCAGAGGTTTCTGAAAATACAGTAGATATTGTTATACTTCTCGCAATTTTTACTTTTATAATTTCATATTTTCCGCCGGATTTGATCTTGCTTAACACAACAACTTCCGGGGGAGACACCGGCTCAGATAACTATTTGGCAAAATTTATGTCAGAAGAGCTTTTGCCGAATGGAAAAATTTTCGGTTGGTCGATGGGAAGATGGGCGGGCTATCCGATTTTTCAATTTATTTTTCCGCTTCCTTACATAATGATGGCCCTGCTAAGCTATGTAGGAATTCCGCTTGTTGTCGCTTTCAAAATAATAACAGTGCTTCCGGTTTTTTTGATTCCTGCCGCTGCTTATCTGGCGATGCGCTGGATAGGATTTAAATTTCCCACTCCAGTAGTTGCTTCCGCGCTTTCTGTAATTTTTCTTTTTCAGGAAAAAAACAACGTTTTCGGCGGGAACATACCAAGCATGCTCGCAGGAGAATTCTCCTATGCGTTAAGCATGGGATTCATGATTTTATTCCTCGGATTTTCTTACAAAAAAATTCAGAAAGGGGAGTTTTCCCTCTGGATGCCTGCGCTTTATTTTCTGACCTTTTTTTCGCATGTTGTAACTGCCGTCGCTGCAGGCTTAGGCTCAATCTATTTTCTCGCAAAAAAAAATAAAGAGGGTATTTTGAAAAATTTCAAAATTATTTTTCTGACTTATTTCATTGCTATTTTCCTCATAGCTTTTTGGCTGCTTCCGCTCGTTACAAACATGGAATATACGACAAAATATGGGCGCGATTGGGGAATTACGCTCGACTCGTGGTTTCCGAAGGAAGCGATAGTTTTTGTTCTCTTGGGAGTTTATGCTCTCGCAAGAGGCATAGAAAGCAGAGATAAAAAAATAATGTTCTTGGTTTTCTGTTTTGCAGCCACAGTTTTCGCTTTTTTTAACGGGGAACTATTATTTGCAGTGAACATACGCTATCTTCCGCCGGCATATTTTTTCCTTCTCATGATTTCTGCTGCTGCAATTGGGGACATTATCTCCAGGTTGGCAAAAGTTCGGCTTAATTTATTTTTCACAGCGCTGTTGGTAGCAGTTATTATTCTGTATGCGGCTAAAGCTTCTATTGGTTACACGCCGGGATGGGTTAAATGGAATTATGAAGGATTCGAGAAAAAAGCAGACTGGCCCACTTTCGAAAAAATAAACAAAATGCTGAATGGAACAGACGGCCGCGGCTATGTTGATCTCGCCGATGTGAACAACAGGATTGGGACTCCGCGCGCGTTTGAATCTCTGCCATATTTTGCGGGCAGAAATACATTGGAGGGGGTTTATGCCCAGTCAACAATAACATCCCCCTTCATTTCATACACGCAGTGCGAAATTTCGCACCACTGCGCCGGCATCCCCACTATCGGAGGCAAAGAACACACAACGGTGTACAATTTCACTGACGGAGTGAAGCATCTGAAAATCTTAAATGTGAAATATTTGGTTGCAACATTTAATGGGCTGCAGGCAGATTTAGGAAATAGCTCTGAGTGGGAAAAGATTGGAGATTTCAATGAGTGGAAAGTTTTCAGGCTCAACAGCATTTCTGGAAGCTACGTTTCTGTTCCAAAGTTCAAGCCAAATTTAATGCGTGTAGAAAAGGACCAAAGAAAAATCCAGTCGCTTGAATGGTGGATGAACACAACGAATATTGAAGTGCCTGTTGTCATGCAGAAAGAAATTCTTCCCGAAGATGTCAGCAAATTCGCCGGGGAAATTTCTTCTCTCAACGAAATCAAAAAAACTCCTTTAGAAAATAATTGCATTATTTCAGGAGAAAAAATTTCCAGTGAGGAAATATCTTTCAAAACAAACTGCGTTGGCAAGCCGCATATAGTTTCTGTTTCTTATTT
Organism: archaeon; assembly: GCA_035291225.1. GTDB lineage: Archaea > Aenigmatarchaeota > Aenigmatarchaeia > Aenigmatarchaeales > JACQIB01 > DATDSO01. The sequence goes on along the minus strand of DATDSO010000004.1, from coordinate 597,003 downwards.
TCCAAACTGGCACTCAGAAGGCGGTGAAGAAATTTATTACGTTTCACCATCGCTCATGTTAATTTTTCCAAAAGGTGAAAATGTAAAACTGGCATATTCACCTAATTTGTTAAATCTTGTCGGGACAGCATTCACATTGCTGGGGATTTTGTCATTAATTTTTGTATGGAGAAATAGGTATGATTTTGAAAAAAGTTTTGGATTGGTTCAGTGAAAATTCTGTTTTTTTAATTATTTTTTCGCTGGCTTTCGCGTTGAGAGTTTACAGTATCGATACTGTGCCGGGAGGTTTTTATACAGACGAGGTTATATCTGGCTACGAGGCTTCATCTATTTTACAGACAGGCAGAGACAGCAACGGCGTTTTCATGCCTCTGTATTTTAAGGCGTCCGGAGACTACAGGGAACCAATTCACATATACTCCATCGTGCCATTTGTGGCATTGTTCGGAAATACAATTCTTTCTGTAAGGCTTGCTACAGTCTTATTCGCCATGATTTCTATTCTCTTTACTTATTTATTTATAAAAAATATGTTTTCAAAAAATGCTGCAATTTTTACAGCCATCATACTTTCTTTCATGCCGTGGCACTTCATCCAGGGGCGGTTCGGGGTTCATATAATCGTCGGCATCGCATTTTTATCCGCTGGCATTTACTTTTTCCTCCGTTCTCTCAAAGATAAGAAACTTTTTCCGCTCTCGATGGCCATATTCTCTTTGAGTTTTTATACTTACGGCACATTTAGATTTTTCTCATTCATAATTCCGCTTTCTCTGATTTTTCTTCACAGAAAAAAATTTCTTGGTTCGCCTGAATTAAAAAAAGGTATAATTATTTTTCTTCTTCTGATTTTGCCTTTTGTATTCTATTATATTTTCAACGCCGAGAACGCTTTCAAGCGCTCTGGAGATACAATAATCTTTAATCCGGAGCTTCTGCCTTATGAAATTGGATACGCAGATTACAAGACCTTTTCTGTTGTTGGAAATAGCTCTTTATACGCTTCCGTATTCATGAAAAATTATCTGACGTATCTTTCTCCGTTTCGTTTGTTTTTTTCGGGAGATGAGAATTTGCGTCATATGGTAAAAGGTTTCGGAGAAATTCTTTTATCTTCACTCCCGCTTATCTTGGCCGGTCTTTTTGTTATTTCTAGGAATTTTAATTGGACTTCAAAATTTTTGATTTTCTGGCTGCTTATTTTTTCCATCCCCGGAAGTCTGACATTCGATGGTATACCGCACTATCCAAGAGCGATAAATGGGGCAATACTTTTTTCTATCATAGCGGGGCTTGGAGCAGAATATTTTTTTAATAAGTCTAAGGAAAGCAGAGCTTTTCTTGCCATTTTTATTTTACTAGCTTTGATGTTCTTGGCAGATTCCTTTTTATTTTTTAACGAATACTTCTTTGAATATGGGAAGTACAGCTATATGCACTTTGAGACTAATGTTGGAGATGCAATATCGTATGCAAATTCTCTTGGAGGCGACAATATAATAGTGGTTTCAAATCCATGTTGCTACTATTCCAATTACTATATTGCATACTTTTCCAATTTCCCCGCGCCAGAATTTCAGAAAGGAAATTATTCTTCGCTAGGCTGGACTTCAGAAAAAACATACGGAAAATATCTCTACTCTAATGTTACCAGATTTTGCGAGCGAAATTCCAGCCAACCGCATTTGCTTATTGTCAAGTCAACAGACCAGTATTTTAATTTTACAATTCCGGTTAAACAGCTGTACAATCCAGACGGTTCTAAGGGATATGCTATAGGAACGTGCTCATGAAAACTTCCTCATAGCCATCAAGCGTTTTTTCCAGAGAAAAGTGGTCCATAATTTTTTTCCTTTCAGGTATGTATTTTTTTCTGCTCTTTCTTAATTTTAGTATTGCACTTGCCAGCTCAGCTGGGCTTCCCGGCTTCACCGAAATCCCGAAACCTGTTTTTCTTATAGGTTCACAAACCCCAGAGAGGTTGCTTGCAATTACCGGCGTTCCGCACAGCATGGATTCAATCTGAACCATTCCGAAACTTTCAAGTTTGTTCACGCTGGGGAGAATAAAAACATCTAGCGCCGAATAGAACTTGTTGATATCTTTGTCGGGGATTCTGCCAGCAAAAATGACTACTTTTTCCAACCCAGTTTTCTTTACAATTTCTTTTAGGCGGGACATCATAGATTCTCTCCTGCCGCCGGCGACAAGAACACCTTCGCCACCTATAAGAACTTTAAGCCCAGGAATTTTTTTCTTCAATAGGTCCGCAGCTCCGACAAGATTTTCAACGCCTTTTTCCCACGTAAGCCTGCCAAGGAAGCCGGCGACAAAATCATCTTTTTTAATAGAGTATTTTTTTCTAAAATCCGCAAACGATGCGCGTTCAAATTTTGAATCATCTATGGGCGGCGGGACCTCGTATGTTTTCTGAAGAAAATTTTTTACAAAGGATTTTGAGGCATAATCCCTTGAATTTACAATTATAGCATCTGAATTTCTCGCTGCTTCTTCCACCGAAATTCTATGAAGCCTATTTACAATGATAGGAGATATAAGTCCTGTGTGGATAAGGTCGCAGTGATAAGTAAAAACGATTTTTTTCTTTTTGTTTCTGGCAAGCTTCGCAAGCAGGCCGCATTCAAAAAAAGGCGCATGTATATTTACTATGTCAGCCCAACCCAAAATCTCAAGAAATCTTTTTGTCATCCATGGGCTGAAAATCCCCCTGCCTATTTTTACGAATGCTGGAACTCTTGTTATTTCGATGTTGTTTTTTTTCTCATTTCTTGGAAGGTGGTTATGATTGTGGGTCAGAATTCTTACCTGATACCCGCGCTTTGCCAAACCTTCGGCAACCCTCTGCACATGGACAGTCATGCCGCTTGTGTAAGGAAAATAGTAGGGGCATACAATCAGAATTTTCATTCTACCACTAAGTTTTTATGAACTGGGGTATTTGCATGTAAAATACAGCAAATGCGACAACAGCTAAAAGAAAGGCAGCGGCGAGGACAGAGCGATTGAATAAAAACTTTTCAGGGCGAGCGAGATCCTCAGGAGTTTTGATTATGAAAAACATATAACGGAAAATTATGTAAATTACGAATGGGATGGTCGCCGAAAAATAAGTTCCTGCCCGCACAATGATTGCGTAAATCGCGTATGAAATGAAAAGGCTTGTGAGCGAAAAGATTGAAATATAATCCAAAATCTGCGAGTCATATTTTTCAAGATTTTTTCTATGGCCAACAGCTTTTTCTTTCAAAAGGTAGAGCTCTCCTTTCCTCTTGGTGGCCGAAAGCACTAGTGCAAAAAGGAATGCCAAAACCGTCAACCATGTGGAGCTTGAAACATTTATCACAACAGCTCCCATGATTGCGCGCAGAACGAAATTAATTGAAATGACAATTATATCAACCAAAAAAATATTTTTCAATACAAAAGTATAGGCAATGCCAAGCAGGAAAAATGAAACTAAAAGGAAAAAGAATTCAACCGAAAGAGAGTATGATAAATATGTTGTTGCGGCAAAAACTAAAGCTGCGAATGCAGCCGCAGCCGAAACAGAAACTTTTCCCGATGGCAACGGCCTGTTCTTTTTAATCGGATGGAGTTTGTCTCTATCCCGATCTTTGATATCATTAATTATGTAATTAACCCCCGACATCAGAGAAACGAGAAAGAAGGCCGCGGCGACTTTCCACAACATCTCAAAGTTGAAAAAATTTGATGAAAAAACTATTCCAATAAAAATTACAAGATTTTTATACCACTGCTGGGGCCGCAGTAGCCTAATGATGTCTAAGAGCATAAGACTTATTGAAAGAAAGTGTTTATAAATATGCCGCGCATAAAAATTAATAGATTTTATGGTTAAACGTAAAGTCATAAAAAAAATCAGCAGGCATGTAAAGAGGCCGCGCGTCACAGTAACTTATTCCGGAACACCGCGGCATCACAAAATAGAGGAAAGATTTTTCTATGTTATGATTGTGCTTGCGGCTTTTGTAATTGCTTTCGGCGGGGCGACTTATATCACCGGCTACCAAATTTCCCAATGTAGCGCCGCTCCGAATGCTCCTAGCTTGTCTGTTTCTTCCACAGGAAACCAAAAAGTTGTTTTGTCTATAACCCCACCGCAAGGTCAAGGTCAGGGCCCCTGCCCTGCAACATCTTTCAAAGTTTTCAAGGCAACAAAATCCAGCGGCGATTGCAGTTCATCAATATACTCTCTGGCGCTGACAACATCAAGCCAAAATCCAACTGTTCCAGGCCTTACAAATGGCGCAACTTATTGCTTCAAAGCTAAAGGTGTGGAGAGCACAACTGGAAACAACTATGAAAGCGGTGATTCGAATATTGCCGAAGGAACGCCGCAGGCAACAGTCCCTTCTGCTCCGCAAAACCTCATTGCAGCTGCTGGAATAAATTCTCTGCGCCTTGTCTGGGCAGCTCCTTCTGACAATGGCGGAAGCGCAATAAACGGCTATAAAATTAGCAGAGGATTGAATTCGGGCCAATATTCTGATCTGTCTAGCGTGGCTGCTGGAACAATAACTTACAACGATACAACTGCGCTGGCTGATACAACTTATTACTATGTTGTCTTTGTGAATAACACGGGCGTTGTAGGCTATAGTTCTCCGTCAAACGAAGTTTCCGGAACACCGACTACGCCTCCCACAACAAGCAGTTCTTCAACAACTACGACAACATCTCCGAACGCAACAAACACCACAGACTCAAGTTCAACAACCACAACTTTACCCCCGTCAACCACAACGACTTCGGTAATAGACACAACTACAACCACAACTTTGCCGACGACTACTACAACCCAAGGAATTACAGAAGCTGAAGCGCTTTCTGCATTAGAAGATGCCAATGCCACAATTACAGCTTATGCGAAAACAAAAGATATTGCTTTGGCTTCTGCACTTTACAATCAGGCCGTAGAAGCTTTCAACAGCCAAAATTATGAACTCACGAAAACTCTCTCACTTCAGGCAAAAGATTCAATAAAAGAATCAGAACCAGCTTCACAGCAGGGCCCGCCAATTGTTTTAATTTTAGTTGTTGTGCTAATCGTTATAGTTGTGGTCGTGATAGCATATTTCTACTTCATAAAAAATAAACCCGCCACATCAAAGCCGCCTCCACAGCAAGAACCGCCTGCCGCGCCGCCTGAAGAGCCGGAAACTAGTACAGAACCTCCGTACGGAACCCAATAATCATTCAAAAAGATTTTTTATAACCTCTTCAGCACGAAATTCTTTCAGATGTTTATAGTCCTGCCCGACTCCAATAAACAAAATCGGTTTTTTCAAAGTATAGGCAGCAGAAAGCAAAGCGCCGCCCTTGTCATAAACGTCCGCCTTTGTAAAAATCATCCCATCAACACCAACAGCTTCGTTAAACAAACGCGCCTGCTCAACTGCGTCATTTCCAGTCAGAGAATCCAAAACAAGAATTTTCAAATCCGGCTTGTTCACGCGAATTATTTTTTTCATTTCATCCATCAGAGCTGAGTTTGTGTGCGCGCGGCCGGCTGTATCAGCAAGAACAACATCAAGCTTTTTTGATTCCGCAAATTTCACTGCGTCAAAAATCACAGCAGCAGGGTCTGCCCCATATTTCTGCTTTACAACTGGAATTGAAAGTTTTTTCCCGTGGTGCTCTATCTGCTCAATCGCTGCTGCTCTCCACGTATCGGCTGCGGCAAAAACCGGCTCAAGTTTTTTCTCTTTGAATAAAAATCCCAAGCGCGCGATTGTTGTGGTTTTTCCTGTGCCGTTGAATCCAAGAAAAATTATTTTCAGCGGTTTCTTTTCTTTTGCCAGCGTAAAAATATCTATTGGCTTTTGATTCAGAATTTCGCGCACAGAAGCGCGCAGGCTGTCTTTTACAATTTCAGAAACTTTTCCGCGCGACAGCGAGCGGCCGACTAAATTGCTTTTCAAATCAGCGCAGATTTTTTCTGCCACTTCCAATGCCACATCGCTTTCCAAAAGGCCGGTTTGCAAATCCTCCAGCAATGGAGCAATGTCTTTCTCTTCAATCTCTTTTTCTGCAATTGCTTTTTTAAGTTTTTCTATAAGGCCAAGTTTTTTCGGCTTTGTCGGTTCAATAGTTTTCTCCGGTGTCAAGATTCTTTTATCCTCAATAACAGGAGCATATTTCCTCTCTGTTTTTCCTTCTTCCTTTTCTGAGATTTCTGGCTTTGCCGGCGCTAATATTTCTTCGGCTTCCAAAAGTTTTTCCTCTGCTTCTGCAAAATCAATAATTTCCTTGTGTTCAGCTTCTTTAGAAATTTCAATTTCCTGAGGAGAGGAAATTTTTCCTTCAAGCCTTTCAATAAATTTTTTCTCTTCCAATTTTTCTTCTACAGGTTTCTGTGGCGCTTCCTCTTTTTTTCCAGCAACCGCATCAACAATTTTCTTAACTCCCTCCGAGAGCTTCTTCTTTAAAAAATCAAACATAGAAAATCCTTGGAGAAAGAAACTTATAAAGTTGCGCGCGCGTAAACCCTGTAGCCGTCTTTTCTAACTTCTCTCAAAAAGAATTCCCCGGCCTGCGGAGGCCTTATGCTCGCCTTCAGCTGGCGCTCATGCAAAGCATCATAAACATTCATTGGAATTTTTTCCCGCCTGTCCAAATCTTGTTGCGGATTAAATTTATCAACAACTTCTTTGTAGCCATCAGGAACAACTCCGCTTGTAACAACCGTGAGCCTGCCAGAGCCGTATCCTCCGAGGCCTGCGCGCATTCCCGTTAAACTTCGCGAGCCATTTGTTGAAACAAATCCTCCCATCAACCCAACAAATAGCGAGCCCGTGTAAGTGTTTCCAATTTGAGTTGAGAATTTCAAAGTTGGCTCAACTTTTTGCTGAAATGCTTTTTTAAACTGCGGGGTTTTTCTGAATCTTTTCAAATGCTCATCGTGGGCGGTTTTGAATAATTCATCGTTGGAAAATTCTCCCATCTCTGGCTCGCATCCTATTTGCGAATTTATTTCTTTCATACGAGGCAGACCGCGCCACTCGTGCCTGAACAACATTGCAGAAGCGTACTCTGCCATTTTCGGGTAGGGTATGTGAAAATTTATTATTCCAAAAACGTCTGTTAAACAATTTCCATCAGAAATATTTACTACACCATTTTTTTCAGCGAGCAGGCGGTAATCATCAAAAGCTTCTCTCATTGCTTCCAAATAACATTCGTTTGAATAATGCCCGTAAACAACAGCAGTGTCTCTTCCGATTGGCCGAAAAAAATCAGCTTCATCGCGCAATGAACAGGCACCAATTTTATCCAAGCTGAGAAGCCGCGGATTTTCTTTCACAAGCATTGCAACTGCTCCCGCGCCCTGCGTATACTCTCCTGTGCCGGCTTCGTCTGAGTCCACAACTCTCGGATAGCGCGCAATGTCAGAAGCGACAACAATCGCATGCCTGCCCCCGCCTCTTCCGGATTCAATCCACGCGGCCGCATCCAAAAGATTTTGCATTCCGCTGACGCACGCGAATTTTTTTTCTCCAGCATTTACTCTTCTGAAACTTCTGTCGCTGTAAACTTTTTCCAGCATCCCCGCAACATAAGCTCCCATGGATTTTGATTCATCAACTCCGCTCTCGGTGGAAATGTCAAGCCTACAGATTCTGTCAGGCTTCAAGTCATTTCTCTGCATTAATTGGAGAACAGCATTTGCCGCGAGAACAGCAGCATCCTGGTGCAAATCCGGGGCAGACATTTTTTCCAAGCCAATTCCTTTGGTAACTTTTCCGGACTCCATTACCGGTATTTGCACACCATTAGGAAATTTTCCATCAGGATATTTTTTTCTTAATTCTTCCAGCTCTCGTCCGCGGACTTTCTCAAATTCAGCCATGTCAACAAAAATTGCCGGCACAGCGAGAGCGATATCATCTATTCCAACTTCTATCATACATTGGCTTGAAAAAAATAGGTTTAAAAAACAATAGCATGAAACTTCGTCAAAAAGCGTTTTAGATATTTTCAAACCCTGAACCAAAGCTACTCAGATTTCTGCAATTCTTGCTGCAAGCCCTGCAGCTGCAAATTAATTAAATTCTGCTGAGAGCCCATTTCAGCCCCAATTTTCTGCAATTCGCTCAGGCGGGCTTCAGTAATTTTCAAAGCTTCTGCGCGGGGTTTTTTCACAGCCACGCCTGCGCCGAAAGTCACAAGAATTTCATCTGAATTGGAAATTTTTCCAGAAATATAATTCCCTCCGCCGATTGGAACAAGCGCGTCCGATGGTTTTACTTTCTCAAAATCTTCAATAGATTGCTTTGCCTGCGCAAGCTCTGCAATCTTTTGGGCGAGCTGCGCTATCTGCTGCTGAATGTTTTGGGCAGCCTGTTGGAGAAACTGGAACTGCATAAGCTTTTGCTGCTTGTCCTCGATTTTTTTTGCCTCGACATTTTTATTGTCCTTGTTTTTTTCTGGAGCGACAAAAATCACCAATATTTTGTTATATGAGTTCGATTTTTATGCACATCGAAACTTTTAAAGTTTCGATTGAGCCATGGAAATCGTTTGAGTTTATGTTTTATAAATTCAATTAGACGACGACAAAAATGGAACTTAATAGAAACAAGAACCCCAAAGAAAAGAGGAGGGCGACAACCCCCAGCAAAGCTGAGCGTTTCCAGCTCAAAATTTCTTTGTTTAATAACTTAGTCAGAACAGTACCTAGAACTAAAGGAATGGTAGACAGAAGGACCGCTGGATTGTTGTTTAAATATGGAATGAGACCAATAATAGATATTATACTTCTGGTTTGTACTACCAACACAGACAAAAAAATTGATAAAATTAATGATAATAGAATTCTCTTTCTATTTTGAGAAAAACTTTCTGTTAATTTCATGAAAGAAAAAATAGAAACAATCCATATGAGCGTGGTAAATATAATAGAATTCCAAAAATCTGAGCTGCCCCCCGTTTGCTTCACATTGACGGTGTCGTCTGATTTTATATCCACATTATATTCTGCAGGAATGTTAGATGGACTTATGATTTCAGAGCTAATAAAAGTTTTGTTAATACTTGGTATGAAAATTGCGAGTCTAAAATGATCCTGGGGAGACAGAAATAATGCTTTACATTTACTTTTTTCACATTCGTCATCTATGTTTATATTTTTCCACCAGCAATTATTTTTCGAATCAAACTCTGAAATATCAAGTTGTGTTTTGTTAAAGCTATTTTTAAACTCGGTTGTCTGGTTAATACACTTTAAAATAGATGAATAAAATCTATCATCAGCAACTTCTTTTCCGATATATTTCACATTAAATTCTGATATAAATGATGGAACAGCATATGCTATGTAAATTGCGAGAGAAAATATAGCAGCGAAGATTAAGATTTTTTTCATATCAATAGTTCTCGAGGCTAATTTATAAACTAATCCTTTCCGAAAACCTCAGCAATTCTCCCAAGCTCTGGACCGCTGGAAATTTCTGAAGCAATAAAGCCATTGCTGTTCACAAGCAAGCCTGCTTTCACAAACGGAGAGCCATAGTTTGTTGTGCCAACATCAACTTTTACTTTTAGAAACTCTTGGATTTTTTTCATTTCCTCCTCGCTCGCGGACGGATGGCAGAGGCAGCCTAAGTTTGTAGCGCAAGCGGCAGAGCCTACAATTTCCAAGCCTGCTACTGTTCCGGTTTCAACAGGAACTCCAAGGCAATCTGAAATTTCCTTTGAAAATTTTTTCAAGTGCTGGGAAATTATCGCAGCCTTATCATTAACCAAAATTAAATTCCCCACGCAAGTAAAGTCTGAATCTAAAACCAAAATATTTTCAAAATGCTTTTTCAGCTCTGCGAGCTCATGCTTCTCTGTGATTTTTGAAACAACAATCCCGTTTGAGTTTCCTGCTGAAAATAATCCTGAAAGCTGCGTGCCGGCTACACTGGAAAGAAATATTTTTGCGCCGAGATTTTTTTCTATTTCAGATTTGATTTTTTCTGCTGGCTCAAAGCCGAGCAGGCAATATTTTTCTGTTGCAAAGCCATATAGCCCTATGTTTGGATCTGCGTTGAAACTCGTTCGGAAAAAATTTATGTCCATGCGAAACAATAGAAACTCAAACTTAAAAGTATTGATAATCTAATAAAAGCATGAATAAATATGTAATTTATTTTTTAATTTTTTGTATTATGGTTGGAATTTTTGTTAGATTCTTTAATCTTAACACATATGTTTTTTTTGATGAAGCACCCAACATTATCAGTGGCATAAAGTTCTATCATCAAACTATGAAAGATGGAGCAAATTACGTAGCGGAACACCCCCCTCTTGCGAGATTTCTTATGGGAATATCTTCAATTTTCATAAGTTCAGATTATTCCACCTTAAAATATTTCGCCACAACTAATTATTCTCAGCTTTTTTATGGTTTTGAGGCTATAAGAGATAATTTTGTTTGGATGAGAGTCATTTCAGCTTTAGCAGGATCTTTAACAATATTTTTTATATTTCTTATAGGAAAGAGGATAAATTTTTCTACAGGAATTTGGTCGGCTGTTTTGATAGCGTTGTCTATGGATTTTATCTTTTACAGCAGATGGGCGTCCATGGAAGTTTTTATGCTATTATTTGGAGTTGTGACAATTTATTTTTACTTGAAATTCTTAGATAAGAACAAAATAATTTTCTTGGTGCTGACTGCTTTATTTCTGCTTTTTCATTTATCTACAAGAGCTTTCAATCCAATGTTTCTCATGCCTTCCTTAGTTCTATCTCATTTCTTAATTAAGAAAAAGTTTGATAAAGAGTTTTTTTCTTTAGTTTTCATTGCTGCGGTAGTTTTTTCCATTTTTTATTTTGTGGTTTGGCCACCACAAAATTCAGGAACTTTGTTGAAATTGAAAGAGAATTACATAACCTCGTTTTTTGGATTAAGTCTTCCGGATGTTGTGTCATCGATATTTTTTAGAAATTCTTACTTATTTTTGTTTGCTATATTTTCATCTCTTGCAATTTTGATTTGCAAATATAAATTTATTCCAAATCTTTTGAGAGAAAAGTCTGAAAGAAAAAACTGTATATTTATGTGTTTAGCATATTTCTTAGTATCGTTTTCAGTGTTTTCTATTATAGATATTTCTGTTTATGGCGCATATTTTAATTTGGTTAGATATACAATAATTCTATACATTCCTTTGGCAATATTTTGCGGGTGGGGACTAAGCAAAATTTGTGAAAATAAAATTATTTTATTATTTTTAGTATTTTTGATATTAGTGAATTTCTATAGCATTTTTATATCGTTCCCTAATCATATACAGGGGTATTCTAATTTCGGGTTTGAGAAATATTCGGGTTCAGTATCAGACGCTAAACTTATAGAAGATGAGATAGCTTTTTTAAAGGAAAAAGGCGAGCCTGAAGTAATAACGAATCAGCTAAATATATTGCTATTTTATGAAAAATCTGAGAGATTACCATCATTTGCTATAAAGGAAGAATGTAATCAACAAAATCTCAATAAGATACTTAAGACTAAAAAATATATCATCTACAGATTTATTGATGAATCTGTTAACGCAGACTTTTTTAGTGAAAATAATGTTTGCATACTTGTCTCTAATTTGAATCTCATAAAAATTAAGTCGTATTCAAACAATGCAATTTTTGAAATTGATGATAGTTTAGATGAGAAAGATGTTGAAAAACTATCAAATATTATGAAAGAGTTGGAAAGTCATGAAAATCCATTTATTTTGACCAATAACGATAAACTAATTTCAATTTACTTTAAAGATGCATCAAATTTTTATGCACTTCCTTTGCTTAATAAAAATAGCTCATTTTGCAAAGACTCGGGTTTGGTAGAGACTATAAAATCTTTAGGATTAAACAAAATATTAGTATATGACACAATAAAATATAAAGGGATTAATGAAGATGATATTGTTTGTAAAATCTGGTTTGAAAATTCTTCTCTAAAAGAAATTAAGACTATTGACGGATTTAAAATATATGAAATAGGATCTTAACGGATTCATTCATTTTAGGCTATCGCGCTTGCTTATCTTCAGCTCTATTCTCTATTCTTTTCTTCCTTTGCTTCAGGCGCGGTTGGGGTTTCCGTTGGCTGGACTTTTCCTGATTCTTTTTCAAGCTCCTGCTGGACAGACATTTTCTTCATTTCCTTTCTTCTTTCTTTTATTTTCTTTTCCTTTTCAGCAGTTTTTTCCGCGCGCTTCTTTGCCGCCTCGGCTGTCGGGGGTTTTATTTCTGCCCCCAAAAGCTCTGCGTAAACCGCGCCATCTTTTAGAACCGCGTGAATCCTGATTTTGTGCGGGGGCTTCTGAATCCCGCGCACCCAAACTGCTTTGTTAAGCGAGTCGCCGATTTTCACTTCTTCGGATTTCATATGCTTCTGCAAAAATTGCCTCAAGAGCGTGCCAGCTTTTTTCGCGCGCTTTGTGCGCTGAGAATCATAAGCTTTTCTAAGAGGAACTGTGAAGATTTTTTCGTTTGCCAATGGCTCAGATTTCTTTTCCTCTTTTTTCGCTTCCGCTTTTTTTGGTTCTGGCATAAATTTCACTTTACAATTTTAATCTCCCTCGTCTCCAGTGCTTTGTCTCGTGCACGCGAATCCTGCGGCTGCGAGCGCGCTTTCCGAATTTTTTCAAATCAAGCCAGCGGGGGGCGCCATGGTGCCGCGCAGCAGCTATGAATCTCAATTTTTTTGCCAAGTGCTGTATTGCTCCCATTTTTTATCAACCTGTGAAATATCTAATTAATCCGCGAAAAGGATGCCATTCTCTTTCTTTTTCATAAGCTCTTAAAAGTTCATATGCTTCTGCTAAATCTCCTTTTGCTGGTTCCGCTCCTGCCATAATTATCTCCTCATAATTTTTGTTTGTTTCTTTTCTGTTAAAGCGTTTAAAATCTGCTTCAGTTTTTCATCTGTAATAATTTCTTTCAGCTGGCCAGACTGGTAGAGCTGCATTAAATAAAGCTCCAGTTGCATTGCCAAAGTCGGATTCGCAACGCGCACTCTTCCGAGCCTTTCAGCGGCAAACTTGTCCAAAATTTTTCCCATCAGGGATTTTTTCATTTGCTCGAACTGCGCCATTTGCTCGGGTGATGGATTGGGCATAATTTTCACTTGCAGCTTTTTGCAACCCCGTCCAAAAATTTCTGGCCCAACGGAGTTAAAGCCCTTCCGTGAACCGGCTTCTGAATTTTTTGCAAGTAGCCTGCTTTTTCCAATTGCTGAAGCATCATGCGAATAAATTTTCCGCCGGCAAGCCTGTGGTGAGCGGGCTTGTGGCCTCTGCGTTTTCTTGAGCCGAAAGCTGTCCTTAATCTTGAAACGCCAACTGGGCCTCGCGTGTAAGCTTTTCTCAGTATTGCGGCCGAGCGCAGAAACCAAAAATCTTTTTGCTGCGGCGGGCGCTCTGCATTAACTCCAGATTTTACGAATCCGGCAAGCGCGTGGGGCTTTACATTTTCATTTTTCTTGAGCTCTTCGGCTACGGCTTTCATAAATTTTATATGGTCAACATCTTTCGGGGTTATCATAATTTCACGCATTATTCCTTGCTTGTGAAGGTTTAAAAATGTTATAAGAGTTCGCTTTATATAACTTTGGCTTAAATCCTTTTGGTTTAAGATAAAATAGTATGGCAGCAGAAGAGTATCTTTCGCTTTTGAAAACTTTCGGCGGTGTTGTTCTATATCTAAATGGAAAGCCGAAACTAAGAGTTCCATACTTTAACTGCAGCAGGGACGAAATGCAGTTTTTATTGGATAGCCTTGACGATCCTGTGCTGATGAAAAAATTCCTCAAGGCGACTTTTAAAAGATATTTAGCTGTCTCTGAGGTAGCAGAAAGATTGGGATATCCGGGTGAAAAAGTTGAAATGTGGAGAAATACCTACAGAACTTTGCAGGAATGGAATGCTCTATACGAACGTGGCGGGGAGATTTCTGTAAATGGAATCGCATTCAGAAAATCTTGAAATTACTTATGCGCAAAATAGAAAACTCGCGATTTCTTTGAATTCTCATCACAGCGCGCAAATCCAATTCTTTCAAATTGAACTGTACTTCCAACTTTAACTTTTTCAACTTCAGGCTCGCACAAGCCGTTAATTTCATTTCCATTATTCATCATTAATTTTACTTTCAGATTTTTCTCAGGAGACCAGTGGATTTTTGGAATTCCATCTTTGTTTGCCTTTCCAGTGACTTTTGCTGTTTCATTCAAATCAATATTGCAGAAATGCATGAGCCGCACTTCTTTTTCCCTGTTTGCGATCAAGTCAATCTTATCCACAAAAATTTTCTTGCTCACAGGAATTTTTCTGTAAGTTCGCTTGCCTGGATAAATCGGAGCCAAAACTTTTTTCATAGGTAATCTATCCAAATTTATTTGAATTGGCTCGCCAACAAAAAAATATCTGTTGGATTTTGCATCAATAATTTTTTTGTTCTCATCATACAAAATATTCAAATCAACATTTGTTTCGCTTTCATGCACGCCTAAATTCACAATATAGTTTCTAATCGCCTGCGGTTGAATTCCTCTTTTTCTTAGAGCTATCAGTAGAGCCAAGCGCGGATCATCATATCCTTTGTAAATCCCTTTTGCGATGCCTTCGGCGATTTTGCTTTTGGATAGAACCATCTCATCTGTCATGAAGAGTTTCCCACCAACGATTGTTTCAGGGTATTTCCATCCAAAATATTCATACAAAATTTTCTGCCTAACTTCGGAAATCATCAAATCCTTGCCACGGATTATGTGCGTGATTTTGAATTCATAATCATCAATTGCGCTCGCGAAATCCAGCATTGGCCAGATTTTTTTGTCTTTCACAAATGGATGCTGCGGCTCATCAACAATTCTGAAAGTTACCCAATCCAAAACCGCCGGATCCGCTATATCGCGCGAAGTTTTCATTCTTCCAACAGCCTGCCCCTCTTTGAATTCTCCGGAAAGCATTTGCTCCCAGAGCTGCAAATTTTTGTCATTTCCATTAGAAGCGCACGGGCATTGCCCGCGGTTTATGCGGACAAGGTTTGCCCACTCCTCCTGCGGGCAAGTGCAAATATACGCCCAACCCTTTTCTAAAATTTTCTGAAAATATTTGTAATAAATTTCCAACCTTTCAGAAGCGCAGAAAGTTTTGTGCCACTTTATTCCGAGCCACTTCAAATCTTCTTCAATCATTTTATATGCTTCTTTCCATGGACGTTTGTTGGGATTTTTTGGATCAGTATCATCAAACCGCAAAAATAATTTTCCCTTGTACATTTTCGTATACTCATCGTTTAGAATCCACGGTCTGGCATGTCCTAAGTGCAGAGGCCCGTTTGGATTCGGAGCCATTCTCATTATTACTTTTCCCTTCACCGCATTCGGCAAAGGCTTCAAGTGCTGCCCTTCTTTTTTCGGCTTTTCAATTTTTCCAAATTTTTTAAGCTCTTTCTCAATTTGCTCTTTGCTCATTTTGTTTACAGCAGCAACTGTTTCAAAAATTTCTTTTTTCAGCTCAGCAATTTTGTTTTTCGCTTCTGGGTTTTCAGCAATAACTTTTCCTATAACTGAGCCTACTTCTGCCTTCCCATATTGCTGGGCGTTCAGCAGAGCGTGCTTCAATATAACATCTTTCATGTTTTAAATTTTACGCCTGAATTTATAAATCAGCCACAACAATTTTTTCCATGCGCGGCACAAGCAAAGATGTAATTAATACAATGTTCACAATAATTTTTGCCTTTGGAATTTTTTTTGCGATTTACCTATTCGGCACAACGATTTTCCTGCGAGGTTCAAAGATAACTATTTCTGCATTTGAGGCAGGAGGCTGCGCTTGTATAGATGCTGTTCCGAATGCTGAAATCACCTGCGGCGGCCAGAAAATAATATGCAAGCCATGCAGCAAAGTTCCATTAACAGGCTGCCACGATACACAAGAGATGAATTTGAAAAACGCATTCGGCGAGGGCGGATGTTATGCAAAAAAAATCAGGGTTTGCACAAATTCAGGAGGATCACCGATTATTTATGTGAATGATGTGATTATTGGCTCAACTGAAAGCGGCCAAGATAAGTGTATTGAGAAGGAGTTTGAGCAAAGCACATCTATAGATAAACTGGAGGCTGCTGCAGGCGTGGGCCAGCATACGGATAGATTGACATTAGAATGGGACGATTGCAAAACACAAGAAGATGCAAAAATAGGAAAGTGATAAAATGGCTGCAAGCAGATATTCAACTTTGATTTGGGCGATTCCCTTAGGCCTGATAGTTCTGATAGCTCTGCTGGTTATAGCGGGAAAACTCGGGAATGTCCAGATTGCCGGCTGCGACCCGTCAGAAATTTTCAGCTGCCTTGATAAATTCATGGAAGGAATAAAAGGCGCAGCAGGAAAGTGATACAATGGAAAAACCGAGCGAGGAAACAATGATGGTTGTTGTTTCTACACTGATAATTTTCTCGATTCTGATTATTGTAATCGTGGTTTTGATGGGTTGGGGCCCGGAAAATGTTTTCGGAGTTGTGCAGGGCTTCTTTACTTTGATTTCGGTCTGGCTGCTTGCTGGGCTGAAAAATATTTTGCATGGGTGAAAAAATGGTTGAACAATTCTCAGCTGCCTCTGGCGAAATGATTTGGGTTATTGTTGTGATTGCTATTATACTTTCTGTGGGTGTCGTGATGTTCATGCTGAATCCAAATCTTTCAAATGCAGCAGACAAGCTTTTTTGCGAAAGCTATTACAATATTTTATATTTCTTTGGAGGTCCTAGGCCGCCGATTGAAGTTTGCTCAAAAGGCGAGGAAGTTCCACAAACCAAAACAACAGCTCCTGGCACCCCACTGCTTCCGGGAATGCGCTAATCCTTGAGCATTTTTTCCTCTATCTTTGAAAAAAAGGCAAAAGCTATTATCAGCCCTCCGAGCGCGAGTAAAGCGTGGTTCAGGGAAAATATATCAACAATAAATCCAACTGCCAATTGGGAAACTGCTACTGTAATTCTTCTTGCCATTGACATTGCTGAAAGAATTGTCGCGCGCTTTGCTGTTGGAATGTATTTGTTTGCATAGCTGCTGATAATAGGATTTCTTGTAAGGGCGAGCGAGCCAACAGCCATTATTGAAAGGAAAACTATCGGGACTGATTTTGTAATTGCTGCCGCGAAAAAACCCAGGCCTATCAGCAGCGCAGAGCCGAATAAATAATTTTTCTTCCCGCCGAAAATATTTTCCATTTTATGGATATTGTTAAGCACTAAAATTTCCCCGAGCACAAAAGCCGCCTGCATAAATCCATACCAAAAAATCGGCACGCCGGCTGCTTTGAGCAATGGCTGGAAAAGCCAAATCATTATGTAGCCCGCCATTCCAACAATCGCAACATCAAGCGCGAACAGCTTGAGGATTTTGTGCTTTGCGAAAAACATAAATCCCTCTTGCAGAATTTTTCTGTAATTTTCTCTTTTCAATGCGCGGAAGATTTTCGGTTCTGGAACTGTTAGCACAAGCAAAGCTGCCAGAGAAAATGGAATTACCATAATTATCATTGGAGCGACAACTCCGAAGTTTGCCGCAATTATGCTTCCAATCGGCGCTGCGACTAAAATTCCAGCAAGCCCAAAAGATTCATAGCGGGATAAAATATTTTTTGATTCTTTCTCGCGCTTTTCCTGCTTTAGAGTGTCATAAATCAAAGCAGTGTCTGCGCCGCTTAGCAAAGCTGCGGCCGCTGCCCATAGAAATTCCGCCAAAAGGAAAATGTAAAAATTCGGCGCGCTGACATAAACAATAGCAGCAATTGCTCCCATAATTCCTGAAGCTGCAATAGAAATTTTTCTTCCAAAAAAATCTGCAATAGTTCCGGTTGGGACTTCAAGAACAAACATCCAAAAAGTAAACCAACTCTGCAAAATCATTATCTGCGTGAAATTTAGCCCGCCAAAGTCTGTGAAAAACGGGATGAGCACAGCTCCGAAAAAGTGCAGGGTTATGAGAAAATGCACAAGATACATTTTCTGAATGGAGTTGAGGAACATGAGAAACTTCGCAGTAGGCTAAATAAAAAGATTAAAGAAAAAGGAAAAAATTATTTATCTACCGGATCCGGCTCTGGGTCATCTGGTCCTAATCCGCATCCGCACTCTTCGCAAGCATATACAATTCCAATTCCTATTTCATCTGGCAAACTGTTGCTTGCACCCTCTTCTGCGCGAATTGTTCCAAGGTCTGCGTAGATTGTGTCATGTTCGCTTGACGCTACTTCATATCTACCCGTAACTCCTTCTTCAACTTTCAGAAATGCACTTCTGTTAGATGCTCCCGCGCGAATTGTTCCGATTGCTTCTAATCTATGTGAAACTCCTGCGAAAGTTGTGTCGCTATCGCCGCCAAAACTATATCTGCACTCGCTACCATTTGGAGACATTCTGCCAGCCGAACCTGCTGCATCTCCATAAACTCTGCCTGCTGAACCAGTTACACCATCAACAGCGACTGCTCCACTTAACAAATTATTCCTTCTTGTGTCATCCATGATTTTTGCACCCTGTGCTGTAGCCAATATATTCACCTCCTGTTTTGTTTTTCGGATTAAACTTTAATGAAAATATTTGGAAAAGCCAATTTAAAAAGACATGCTATTCGGAAAAATTCAATTCAACCCGCGCGCCGTGGCTGAACAAACTGCTGCCTGACACCAACTCTATCAGACAAACCAATTTTGCGCAAAGCCTCGCTTACTTCGCCAAATGTTTTAGCATACGCAACAACTCGCTCTTGGTAAAGAGCAATGTATTGCCCGCCATATATTCTTTGAAGCTCTAAAAAACTATCAATCTCTGCCATTTTATTTTTCTCATTTCCAAACTTTATAAATAGCCTCGCGAAAACTTCGTCAGATGCTATGCAACAATCAAAAGCAAAGCTTTTGATGTGCATCAAAAACCACCCAATATGTTGATTTTGTAATTCCGTGCAATAACAAGGGAAGGAAAGCTGTTGCTGTTATTTTGTGGACGCTTGCGAAAGAAATTTTGAAAGGGAAAAAGAAAATTGGAAAGGATGATGAGTTTGCTTTCAAGCCCGAAGAGTTTGAAATGGCTGAAGGGGAAATTCAGGATGAGCCGCGCAGCCGCGAGCGCGATGAAGAGGGCGGCGAAAGAAAAGGTCCGCGAGGTTTCGGCGGCATCCTTTCTTGTTAACATGCGCACTTCACAGCCTTCACCGACCAGCCGCGCCACTAACCGTTTTCCGAGGAAGCCGGTGCCGCCGGTAACGAGGAATTTCCATGTCACGCTTATACTAGGGAATTGTTATTAATGACTTTTTCTTTCCTATTCCGTGAGTTGGTGAGTTAGAAATCAATCGCATTCTACTTCAAGATCTTTCTCAAAAGCCGTGTTAAAGAATTCTTGATATGCTAGTAAGTCCCCATTTAGCATTTCTAGAATGTTAGGCGTGAACTTTTTGCTATACTTTTCTTTGCTAAGGTTATCAAGCGCTTTGTTGCAAGAATCGAGGATTTTGCGAACGTCTTCTTTGCTTAGAGTAATAGTGCCATCAACTGCTTTTAGTATGGCACCCCACGATTCCCAGTCGGCATCAAGTTGCTCAAGGCGACTGCGGAAGTCTCCAAAGCCAGTGTAAGACCAGTTTATCGATTTTTCCTCCCTGAGTTTTTTGGACTCTCCTTTATGTGTTTTTAGCTTGCAATATATTCCCATATTTAGCTACCGTAACCCTTGCTTAAATAAAGCGCACTATCCGAACAGCCCACCCAAGAAGCCGACGATCGCCTTTCCAGTGTTTACTATTGCATTGCCATGGGTTAAAGAGATCTAGTTTATCCTTGAATCCTAGTTCCTTGAGTGTCCAAACTGTCTTGTAAACTGGAAAGTTTTTGTGGGGTCCTTTGGGGTTGAAGATATCCATAGTGGATATCTCGCATGCGGTGGTTATTGCCATAAAAACACCCTAACCTTTACAACTTATAATAGAATTTATTATTTCTTGTGCCCCTTCAGATGACTTTAACCACTGAATATCCCCTTTGCTTAATTCGATATTGAACATTGCCTTATGCAAATCAAAACCACATTTAGTAAGATAAGTAGATTTTAACGACACTGAAATTGGTTCTATTGTTGTCTTCACCATTTCTAAAATATAGAATAAAGATTTTAGCTCGCTTACTGGTAATAGAAGTAAATAAAATGTGTTTGTAGCTTGATCAATCTTTTCCATTTCCTGCAAATCTTTTAGGCTTGGGTCAAGTTTGTAAGTAAATTCTCTGAAAGCAAAAATTAAATCTTTTTCCATATCAATGGCGCGCATTTTTATAGAGCGGGCTTCTCTGCTATCAATACATGTTCCAACAATAATTCCCCCAGTTATCTCATCTATGT
Organism: archaeon; assembly: GCA_035291225.1. Lineage (GTDB taxonomy): Archaea > Aenigmatarchaeota > Aenigmatarchaeia > Aenigmatarchaeales > JACQIB01 > DATDSO01. Next base: position 576,562 of record DATDSO010000004.1, on the reverse strand, counting down.
AATCTCTATTTACATGACCGTTATTCTTTAACCTCTCTTCATGTGCTATGTCACAATCCAAAATGACTGAATTTGCTCTACTGACATCTTTAGCAATTGGAGCTATTTTTTCAGCGAGTTCCTTTATTTTTGAATCGCTTAGAGAAGCCACATCTACGGATTTTAACTCATTATCTAAAGATTTTATGCGATCTTCTAGAACATCCCAACTGAAGAAAGTTTCTCTACTTTCCATTTTAGAGTAATATTTTGAAGGCTCGGATGGGAGCGGTTGAGTTACCATGCACGTTTTTGAAAGTCCCATTTTGCAATCTATATCTTTCACATCTGTATTGGATGGGAGAGTATTTGGTGGCGGAAGTATAAGATGTGCTGGCGATATAAAGCAGTTGCTGGTTGCTCCCAAAGAGTTTAACCCATTGTTGCATCCACTTCCTTCAATAGGATTTGTATAAAAGTATATGAGCGGCGCGCTTACATCAGAATTCAATATACCTTGGCAACTTTCCGTTTTTTCCCAACCAACTAATATTGTTTCTGACGTGAAAGCTCCACACGCTCCTATAGATGGTTTGTCTGCAAAAGTTATAGTTGGCTTTGCAACACCTTTTTTCATGTGGGCCCTAATAGAATATGTTCTCGATGTATGTGCAGGTTTCCAGTTACCATTGTTCTCAAGTATAAACTCTGTGTTTTTTGTGCCATCATCAAATCTTAGATATCCATAATCAGAAGTTGCGCTGCTTAAACAAACCCAAAACTTCTGCTCGGGCTTAACAGAAAGTTTGCTCGGCAATTTCCCATGCAAGCCATCTTTAACAAATTGGAACTTGCTTGCACTTTCAATATTCGAACCAAGTTTTCCCGAATTATCATTGTAAATATCCAAATTGAAAGTTTGCGCGCCTCCATCAAGACCGACAACTTCAACATCAACTAAATTTAAATCTGTAGTTGGTGAAGTGAAAGTTTTGCAAAGTTTACCAACAGTTGATGGAGGAATTATGTTGTCTGGAGCCGAAGAAGAAGCACCCTCATTTTTTAAAATGGTAATTTCTGAATCAACAGATGGAGCTGGGGGTGGAGTAGGTTCAGGTTCATTAAAAGATGGAGTTAGCATTCTTGCTCTTATTGTATAAGTTCGGCTCAAATGCTGCCAAGAACCGTCACTTTTATAATAATAATCTGTGTTATCCGGATTGCCGTCATTATCAAATCTTAAATATCCATAGTTGCTGCTTTGTAAATTAGTAAGGCATACCCAGAAAAATTTTCCATTTGTATCTGGAGCTGTAGCAATACTAAGATTCAGCCATCTTAGATTTTTATTGCTTTTTCCCATACCATGGCTCGCATCATACAGATTTGCTTTAGGTTTCCCATTTTCATCTGAGAAAATTTTCACTCCCAAATTTACATACTCATCTGGCCCATCAAATCCATATAAATCAATTGCATATATCTTATTGTAAATCTCATATGGAGATTCGAACCTTTTACAAAGCTGCCCATATTCACTGCCTGTATATGGAATTACATTATCCGGTGAACCAGAAGAAGCATCATCATTTCTTAATGTGAAATAAGTTGCAGTGGGCTCTTTTACTTCATTTTCCACAATAAAAGAAGCAGAGGCAAAAGGAATAATAAAAATAAAAAACAAAACAGCGATAGCTAGAGTTGTTTTGTGCATGCAACTAGAGGCTTTCCTGCAGTTGAGCGGTTTGTATTCTGCTGTAATGCTATCTGACATACTAATAGTTATTGTTAGATAGAATTTAAAACTTCCTATCAAAATATGGCTTAAAAGGATAAGTTTTTAAACTTCTTTCTCCATATAGAACATTGATATGCAAAATATTGAAGCGACTCAAACTCCAGTAGAAGTTGTTAAATTAGATTTGAAAGATAAAAAAATTCTTTTTGAGTTGGATTTTGATGCGAGGATGCCATTCTCGAAGTTATCGAAGAAAGTTGGACTATCCAAACGAAGCGTGGAGTATAGAGTAAAAAGGCTTGCTGAAGCTGGTGTCATTAAAAAATTTTGTACTGTTACAAATGCGCATAAATTTTATCATCATCACTCTTGCAATACTCTCATCGCATTCAAAAATGCCGGTAAGGTTGATAGAGAAAAAATTTTTAAATATCTATTTAATCACAGAAAAGGCCTCTGGGTATCAAAAGGCGAAGGATCCTATGATATACTTATTACTACATACACCAAGACTCTCATTGAATTCAAAAAATTTATAGAAGAATTTAATAGTAAATTTAAAGATAAAATTAAAATAGTTTCACATTATATCATAGCCGATAATATACAATTCCAGGCAAGATTTCTATTGGGAGTAGAAGATGGAAAAATGTTTCACACCAGAGAAAGTTTCCAAAATGTAAAAATTGATAACTTAGATAGAAAAATTCTAATAGCAATCAGGAATGATGCCAGGAAGCCACTTATTAAAATTTCAAAACAAGTTTCACAATCTTCGAAAGTTGTCGCCTACAGAATCAAAAAAATGGAAAGAAATAAAATTATAGAATGTTATAGAACATATTTAGATTATAATAAAATGGGGTATCTTTGGTATAAAATTTTTATTAATATAAATAAAATTTCATTGAGAAGGTTAGAAAAATTAAAACGTTACATAGGAAGCAAGCCTATTGTTAAAGCAATTATAGAAGAGTTTGGATCCCTAGCAGATTTGAATGTGGAAGTTGTAGTAAGTTCCGAGAAACAATTATTAGATTTCATACATGAAATGAAAATAAAATTTCCAGGAGTCATTGAAGATTACAAAACGGTAGTTAGCTACGGTAATGCTAGATGGTATACAGGTCCTCTATAATATCGAAACTTTATAAATCTCCTCGGTGAAATTTTTATATGGCAACGCCTACAGACGAACTAAACCCATTCAAAAACGCGCAAGCCCAGCTGGACAAGGCAGCGAAAATAATGAAATTGGATGCGCACATGCACGAATTTCTTCGCGAGCCCATGCGAACAATTATTGTTTCTCTGCCTGTGAAAATGGACAATGGAAAAACAAAAACTTTCACAGGCTTTCGCGTGCAATACAATGACGCGCGCGGGCCGTGCAAGGGCGGAATAAGATTTCACCCAGCGGAAACTTTAGATACTGTTAAAGCATTGTCAGCATGGATGACTTGGAAGTGCGCGGTCGCGGAAATTCCATACGGAGGCGGAAAGGGCGGAGTGATTTGCGACCCAAAAAAAATGTCTGTTTCTGAATTGGAAAGATTGAGCCGCGCATACATTCGGCAGCTTTTCAATTTCATCGGTCCAGAAAAAGATGTACCTGCTCCTGATGTTTACACGAGCTCGCGGGAAATGGGCTGGATGATGGACGAGTTTGAGCACATGACAGGCAAGCACGACCCAGATGTAATCACAGGAAAACCTTTGTCGCTCGGCGGCTCAGCTGGGCGCGAGGACGCGACCGGGCAGGGAATTGTTTTTGCAATCCGCGACGCAGCGAAAGTTTCTGGAATAAAATTAAAAGGCGCGGCAGTCGCTGTGCAGGGATTTGGAAATGTCGGCTCCTACACAGCAAAAATTCTTGCCAGCATGGGCGCGAAAATTATTGCGGTTTCAGATTCTCATGGAGGAATTTTTTCCGAGCGCGGGCTTGACTTAGAAAAAGCAGAGGCATTCAAAAAAACAAAAGACACTTTCAAGGGATTTCCAGGAGCGAAATATATTTCCAACGCAGAGCTTTTAGAATTGAAATGCGACATTTTAATTCCTGCGGCTTTGGAAAACCAAATCACGCACGAGAATGCGGGAAAATTAAAATGCAAAATTTTAGCAGAGGCGGCGAACGGCCCGACAACTCCAGAGGCAGATCCGATTCTGGAAAAAAATAAAATTTTTGTTATACCGGATTTTCTCTGCAATGCCGGCGGGGTTGTTGTAAGCTATTTGGAGTGGGTGCAGAATTCCTACGGCTACTACTGGCACAAAGATGATGTTTACAAAGAGCTGGACAAATTAATGACAAAAGCTTTCATGAATGTTTATGAAACCTCAAAGAAATTAAAAGTTGACATGCGGACAGCGGCTTATATTGTTGCAGTGCAGCGGGTTGCAGATGCAGTGAAAGCACGAGGGTGGGTTTGAGATTTTATCTTATTTCAACTCGCGCCCTTAAGAGAATTTTCATATGCCTCGACAATCTTTCCCATTTCTGAAAACGGAATTATTTGACTCGGCTCTTTAGAGCCGTTAGCGTAAATTTCCACTCTTCCTTTTTCTGGATTTACTTCAATTCGCGGGCCATTAATTTTAATTCCGCCTGCTCTTAAGTTATGGACAACTGCATCGCCTAAATATTTCTTAGCAGCTCCGCTATATCCATGAGGAACTTTTCCTTCCAAATAATCCAGCGCGTGCTGGCGTGCTCCGTTTGGCATAGAAAAGAATTTCTTGCAATCAGTATTTAAAAACTTTATAAATCTTCATCCAGCAACATCTCCAGTGATAAAATGCCAAACGACCAGTTCCTTGCAGCAGGCGTTCATATCGGAATGAAGCAGCAGACTGCGAACATGAAAAGATTTATTTACAAAACCCGGCCGGACGGCTTAGCAGTTTTGAATGTTGCTTTGATAGAGGAGAGAATAAAAACCGCCGCGAAATTTTTGAGCAAGTACAAAAATATTATGGCGATCTCAAGGAAAGGAGTTGCCCACAGGCCTGTTGTAAAATTCTCAGAAATTGTCGGTGGCAAAGCCTCTATAGGAAGATTCCTTCCGGGCACAATTACAAACCCTTCTTTCAGAAATTATTATGAACCTGATGTTGTGATAGTTGCAGACCCGTTGATAGACAAGCAGGCAGTCAAGGAAGCGAGCGATTTAAGAATTCCAATTATTGCTTTGTGTGATACTTTCAATGAAACTTCAAATGTGGATTTTGTAATTCCGTGCAATAACAAGGGAAGGAAAGCTGTTGCTGTTATTTTGTGGACTCTTGCAAAAGAAATTTTGAAAGCGCGCAAGCAGATAGAGAAGGATGAGGATTTTTCTGCCAAGCCCGAAGAGTTTGAAATGGCTGAAGGGGAAATTCAGGATGAGCCGCGTTCAAGAGAAAGAGATGAAGAGGGAGGCGAAAGAAAAGGTGGGTTGAGGCGCAGCGGAGGAATGGGCAGGCCTGGCGGGAGAGGCGGAGCAAGAAGAGGCGGCATGCGTCCGGCAAAGGGAAGATTTGCGAATGCGAGAAGGTGAATTCTATTTCAAATTCATTGAGTAACCCTCTCTTCTAAGACGATCTACAAGCTTTTGCAAGTGAGGGCCATGCGACGTGGGATCCTCAAAATCCGGGGAGAATTCCAAAACTCTGTCAAACGGATAAATTGTTACGACATGTTCTCCTCCGGCAGTATGATATTAGTTGAAAAGAAAACTTTATAAACGCAACTCAAAAAACCGCCAGCGCCGCCGCTGTCGCAAGCGGCACGGATAAATTATCATCGATCTTTACAAACGCTTCAGCAAGCGCGCCAACTAACGCGGTGAAAACCGCGCGCTCAGGCGAAACAAAGAAAAGCAAAACAGCAAAAGCTGAAATGAAAAATCCCAGCGAGCCTTCAAAAGTTTTCTTTTCAAAAATTTTATGCGAGCCGAATTTTTTCCCAATCAATGTGGATGCAGAATCTCCTATTGCGAGCACTGCGATTCCTGCCGCAGCTATTTGCTCAGAAAAAATTAACAAAGTCAGAAAAGCCCCAAAATAAAACATAATCGCGCCCCTCATCGGAAAGCTTTCCTTGCGCTCAAATTTTTTGTAAATTTTTTCCTCAAAGAAATTTTCTATTGCTGAAAGTTCCTCAAATAAAATATTTCTCTTTCTTTTGTTTTTTTCGAGCTTGTAAACAGCCAAGCTGAAAAATAACAAAACAACTGCTCCCAGAAAGACGAGAGAATAGAATTTCCCAAAAAAGAAAATTACAGGCACTGTTAAAATTCCCAAAGCGTGCACAAACTGCCTGCGCATTTCAAAAGAAAAATCACTTTTTCCCACGCTTTTCTTTTTCAATTTCCTTCACCTCTTTTTTCATTTCCTCAAGCTCATTCTCTTCGGCCATATTCAAAATTTTTCTGACTGGCCATGTTATGATTTTCAGCGCAGCATAGATAAAGTGCAGGAAATTGTAAGCAAAAAACAGACTTGTAGCTGCTGCAGCAAAAAGAATTCCATTTTCAATCGTCGGAGCAAAACCTATGTTGATGCCGGCAAACTGCACAAACCACGGGAACGCGAAGCCAGCTGCTGCAATTATCAGAGCGTGAAAGAAAACTTTTATTGCGCGCGAAACTAAAAAGATAAAAAGCACGAAAACCAGGAAAATCATTGGTGACGTAAGCTGTAAAGCTGAATGAAATGGCATATTAGATTTCCACGTTGGCGGTTAATAAAGTTTATAAGATTGAAAGAAAAACAAGATTCATGATGACATTTCACAAACAAGAAATCCGCGACATAATTCTGGCAACCGCGGTCCTTGCGTTCGCATTTGGGCATTCATCTGTTGAAAATTTTCTCACATCCCTTTTTGTTGTCGGAGTAGCTTTCCTTTCACATGAACTTATCGGACATAAATTAGTTGCGCAAAAATTCGGTGCAGAAGCGGAATTTAAAGCGTGGCCCATGGGGCTTTTGCTTGCGGTAGTCACAAGTTTTTTTGGATTTATTTTCGCTGCACCGGGCGCGGTTTACATTTCTCCTGTGATTAAAGGAAAATTTGCTTTTACTTTGCACAGGCTTACAGAAAAAGAATATGGAATTGTTTCTCTGGCAGGTCCGGCCGTGAATATAATTTTGGGCGCGGTTTTTTTCGCGGCAGGAATTTATTACAATATTGGGCTTTTGCTTTTTGCTGCAAGAATTTCTTTTTTTCTTGCGCTTTTCAATCTTCTTCCGATAGATCCGCTTGATGGAGCAAAGGTCATGAGATGGTCTACGCTGGCTTGGCTTGTTGCAATCTTGTTTTCTGGGGCGGGATATTTGCTCTTAAGATAAGCATAAAAGCTTTTCGGTCTATCATTTTTATATGAAAAAGCCTGTGCTTGCTATTGCTTTGATGGTAGCGCTAATAATATCAATTTCTATTTCCAGCGCATCAAATGGCAGTTGGGATAATTCCAATTGGTCAAAAAGAAAAACAGTAACTGTTATGAATGATGGCACAAATGCTTTAACAGATTATCAACTTTTTATGAACGTAACATATACAAGCGGAATGCAGCAAGATTTCAGTGATTTAAGGTTTACTTGGTACAACGCAACAAGCGAAACCGAGGTTGAAATTCCTTACTGGATTTCTGATTATACAGCAGGTTCTTTTGCGCACGCGTTTGTGAAAGTAAAGCGCGTCCCCGCGAACGCTGCTGCAATAGTTTACATGTATTATCAAAACAGAACTTCTGCAATTTCAGCGAGCAATGGCGCGGCTGCAATGGAATTTTTTGATGATTTTAATTCAGATTTTAACACCAGCAAATGGGCACTTGTAAGCGAAAGAACTGCCTGCTCAACAAGCGGCGGAAATCTGGTTTCTGCTTCTGGTGGCTGTTTGATAAAGGCATCATATTCTGGAATGAATTATACAATTCACAGCAAGGCAAAGTCAAAAGCCGAGCAAAACGGAAATTTAGAATTTTTTTGGAGATATGACGGAAATGATTTGGGCCCCACTTTCTCCTACTCATTTGGCGTTGACAGATGGGTAGCTAATGATACGATTTACAAAAATGGAGACAGCGGTTATCATACTTATGTTTTGAATAAAACCATCCTTTCACCAAGCAAATGGGATACATGGAAAATAAAAGTTAATGGAGGCAATTTTGAAGTTTTGAAGAATTCGGTGTCTCATTTGTTGCATTCTGAATTACCCGAAAATGAAATAAAAAATAACGGTGTCGGGATTTACAATGAATTTGATAAAGGCGATAGCGGTAAGATAGACTGGTATGCTATAACAAAGTTTGCAAATCCGGAGCCAACATATTCCATTTCTCCGGCAGAAAGCCTGCCAACAACTACCACAACAAGTTCAACCACAACAACCACTTCTTCGACTACCACAACAACTATTCCATCGACAACAACCACAACGATTTCAACAACCACAACAACAACGCCTTCGTCTACAACAACTACTATACCATCTTCAACGACCACAACAATTCCTGGAACAACCACAACAACGACTGCTCTCCCATCTAATCCTTCTTCTCCAAGCCCATCGGGCGGTAGCGGCGGCGGAAGTGGTGGAGTATACATTCCTCTGAAAACAGAATTTTTATTGATTAATCCGCCGAGCCTGATTCCGGCTGAGTTGGACATTTCATCGCAATTCGAAGTTACAGTTTCTAACACAGGCAACAAAAGGTCTGCTGTGAAATTCAGTTTTGAAGGAGCGCCGGCAGAGTGGTTCTCCGTATCATCGCAACCTGCAGAACTTTTATCCGGACAATCTTCCACTTACAAAATCGATGTTTCTCCGGACAAAGGTGGAGAATATAATGTGACAGTTTTTGTTGAAGGCGAAGATGAAAAGAAAGAAATTTCGCTGAAGCTTGTTGTCGAAAGTTCTGAAACTAATAAAACTACCACAACAACTGCTCAACCCAGAACAATAACCACAACAACGCTCCCGTCAGGTGGGATAACGGGCGCAGTTCTTTTCGCTGCAGATAATCCTGCAATTGTCGGCGGTTTGGCGTTAATTGCAGTGCTTGGCGGCTCAATTTGGTGGAGTTTGAGGAAAGAAAAGATTCCTCACACAAGAAAAGAAGACACGAAAAAAGCTGACGAGCAGAAAACTGAAGGAAATAAAGAGAATGAAAATTCCACATTGCAATAGTTTTATTAATACATCCTTGCAACAATTTTCATGACTGAGGAAGTTCTTGTTGTCAGAGTAATGAAAGATGAAGAAATTCTTGATGCTTTTGAAAAAGGCGAACGGGATTTTTCTGGAGTTGCTGTTTTCAACGGAGAATTTTCCGGAAAGGATTTGAAAGGAATAAATTTTCCTGGGGCAAAACTCACAAACTGCAAATTTGAATCTGCTGTTCTGGCTGGCGCAGATTTTTCTGATTGCGAAATCTCTGACGGCTCTTTCAAATCGGCAGTTCTTGAAAAAGCAAATTTCTCGGGCACGAATATTTTTTTCACAAATTTCTCCCATGCGCTTTTTTCAGAAACAAATTTTTCCAATTCAAAATTAAAATGGTGCGACTTTTCAGAAACAGAAAGGGCAAACGCGAATTTTGAAACCGCGCAGATTGAGGAATTTTCCGGTGTAAGAATGATAGACTCGCAAATAATTGCAGAATTCAACAAAGGCAGAAAAGATTTTTCCGGGGTGGTATGCCCGGATTCGGATTTCAGCGGGCAGGTATTGAAGGGGATAATTTTCCGGAAAGCAAACCTGCACTATTCGAATTTTTCCAACACAGATTTTGAGGATGCGGATTTGCGCGAAGCTGACATGAGCGACAGCCTTTTTGTAAATACAAAACTTCAGAACGCAAACGCAGAGAAAGCAAACTTCCAAACATCCCTGATTGCGAAATGCTTTCTCGAGCGCGCTAATTTGAAAAAAGCAAATTTGCTTTGGTGCTTGGTTAAAGACACTGATTTGACAGCAGCGGACATTTCTGATGCGCAAATAAGCTGGGCTGCTGTGATTGATGTAAATATTTCCCACCGACAGCTTTTGAAATTGGACCCAGAAACTTTGAAAACTGTTTTATTCCAGACAGGTTCAGAAATAAAATCTTCAAATCCAATTTATGGAGGCGCGGCTGGTGGAGGGCAAGCAGGAGCAAGCGGAGGGGGAACTTACGCGGTTATTGGAACCGGCCAAGGATATGCGCAGGTTTTCGGCGGCGGAACTTATTCAGCTCCGGGCGCAGAAGGAGGTGCAGGAACTTACGCTGCGGGAGGAGGGACTTACGGCGGAGGCGGCGGGCTGGAGAAAAAGCCTTTGAGAAGATTGGAGAAATAATCAAAATTCTTTCAAACTTTTAATCTCGCGCGCTTCATTCATTTCCTTAACTGTTTCCCAAGAATGCCTTATCCACCCCAAATGCTTTTTCTCTGCCAAACATTTTTCAACAAATTTTCTCGTTGCTTTATCATGCGAATAACCCACACCGAAATCCTCTCCAACTAATTTTTTTATTTTTTCAATTTCAGCATCGCGATCTACTTTTGCTAAAATAGAAGCTGCGCCCACAATAACATATTTCTTGTCAGCATAATTTTCTGAAACAATTTTTGTGTGGTTCTTTGCTAAAGCTAAAAGAACATTTTTGAACTTCTCTGTGGAAACCTGTGGCGCATCCACATAAGCCACATCAGCTTCCATTGCTTTGATTATCTGAGCCATGTGCTTTGCTTCAATCACATTCAAATTATCTTTCTTGCGCATTTCATCAATCTGCTGCGCGGAAATTTTCAGCGTTACAAAATCTTTCAAAATCTTTTTCAGTTTTGGATAGATTTTTTCGCGCTGCTCTGGAGTCAGCAATTTAGAATCTTTCACGCCGAGCGCTTTCAGCTTTTCCAAATCTTTTTCCTCGCAGACTGCGCCGCCCACTACTAAGGGACCGATAACCGCGCCTCTACCAGCTTCATCTATGCCTAGAACTAAGACCATAATTATTTCTCTCCAGTCTCCTTTGGACCGCGACCTTTCTGAATCTGCGCAAGCGCGCGCAATCTTTCAATGGTGTCTGCTTCCTCAGGCCCCTTGTCCTCACGCAGGCGAATAAATCTCGGAAACCTTAAAGCCCAGCCGCTCGCATAATTCTGACTTTTCTGAATTTCCTCATATCCAACTTCAATAATAATTTTCGGCTTTATTTTCACATCGCTGCCTTTCTGCTCAAGAATGTGTGGCTTCAAAATTTTTGTAAGCTCTTCCAAAGTTAAATCATCAGTTGCGTTTTTCTTTTCTTTAATTCCAGTACCAAGCATTCCACATTCCAGAAATTTTCCGCTCTCTGGATCGCGCACTCCTAAAATTAAAGAGCCGAGCCAGCCTGTTCTTTTTCCAGTGCCCCATGTTGCGCCAATAATTGCCAAATCCAAATTTTCCATTGTTGGTTTTACTTTAAGCCAGCCGCCTGCAACACGCCTGCCGGGAGTGTAGTTCGCCTCAAGATTTTTTACAATCACTCCCTCCTCTCCCATCTCCAAAGCAAATTTGTAAAACTTTTCTGCCTCTTTCAAATCTTTCGGCTCAAGAGCTTCTGCAAGCTGGAATTTTCCTTTTACCTCGCGCACAATTTTCTGCAAAATTCTTCTCCTTTCAGAAAGCGGGGTTTCAAAGAAAGCTTTTCCATCCAACGAAATTATGTCAAATAAATTTACCTGCGTGGGAATTTCTTTTATTGTTTTTTCAATATCATATTTTCTTTTTATGCGCTGGGAAAGTTTCTGAAACGGCTGGGGCTTTCCTGTTTTTGAGTCGACAGCGATTGTTTCGCTGTCTAAAATCGCGCGCTCGGCATGAATATTTTTTCTGCATAATTCCACAACATCCGGAAAGGCATTCGTAACATCTTCCAGCCTTCTTGTGAAAAGTTTTATTTTATTTCCGTCTTTGTGTATAACCAAGCGCGCGCCGTCGTATTTTATTTCAAGCTCCGGATTTTCAAAACTTTTCATAGCTTCCTCAAGAGATGGAGATTTTTCCGCGAGCTGGACCATTAAAGGAACTCCTAATTTTGGCTTTATTCTTTTCAAACCGACCTCGCCTTTCTCTTTTGCAATTTCCGCAACCTCTCCATAATCTGGAAGGACAAACCACGCACTCTCTAAAATATCAACATCAATTTTGAAAGCAGAGGCAATAGCATCTCTTACTATTCCTTCCGCTACACCAACTCTCAATTGCTCTAGCGCGCTTCTCACTAGATAGCGCGCTTCCTTGGGTTTCACCTGCGAGAGCATTTCAACAATTAAATTTAATTTTCTTTCCTGCGAGCCCGCGCCCATCTGCTCTGCAATTTTCTGCAGGTGAGAAAAAACTTCTTCCACTGTGAGGAGTTTCTTGGTAAACGAGGTCTGCTTTTTATCTGCAACAAATTCCTCAGCAACAATTCCCAAGTCGCCAGCTTTTGCAAATTTCTGTTTTATTTTATCCTCAGAAAATCCAGTTGCTTTCGCTAGTGCCTTAATCATCATTTGGCTCGCCACGCCAATCTGCCTTTCATCCCAAAAAGGAAAAACTCTCCCCTGCAAAAGCAAAATAATTTTTGGCAAAAGTTCCGCTGGCGCTTCCTTTAAGAGAACAGAAATTATTTCTGCTTTTTTTAATTTACCCGGCTCTTTCTCAAGCTTCTCATAAATTTCAGCCAATTCAGAATAGCGCATGAAAAAAATTCAGCGGCTGGATTAAAAAGCTTTTACAAAGATATCTATTCCATTTGAGATGCCTGCCTTCTCTTGACACCCAGAGGTATAACAGAAGATTCAAACTCGCGCTCTGCAATTCTTATCGGGTCTTCCTCGCCATCTACTTTCACAAGAGGCGGCGCTCCTGCAGAGATCTGCAAAGCTCTTGCTCCAATAACCCTCGCTCGTTCAAAGCGCGTGAAAGATTTTTTATCAGAAGTTCTTTCATCCATACAAATCTTAACCATTATAAAGATTTAAAGCTTTTAAACCTTATCCTATGTATTTCAAATCTTCCTGTTTCTTCGGTTTTTGTGACTGCTCCATTGCTTGCGTTTGTATATCGTGAAGCTTTTTAATGAATTCGTGCATCTCGTCGACTTTCTGGCGCAGTTTGCTTAGGTCAATTTTTATTCCTAAAACTTTTTGCAGTGAAACCAAAACCGCCTCAGAAGATGTTGGATCTGTTATTATCGGGAAGCCGGAGGTTTCTCCAAGCAAAATAATAGAGTCCATTCCATCGAGTTTTGCAAGGCCTGCAAGCAGGCCGGAAGCCCCAACAATTGTTCCAATCTGCCCAGAAACTTTTGTTTCTATCCCGTATTTTTTCAAATCTTCCCTGCTATCTTCCGGAGTGACGCCAAAAACCTTTGGCTTTTCCGAAACATTTCCTGTTGCAAACCCACCTATTGTTATTATTTTTTTACACCCAATCTCGGAAATAAATGACAAAATTTTTCCAGCAACTTCATAATGCCCTTTGGGATCATAAGTTTGGCAGTCCCCTATCAGCAGAATCAAATCACTCCCTTTTGGATTTCTATAATAATAAAATTCATTTTTGAGAGTGTGGATGCGGTCTTCATGCACAAGCACAAATGGGAAAAAATATGGTGAGTATAAATCAGCGAATTTTTTTGCTTTCAGCTCATGCACCATATAGTCAACAGCTATCCTGCCTATATGCCCGATTCCCGGCAAACCTACAAGGCAGATAGGATTTTTTAATTTCGGTTTTTCAGTAGAAAATATTTTAGTTTCTATCAAGAGAATCACTTAGTAAAATGAGGTGCGGGGATTTATAAACTTATTTTATTTCCGCGGCGCGCCTGTATTTTCCATACTTCTCTTCTTTCTCAACAGAAAATTTTGGTGGGTGCGGGCTTTCTGTATTTTTCCCACAATTTTTGCATATTTCCCTCAGAGTATAGATTCTGCAGTTTTTGCAGAAAGAAATTTTCATTTATCCACCTTCTTAAAATTTCCTTCCCCGCCGAAAGACTTAATATTTTTTATAATTTCCTCTGCTGCGCTCGAAAGAGTGTGCTCACCAGCTTTCGCATCTTTTGTTTTCAAACTCATAGAATATTTCGGCGCCGACAGATATTTTATTGAAATGCCAAATTTTTTCTGCGCTTCTAAAAGGGATTTTTTAATTAATTCAACGCCATTCGGAGCGGGCGTCTGCAATTCAAGAAAGAATTTTATTTCAACTTCTTTCGGAGAAATCTCCTTTTCAGCGACAGATGCAACTGCGTCCACCCATTTCTGTGGGAAACCTTTTTTCAGCAAAAGCTCGCGACCCTCTTGTTTGAGGGAAAGTTCGAACGCCTTGAATAGCTCACCAAATTCTGTCTGGAGTTTGAAGCCGACTTCCCTGTAAGCCGTATCCAAATTCAGCCCCAGGCTTTTTGCGGTAGTTTCCAGCATTTTTTCCGCGCGCTGCTCTTGCTTGACTTCTTTTATTTTTGTTTTCTCCTGTCGCTTGTCAATGCGCTTCATGCTCAAAAACACAGAGCCTTTCTGCACATCAACATCAAGAACAAGGCAGACAACTTTCTGGCCTTCTTTTGCAAAATCCCTTATATCACGAATCCATTTGCGCGCAACTTCTCCTATCTGCACGCTTCCTTCTTTTCCAGAATATTCATCGAGCGCAACCTGCACAGAATAAGGATTTACCCTAGATATTGTTCCTAAAACTAATTCTCCTTTCTGCGGATATGGAGTTGATTTGCGTGGCATATGGTTTATTTTGAAGAGAAGTATAAAAAGCTTTAAATAGTTTGAGGTAAAAGAAATTCCAGGGTACGAAGGATTCTATGCTGCCCCAGAAAATTCTGTAGATACCTGAAGCTAACCACAAACAAAAATAAAAAAAGAAATTCTAAAAACAAAATTTAACTTCTCTGACCGGCAAGTGTGCCTGTGCTGTTGAGTGTTGCGCCGCTTGAAACTACAGTGTATTCAACCGCAACGTCTTTTATGTTATATTGGCTTCCGCTCGCTCCTGCAAGGCTAGCAAAGCTTGCTGTTATCGCAGATGATGTCGAACCGCTTGTTATTGTAACATCGGGGTCAACATCAAACACGCCATCATTTGCAAAAACTCGGGTAATTTTTATGTCCTGCCCGACTTTGTTTTGCATCTGTAGAACCAAATCTCCGCTAGCTTTCAGATTCCACGGCTTAACTACAGACACATCTCCAAATCCTGTGCTTGCAGTAACTTTAGGCGAGAAAACCCCGTAGTATGCCAAAACACCGGCAACTATTACAACTATCAGGATTGCCCAGCCGTAAGTCATCAGAGACTCCATTGCTGCTTGTCCCTTTTTATTTCTCATACTAATCTATTTTTATTTTATTGGCTTATTTATAAAGGTTTTTCTAAAATGCAAATTAACCTCCAATAGCAAAAAGGCTTTTGACAACAATTCTTGAAATAAGGAAAACCGCGATGGCAACACCAAAAATAATCGGAAATATTCCCATTCCGCCTTTCTCTTTCCCGGTTTTTATCAGGCCAATTATCATGCTGGAAAAGAATGATGTTACCAGAAGATAAACCAGAGCAAAATAAAATAAATCATCTGTGCTGACAGATTTTTCTTTTATTTTTATATCCTCTCCGAGGCCGCCGCTCGCTTCAATTGCTTCCGGTGAAGTTGGTATATTTGGTATTGAAATCTTTTCAATATTATCTACGAAGTGAATGCTTATTGCGAACAAAAGCGGCGCGCCAAAAGCAGCTGCGAGAATTATGAACATGACATATGTTGTCACGCTAGCAGTAATTTCTTTTCTCATGGTCTGAGCGGTCCTTATGTATGTAGCGGTTTCCTCCAGAAGTTTTGCTACCTCTCCACCGCTTTGAATTCCATCCAACAAAAGTCTCACAGCTCTTTGGAAAATTTCTGATTTGAATCTGTCCGCCATTTCTGTGAGAGCTTTTTTCAAAGGCTTGCCACCCATCGTCTGCCCACCAGCTTTTTTAATTTCATCTTCTAAAATTCCAAATTCGGGCCGCGCCGAAAGCCATATTGCTTTATCAACTGTCATGCCGGCGCGCACATTGCCGGCTATCAATTGCAAATTATCTGGGAGCATCTGTTCCACAAAGCTGGCGCGCCTGTCTGCAACAGATGAGAAGTAGAAATATACCAAGCCGTAGAAAATCGGTCCTGCGGCAAAGCCAAACAGGCTGTAAATTTCAAACCCTAAGCCAAACAGAAGAAAAGCAACAGCCAAACTCAGCATCGCTGAAAACGCAACTACAAATCCGCTGAAAGCTGCTATATTTTCGTAGCCTGCATAAAATCCCATATCGCCAAGTTTATTTGTCAAAGATGGAAATCCTCTTCTAAGCGACTCATAAAATCTTCCCTGTTTTGACGAAATTTTTTGTTGCATCTATCAAACACCTGTTGCTGGCCTTTTTGACTTTACAATTCCCATAAAAACAAATTGAAAAATTCCCAGACCAAAAAGTATGGCAATGAAAATTATTTTATCTATTGAAGCGCCAGAAAATGATGTCAGCACAATAAGAAAAGTCATTCCCATGGTCGGTAATATCACAGCCACAAGCATGTAAATCATTGTTAGTGGGTTGAGTTCTTGGGAATATTTTTTTACGCTTATTATCTGCTCTTTTGTCAGCGTATCCACAATAGAATCGAGAGCAGAAGAAATGTTGCCGCCAGATTTTGCAGAATTTACAATCTGCATTATTGCACGCCTGAAATAAAGAGAAGGATTCCTCTCAGATGCTGAATCCAAAGCATCGGTTTCTGGCACCCCCGCGTTTATTCTCTTGACTACATTTTTGAACTCCTCGCTTACTTTTCCATAACCCTCGCTCAGGCTGACAAGCGCATTGAAAAGTGGGACGCCTGAGCGCACTTCAATCATCATATGGTAGAGCGCCGGCAGAAGGTTTGAATTTATTTCACGGTTTTTTTTGGAAATAAGTATTTTTGGATAAATCATTATCTGCCCAAATACGGAAAGAGAAAATATACCTGCGACAATGCCAGAAATAAGAAAGTCCGGCGAAGCAATAACTGCTGTTAAGGCAAGCAGTAAAAGAGAAATAACAAAAAAATAAAAAATAGTAGAAAAGATAGCAAGCGTCACATACTCAGCAGTTCCGTAGGAAAGCTCCGCGATATAAAGATCTGCTTTCAAGGATGGAAACGCTTTTGAAAATCTGCTTCCAAGAAAAAGCAGCGGGCTGCTAAATTTTTCTGCAAGTGCCGGTGGCATAGGTATAAGCGGGATTTTTTCGGGCATGCTAAAAACCTCTTTGTCTTAAATTTCAGTCAAAAATTATGCGGCCCCCTTTTGAAGCTCTTTCATCAACTCTGAACCCAGAATTTCTGACGGACCTTTTCCACTTTTAATGATTTGGAGAACACGCTCGCGGTTTTGGTAGTAATCCGCTATAATCTTCCCGACAGCGTTTACGGTTTTAATTTTGTTTCCACTCATCCATTTTAAAATCATCTCTTTCTCTGTAATATCTTTCTTCACTTCATCCTCATTCATTCCAGTATGCAGGCGGAGCTCTCCCATCAGCCTTACGCTTTCTTTTTGTTTTTCTATTTTGTCGTTTTTTGCATCCCACTGATATAAAATGTTCATGTTGATTTGCGTTTTCCCTTCTCTCCCTTCCCCAACAACAATTTCCCCCAGCTGAAAAGTTCTTCTTATTCCAAGTTTTCTGTGGCGAAACTGGACTATAACAAGATGCAAAGATTCCAGAAGGCTTTCGGGCAAATCAATTGGAGGGTTTGTAAGTCTGCGCAAAACTTGGTCGGCGCGGTCTGCGTGGAAAGTGCTGTAGACAGAATGCCCTGTGTGCATTGCTTCAAACAAAACTTCTGCTTCTCTCTGCCTGCGGATTTCCCCGAGCACAACTCTGTCTGGACGCATCCTCAGGCTGTTGACAAGCAAATCTAGCATTGTTACCTCTCCCCTTCCTTCGGGGTTTGGCTCGCGTGTTGTAAGGGGGATCCATTGCAAAAATTGCGGAAGCATAAGTTCTCTTGTGTCTTCAATTGAAATTATTCTGTGGTTCGGCGGAATGAACGGCATGAGAGCATTGAGCAGAGTTGTTTTTCCTGATGCTGTTCCTCCCGCAACTATTAAATTCAATTCATACTGGATTGACAGCCAGAGCAATGCAGCAATCTCCTCAGTAATTGTTTTATCTTCAATCAGATGAACAATTGTCCAAGGCTCGCGGGAAAATTTTCTTATTGTAATAGTGTTTCCTTTTGTTGAGATTGGAAACAGAGTTGCATTCACTCTATCTCCAGTAGGCAGGTGCGCATCCATCAGGGGGTTAAGATTTGTAATTTGCCTCCCAACCTTTCTTCCAATAATGCTGGAGTAATTGTAAATGTTCTCTTCTGTCGAAATTATGACATTTGTTTTCAGCCAGCCAAATTTCTTGTGATAAACATAGATTGGTTCTGACGCGTTATTGACAACTATTTCTTCGAGCCCATCATCATTAAGGAGGACTTCCAGCTTCCCGAGTCCAAGCATTTCATGTACAAGATATCCGGAAAGGGCGCTTCTCTCTTCCTGAGAAAGATGCGGCATCTCAGCCGATATAACTTCCTGAGCTGTGCGCATGAATCTCTCCTTAACTTCAGAGAAAACTTTCGGATCAACAATTTCGCTTAATTTTATTTTAACCCTTTCAATAATTTTTTCTTTTACTGCTTCGAGAACAACATCTGTTGCAGTTGACACTGAAAGAAATCTTATATCATACACCGGAATGTATTCTGCAGGCCTACGGACTATAGTAACATAACCTGGAACATTATCCGCCACGATTGTATATCTCGCGAGATTTTCATCTGGAGCCATAAAATCACCTATGCTTTTTCTTACCGACCTTTGTGGATTTTTTCTTACTAAATCTTAGTGTTTTGCCGCGGCTACGATGCGCTTTTGCCAAAGCTGCCAAAATTTTTTTGTGTTTTTCAGCCGCTTTCCTTTCACTTAGCTTCTTTGCAATTCCTGTTCTTCCTTTCGTTCCTATAATGACACTCTCCAATTTTTCCGCCCGTTGCTCCGAAATTTCTTCCTCCGTTTCAGCCCCTTCTGGGGAAGATGGAATTTTCACATCTCCTATTTCAACCAAAGGAGAACCAAATGGAGTATAATTTATCTTCAGATAACCATGAGTTTCAAGAACTCTTACCCACTCTTCTATAGTTTCCTCCTCAACTCCAAGGGATTTTGCGGCGTCTTTTAGGCTGAGATTTTTTTTCCTCGCAACAAGCTCGACAAGCTTGTCTACAGGCGTTTCAATCAAAAGTTTTTTTAACTCAGCCATTCAACCAATCCACCTTTTTAGCAAAGACATTGCTAACATTAAGTTTGGAAGGGTAATTAATAAAGAAATCTGTTGTGTTAAAAACAATGTTCGATGTCTGTGTTATGTTTGAATTTTGCATATCTAAATTTATCAGGCTCGGTATTTTCCCGATAGTGACGCGCGCCCAGTTTGGGCTGCCGGCTGCCCCCAAATCCATTTTTAGTTGCGCCTGAAATTTCAAATCGAAATTATCTCTATCGCTAACCCATGTTTTGGTTCCATCTGTGACAGTCAAATTAAAAATAAGGCAGTCGGTTGTTCCTTGTACGCATGCCTTGTAGCCACTCCAAGAAATTGTGCTTAAATCCCTTATTTCCGGGCTTACAAAAATCGTCATATTTATTCTTTTAACATACTTCAGCCCACCAGCGTCAGATTCAAATTTCCCGCTGTTTTTTCCAAAATTAGGCCAGCTGTAATTTAGGTTTGTTGGAATAATAGAAATTTTCGAGTCAATGTTTTGAAGAGAAATTATGTTGCCAGATGCGTCTTCAAATCTGTACAAAATTATACTATCATCATAATAAGTTTTCAAAAAGCTTTCATAGTTTTGCAATACTGAAGAAATCCCCCCGTCAGAAGGCAGCGTATCAGTGAGTGTAAGAGTATAGTCTTTCTTAACAGCCGAAATATTCAGAAGCCCCGCAATATTTTTTGCTATAGAGTTCCAAGAATGGAAAACTTTTTCTGCGGATATTTTTTCTGAAACAATTTTCTCGTGCTCATAAAAAGTATTGGCAGTAGATACAGTGTAAGCAAGCAGCCCCACCAAAATAAGGTAAGTTACTAGCGTATAAAGAACACCTTTCATTTCAACCAAACCCCCATTTCAGCAACGCCATATTGCTGAGATGATGAATCATAGAAAACTCTTTTTGCTTTCGCCGACTGCTCGCTGCCAGCGCAGCCAGTCAAGCCTGAAGATTTCTTCTGCAAAGAAAAATCTCCCGACTGATATTTGTAAATAGAAACAGTCAAGTTGCCGCAGAAGTTTTCCGGGAGAAGCGAAATTTTTGTTTCAAGATCTGACTCTATTTGTTGCTGGCTCATCGCAGCATAAGAAACCAGCGTGCCGTCATTCTGCATTACAGAAAGCAGATCATTTGCTGCGAAAAAAATATTTTGCTTTTCTAAAGAAGGACTTTGATAATTTATGCTTTGAGAGATAACAAGGAATGTAGCTGACGCAAGGAAAAGCGCGAAGAGCGCGTCAATTGTGAAAACAGCACCTTTAAAATTTTTCATTGCCAGACCACCAAATCAAGATAGACATACTGGTTGCCGTATTTTGAAATCCTGCGGCTGGATGAAGCATGTGTTGAATTGTCAGATTTTTTTCCAAACTCAAATGTGTCTCCAGCGATTTTCAGTCCCGGAATAAAGCCGTCAGGATTTGTCGTGTTTATGTCAGGTATAAAATAAATTTTTCCGCTTCCATAATCCCACCTGCAAAATTGGCATTCTGTCGGAACATCCACGGATTTTATCAGAGCCGTAATTGGAAATGGTGAGTCACTTATTGAAAAACCTTTTGTCCCTTGTTGGAAAGTCAAGTTCGTTCCAACAGGAACATCAACTAAAAGATCATCATTATTCTCTACTCTTCCTTTAGATTTTGCATCTGCAGCGGGCGTTATCCCAAAAACAGAAATCAGCTCTTCTTCATGTTGAATATGAAAAAATAATCCGCCAGCATTCACAAAATCTTTGAGCTTTTGTTTGTCTGAGGAGCTCAAGTCAGAATCTTTAACATGCGTATCCTCTGAAATCACAGAATTATAATTTGATAAATTTCCAACCAGCCACTTAAAAACCTGAGCCTTATCATTCTTGGCGTAAACATATCGGGCGGTTGTTCCTACAGGAGGCGAGTTTCCGCCTTCCCAATAGAAATCCCAAACTACACTTGTGTTATTTAGCATACGCATTATTCCAACATCATTTGGATACTGATTTGCAATATACGCAACAGGAGACTGAGCTGCACCGTTTCTCTTAACAATTTCTCCCGTGTCCGCATAGACAATTTTCATATAAAAATTATTTGGCAGAACCCCCAAAGTTCTTCTTTGCGCATTGTAATCTTTGCCCAAAAGATTTAGCAAAAGATTTCTGTTCAAAATATTTTCGTTCGCATAGTCTTTTGAAAGGATTTTTGATGAAGCTATATTGGCGGAATTTTCCAACTCGGACAGTCTTGAGCCGGAAATATTCCCAAACAGATAAACTGAAAATACAATTATTCCAAGAAAAATTACTAAAGAGAAAACCAAATCAAAGGAAAAAATCTGGCCCTTCAAACTGGAAACTTTAGGCGTCATGAAACAACAACTCCTGTCCCTGAATTTTTTATTGAGCGGCTGCCGGAAAAAATCTCAAACGGCGGATATGCTGTTCCGTTGGTAAGATTTTTTGCAGTTATCGTTTGGAGTGAAGAAAATCTTTGCATAGTGCACTGCAACGACAAGTTCTGCGCAGTTATTGTATAGATTTTCGTTCCAATCTTTTGTGGAAGGCTGGCAGAAAATTCAAATCCTGTTCCGTAGTAATCAACTGCATTTATTTTTTCTGCAAGCGAGTAGCAAAGTGTCGTAAGGCTCTGCTCATCTGTTGAAATTCCCGCCTCAAAAAATTTTGAATAGAATGCTGAAAATACAGCCAAAAGAACAACTGCTACAACGATTACAGAAGACAGAAATTCAAACGAAGCCTGGGCTTTCATGTTAAAAACCTCCTATGGTTTTCAACAAGCTGTTTAAAATCATAGATTTTAAACATCATAATTTCACCCGCTTATGTTTACCTGACCAGATATGACTTTCAATGTAAATGCTTTGAAACCAAATCCCGCTGAGAAACCGCCAGTAATATTTGCTCTTGAGTGCGAAACAGCAGACTGCTTTCCCAGCGGCGTTGTGTAAGCAATTAAAATAATGCTATTTTTAATATAGCTTTCTTTCGGCAAATAGCCTGCGGGGAGATTTACATTCAGAGTTGTTTTCGCGCTCTCTCCCTGAGAGTATAAAGCATCAGCGGCTGCTGCAATTGAATTCACTGCAATTTCTGCCTGTTTCGCGCGATTTGAAGTTTCTGACTGCTGGTAGACATAAGTCGAAATCGGAACAAGCAGAACAAGAACAATCGCAACAATAGCCATGTACTCAAATGATGTTTGACCTTTTGAATGCATATAAAAATTTTGTTTATCTAATTTAAAAAACAAAAATGAGAGCTCATTGCTTGCAGCGTAAGAAAGCTGCTTGCTCGCTCAAATGAGATTAATTGTGCCTTTCTCCACCAAGCACTAAAAAGAATGGCGGATCCTCAGGCTGCTCTTCCTGCGACTTCTGGATTTCCGACGGCATTTGTATCACCGGGGAAATATTTCTCAAAACACTCAAGCAAAAATTTTCTATCAGTCATTTTTATCATCATTTGTTTTCATTTGCCTCTGAGTAAAAATATAGAAAGCGGGGGCCGTGCAAAGTTTGAAAAAAATTGCGCAGTCGGCCGCCCGCCAAATATTTTTTATGAAAATAATAGGGACGGTACTTTATTTCGCGTCATCTATTATTTTCTGACTTTATAAGGCGTGTCAATATCAGTTTTGCTAATATTCACACACCACATAAAGTCATGTGTGCTCTTGCGAGTGTGATTTTTGATTTTGTGTTTTGAGTTCCCAACTTCTCAGATTTTATCTGAGAAGCACAGGGATTCCAAGCTCATTCTCTGCTGCTCTTGCTGCTTCTGTTCTTTCCATTGGTCCGAGCAGGTACGGGCTTTTTACTCCAGTTACGATTGCTATTACTTGCACTTTGCCTGTGTATTCTGGCAAAACGCGCGCTCCCCAAATTACTTGAGCTTCTGGGCTCAATCTCTTTGAGATTAGCTCGCCTGCCTCGTTTATCTCAGCAAGTGTGCAGTCTGGGCCGCATACTACGTGAACCAGCGCGCCGAGAGCTCCCTGGTAATCTACTTCCAAAAGCGGGTGGTTGATTGCTTTTAGCACAGCGTCTTTCACGCGAGTCTGCGAGTCTGATTCGCCAACGCAGATTGCTGAAACTCCGCCGCACTTCATTATTGCTTTCACATCCGCAAAGTCCAAGTTTACAAGCGATGGGACAGTTATTGTCTCAGTTATTCCCTTGATCATCATTGAGATCAATTCGTCTGCTAATGCAAACGCCTGCGCCAGCGGCATGCTTCCCGCGTATTCTAAAAGTTTTTGGTTTTCTATTACAACTACTGTGTCTGAAACAGTGCGCAATTTGGAAAGCCCGTCTTCTGCTTTGTTGATTCTTGTTCCTTCCATTTTGAACGGCATTGTGACAGCTCCGATTACAATTGCTCCCATTGACTTTGCGATTTCCGAAACAACTGAGGCCGAGCCTGTTCCGGTTCCGCCGCCCATTCCTGCTGTGATGAAAACCAAGTCAGCTCCTTCCAGAGCCTGCTTCAACTGCGTTCGGTTTTCCTCTGCAGCTTTTCTTCCAACTTCTGGATATCCTCCAGCGCCCAATCCTCTTGTAGTGTCCTTTCCAATCAAAATTTTCTTGTGCGCTTTTGTGATTGCCAAATGTTTTGCGTCTGTGTTGATTGCTAAAATGTCAGCGCCTGTTGCGCCCATTTCTGTTAAGCGAGTCACTGTATTGCATCCTGCGCCACCGCAGCCCACAACCATGATTTTCGCTTTGTGCATTTGCAAGTCGAATTCTTCCTCTACTCTTTTTTCCCAATCGACTTTCTCTGCGTCCTCAATTCTTCCCTGCACGCCCGGCGCGTTGTTGCGCGCTGGTGATTGCCCGCCAGAGCCGAATGCTCTTTCAAAAGCGGATTGTATTCCTGTTTGTACCATATTTTACCACCAAATTATTTTTGCGAAAGTTTCTCCCGCAAAATTTTTCTGTAAGCGGAACACGGTTTCCCGCGCGTTTAAAATTTTTTTGAGCAAAAGCAAAGCGTGCAAGCACGCAGCGCAAAAATCTCGGAGCAATTTCCAAATTCTTCTCCGACATTCCGCGCAAAAATGTATATTTTCAAAAAGCGAAATGCTTTTAAAGCATGAATGCTACTTATCTGCGTTGAGAAATTGTTTTTTAAAAGACCCGCCAAGGTTTTTTGAGAAAGATACTTAACACTGTTTGTAAGAATCCAACGGACAAAAGCCAATGTTTGGTTTTATTTCCCGCCAAGGAAATGAAACCGCGATTTGAACGACGCCAATCGCGCAAATCAAAGCCAATTCAATAATTTAATTTCTTGATAGGGTATTTAAAGCATTTCTATTGTGGAAAATATGTTTTTGGATTTAGGTTTGCGCGGAGAAAATGAGAAAAATTTCGAAACTTCCGAAATTTTCGGAAAAAAGATTTAATTTTTATGCTTTATCTAAATCTCAAAAAAAATTCATCTGTCGGTTCATCAAACCTAACTCTTGTAGGTTCTCTAGTAATTCCCTTCACAAAATTTGATGGTATGTATGGTGTTGAATCAAATAAAATAGCATATTCCACTACTCTTCTATTAGACATACTCACAGGCTCAACATCTCCAACAGCTCCTTTCGGCGTTTCTACTATTCTTTCAACATATCCTTTTACTGTAAGTGTTCCGCACCCGTCATCAAGAACAAGAACTTGCCTGCCATCGACTACGACAAATCTTTCTTTAGGAGGCTCTTTAGTTAAAAAATATTTAGGTGGATCTTTATTCTCATCTTGAAATGGATCTTTATTCTTATCTTGAAATGGATATTTCTTCTTATCTAGAAATGGATCTTTATTCTTATCTTGAAATGGATATTTCTTCTCACCTGGAGATAGACCTTTCTCCTTATCTGAAAATGGATATTTATCTAGAAATGGATTTTCCTTCTTATCTGAAAATGGATATTTATTCTTAGTTGTATCTATTAGGAGACGTTGTCGCCCAGCTCTTCGCGCCACAGATCTCATAACACCATCGGGCACGGGACTTTGGAAATGATATTCTGGCATATGTTTTCACCTACAAATATATGCGCATAACTAGTATATAAAGCTTTCGTTACCTATGGGAAGTGAAGAATTTTGACGCTGATACCAGGACTTAAACCTACAAAAAAAGTTTTCTGTAAAACTTTCTTTATAAATTTACCCCCACCGAATTTTGTCTATGCCCAGGTAGCTCAGCCGGAAGAGCGGCTGGCTGTTATTGAGCTCGCGTGAAAAATAATTTTTTCACGCTCGCTGTCATTATGTGAAAATAAGTTGCCATAAATTTCGTGGCGAATAATTTTGTCACATGATTTATTGCGAGCTTCGGTTTACCGAAGCGAGCGCAAAAGACACCAGCAGGTCGCAGGTTTCCACCTTTTCTTTTTTATTGGAAAAGGGAAAAAATTAAAGGTGGACTGCATTCAAAATCAGGAAAAGAAATTCCTGTCCTGGGCGCCAAATGATTTTTATGAAACCTAAAGGCAAACTCATTTCTCTTCTCTCCGGCGGCATAGACTCTCCAGTCGCCTCGGCCATGATGAAAAATCTTGGCTGGAAAATTATTGGCGCGCATTTTTTCAATTACACAAGCGCGCGCGAGGGCGTGCGGGAAAAAGTTATTGAGCTTGCGAAAAAAATCCCATGCGAAAAAATTTATTTAATCCCCTTTCGCGAGCTGCAGATGGAAATTGTAAAGCTTGTGCCGAGCAATGTTAGAATGATTTTGTACCGCCGCTCAATGTTCAGAATTGCCGGAGAAATTCTAAAAAAAGAAAAAGCAAAAGGTTTTCTCACAGGAGATTGCTTAGCTCAAGTTGCCTCGCAGACTTTGCAGAATATGTTTGTGATAAACGAGGCTGCTGCAGGAAAAAAAGTTTTTAGACCGTTGGTAGGATTTGACAAAGAAGAAATCACAAAACTCGCGAAAGAATTCGGGACTTATGAAATTTCTATAAAGCCTTATCCAGACTGCTGCAATTTTTTGGTTGGAGAATATCCTGAGACAAACGCGAATTTGAATTATGTAAAAGGTTTGGAGGAGGGAGTGAAGAGTTTGGAAGAGCTGGAAAGGAAAGCTTTAGCAGGCGCGGAGATTTTAAAATTTTAAGATTTTTTCTTTTTATTTTCTGCTGTTAGGAAACCTGCTTGGGAAAGAACTTTTTCACCGCCAGTCGGATGTTCTTCTCTGACATAAGCTTGCGCTTCAGCCAATAGGCTGGCTCGATCAGAAGCAGGTTCTTTTCTTGCCAAAGAGGAAACTAATCCAGCAACAGCTGGGTAGCGAGTTGCTGCTGTTACAAGAGTTTCAACTGCACTGTAAGAAGATTTCTTTACATACTTTTCATCAAATCCTTGCGCTCTCATGACATCCGGGGTTGATCTGATCAACTCCACTTTGCGATCAATTGCCAAAACATCTTGCGCGCCTTCAATGTCTTTTTCTGTCCCCCTGTTATGCTGAGCGTAAGTTTCGGCTAATGTAACTAAACTATGCCTTTCTTCGGCCCCCAGAGTTCTGTAGAATTTATTAACTGTTTTTTTTGCTTTCTGTCCGCTGCCCTCGCGGCAAAGCTTCATAATTTCAGAAACAACATTATAGCCAAACTCAATCGCTTCTTTGTACTGGTCTGTGCTTTCATACTTCCCAGGAAGTGATTTTAATTTTTCTAAAACCTTTTTCGGATTTAAAATACCACTTTCTGCTTTTGGCATAAAATTTTTAGATATTCATTATATTTAAAGCTTTAAATTCTGCGGAGATTTTGAAATTTTCTATTTTTGATTAGCGTAATTATATGTAACTTTTTTACCTTTGTGCCCTGCAGCTTCTAAAAGTTGTATTGTATCTCTAGCAAATTCTTTTGAACCTTCGATTTTTTGCTCTGCTGCGAAACTCACAACTTCGTCTACAAGTTTTCCTCTTTCTTCTGGAGAAATGTGTTCATAGATATCATCAACTAATTTTTGTCTTCCGGGTTTGTTTTTTTCAACCACATCAATTAATTGCTGCACAGCTCTTTACGCTTCTTCACCTCTTCCATTTTTCGCTATATTTTTTAGAGCAGATATTGTAATCACAGGAATGCCTTCTCTAAGGTCAGCATGCCAGCCATACGCCTGTGCATCTCCTTTAATTCCCAATAAAACAATTGCATCTCCTATTACGCCCCGATTTTCATTATTTTGTTTCGCATAACCAGATGCTTTCTTAACAAGAGTTTCAAGCTCTTCGTCTTTAAGAGATTCTCTATACTCATCAGATCTTTGCTGAGCGAGGCCTACATTATTTTTTGCTGCGCGCCCAAAACTGGAAACTATAGAATAAGCTTGCTTGTCGGTCAGTTTTCCTTTTTTCAACTCGGCTCTTAATGTTTCTGGTTTTGGAATTAAATAAATTTTATTTGCCATAAAAAGTATAACATTTTATAATTTATAAATTACCTTTCTTCCCTAACTCCCCCATCAGCTTTTCCATTCTCTCAACAAATTTTTCTGTTTTGTCCAAAAACTTTTCAAGCTCTTCCGGAGAAATGTGCTGAACCTCTCCGTGCTCAACAGCTTTCATATATCCAAAAACTTCCTCATAGTAGCGCACATATTCGGCTTCAAGAAATCCTTTGTCAACTAAATGAATTTTTAATTTTTCTCCAAGCTCACGCGCAGTCGGCGGCGCAACTCCAACTAAAAGCAAAGGTGCCTGCCCAGCATCAACAACAGCTGCAGCAAGCTCATTCACAATTCTGTTCATGTGCGAGCGCTCTATCCTTAAAAGTCTCAGAGGGGCTTCCTCCAATAAACTTTTCATTGCTTCCTTTGTCCCAGGAATTCTTCCCTGCAGCAAAAGTTTTTTTATTGGAACAAAAAATCCTGTCGGGTCAAATAATGGAATCCCATCTCTAATTTCAGTAAAAGTCACAGGCGAGCCGTGCCGTACAAGTTCCCAGTAGTCCGTAAGATTATAAAATATAGTTTCAATTTTCATGCCTTTTTTTTCTTCAAATTCTTTTTCAATGGAATTCGCATCAATTTTCATTCTCTCAACAGAAGTAAGGTCCAAAGGCTTTGTGTCGTCTATAAGAAACATCACGCTCTGGACTCCATTAGGAACAAACCAGATAGCCTTTATCAGTCTGGAGTAGTTTCTATGAATTCTTGTTGAAAAATCTTTTATAATAGATATTTTTTTATCTTTGCTTTCCATGTTTATCCCTCGGTTTTATTTTTATTTCGTCTAATGCAGAGTGCAGATTTTTCGCGTACATATGCGAGCTGTATATATCCTTTTCGCTCAGTTCAGAAAGTTTTCCAGACTCGAGCGCATCCTTCATTGAGAAAATCTTTTTCAGAATTTCCATGTAAGCTTTTGAAACATGCCCCGGCTTTATCAGATGGCTCTCCACGAATTTTAAAATTTCTTTTTCCTCCTCAACAGAGACTCCGAGCTTTCCCAAAGCAGAACTGCAGGCTTCTGTGCTTTCCTTGTAAGCTTCCTCTATTAATTCCTTTTTCTTCTCCGTTTCGAGCACAGCGAACAAACCTTCCATGCGAATAATAAAAGCTTTTGTACGGCCAATCCATTTGTCCAATTCTTTCCCAGAAACTTTAGTCATCTCACCATGCTCTATCTTCTTCACAGTTTCGAAAAAGTCTTCATATAATTCAGGAAAGCCGGGCTCCAATAAATTCTTTTCGCAGAACTGCCTTCTCATCTCAGCCCCTATCTGTGGAGCAGATGGCGGCGCAGTGCCGGCGTACATTAAAACTGCATGCGATGAATCAACCATTGCGGAAAGCAAATCTGCTGTAATTTCCTCAATAAAGATTTTTCTCGCGCTTTGCAAGCGGAAGGGCGCGCGCTCAATAAGCATGTGGCTGCGCTCCCAAGTTCCGTGCATTCTTCCTGCGGAAAGCAGGCGTTGAATTGGTTCAATATATCCAGAAGGGTCGTAAATTGGGATCGCATCTCTCATTGAAGTGAAAACCCACGGCTCGCCGCTTCTGAGCAGATCCCACCAGTCGCTCAATTTTTTCGGTGCCTGCGCGTGAAAGTTTACCTTTTTCTCTTTTTGCATTTTCTTCGTAAGTTCAAGCAGACGCCCGTCAATCATTTCAATTATTCCGGAAGAAATTTCTTTCTGCACATCATCAAGCAAAACCATCATGTCAATATCAGAAGTCGGCTTTGCTGTTCCGCGCGCAGCCGAGCCATAAACCCAGATTGCTTTTATAGCTCCGGGAAATTCTTTCAGCAAATCTTCAGAAATTTCTTTGAGAGATTCAACCGCTTCTGGGTGCATGGAAAGTTATTTGCACGGCGGTTTATAAAAGAAGCTTTTATTTCTTGCGCTCGCCTACCATCCATACAATTGCGATGATTATAATAATTAAAAATATTGTTGTTGTGCTAGCTACTGGGCTTAAGTTAAAATTCCAACCTAAAAGTTGGAGGCCGCCAGAATTTACAAAAATAAGAGCAGCTATTGCAAGAAATGCCGCAACAAAAAGATATCCATACGCTTCAAAAATGGGGACTTTTACATGCTCCAGTTTTCCTGTTTCTTTTCCCTTTTCATCAATAACGGGAACTGTTTTATATGATTTTATTCCCGCCACTTCTACAAAAATAAGCAGTACAATTATTCCTATCAACACGATGACTAGACTCGATGTCATTTTGGAAAGGACATTTGTTAAAGCAAGGGGCGCGGAAAGAATTACAAAAAATGCAATCACAATCGAAATTATTGCGCGCGCTGCCTGAGATTCCGGAATCTTTACCTGACTCATTAATCCGTAAAGAATCGCAAAGCTGAGTAGCCATAAAGTTATTTCCGGCAGACCTAAACTTTGCAAAGTTGATAAATCTATAGCCATAAAATCACTCCTCACCCTCGTCTCCAGATTTTTCAGAGTATAAGAATAATACTGCTAACAGAACCAGAACAATTACTCCTATAGGTAATATATTGCCTTCACTGAAATTTATATTTTGTATTCCTAGGATACTTAATCCGCCAGATCCAATAAATACCAAAGCCACCAAAATCAGAATTAAAATCCCAAATTCAACTGAGTGTTTTCTGAAAACAGATTCTGCGCCTCTGCTAACTTTCTTATTTTTCACGTAGACAGGTTTACCGCCCTGTGACGCAACGATTTCCCCATGAGCAACTTTAACCCCGCTCGCTTCCAAGAAAATAATCACAACAAGCAACCCTAAAACCAGCAAAATCAAATTTGTAGACATTTTCGAAATAATAGAAATCAGAGTTGCGGGCGCGAACATCAAAACAAAAAGCCCAGAAACAATTCCGATAATTGCGCGCGAGGCCGCAGATTTTGGCATCTTGATTTGGCTCAAGACTCCATAAACAATCGCAAAAGTCAACAACCACAAAAGCAAATCCGGAAATCCCAATCTCTCAAGTTGAGTTAAAGTTTCTAATGCCATAATATTCACTTATTTTTTGTTGTTTCAGTATATAAAAGATAAATCGCAGCTACCATAACTATTATGAAAAGCGCCAGCGCGGCGATTTCTCCGGTTATGTTTATTGTCGGGAGCCCAACCAACTTCAATCCGCCCGCGCCGATGAAAATTAAAACAATAAGTACAATCAGCGCAATTCCGAATATGGTTCCATGCTGGTGGAAAATATGCAACCCTTTCTCTCCAACTTTTACCCCAGCCATCTCAAGGAAAATCATTGTGATCAAAATTCCAAAAGCGATTATAACAAGCGAGCTTGTTAAATTGGAAAGAAAAGCAGCAGTTGCGGGCCCGCTTGCTGCAAGCAAAACCAAAAATGAAATTGAAATTGAAATTATTCCTCGCGCACTGACTGAGCGCGGCAGTCCTCCTCCGATATGCGAAAGTATCCCGTAAACAATTGAAAGCGTAAGCAGCCAAAGGAAAACCAGCCCAAAGCCCGCGCTCCTTAAAGTTTCAACAAATTCAACAATGCCTGCCATTTTTATCACAAATTAATTATTCTCTGTGTTTAAATTCTTTCATTCTCCGCCCTTCCCGCCGCCCATTTTCATTGCTGCCCAAAAAAGCGAAATAACGAAAAGGAATCCTATCAGGAAAAGCAAGTTCTCTCCGCCGCCGATAAAAGGAAGCTGAACCGGAAACTGCCGTAAAATTGTCCAGCCCAAAGCCATCAAAACTATCAACACCCCAGCTGTTGTAATCATCCCTTCCAGTCCGCCGCCTCCGGCTTTTCTTGCGCCAAAAAGTTCAAGGGTGAAAGCGATGAAAAACATTACAATAAAAAACCAAGTTATGTTTGGAAGCACGCCCCACAAAGCGGTCTGGAACGGCCCATAGCTTGCGCCAAAAACAGCAATCGCAAATGCAATCACAGCATTTACTGCGCGATTTTTTTTGAACGGCCCGCCCAATTCAAGAACCCCGAAAATCACCGCGAGCGTAAAAAGAAAAGTAATCAGGAACTGCTGGTTTGAAAAATCAAATGCGAATGCGGCCATTTCATTCATTCTCCTCTATTGCTCTTTTCAATTTTCGCGCCATTTCTTCATACTCTTCAATTCTCTGCTGCAGTGCAGCAGCCTGATAAGAGCCGCCCATTCCCTGAGCCTCTAAATTTTCTAGCTTAGTTTCAGCAGTCTTTATTGATTCTCTTACAGACCTCAATTCTTTTTCCAGCCTTTCCCTGTCCTTTGATTTTCCAATTGTTCTCTTGCCGACCTCCTCTGCTCCTGCCTGCAAAAGTTTCAAAGTTGCTTCATGCGAAGCTGGATGCCAGAAAATGCTTATTCCGAAAAATATTATTGCGGCTATCAGCGCAATTTGGAAATAGGCATTGACCAAAGGCAGCAACCATGTTCCATACCAACCCGCCCACACTATGTATAAGTAGGCGGCGATGCCAATTAAAATTTTCATTCCCATGTGAGGGGTTTTCAAAATTCTTGAAATCAGCATTCCGGAAAAAGCCATCAGAAAAAGTATAAGAATTATATGTGGAATGAAAACCAAATTCAAAAGCTGGTCCTGAAAATTCGGATACTTGCTTATCAGCTGCGGGGAAATTTTCAGAATCTGAAAAATCAAGCTTGAGATATTTACAACATCTGCCATGAAAATATCCTGCGGATATTATTTAAAAGCTTTAGAACGATGCTAACTGGAGTCGTCTCCAAATCCAAATCTATTTTTGTAAAGCCTTTCTAATGCTGATGGCACAAAAAGTTGTACAGACCGACTTTTATCTAATTTTTTTACGCTTTTGAAGTTGGATACCTCAGGATGTTCTTTAGAAATACTTTTTAAATCTTCGCGAGATATTTCAAGAAGAGATATCTCGTCACTGAAGGTTTTTTCGATTTCTGGAGCGTGTGAAATCAAAAATTGCGAAAGCCTTGCAAAATATTTCTCTTTCGGCTCTCCATCTTTTTTAGGAGGAGCACCTTCAACGCCAGTTAGAGCTGAATGCATTCTGCTTATCAAATCTTCATAAACTGCAGTTTCGTCAATTCCTGTTGGCCCATAAACCATTCCAGTATCGACCCCACCCATAACAAAACCTTCGGGCATTTCTTCTTTTTTCGCGCTGCCTGCAGCGCCATGCGCGACTTCATCCACTGCTGCAGGTGACGAATCAACTTCGAATCCGGGCGCCGGAGATGTAGTAGGTGGTGAAAAGGGTGGCGGTTCTGGATATCTTTTTTCTGCAGGTCCGCTGTACGGAAGAGATTCTAATCTTGCTCTAATCTCTTCAAAACCCCTTTTCAGATAATTTGGAAATGTTTCTCCTCCCGGAGAAATTCCTAATCCTTCTAATTCATTAACAATGGCAGCAGTTCCTTCTGACAAAACTCTTGCGCGTCGTTCTAAATCAGCCTCGCGTCTAGCCAAATCTTGTTCAGTTTGATAAAGCGCGCGCCGCCCTTCTACAAAGCTGCGCGCAGCTTCCCTAGCTCTTTCTAAGAGCGAGCTTCCCTCTGCTGCCATTTTAAATCAATTTTATTATTATTTTTCTTTAGGTGGTTCTTGGCTCGGATCGAATTCTGCTGCATCTTTTAGTGCTTTTGCAACTGCATCGAGCTCTTGTACCGCGGCCGGAATAGCTCTGGCTGCATAAGTTCTTACTGTTTCTCCATCAGCAACTGGCGGAACTCCGGGAACAGCGCCAAGCGCCTGACCCAAATCAACTGCCATTTGCTTCTCGTATGCATCCAAACCTTCTCTTCCTTTTTTCACTTCCTCTTGTCCACGATACACTCGTCTAGCCCTTTCCTTGAAAGCTGATGCGATTGCCTCAGCCTCTTGTCTTGTTACCATATCATCTCCTCCTTGTTTTTTTTGTAAGCCTAAAGCTTCTTTTAAAACTTTAGAAATATCATCGGCTTCCTTCCTTTCCTGCAGGACAAAAAGCAGTTCTGCCGCGATTTCTGTTTCTACATTCTTCGGAATATCCTGCCCTCTTTTTTTCAAACTGTCAATCATCAGATACCCGCCGATTTCACGCGCAATGTGAACAGAGCCTTTTGGAACAGAAATAATGGAAATGCCCGCATGCTCATCTTCAACTCCAACAGGAATTTTATAAAATTTCAGCGCGGCTTCCAGATGTTCTCTAAGTTCAGTTGGATAAACAATTCTTTCTCCCTGCCCGTGAAGCGCACGATTGCGGAGAAAATCCACGATTTCATTTGGATTTTCTCCATGATTTCTCAAATAATAAAAAACAAACTTTGTTCCAACTGCTTCTGGGATTCTTCCAATACCGTAAGAATAATTCCTTTTCGAATCTCCGCGCGCCGCTGACTGAAAAATATTCCTTGCGGTCTCATTTGAAAACCCTAAACTACCTCGTGGTGGCATAGAATTAATAGGAACGAAAAGGATTTAAACCTTATTGTACCACGAAATTCTGTTAAAATTCAAAAGAATTTTATTTCTTAAGCGGCCGCCTGCTCTGCCAACTGCAGTCTGTATTTTTCCATAAATGAACTTAATTCGCTGGGATTGACTCTAATTTCAGCGAGCCCATCTTTGGTGCTGGCAACATATTGGCCAAAAGTTTTGTCGCGCTGGGCAATGCCTCTTGCAACATTCTGTTCCATTCTAAAAATTATTTTTCCTTCTTTCGGCAGTTTTTTTTCAGCAGCAGAGACCGCAGACTCTCTTTCACCAAGTTGTTGGCTTAAAGCATTTAACTGCTTTTTTTCTGCTTCTAATCTGCTTCCTTCCGCTTCCAATCTTTCTTTCTCCGCTGTCGCTTTTTTAGCTGCTTCGCCCGCTTCTGCTTCTCTCTCTTTAACTTTGTAAAGTCTGCGCAAACCATCTACAACAAAATTTTTTCCTCTTCTAAAGAAATTAGCATAAACACTTGTGAGAAATCTTTCAGAGTACTCTTTCATTTTTTTTGTTTCATCTTTAGCTTCCACTAACCGAAGTTTCCGATCTTCAGTTTCAGAAGCAAGGAGGTCAACTTTTCTTTGAAGCTCCATATTTTCCAAAGCCAACTTTCCTGCTTTTGCGTAACTTCTCGAAACGCGTGCAATAACTTTGCCTTCATCATCTTGCCTAAGAAAAATGTCATTTATACCTTCACTTTCCAATTGCATTCTGATCTCGTCTAAACTCGCCTGGTAAGGAGGAAGCTCAACGCTTTGCTCTGCTCGCGCTTTATCCAATTTTTCTTTCAATCCAGAATAAATATTTTCAACCGGGACTTTCTTTTTTAATTCTTCAGCTACGTAAGTTTCAATATCTCCCCTAGGTACGTAATCAAACAAACATTTCAAATGCGGCTGTTCTTTAAGAAAAACATCAAGCATCTGACGAGCGAGTTCTGCTCGTTTCATAGAATAATCACTTTCCTTTATCTGCTAATGCAGCTTTTCCTGCTCGCTCTAAAAGTTTTTGGGCATCTGCATCAGAAACTTCTTTGACTTTTCTTTGAGCTGTTCCAAATTGGATGCCATATCTTTTTTCAAAAGCTTCCAATCCGCCAGCTTCTATCTCTAACGGAATTCTTCCTTTTTTATCAATAGGTCCTTTGAAATGAGAAAATATTCCATCATCTCTTTTTGCCGCTTCAAGAACTTTAATTTTTGGAACATACGCTATAATTGGTTTTCGCACCTCTTTTTTTACAGCTGCAGGTTCTCTCTTTTTAGTTGCCGCAGGTTTTACCGAACGCAGATTATATCTTCCTACGAATTGTTCATATTCTCCTTCTGGAACAGCAAGTCTGACTCTTCCATCTTTAATGCCGACAACATATTGGCCAAAAGTTTTGTCGCGCCTTTTTATTTTTTCAGCATCTTCTTGTTTCATTGTAAATGTTCTCTTTCCTTTTTTAGTTTCCGCTTCTTGATTGGGTTGCTGAGGTTTGTTCAATTCTTTTACAAAAGCATCAACTTTCTGTTTATCTCCAGTAACATAATTTGAACCATCTTTTTCAGTAACAACTTTCACATCATCTGGGAATGTATTTTTGCGCTTTATGTAAGCTTTCAAAGGGCCCAAATCAACATCAACTCTGTAAACCGGTTTCTCTGCAGGATGAGTCTTCGCCCAAGTTCCTTTCAAAGCTTTTCTCATTTTCTGCGGTTGAACAGCTGGAGCAGGTGTTTTGGCAACAGTCTGTACAACAGGCTCAGTCCCGCCAGCTTTCAAATAATCTTTAGCTTCTTGATATTCACTTCTAAACCATTCCGCAATTCCAACAGGAACATCTTCTCTAAAATTATATCTTCCGAAAACTCCGCGTTTAAGAGAAGCTTCTAAATAAATTTTATATTCATCAGCATTAGCGTTATTCTTCTGGTCTCCTAACATGCTGAGCAAATAATCAACCGCTTCGACATTCCACCCGCCAAAACTTTTCAGGCTTGTTAGTTTTGCCCCTCTGATTTTTTTCGCTTCATCCAGAGCTTTGCTGGGATCAGCATTAAAAATTTCTTCAGTATCAACTTTCAATCTCTGCCTCAAAACCCCTTTCTGGCCTTTTGTCATTCTGCTCATTTTCTTAGCAAGCGGGCCGAACTGATTTAGTCTTTCAGCAGCTTTTGGAGCATCTGACAAAATTTCATCATAAGCACCACTTCTGCTATATTCTCCATTTAAATTTTTGCGAATTATTGGCTCGTATTCGTCAAGTGCTTTTAGAGCCTCGCCTATCTGCTCAACTCTTTTCTTTCCATCTTCGCTCATTAAGTAGTCTAGTTTTGTTTTGAATTTTTTATCTTTTGCCTCCGCATCCAGCCTCTTTCTTATGTAAGAAGGAAATTGTATCTCGTCTTTGGCGGTTTTTTCATCTTCAATAAATTTTCCCTTTTCAACAACAAGCGCTTCAGCATCTTTAACTTCTTTTTCTTTCTGAGCAAGGGCTTTTTCCCTTTTAGAAAGTTTTTCCTGGTGC
This sequence comes from archaeon, assembly GCA_035291225.1. Classification (GTDB taxonomy): domain Archaea; phylum Aenigmatarchaeota; class Aenigmatarchaeia; order Aenigmatarchaeales; family JACQIB01; genus DATDSO01. The sequence continues at coordinate 540,061 of DATDSO010000004.1, read as the reverse complement.
TCAGCCAATCCTTGCTGAACCTTAGAAAATTCCGCTTTCTTTTTTCCAAGATCGGCAAAACCTGCGTCGATTAACTGAGATTGAAATCTATTTTTAATTTGAATCGCGCCATCAAGAGAAGCTTCAACGCTCACTCTGAATTTTCCATCCGGAAGCTCCTTGAAATGAAAGTTGTAAACTTCAGTTGGCTTCTCGCCTTTTACATTTTTTATAGAATCCGCCAAAGGTTTCGCTTGTCTAGCATTCACAACATAAACTGCTGTGGCCCTTTGAGAACCATAATGCGCATTTCTTAATCCGACAAGCCCGTCTGCGATTTGCCCTGACGGAATATTTCTGCCGAGCCCATCTTCAACATATGCAGTCGCTTCAGAAAGAAATCTTCTATCCGCCGTTGGATCTTGAAGATTGTAAAAAGAATTGCCTCTAAGCCTGGACATAACGCCTGCTGCTTTTTGTGAAACTAATTTTTGTTCGGCCATGAAAAACACCAATTATTTTTTAGGTAAAAAAATTTAAAAAATAAAAATTTATTATTGAGCTGCCGCAGCTTCCACATCTTCAGCAATTGGTCTACGAACTTCTCTTCTAATTCTTCTTACCAGAGCTTTTGGTGCTGTTTCGTTAACTAGGCCATCTACACTTCTTAAGGCTTCCATAGCTGCTTCTCTCGGGTCTGTTTCTCCAGGCTGGTTTTCAGTTTCGCCATTTCTATCTATCAAAGTTCTTGGTCTGCGTGCTGGAGGCGCCGGTGGTGTTGGAGGCTCTTGCGTTGGCGGTTGAACTATAGGTGCTTGAGGTGCAGGAGCTTCGTTGCCTCCGTCCTCTTCACTTTGCTGTCGAGGATTGAAGGTGGTACCGAGAGATTGCGCTACACGAATTAATGTTCTGTTTTCGCGGTCGTTTATCAGACTTTCTCCACGAGCCACAGCACCGGCTGCTGAACCAACTGCCGCATAAAGCGGAATCAGAAATGCCAGTGTTCCACCTGTTACGCCTGCTGCTACTGTTGCTCCAAGTAAACCAAGGCCAGTACCGCTGCCAACTCCGTATCCCCATTTAAAGGCTTTCTTATTTCTTTTGTTTCTATCGTAAACTTTTTCTGCCATCCTGTATCCTTTGTCTGTCAAAGGAATTATCAAAGGAGCTTTGAATATTCCACCCTCTTCCAAAACCACAAAGTCTTTATCTCTCCTTGCTCCGCGGGCTTCAAGCTGCTTTGTTTTAACTTTCACTCCGCTTGAACCGTCGTATCTTATGTGTAAAAATTCCTCATCCCGTTCAACTGGTGTGCTGTACTTTCTGAATTTAACTTCGTTTCCAACTTTATAGCCGACTCCAACCAATTTTCTCTCGTCGTCATAAAGTTTAAGCAGATAATGCTTTCCTTTTCTTCCTGTTATAGGCTCGATTTTTGCTTTTGCAACTGTGTTAAGGAAATCTGCTGTTTCGTGAGCAACACCATCTGCGCGAGTTACCTCAACTCCATCCACATCGCTGTTTATCAGCTTCAAAAGATATCTGAAAACCTGCTCATCTGATTTGTAGGAAGCTCTTCCATTCTGAGTTCCAACTCCAAGATCTTCTCTTAATTCAGCTCTGTATGTATCAGCAGCAGAACGTTCTCTGCGTCCGCGGCCTCTGCGAGGCGCGGCTGCCGCAGCCTGTGCTTGAACTGCTTGTCTTTGCTGGAACAAATTTTGATAGACTCCGGCAACAGCCTGGGTAATGTATGCTGAATATTCTTCATCATACAATTCACCAACAGGTTTTGCACCAGGTTTGAGCAAAGTTCCGGTCGTAAATTCAGCTTGCCCATTTTCTTCGATTCCAACATCAATCCATTCAAGCTCATTGAAATAACTTTTTGCAAATCTTTCCATCCACGGATCTGAAACACCCAAGCCGGTTCTCAAATATTTTGGAACAACTGTTTCAACAGCGTCCCCAACCATTGCTCTAAGGCGGTTTGCCTTTTCTCCCGGTTTGGCACCCGGATGCATTCGTTGATAATCTTCAAAATCTTTTTTTGCCGCCCTCTCTATCTCTGCTTTTATTTCCTGAGAGTGTTGTGTAACATAAGTTTCCGCACCCTGTCCATGTCTCCTAGAAAAATAGATCTCTCTCGCGTTCACCTGAGCTAGGGCATCTCTCCATAAAACAGGATCCACCTGATTTCTTTGACCTTGGTTTTGATTTTGCATTTTTATTACCTCCTTTTTTAAAAATTTATTATTCTAAGTTTGCCTGCCATTCCAAAATATGTTTCATCGCAGGCATTAAATCAACATTCCCGTAAGTCAACGGGAGTTCTCCTGAAGTTGTTCCGTAAGTAGCTGAACCGCCTTCTTCATCTTCCTGCCCAACACTGTAAGCAGCGCTTGCTCCACCACCTTCAAGAACAGCTTTCAAATCACCTTCATATGCTTTAAGTTCGGCAAGAATTGAAAGACTGTTTTCTCTTTCCTCTTCATTTCCATAAATCGCCATGAATGTTGCATTTGATTTTACTTTTCCTGAAATATATTCTGGAGAAAGCTTGTCAGCAACAGGTTTTCCATTTTCATCAAGCTCGTATTTCAATTTACTTATCACCTGTTCTGCCTTCGAAGGTTTGCCTCCAGTCTCGAAACCGTAAACTACCGCAGCCGCTCCCAAAACAGGGATTGCTACAAGACTTGAAGCACCCAAACGTGTTCCCCATTCCTCAAAAGATTCAGTTCCTTTCCAACCAGGAAGTCTAGCGCCACTCCTAGGATCAAAATAAGCAGCTGGCCTTAATGCATTTATCCAGTCGCCATAATCTAACCCCGGCCTGTCTCTTCCTATTAAAGGATTAATAATATGTTTTTCTACATTTCCGATTTTATCCAAAACTTCTACATCTCTGAAGTCTTCAACTTTCTTTGGCTGCCCTAGAGCATCTATTCTTTCCAGTAAAGCTTCGACCATTCCAGCCGGCATTGCAATATTGACCGATTGATTTTGTGGCATTTTAATCACATTTTGTTTTAATTTCGTTCAGTGGCAAAGGATTTAAACCTAAAGCCGCTGAAGTTTTATCATCCTGAAAGGATAACAAAACTCTATCAAATATATGTACAGAGGTAGTATTTAAAGCTTTCGGCACCAATTGGGAGTGAAAGAATTCATAAAGTTTTGTTGTTTTCGAAATCAACTGCCCCAAGCTCGCGCGCGGTTTCCAAAATTGCCCAGGCATGCACCATGCATTCGAAAGCCAGAACTAAATTTTCCTTTTCAAAAAAATGCCTGCAGTCAGAAACATAAGCGCGCGCATTTTCAATTACTTCCTCACCTTTTTCTGAAAGCGAAGAAATATTTTCCAAAACATTCTCAATTCTTTCAAGCCATTTTGTCACATCTTCAGGCTTTACAATATTTGACAGAAAAATTACCTCACATAATCTATGCCATCTATTCGAGGTTGAGGTCTGAAATCTTTTGGCTTGTCATGGTATTCAACAACAATAACATTTTGCATAGGCACGCCGTCTCTTTCGTAAGATGGAGGCGCGGCTTCCAAATAAACCCGCCTCACCATACGTCCTCCTCCAAGAATATTCATTCTTGCTGTAATTTCTTCTGGAGTTAAATTCATAGGAACAGGGTGCAATGCTCTCGTTGACATAATTTCACATCCTGATTTCTAATTATAGGTATTTAAACCTTAATCGTTTCCAAAAAATCTTTCTCCCTGAAATGAAGTTTCCCGGAAACAACTAGCACAGCAGGCGTTGAAATTTCTTTCTCCAGTAAAGTTTTTGCCGGCGCAAAAACAATTTCAGAATTTTCTGTCCCGAGCGCGCCCGCTGCAACGATTTTGTCAGAAGGTTTCAGAATTTTTTCTTTCAAAAGAATTTTTACGGCATCCGCTGCGCTCATATACAAGCCTGCCTCTGCATCCAAATCCAAAAGCAGGAGCGTATGCGCCCCAACTTTTTTATTTTCTTTCAAAATATTTTTCATATTCTCAAGCTTTCCTGAAAAAGGAATTGTAGCAGTTTTTCCGAATTTGTAAAGCTGCAAGCCTGTTTCAGCAACAGCGGAAAAAATCGAGCTGTTGTGCAAAACCTTTACAGGGATTTTTCTTTCTCTGGCAGAAATTAAAAATTCCGTATGAGTTGTTGCAGCAAGCGGATCGCCGGGAAAAAATACAGCAACATCTTTTTTTTCTGCCATATCTAGAATATCAGAAACTTTTATTTCAACTTCATTTCTTTTCAATAGATTTATTTTTTTCCCTATCATTCTCTCAAGCTCTGCAAGCGAGCCTACCCACTTGCTTGTGTAGAGCTCTGCAAAGCACTCGCACGTGCGCGCGATTTCTATTTCCCGCAGAGTCAAATCTTTCTCATTCCCAATACCAAGACCTATTAGGTAAAGCATAGAGAAAAATGGATTTTTAAGGTTTTAAATTAAACGCATTCAATGCCTTTTGGGACAGATTTTTATCGGGCAGTTGTTCTGCCAAACATTACTGAAGAAACGCGCCCATGCAAAAAGATGGATATATCGTATTTACCGAGAGGGGAAGTAAAATCTGTCTATGTAGACGCTTCTGTATTGCTAACTCTTCTGAAAATGGAAAGCTGCGAGCATGCAAAAAATTACGAAAATGTTGCCAGAGCATTTGACAGGCTAGTTGAAGAAAAAAGAACAATATTTATTTCTGAATTATGCGCGGAACAAACTTATAGTTCCATCGTGTCAAAAGCACAGAAAAGACGTGATGGACCCTGCGCCTCTCTGCAAGAATATTTTGATTTGTGCATAGGCGGTCTGGATGGTTATAAGAAAATGAAATTAGGAAAGAAAAATCTTATGGCAAGAAAACTTTTTGAAAAATTATATGAAACTGATGTGGGGCGCGAATTCATGGAAAGAGTAGAAGATGATATTCATGCTTTTATTGCGAGGGCATGCGGAGATGTTACTATAATGACATATGATCCGGCATTTCTAGGTATAGTTAGACGCAGGCTTGAAATAAAGGTCGATGGTGATAATATGTCTTTACAATACAATTCTAGAGGAGAAACTAACCCTCTAAATGTTATTTCACCAGAATCATTCTTGGGAATTGATGTTCCATGTAGAAAGCAAAAAGCTTTTAACACTGCGCCTCAAGTTCGTTCATGCGAAACCCCGCTACCAGAATTGCATACGATTTAATCGGCTCAGCCGGCAGAGCTGTTGCTGTTGTAGACATTTACAAAAAGAAAAACACAAAAGAAATTGCGCGTGAAATTTTACGCCGCCACGCGCACGTGAAAACAGTTTTGGGAAAAACTTCCGGCCGCGCTGGCGCATTCAGGATTTATAAATTAAAACTTCTGGCTGGCTCTAAGAATACAGAAGTTTTGCATAAGGAGCATGGATTTCTTTTCAAGCTGGATCCGCGAAAAGTTTATTTTTCCCCACGAGAATCAGAGGAGCGGGCGCGTATTGCTGCTTTAGTAAAGCCGAAAGAAAGAGTTCTTGTAATGTTTTCCGGCATCGGGCCTTTGTTGGTGTATATTGGAAAAGCCCGCCCATCGTGTGAAGTTGTTGGAATTGAACTTAACAAAATTGCTGTAAAGTATGCTGATGAAAATTTGAAACTAAATAAAATTAGCAACGCGGAAAATATTTATGGAGATGTTAGCGATGGAGAGTGTCTTTCTAAACAGGTTTATAAATTTGACAGAATTATTATGCCACTTCCTGAAAGCAGCCTAGAATTTCTGCCCGAAGCGCTCGCATGGGCGAAGCGTGGAACAAAAGAGAGAGCAACTATTCAAGTCTATGCGATTTCTGAACAGAAAAATTTGTTTGCTGATGTCGAAGCAAAAATAAAGAAAATCTGCGCCAGCCATAAAACAAAAATAAAATTTATTGGCCGGCAGAAAGTTCTGCCTTATGCGCCGCGGCTGCAGAAAGTTAGGATTGATTTTAGGATTTTAAAGCTATAATATCCAAAACAAAATGCCTCTGCCTCGGCGAATAAGTTTTAACCTGCCGCACAGCAGAAAATTTAATTTTGCATTTTTGTTTTTTTGCTATAAGCAAAATCCTTTTCTTCAAAGCCGGCAAATCGCTAGGGTGCAAAATCCTGTGAAAATGTATCGTACATTTCTTTTTTGCTATTCTCAAAGCAAAAGGAAGGAACTTTTCCGTTTCAAAAATCCAGCCCATTATTATTCTATCAGCTTTTGACTCTAGAATATGTGAAAATTTCCTGCAATCACCCTGCAAAATTTCAACTTTCCCAGAAACTTTATTCAGCTTGCAGTTTTTTTCCAAATATTCCACAGCAATTTTATTTTTGTCTATCGCAAAAATTTTCTTTGGCCGGCAGAATTCTGCAATCGGAACTGTCCAATAGCCAATTCCTGCAAACATATCCACTACTGTTTCATTTGGTTTGCAGATTTTTAGCAGGCGCTCTTTCTCAAATTTGTTTCCAACAGAAAACATGACTTTCGCAGGATCCATAATCAAGCGGCAGCCATGCTCGGTTAAAATTGTTTCAGTTTTGCGCGCGCCAGCAATAACTTCTATTTTCGGTTGTCTTCTTGAGCCAAAAATTTTTTCCTCTATGCAGGCAGTTTTCATATAAGGAAAAAATTTTAAAACTTCAGAGCAGATGATTTTTTTCCTTTTCAAAAGTGCGGGCGGCAGCTTTAGAATAATAACACTACCTATAAAGCGGCAGCCGGCTGGCAGAAGCTTTAGTTCTTTTTCATCCATTCTCCCTTTCAATTCCAATGACAATTTTTCTTTGAACGACATAAAATGATATTTGCGCATGAATTAAAAAAGAAAAATATTGGCAAGCCTAGGCAACAAAAAAATAAGAAAAATTAAAATTCAAATTAGCTCAGTCTTACTGAGCCTGCTCTCCAGATAGTTTCCAAGGCAACTAAGACTACTGCAGGTGCGACGAAGACTGCGATGTTCTGGACAATCGGCTTCAAGTATGTTTCACCGATTCCAGGGAAGTTTGATAACGCAGCTCCTGATGCTCCGACAGCAATAAGACCTACTGCTGCAAGCAGGAAGCTTTCTGCCTCTCCTCTATCTATTGAGCCAGTTCCAAGTGCTCCGAGCAGACCAACGACAGCTCCTAGTATGACTAGGATTACATCGGCGCTCGGGATCACACCAGGCATGACACCTGCGACAACTGAGACTAAGACTCCCAGTATGAACAGGTAGCCACTGATTTGTACCCATTGATTTGGACCTTTTGCTGGCATAATTTCTCTTAGAATTACCCATTTATAAAGCTTATGCCAGAAAATTGCGGTGTTATAAATTTTAGAAATTTTGGCGCGTATCAATTTTAAAAATTAAGCGCCATCTTTAGCTTGAATTTGTAAAATTGATTCTACAACTTGCGGCAGTTTTTCAGCTCTACCTTTATCGACTGCCTTAATGCCCAAACGCTCTGCTTCACTCACCATCCGAGAATCGCCAGTGCACATGACTATCCTCTCATATGTTCCTGTTCTTCCTTTAATTTCATTTGCCATTTCAATTCCTAATCGTTGCGCCCCGCTCTGAGAGTTTCGAGGAAAATTTCCATCAAGAACATGAGCATCATAAACATTTCTATCAAGCATAGAAATTGCAGTTTCATAATCGCCCGCGATATCCACATTACCTTTTCCTCCAACGAGTGGGCCTAACATTTCTTTATAGACGCGTTGAAAAGTATCATCGTCTTCAACAATCAAAATTCGTGGCATATTTATCTAAAATTAATACTACCTTCTAGTATTTAAAGCTTTTGAAAAACTAAGATTTTTTAATTCTTATCCCTGAAAACCTGCGTGGAAAAAATCCAAACGCGCGCGGACGGATCCTTCCAACTTTCGGGCTTTAACCCATAGTCAACGCACAAATTATCCAAAGCCTCGCGCGCGCTCCATTTTTTCTTTAGCGGAACTGAGGGAAGCATTATTCCGGTTTTTCCAGCCTTATTCAAAAGAAATCCATGTGTACCAATTTTTATTTTTCCAAAAAAGTCAACATCATTTTTGTATTGGAGAAGCTGCGGCTCGTTCAGAATATGCAGCTCAATTTTTACCACAGGCATTTCCTGCATTGTTACTGGAGAAAATTTCGAATGCGCGGCCGCATCGACAGAAGATTCTATCACAGCTTCTATCAAATCTTTTTGCGCAAAAGGAATCCCAGCGCTCCCCCTTAATTCGCCAGATTCCGCAATTGGAACTTTTTTGTAAAGATTCAAAAAAATTCCCGCTGACAATTCTAATTCAGGAGGTGTATTTACAGGCTTTGCGATTTTTCTGTTGTGCTGAATATAATTTTGAATCGCAACGCGGCTGACTCTCAAAAGATAATTGCCGTGCTCTTCAGAAACAATTGGCATAGAAAATATATGTTTCGGGAGGATAAAAAGATTTAATTTGGTAGCGGGACTCAGATTTTTTTATCCTAATATTGCAATTTTCCTTTTTGGATAAGCCCTAGCCTTTTTCGAGAAAAAGGCTTGGGATTTGAACTGAGGACCTTCGGGTTATGAGCCCGACGGGCACTCCAGGCTGCCCCATCCCGCTGTGATTGCAGTTAGGAAGAAGATTTTAAATACTTAAGATTTCTGAGCCAATTTTTTCCACAACCTTTTAGGATTTTTTTAGCCTGCCTTTCCTGCGCTCTCAAATAACTTATTTAGTTTCATGCTTGTAAGGCGCAGGATTTCCCACGAATCTAACAAGTTCATTTCCGTTCAAATCTTTCACAACTTGCACTTCAATTCCCCGTTCCAATCTTTCTTGTTCAGCCCCATCTATTTCAATATGCAGATCCATGCAACACGCCCCCACTCTCAAAGCATCATCAATCTCCTTGCTGTCAAATCTGTATTTCTTGGTAATTCTCCTCGCAGGCTTTTCGCAATAAGTATACCCTTTGAGCATACTAAAAATATATTCATTAAAATTTCTTTCATGGATTTGCAGCGAAGTCGGACCTCTTACGATGGTCTTTGGTATAACTTCCTCAACAAAAAACCAGAAAAGCCTGTTGCCGTTTTGATCTACAATATCATAATCCTGCCTTCCATCAGAAAGTTCTGCTTCCGGTTTTACATGAGTTATTCCGTCTCCAGCATCTAAAACTTCATAAGAGCCTCCGAAGGAGAAATCACCCGGCCTCTCGTAAACCTGTTCGCTGACTGGTGTGGCAACATCTTCTTCCATAAAATCGTAAAAATTTACTGAAGAATGTATTTAAATCTTCTCCGGAACTTCCTCCCCCAATTCCAAGAACTTCCAATCCTTGTGATTTATTTTCACAGCAAGCACGGCAGCTGCACCGGCTTTTTTCGCAGAATCAATCAGCGCGCGCAATTGCTCGCTGTCCTCCCGCGGATAATAATATTTTTTCCTGCTCTTGCATTCATAGAAAAAAGCTTTTCCTTCTTTCACAGCAACCAAATCGCAGATTGCTTTTTCCCCGACTCCAGAGCCTGCCACGCGGTGAACAATAAATCCTTGCTCCTGCAAAATTCTAAGAAGTTCCCGCTCGCGACGAGAGCCTTTCACACTTTGCGCCATAAAGAAATTTTTGCAGGGGAATTTATAAAACAGAAGCTCGGCGCGAGGTAAACCTATGCGCCTTGCAAACTAATATGGAACAAAAATATTCTTACATGATGACTGCGAGCGCTCACGGCTTTAGCCTGAGCGCGAGCTATTATACTTTGCGTGGAATTGAAACCCTGAGAAATATCTTAACTATTAATAAGTGGCAAAGCTTTATATAGAACTTCTGCTCAAATAATTATCATGGAAGGGCAACCAGTTAATCTCGCTGTAATGAGCTCACTGCCAAGGGCAGGCAAAACGCGGATAGCCAGATTTCTGAGAGAAGAATTTGGCTTCTACAGAGTTGGAAGCGACGATATCCGCGAAAGCGTTTACGGACCGGAGTGGCCCACAAGCTATGCCGCAAAAAGCGATGATAGACTTTTTTATGCAATGAAACATCTTGCAAATTGGGCTACAATAGATTGTGAAGAAGATGTTGTAGTTGATTCCACAAATTGGAATAAACGTTATAGAGATTTATTTTTTGGAGAAAATCCTTCCAAAAAAACTTTGATTGTAGTTAGAGCTGACAAAGAAGTTTTAAGAGAAAGATGGAAGCAAAGTGGTTATGATGTCAACAGCCCTTACACATTAGATGATTGGATAAGAGTTTGGGAAGAACCAGAAATAAATGCTGGCTATGATGTTATTGAATTAAAAGGCGATGATGAAAAAGATTTCGAAGAAGCAAAAAGAATTTTGTTTGAAAGATTCCGCCCGCAGCGCGTTGACGCAGGAATTCCTTTAGGCGCATAATCTATTTATTCTTTAACTCCCATACAAAACCATGCGCCTCCTTAACAAATACTCCCCGAAAAAAGTTTCTGATTTAATCGGCCAAGAGGAAGCAATTGTGAAAATTCTTTTCTGGCTCGAGCACTGGAAAAAAGGCAAAGGATTATTTCTGCACGGCCCGCCCGGAGTTGGAAAAAGCTCGCTCTGCCGCGCGCTTGCTTTGGAAAAAGGCTGGGATTTGATTGAGCTAAATGCTTCTGATGAGCGCTCCGCGGATGAAATAGAAAAAACAATTGGCCAGGCTGTTCGCCAGCAAAGCCTTTTCAGGCGCGGAAAAATTGTTTTGATTGACGAAGTGGATGGACTTTCAGCTGGCGACCGCGGGGGCGCGCCTGCCATTTTGAAAATTATTCAAACCAGCAGCTTCCCTGTAATCCTAACAGCAAACGATATTTACGAGCCAAAACTAAAAACGCTAAAGCAGGCGTGCGAAATTATAAACATGAAAAAAATTCCTGCTCTACCTTTGGAAAAGCTTGTGAAAAAAATTGCAGAGCTGGAGAAAATTTCCCTAGCGGGCGAGGCTGAAATTTTCTCAGAAGAGGGAGACTGTCGTGCCGCGCTAATAGATTTGGAAACTTTTTCTCTGACAAAAAATCTTTCTGGTTTAAGAGAAAGAGAAAAAAATATTTATGACACTTTAAGGAAAATATTTTTCGGCCCAAGAGAGCAGGCGCGCGAAGCAATAGAAAACTGCTCTTCTGATTCGGATGAGATTTTTGCTTGGGTGCGAGAAAATGCTTCTGCGGTTTTCACAACTCCGGCCGCACGAGCAGAGGCTTTTGAAATTATAAGCCGCGCGGATATTTTGAGAAGAAAAAGCAAAAACTTTATGGAGGTTTTGCTTTCGATTTCAACAATAAAAAAATCTACAACTTATGTCGCTTTCAAGCCGCCTGCAAGATTTTGGGCCGCTAAAGCTGTTGAGGAAATTTTGTCAGCAGCGAGGGAGAATCATTGCTCGGTTAGGAAGTTTGCGGGAGAGGAGAGGATTTTAAATTTAATTAAATGAAGCTCGGCTCAGGGTAAACCCATGAGCCTCGCTAACTAATGTGGGAAAAGAAAATTAGTTTACTAAAACTTTTTTTGGCAATATTTTTGCAACACATAATTTATGGAAAGCTCTTCATGCAATCGGCAAAATCAAATCTCCCTCACAGAATTCCTCGCCCCGCATGCCTCGCACTTTGCCATTGCAATTCTGTTTTCAGTCACCAATTTTGTGTCAGGCCTACCGCAGCTTTTGCAGATTATAAATTCTTTCACATAGGACTCGAGCTTTTTCTGCACAGCTGCGGCCTGCAGTTTTGTATCAAACAAAGCGCGCCCCCCATCAATTGCTCCCGGGATCGCAAGCTCTTTTGAAAGAAATTTTAGCAAGTGCTTTGGTTCGCGCCTGAGCTTTTCCGCAACAACAGAAAAGTTTTTGAAAATCGTTTGGTTGCCCTGCAAAGCAATATCTGCAGCAGGCATTTCAAAACGCTCTCCTGTGCCTGCGCCTTTCGGGACTTTTTCCATTGCCCTTGCTAAAAGCTCTTCGTAGGTTTGCATGGAATGAGAATTAAATTCAGTTTATTTAAAGCTTCTTCAATCTCCCAGCTTTCGGCTCAATTAAAATTCCCTCTTCAAGCAAAGTTTGAATTGCGTTATCAACAACAGATTCATCCGCTCCAGCAGTTTTTGAAATTTCCGCGTAGTCCGCGCCCTCGCCTTTATCTAATGTGGAAATAAGCTCAAGGACTTTCTTTTTTATTTCAGCAGCCTCATCCTTTTTTTCCACAACAGTTTCTGCGGACTCGGCAATTTCTCCAACCTCCAAAATTCCGTCAACATCCTCGGCAGACAAATTAAATTTCTTCGCCAAAGTTTTCAGCTCAGCTCCATCTGCAGTCTGCTTTTTCAGCTCGCTGATTTTTTTAACTTTTTCCTTCTGAACCTCCTGAATTTTTTTTAATTCCAAAAGCCTGAGAGTTTCAAAATTCGCTTCAACTTTTCTGACAATTTCCGGAGCGATATAAATTTCCCCATTGAACTCGCGGGTTTTCCCTATAACATCAACCAAATCCCCAGGCAGAACTTTGTCAAAAACTTTTACATTCTGGAAAGCCTTTGCGCGGGTCGTGTCGTTGCCATCGTCCAAAGTTATCGCAGCCCAAGTTCCTTCTGCGGGCTTGAACTTGTCAACTATCAGCCCGAGCAAGCGCACACGGCTCAGCCTTCTTCCAAGATTTGTGAGAACATAGCTGCTGTCAAATCCGGTTTTTTTCACAAAGCGTCCGCTCATTAATTCTGCAATAGAAACTTTTTTTGCGGTTAGGCGGCGGTTTTCCATAACATCAACATAATTTTAAAATATTTAAACTAAATCTTCTGCACAAATCCCTGCTTTGGCTCGAAAATAATTCCTTCTCTCTTTAGCCTGTTCAATAATTCATCCGCATCCTCTTCTTTAATTCCCTCATCCTGCGCAACAGCCAAAATTTCTTCGCGCGGCACTTGCTTTCCCATGCTCTTGCTCAAACGCTCAATAATGTCAATAACATTGTGAATCTTTTGGCGCTGGGAGCCAGGAGTAATTCCCTCAACCCTATCAATGTCAATTTTTCCTGTTTCTGTATCAAGCGCGAGCTGGCGCAAACTTTCTTTCATGATGTAAATCGCGCGCTCTGCATCAGCCACTTCGACATTCTCTCCCAGCCGAATTTTTGCAGAAGCCTCGGACAATCTCATGAGAGCTTCATTTTGCCTGAGAGTAATTGCAATTGTTCCAGAGCCTCCAGACATTCCGCGCATATCCAAGTAAAATTTTTTCAGCATTTCAATTGCATCGCGCGTCATTTTAGGATGGCAGAATTTTCGCGCGTAAGCAATATATTTTCTCAACAAATCAGTGGAAATTTCCGGCTCAATTTTTTCCGGGTGCATGCGCGTTTCCAAAATGTGCGATGCCAAGCGCTCGTCGCGCTCGCGGTCCGGCACATCGCGCAAAGCAAATTTCACATCAAAACGCGAAAGCAAAGTTTCTGGAATTTTTGTTTGCTCTGCCATAGGCTTCAGCGGATCAAACCTTCCGAATGTTGGATTCGCGCCGGCAAGAACAGAAACCTGCGCAGGCAGTGTTGCGACAATGGAAGCTTTTGCAATTGAAATCGTTTGCTGCTCAAGAGCCTCGTGCAAACGGGATAAATCTTCTCTATCAATTTTATCAAACTCGTCAATCGCCATTAAACTTTTATTTGCTAGAACTAAGGCACCGGCCTCCAAAACCCAATCCCCAAGCTCCTCATCTTTGAAAACAGTCGCGGTCAATCCGGTCCCTGTAACTCCGCCGCCGCTTGCATATTTTCCGCGTGGGATTGTTGAGCTTGCTAATTTTAATAATTGAGATTTTGCTACTGATGGATCTCCTAAAAGCAAAATGTGAATGTCCCCGCGGATGCGCGTGCTGTCGGGAAGAATGTGCTGGACGCCTCCGAACATCTGCAGAAGAATTGCCTCCTTGACTTCTTTCAGTCCGAAAATTGAAGGGGCAAGCGAGCCAACAAGTTTGTCATAAACATCTGGCCTTTGTGCAAGATCTAAAATTCTTTTCTTGTCCTCGTCTGAAATCGTAACCTCATCCCATTCAATATCAGCAGACTCTGCATGGTTTGCCTCTATAAAAATATCCAACTGGCGCTTCATTGAGCCCTTGATAATTTTTCTCAATTCTGTTACTATTCCTGTAATTTTCAATCTGTTTCCCGGATCAGTTTTCCTTTGCATTTCTGGAGTTGTCATGTCGCCGATAAGATAAATTGTAACTTCTCCGGAGCGCGAGCCTGTTGTTGTTTCATAAGGCTCTTCCAAAACAATTCTGCGCGAGTCAATTAATTTTTGCGCAGCAAGCTCAAATTTCCCTTTGTATCCGCAGGAATCATTGTCGCAGTAGGCTGGCGGTTTTATAAATTTTTCATTCTGCTCAACGGAAATTTTATTTCCGCAGTCTGGGCAGGAAAAAATTGCAACAGAAACTTCCGGCAGAACCTCGCTCGCGCGCCTGACAATTCCATCAACCTGAATAAATTTTCCAATATGCTGGGCGCGCAAATCCCTTATGCGCACTTGAGCAGCTTCTGGAAAATTTTTGAATCGCGGAATAATTTTTACATTTTCCTCTGGAAAGTCCAATCCCTGCACAGCAAGCCCTGCAGCTTCCAAAATATTTTTCGGGTCATTCAAAAGTTTGTCCGCAAGGTTTGGGTCAAATTTATCCAGAAGGGAAAAATCAATTGAAACTGCTTTTCTTCCTTCGCGCGCGGCTTCCAGAAATTCTTTTTCGTAAAACTGCCGGAAAAATTCTTCAAACTGCAAAACTTCGCCACCCTCGGAAACTTTTGCTATAGCTGGCATAGAAATCTTTTTTTAATATTTTTTACACATCAGTTTGCGAACACGCATATGATAGGGGTGCGGGGTGTGAACGAAGTGAGCACCCTGCGTGCGAGCTTCATTCAAACAGAAATTATTGCGGGCTCAAAGTATTTAAGTTTTCTTTCCATAAGAAGTTGAGGCGGAAGAGTGGTTAATAGAAATTCTACTTCCCAGTCCTCTTCATCAGCCTTAGTCTCTTATCCAATTTTTCAACAGCGCGCCCGACATCAGCAACAGAGCGCGCCCCCGTGCAGATAACTTTTCCGGAAGTGAAAAGAAGGAAAGTAACTTTCGGCTCAGTCATTCTGAAAACCAATCCTGGGAACTGCTCGGGTTCATATTCAGTATTTTCCAAAGTGAAAGCGATCTCATCCAGATTTACTTCCTGCTCAATTTTTGCGGACGCGACAATATTTTCCATGCGCACATCATATTTATGCGGAACTTTTGTACCGATTTTTCGCAGGTCGCGCACAACTCGCGCGACAACTTCCTTTGCCATTCCGGGGCTTGTTGTTCCTGTGCAGACAAGTTTTCCCGAGCCGAAAATCAGCGCAGCCGCTTTCGGATTTTTCATTCTGTAGACAACCCCCGGAAACTGCTCAGGCTCGTATTCAATTCCCTCCATCATGGAAACAACTTTCTCCAGCTTTATTGTGCAGTGGAGAATTGCAGAAGCAACAACGTTTTCAATTTTTATATGATAACTCATGAGAACACCGATTTTACTGCGCAATAAAGGTTTATAAAGGGGATTTATAAAGCTTGTTTTCACGCGGCAGGAGAAATTAAAATCTTTATAACTTTCTTCTCCAATAAAATTTTCTATGAAATGCGCAGCTCTTTTGTCCGGCGGGAAAGACAGCGTCCGCGCGATTTATCTTGCGAAAAAAATGGGGCATGAGGTTTGCGCCTGCCTTACAATTTTCAGCAGGAACGAAGACAGCTACATGTTTCACACGCGCAACATTGAGCTCAGCAGGCTCGCGGCAGAAGCAATGGGCATGCCGCACTTGACAGCCGAGAGCGCGGGAAAAAAAGAGGAAGAGCTTGAGGATTTGAAAAATTTAATTTCCAACGCAAAGAAAAAATTTAATGTTGAGGGAATTATTTGCGGCGGGCTTTCTTCAAAATACCAAGGAAGCAGAATTGAAAAAATTTGCAATGAGCTTGGATTGAAAATGATAGCACCGCTCTGGGGAATTAACCCGAAAGAGCATTTGCTCGGGCTTTTGTCCGAGGGATTTAAAATTATTTTCGTAAGCGTTTCCGCTGACGGTCTTGGAGAAAAATGGCTCGGCCGCGAACTTGACTCAAAAGCAGTTGAGGAACTTTTAGAGCTAAATAAAAAAACCGGAATAAGCCCGGTGGGCGAGGGCGGGGAATTTGAATCTCTTGTTCTGGACTGCCCGCTTTACAATAAAAAAATTTCCTTTGAAGCAAAAGAAAAAATTTGGGACAGAAAAACTTCTTCTGGATATTTGGTTGCGGACGCGAGATTGGTGGAGAAATAAAAATTACAATCCATCTGCGAGCAGGCCGCACATTCTTCTTTGAGTGAGTTCAGCATCTGCAAGTTCAGTAGGAATCGGTATCTGCTCTCTTTCGCAATATTTCCTCAAATCTCTTATCTGCCTCATAAGTTCTGTGGAGCATGCTTCTGCTTGAGGATCTGCCTGCGCCGGCCTCAAGTAAGGGGCGGTTCCGCCAGCTGCGACGGTTTCTTTATGTGCGCCATTTGCATAAACTCCCGGTTGTCCGACAACTTCGTAAGGTCTTAATCTTTCTCGCAACGCCTGCTGAGCCTCTCGTATGGCTTTAACTGTTTCACCCACAACTTCTGACGACCTTTTTGGCGAATCTGAGAAACCAATTAAGTAAAGCCCCATAATTAATCACTTCATTTCCCTCTTTTTAAATCTTCCCTTATAGCCCTGGCTCTTGCTGAAATGTCTTCCGGCCTAACTTTTTTCAAAGCTGCAGCTTCCGGAGCTTCATCCTCCACACGATGCTTATGGAGCGCTGCTTCATCAAATTCAACCGCGCTCTGTGGTGGTAAATTTTTCGCCGCCTCGAGACCATAACATATTTCATAAACTTTTCTAAGCTTTTCATCTGAGCGTAAATATATTTTTCTTTTTTGTTCAGAAAGCCAAGAATCAATATTTGATGTTCCTTCTGAAAATTCTTTTTCAAGCTCCTGCATCTGCTTATAATAATTATTCGTTATTCTCCTTTGAGCGCGATTTCTGGAAATTCGCAGACCTCCCTCAATTGCTCCAACCGCAGCAAGAGCTGTCATGACTGGCAGGTCTTCAATGTCAGAAACTACTTTACCTCCGCCCGCCACAGCAAGTTTTGTACCGAAGTAACCGACAAGCGCCGCTATTCCTCTCGTTGCCCACGGGCTGAATTTGTCCCACATTGTTTTCTCGGCAGTCAAATCATCCAGCGCCCGTTTTTTATTTTCTTCTATTTTTTTCTCCTGCATTCCTCTTTGCTCGTATAAATCATCTTTAACTCTTCTATATTCCTCACTTCTTTCGAATCTGCAATCCTGCGCATCAAAGCCGACTACATCTTGCGCCAAGCGATATAAGATATCCTTATTTATTCTTTCCTCTGATTGGGTAAGCTCTTCATATCTTCTCAAAATGTCTTCTGCCGCAAACTTCTCTTCGCCGCTGCTGTGAATTACCTTCTCCCTCACTTTGGTAAGCTCAGGAGTCAGGTAAAAGGTGGCGTTTTCAATCATCTGGCGTGACATACTTATTACCTCAATATAGTAATTGATTTGATTCTATTTAAACCTATCTGACACTGCAACGTCAGCTGCCGAGAAAGAAAATCTTTAAGAAGCTTTCTACAGATCACATCATCGCATTCTCACGCGCTTTCCCACAGCCGCACGCGCGCTCTTCCGGCAGCTCTGGAATAACATAAAATAAAAGTTTTTTTGCTTTTGAAACATTTCCCTTAACCATTTCCAAAACTTCATGGTGCGAAACAGGCTCGCGGTCAGTTTTCCAGCAATCATAGTCTGTATTGAGCGCGAGCGAAACATAGCATATTTCCATTTCTCTTGCCAAAACAGCTTCCGGCACAAGAGTCATTCCAATAATATCCGCGCCCATTTTTTGGAAAGCTTTACTTTCCGCGCGCGTTGAAAAACGCGGGCCCTCAATGCAAATGTAAGTGCCGGCAGGCTTGTGCGAAATATTTAATTTTTCCGCCGCTGAAATTAATTTTTTCCTCAAGCCCGGACAAAATGGATCTGCGACAGAAATATGGCATGCTCCATTGAACTCGCCTTCTTTATTTTTTCCCTCAAAAAAAGTTGACACACGCGATTTCGTACAGTCAATAAATTGGTCAAGTATTACAATTTCTCCCGGAACAAAATCTTCCCTTAGAGAGCCGCACGCATTTACAGCAAAAATCCTTTCCACTCCAAGTTTTTTCAGCGCATAAATATTTGCGCGGTAATTCACCAAATGCGGCGGGAAAATATGCCCGCGCCCGTGCCTGCTCAGAAAAGCAACTCGCCTGCTCCCAATATCTCCGAGAATAATTTTGTCCGATGGCGGGCCAAATGGAGTTTCAACAGAAACCTCTTCAACATTTTTCAAATCCTCAATAGCGTAAACTCCAGAGCCGCCGATGATTGCGATTTTCGCAGATTGCATAGAAACTCATCCACTTTCATGTATTTATATTTTCAGAAAATCAAAAATTCCCATGCCAATTGAAGTTCCAATCTACAGCATAAAACCCAGCCGAATATTTTTTCTTAAAGATTATTTGATAGCAGCGGTTTTCGCAGCTCTATATTTTTTCCTGCCGGCTCTTGGCTTTGCAATGCATGCACTTACTGCATACGCGATTTTCGGTGTAATCGCATTTTTTATAGTTTATGTCGAAGTTTTCCGCTTCAGCCACTCATACAAAATCACGCCGAGCCAAGTTGTAATTGAGCATGGCATAATACAAAAAAAACGTGACAGCGTTTTCCTCAGCAGCATTTCAGATGTGAATGTAAAGCAGGGATACTTCGCGCGGTTTTTGAATTACGGTACCATTGCCATCGGTCCAACATCAGGCTCGGAAGCAATTCAAATGCTTGGTATTAAAAACCCGAGAAAAATCGCGCTTGAACTTGAGAAGCTCATACACACTTATGAAAAAGGCCGCATTTCAAAGCCCGCGAAAGAGCAGAAAGAAAAATAGATTGCTATGAAAAAAATTCTTCTGGATCGGCAGAATCTGAAAGATTCTGCGAGGCAGAAAAACCCTCAAAAGATTTTTCTGGAAACTTATGGCTGCTCTGCAAACCAAGCTGAGAGCGAGGCAATGGCTGGCCTGCTTGCAAAAGAAAATTTTCAAATCGTGAAAAATGAAAATGAAGCTGATACAATTTTGCTTAATACTTGCTATGTAAAGCATGTGACCGAGCAGAAAATTTTGCACCGCCTGCGCAAGCTCAATGGAAGCAAAAAGATTATTGTTGCCGGCTGCATGGCTCAACCTGGAAAAGAAAAAATTTTAAAAGCCTCTCCGAATGCAAGTTTGTTGAGCACGCATAATATTGATAAAGTTGTTGAAATTGCGCAAAAAACTTTTTCCGGCGGCCGCGTGGAATTTTTAGAAAAATCAGAATTAGAAAAGCCTTTGCTTCCAAAAATCCGCTTCAATCCAATTGTCAATATTGTTCAGATTTTGGATGGCTGCAACAGCCGCTGCACCTTTTGCGCAACAAAGCTTGCGAAAGGAAATACAAAAAGTTTTTCTCAGGGTGCGATTGTTAAAGACGTAAAAAATTCGCTGAAACAGGGTTGCAGGGAAGTCTGGCTCACTTCACAGGATAATGCCGTTTATGGTTCTGATAGAAGTGCATTCAGCCTACCAGAGCTTTTAAAAAATGTTTGCTCGATACAAGGAAACTTTCGCGTACGAAATGGAATGGCAAACCCCGACGGAATTCTGAAAATTCTTCCGCAACTTATAAAAGCTTACAAGAGCGAAAAAATTTACAAATTTTTGCATCTGCCAATTCAATCTGGAAATGACAGAGTTCTGGCAAGAATGAACCGCCATTATACTGTTTCACAATTCCAGAAAATAGTTTCCGCTTTCAGAAAAGAGTTTCCGCAGATTACAATATGGACAGATATAATCGTGGGCTTTCCAGAAGAAACAGAAAAGCAATTCGAAGATACTCTAAAAGTTCTGGAAAAAATAAAATTTGATTATGTTAATATTTCCGCCTATGGTCATAGGGGTGGAACAGCAGCGGCAAAAATGAAAAAAGTTCCAACAGAAATTGTGAAGGACAGGACGCGCGCGGCCACAGAATTATGCGACAGAATTTCTGCGGAAAAAAATAAGGCTTGGATTAGATGGTCGGGAGAAATTTTGGTTTCAGAAAAAGGGAAATCAGCAGGGCAATTCATCGGAAGGAATTTTGCTTACAGGCCTGTGCTGATTGAAATCGAAAAGAATTTGTTGGGGGAGTTTGTGGATGCGAAAATTTCCGGAGTTGAGAACAAACACTTGGTTGGAAAAGTTTCACATATAGGCAATCGAGATTTTTAAATATGTAGTAAATCTTCTGATAAAACTTCCAAGAAATCTCCAAATCTTTATAAACGCGCCGATTAAATCTGTTTATGATGTCTATGAGCAGTGGAGTACCTGAAAAACACAATCCGGTTGCTATTGCAACAATTGTTATTGCAATTTTTGCTGCGGCCGCATTTATTTTCGGAAATTCTGAAGACTTCGCCAGCTTTGGAAAAAATCATCTCAACGCTCCTGCACCGGCTAAAGAAAGTTTCTCTGAGTCGGCGGGCTTTTTTACATTTGCGACCGACAGGCATAGAATTGAAATAATTCCGCCTTCAAAGCGCCAGTTCAACCCAACAGGTGACCTCAAAATATTCGATGCTGGCGAAAATGTCAAGATAAATGCATTCAATCTAAACTGCAATAAAGGTTCTCAAAAAGAAATGCGTGCAGGAATTTCAATTGTAAAGGGCTTTTGTCCGAGTGAGGGTGGGGATTTTGGCATGAATGCTCTTGTTATGAAACAATTTATGGGCGATGGATGCAACATTGCTGGGTGGAAGGATTGTAAAGACACCGACACAAGCTCGGGAAAAGAAGGCCTTGATGCAGAAGCCGGTAATTTTATTTTACCTGCAGAATCGGGGGCTTATTGTGTAACGGCGGGATGCGGACCGCGAGAAGATTTCATTGACTCAGAGCTTTTACCTAGCTCTCTGGGGCCCAAATTTACCCAGATAAAAGTTCCAATAACTATAGTGGACTTCGAAGATGCATCGCAAATAAACCTTTCTTCAATCAGCGAGATGGGAAATATTCCATGTGGCCGCGGAAGATTTTGTCAGAATTACGGAGATGAATGTGTATGGAATAATCCAACTGGCCGTGGTCTGTGCGCGCCGGCAAGCCTAAGCAAAAAAGAGGAAAGAGTTGAGGAAACAGTTCCTGCAGTTGCCGATAAAACCCCGCCTGAAATTATTTTGTTAAGCGCGCCGGCAACAGCATGGTATGATACAGATTTTTCTGTTAAATTTTCAATTCGGGAAGATGTGGGAAAACTAAATTCTGACACCATCGTTGCAACAGCAAATCTTGAACAAAGATGCGGCTCGACACAGATTGTAGCGAAACAACCTTCACTCTACAATGTTGAATTCAAGAACTGCAAAACAAGGAGCTCCGATGTAGGCAAAGATCTCAAATTCAAAATTTCTGCTTCAAATACCGCAGGCAAAAAAAACTCTTATGAAACTAATGTTTCAATCGTAGGCAAACCTGCAGACACAGATACAAAACCACCACGTTGCGTCCTTTCAGTTGGCCGCGGTGAATCAAACAGCGTTACCCCAAACGATCCAGCCACACTCCGCATTTCCTGTGAAGATGATTATAAAACAGAGGGAGATTTGATAGGTCAGTTGGGCTCTATTGAAGTCTTTGTTGTTTCTGGAAGCTTGGAAGAATCCATATCAAAAATCGGAAGTCAAAAACCTATTGGTACAAATATCTTTGATGGGGAATTTTCCTGCGGAAGAGATTGCAGGCAAAAAGTTTTCGGAGGTGACCAACAGGAACAAAATTTCACATATAAAGTTTTTGTTAAAGACTTTGCTGGACATTTCGAGAAGTTTGAAACTGAATTTAGAGTCAAAGATGTGCAGCCGCCAACCTGCTCCATCTACTACAACACCGAAGGCGATATAAATAGCGCTCCTGTAAAGGCGGGGCGCGGAGAGAAGGTCATTGTTCACACAAAATGCTTTGACAACCTGTCACTGAAAAAAATCAGATTTTATGCTGATTATGTAAAACAAGATGGAACTGAAAAAGAAAGCGACGGAACTCCATTTTCATTGCAAAACAACAACCCGCAGCAGGTAATCGAATTCGCAGTCCAGATTCCAGCTGATGCAAAAAGCAATTCCAAAGTAATTTGGTATATTTCTGCAGAAGATAATGATGGAAATTTCGCAAACGTTCCTATCTACGGTTCGATAATTGTGAAAGATTTTGAACCGCCGCGCGTTGAAAAAATAGACAGTGTAAGAAAAATAATTTTTGATGGAGCGAACTTTTCTGTCTTTCTCACAGCATCGGACAATGTTGAATTGGGATTAGTGAAAATTCAGGCAAGAAAAATCGGGGGAAACTTTGAAGATGTCCAATCTTTTAATCTCATAAGAAAAAAAGTTTGGAATTTTCCTTTGGAAATTCCGGCTTCATGGTACTCGCAAAAGCTTTCCGGACAGACAGAATTCGAATGGAAATTATATCTTTCTGATAAAGAAGGAAACACAATACAGACCGATTACTCAGGAACATTTAATGTAAAGCCGTCCTGTGCAGAAAGGAAATCTATAAGTTATCTGGACCTAACTTCAACGAATGCAGCAGAATATAATCCGGGCGATAAAATCTCTTTTTCAGCGAGTTTCAAAAACAATTATACAGAACCGAATTCAGATTGCGGCGCTCTTGTAGCAGCCATGTTAAAACTTAATGCAACAACTTCTGATGGAACCCTGAAACTTCTGTCTGGGACCACTCCATCGGGTTCACTTGAAGCAGCGGATTTTGAAATAACTTTACCAAAACCCTCGGCCGAAGAAAACCTTATGCCAGGCGATATTGTTTCATGGAAAATAAAAGCATGGGATGCGTCTGGAAATTCCATCGAGACGGATGAAAAGTATTTTAAAGTAAAAGATTCCGAATCTCCTATAATAAGATTTGAAGGCCTGCCTGAAAAGGTTTCATCCTCACAGGCGCTTAAAATTAAAATTTGCGTAAGTGATTGGAATCGCGCTTCAGCGACTTCTAAAATTGAAGCTCTTGTCGGCGGCAGCAGACTCTTCTCAAAAGACATAAACCTTACAACAAGCAGCGGCACCGAAGATTGTGATATAGTTGAATATGTTACTGATTCTAACCTGAAAGAAAATTCCGAACTGCTTTTCACGTTCACGGCAGTCGATTCTGCTGGAAATCGGGCATTGAAAAATCAGAAAGTTCGTGTGATGAATCCTCCTCAATGGACAGAAAACCGCTCGCCACAAAAAGCAAAACCAAATCAGAATATTGTTTTCTCAAAATACTGGAAAGATGACAGCCCATTGAAAAAAGCAGAATTTTGGATGGATTTTGGTTCGGGACTGCATAAAGTTCAGACATTTGTTTTTGAAAAACCCATCACAGAAGGCTGGGTGAACTTCGAGCAAAAAATGCCGAAGATATCTGAAAAAAATATAACTTGGCAGATGAAAGTTGAAGATGTATTTGGAAATGTGGGTGAATCAGATCCTGAAATAGGAGTAGGGGAAGACATCGCAGCGCCAGAAATTCTCGAGTTGGGACAGTCGGCAGATGAAATTTACAAAAGCTGGTCTAACTTTTTGAGATTCAAAGGGCGCGATGATATAGAACTCGAATCAGCGACCATCTACATAAAAGAACCTGTTGATGCTGATTTCAAATTCTATGCATCTCAAAATCTTAATGGTCTAGAAGCTTCAACAGCATTCGAATGGAAAAATGAAAATCTTATTGAAGGGAATATTGGGTGGTACTTGGTTGTGAAGGATTCGAATGGAAATGAAGTGAAAACAGAAACAAAAAGTTTTACCGTCAGCCTAAAGGAAGCACCAACGGGCGCAACTCCCCCGACAGCCCCAAAAATTACAACATCTAATATCAGAAAGATTGTTCCTAGAGTAGAAAGCGGGAAAATAACACAAGAAAGCGGGAAAGAATCTCCCCCGATTGATTTTGGAACTCTTGTTTTAATAATCGGTGGTGTGGTTGTATTGATTTTAATTCTCACCTATCGCAGGCAAATAATTTCTTCGGTTAGTCCGCGCCCTTGGAGAGTGCCTCACACAAACTCAGAATGAAATTTATATTCGATATAAAAATAATCAGAACTGCTTTTTCTCTTTTAGCGCAATCGGAGAGCCGCCGGCGTGCCAGCTCTGCCTTGGCCTGACTTGTATTGAAAATAGCCTTTCAGAATTATCATCAAGCACAACCGCAGCCCCTTTGGTTTTCGGCATATCCGCGATGCTTTTCTTTATGTCCTCCAGAAGGTAGGTTTGCATTACAGAAGAAAGTGCATCCAAATCTGGCTTTGCAGTTAGCCTGTGAGCAAGTATCAGATCACTCTGGGAAATCGCATCTTCATGCAGTTTGTTCGGACGTTGCGTAATTAGCACAAGAGAAATTCCCGGCTGTCTCCCCTGCCTGATTAAAGTCAGCATTGGCTCGGTTGCAGAAGTTTTTCCGTCAGAAGGGATAAAGTTATGCGCTTCATCGATTATTATCCAGCTCATGGGAACTTTTTTTGTTTCCTCGCCTGCAATTATGGAAGCCTCCTCCTCGCGGCGTGCTGCAGTCCTCGATGCGTAAATTTTTCTTGCCAGAATTCCTAGAGCAAGATTTCTGACAGACCATTCCATCAGACTCACATCTAAAACAACTGTAATCCCCGGCTTAAGAAAATTTTCTATAGGCGTTGCTTTGTCAGAAAAAATCCCCCATTCTTTCGCAGACAAAAATCTGTTCTGAAGAGCTAGCTTCTCCTTTTCTTCTGCGCGCTCATCTCTCCCTATCATATCAACAATATTTTCTATGGAAAAATTTGTATCTGAAAATTTTTTTATTATTCTGTCAAGCAAAATTCCCAGCGGGCTAAAAAGGTTAAGATCAAATGTGGTGAGCCAGTCGCCAATAGAAAGTTCAGACGGCCTGACTGAAAATGTTGAATCGTAAGGCACGCCAGAAGTTTTGTATAAATCCTCCAAACCGATTGGCACAACGCTTTCTATCGAAAACCCTCTGGGATCAAGCCCCCAGCTTTTCAGCAAGAGCAAATCTCTTTCATTCGAATTTTTCATGCTCCAAAAAATACCCATTATATCAACCATAAGCACAGAAAGATTTTGCTTCACTTCATCCGGTAGTTTCATAATCTCCTCAGAAATTATCGCTCCCGAATAAGATTTTCCACTCCCTCTTTTTCCAACAATCAGATAAATATGCGGCCGAACAACATCAAGCAAAACTGGATTCGCCATATGCGTGTCAAAGCCCGTGCCAACAACATGCTTTCCGAGAAAAACGCATCCGGCCTTTCCGTATTTATCAACATCAGAAGGCTCGCGCCCAACAATAATTTCTTCAAGTGGCATAAGATTATTTCTCAGAGTCTGTTTATATTTGTTAAGCTCTTGCGGGGGCTCTTCCTTTTCTGTAAGCTGCGTCCAAATCTCTGAAAGTTTTTGCTATAGAATCTAAAACACCGGGTTCTTCTGCAGAAACAATTACAGGAGCTCTGTGCCCTCTAGAAGGTTCTTCTGAAGAAAGTTCTCGAACAACTATAGGAGCTTTATAATGTGAACTTGTGGGAGAAGAAACAAATTCACGTACTATTTTTGGTTTTGGGACGCCGCTTATATAAATTTCTGTCATTGAAGCGTCCTCGCGGATTCTTGCCTGAGGAAAATCTTTTCTTATTATGTCTCTGAATAATTCCCCGCTGGACCCCTTTGGAGCAACAATGTCAACATTAGTTCCCGATTTCAATGCTTCTTTTATGGCAGAAGAAGCTTCTTCGACATTTCTGTAAGAATTTTTGCCTCCGCCGCCCGCGTAGGAAGAAACGGCAATACTTCCTGTCTTCACAAATTTTTCCATGCTCGAAACAGCAAATGTCATGGTTTCTCTTCTGTATCCAGCCATACCAATCAAAAACTATCTATTTTTTGTATTTTAAATATGTTTACATTAACCCTCTTTTCTTCAAACAATCTGAGCAAAATGAATGCCCCTTAAAGCTGCGCGCATGGTCAAAGCAAACCTTTTTTCCACATTCCTCGCATTCATAAAGTTTTTCTGAAAGATTGCCACATATCTCACAAGTTGGCGGGGCCTCAATTTTTTTCTTTTCTTCCTTTGCTGATGGTTTGAATTTTTGCAGAGAGGCTGATATTTTCTCTCTGAAAAGAAACGCCATGCCTATAATCAAAATTAAAACAACAGCAGCAACAATAAGCCCTGTCTGGTCCGAGCCCTCTTCCTTTGTTGTAATTATCGGCGCAGAAATTGCAGCGTTTTTTGCAGCAGCTGTCCTCTCAAGAGCTTTCTGATAGTTTCCTGCGCTGAAAGCTTTTTTTGCCTCGCTTAAAAATTCTTCCGCAGCACTTGTATTGCGGGGTGGCTCACTGGATTTTACAGAAATTATTTGATCCTCAGCAGATGCTATTTCATTTTGTGCATCATCCTTTCCTTCTGTAATCTCGCAAGATTTCGTTTCTATTTTGCGTTCGCATGAATATCCTGTGGATTTATCGCAGGCAAAGCAAACTTTGTTCTGGTTTCCACTAGAGCAGTCGCTATATTCTGTGCAGGAACCAACAGGCTGACCTTCGCAAGTTTCAGGGCACGCCGAAATATAGAAATAACCAAGATTGGTTGTATTGAAATTATTTTTTGTATCATTTGAGAAAAGTTTCCACACAACAGTGTTTTCAGGCTCTAAATCTGCGGAGAGTGAATATGCAAAACTCGCAATATATTCCAACCCGCTGATTTTTTTCTGCGAAACATTCCTGAATTCTCCTGTATCATTTACAGACAAAATCACCGATGACAGGCCTGTTTTGTCTTTTATTCTGGCTGAAACCATAACCCCGCCGCCGACTTTAGCCTCTGTAGCATTCTGGGAAATTTCTGAAAACTGTGGCGGCAAATCTTTTACGAATAATAGTGCGGTATCTGTTTTTCCTGTCAGATCGAATGCATCGCTGGCATTCAGGAACCATTGTATTGAAGTTGTCGTGTTCGGCGTTCTATATGTCGCATAACTGCAATTTCCAGAAATTCTTGCTGAAATATTTTTTTGCAGCGCACCGGAATTATTTGTCCAAAACTCCGCCTTGTCTATGGGTTTATTCCAGCATGCTGAAAATTCTAGAACAGAGTCCATATCCCAAAAAGTATTTTCTGCGGGTGTGTAGTTCAGCGCTGCGGGAGACTGGCTAGAATCCGCCTGCGCGGTTGCTGTAATTGCCATTGCCAAGAAAACAAAAAGTACCAATCCAAAAATTTTCATTAGAAGAACTAACTTTCTGATTTTAAAAAGATTAAGCCCCAGACTCAATTTCTTCACTTTCGGCATTTTCACTTTTTTCTTCTTTTTTATCTTTTTCTACTTTTTTGTTTTTGATGTAAATATGATATCCTGCCCCGCCGATAACCGCCAAAATAATAATCACAACAATTATCAAAACATAATTTGCGCTTTTCTGCTTTTGCTCTTCCTCTGGTGTACAAATTACATTTCTGCCCGTAACAACCCATTTTCCTGTAATGGCATCACACGAAACATCGAAAGCCTTTCTCATGCCGCCGGTGCACTCTATCGGCAGCGGTTTTGGCTTTTCCGATTCTTTGCATTCTCCAGATCCCGATGTTTTGGGTGGTGCGGTTAAGAGTGTAAAAGTTTTCGCTTCAGAAACTACTTCTTTTCCCGTTGAGTCGCGGATAAATATTTTCCATGATAACTTGTCGCCGGCAGAACCCTCCGGAATAACTCTAAATTCAGCAATCAACTTTTTTCCGGCTAAATTAACAGTGCTCACATTTTTTCCATTTAATTCCAGCACAGCAGAAGCCAGACCGAAATCATCTGAAACATCTGCCATAAATCCTGCCTGTTCTCCTGCAGAAGGTTGGGTGGGATAAATTTCTGTGGACAATATTTGAGGAGGATTCAAATCAGTTGCTCCCACGAAAAAAGAGATTTCTGGGGTGGCGTTGTAATTTCCCGCACTATCAGAAACAAAAAATTTCCATGTCACAGTTGTGCCGGCTTTAGTTTGCTTATTCCAAACGTAATCAGTCTGCTTTTCTAATCCGGAAATTTGAATACTTTCATTAACAAATGTGCCGCTCTCATTAGTAGAAATTATTGCTCCGGCTAGGCCCTTATCATCTGAAAAATATGCTGACAAAATAACTTGTCCACCCTCTTTTGGCGTGCTTGAGCTTTGAGAAATATTAGAAAACTGTGGAGCCAAATCCTCAGAAAAAGAATAAATGCTTCCCAGACTTAGGGTGTAATTTGAATTTGCCGCAACTCCGGTTAAAGAATCTCCTGTCCTTATTTGCAAGCTATAATTTGAATTCTTTGGAGAATCAAAATATCCCGAAGAAAACTCTCCGCTATAATTCGGAGACTGATAAGATGAAAATCCTGCAGATGAAATCGCGATGAAAAGAATTCCCGCCAGAAAAGAAATTAGCGGAATCGGAAATTTTTTTGCAGAAAGCCTGCTGTTTTCATTCTGTTTCATGAATCAGTTTCCATGCGGCAATTTAAAAAGTTTTTATTTCTGCTCCGTCTCGGTTGCCCCCACATCTGATTGCGCCAATTTCTCCATAAGGCTGCGTGTCCTTCTAAGTTCCTCTCCAAGTCTTGCTGCGCTAGCTCCTGCATCATCTCTCTCTTCCTGCGGCCTGCTTATATCCTGCGCAACCGAATTTAATCTGAAAACTTCGCTTTCAAACCATCTCAACTGCTCTTCTTTCTGCGCAAGCTGGCTTCTCAATATCATTGCCTCGCCAGCAGATTGTTCTGCTGCTGCGAGTTGTTGCTGCATTGCCGCAAGCTGTTGCGCCAATTCAATTTCCCTCTGGGATGGTCCTCTTCTCGCTGGCGTCAGGACAACTGTTCCTCTTGGCTTTCCTGCTCTATAACTATTCCTTCCAGAAATTCTATCCCAAAGTACTGAGAATCTATCAGGAACTGTAGGAGATTTTATCCCCTCTAAAAATGGATCAACCATCGCTGTTCTGCCAGGATTTATATCTCCATCCCATTCAGCGGGCTTGAAATTTTCTTCCAAAGGATAGATTGCCTTTTCCATTCTTCTGACAACATTTTCGCCATCACTTCCAGAAACACTTGCAACTAATGTAGAATCTCTTCCGCGCGCAAAAAGCAGATTTGTGTTGTGTAGCCGACCATCTTTTAGAGGTATGCTTATTTGATGCTTTCTTGTTGCGCCGCCGTAAGCATCTCTGATAAATGTGCCCACGGCGCTAATCATTCCCATTTCTATTTCCTCATCTGTTCCAGAAGTATCAACCCATTTCCTTCTTTTTATCATTCTTCCATCATTATGAACATAAACTACTCTTTCTATTCCAACCCCATCTCTCATGCCGAGATATAATCCGCCCCCAACTGCACCCAAAGCTCCGAGGGCGACAAATGGCAACGGACTCGGGCTTCCATCAGAACGGACATTTTTATTATCCGGCACAGGCTCTTTAGCAGTGAAGTTAATTGTAGGATAATCTACGCCGACATTTCCAGCCAAATCATATGCGCGGGCAGAAATGGTGTGTTTTCCCTCGCCAAGATTTGTCCTTAACATCCAAACTTCATTGCAGATAGATAATGTGCAGTCATCAAGCATATGCTCCCCAGCATAAACCTTTCCATCTAAAATAAATTCCACGTTGTCGAGCGGCTTGTTTCCCCTCTGGCTATCTATTATGTTATCGCGCGCACCTGCAGTAATTGTGACATTTCCCGGCGCAAGAATTTGCCCTTCAGAAACTCCCTGCAGTTCGAAAATTTTAGGCGGTATTGTGTCTGGGATTTCCAAAACAGAAAAATTTATAGAAGCGTTTGCTGTATTATTCCTTCCATCTCTTGCGAAAATCTGCGCAGTTTTATTCCCCGGCGCTCCAATTTTGAATTTTGCCTGATAATTAATTCCACCTGTTGGTGTAGCATTGTAATAATTTCCGCCAAACAAAACTTTGATTTCACTTATCCCAGTTCTGTCATCTGAAGCTGTGAAATTTATCCACTGGGTTTCGTTCTCATACAAACTTTTTCTGAAATCATTTTTCACCGAAACTGTTGGAGCTTTTTTGTCTTTCCAAGCAGAAAAGTTCCAATCAAAATTATTTGAAGCTCTGTTTCCAGATTTATCTGTTGGGAAAATAGAAAACAAATAATCTCCAGCCAAATCTGGGGTATAATTGAAAATTCCGTTTGCGCTGACATTCAAAGAATCTGTTCTGATGTCAGGTTTTAAAACAGAAATACTGAAATAATCAACTCCTGCAGTTCTTATCGGACCGGGGTCATCTGCAAAAATTCTTCCATTCCAAACTGTCCCTGCTTCGATTTCCAGCAATCCTTCTATTGAAATAATGTGCGGCGGAGTCAAATCCATTTCAGGATACGGAACATTTTCATCAGGAGTTTCTATTAATCTCAAAGCGCTGTTCAAGACTTGGGCAGTTGTTTCAAAAAATTGCGCATATTTATTTGCTTGCGACGGCGCGACAAATGGGGAGAAGTATTTATCTATCTGATTGCTCTTTGCTCTCTGCGATTGGTCATTAGGATTCAGCCAAGTTTGGATTTCCTGCGTGTCTGTGTAAAGTTTTCTCAGAAATTCTTTCAGCGGCAAATCTGTATGCGCGTCATCTTTTCCCAAATCAGAAATTCCTGTTATTGTTTTTTGAGTTTGTTCAACTTGCCTGTAAAATCCATAGTCCTGAGAAATTTCCGAAAGCAGGCTACTCATCATCTGGCCCGCGGCAGTTCCGTTGTCAGGATAATTTAGATGCTCAATTCCACGGTTTGTGATTTTCCAGTCTATTAAAGTTTGGTTAACTTTTGGAAAGAGATTTGTTTTGAGAGATTGGAATGCTGCGTTCTTTTCAGGATCGATCACAAGCGGTATGGGGTCTCCTTCGTTGGGTGTTTGCAACTTCTCCATATCGCCTCTAATCTGTTTCGCAGTCTGATTAAAATCAGAATTGTTAATTGGAGAAAAAACAATTTGCATTCCTGCATTAACATCAGAAATATCCGAATGCAAATTTTGAACATCTGTTTGGTCCAAGCTTGCATCTGCGATCGCAGCCTGAGAATCTGTTTTAAATTTTTCTAAATTAGAAACCATATCAGGGTAATCATGAATATCTCCCGACTGATAGCTTCTTGCTGACTCTCCGCTCGCCCCCATTGTAAAACTTAAATGTCCTAAATCCGGCAGATGCGGAGCAAATTCTTTTGCGAGCCCGTAAGCAACTCCAGTAATTGCGGCCGCCCCAAACAAGCCGGCAACTAAACTCGGAAAACCCCATTTTGTTTCGTGGCTTTCGCTTCCATAATTTCCATTATCAGGAGAATCAGGATCAAACCCGCGAAAAGAATGCGAAAGAGTTTCCAAGGTTTCATGAGCCTGAGGAGAATTCCAAACTCCTTTATCTGCAAGAGCATCAGAAACATTTGCCATTACTTCTTCTACTTTTCTTTGATAAACTTCGCTTCCAACTCTTCCTGCTCCTTTCAAAATATATCTCCCATCTCTCTGTTCGAGAGAATATCCAGCTTCTCTGGCTGCTTCATGCAAAATTTCTGGGGCGATGTTTCTTTCCACAGAGGCATTACTCATAGGAAATTATTTGTATAGTAAACTTTTTAAATTGATTGAATTTGAAGAAATTAGCTGCCAATGGCGATCCAATTTATGGGCGCAGATGTCAGAGCTCCATTATTATCATAAACAATCGCAGTGAAGCCGTTGTTAGTAATTGCTCCAGCTACACAAAATGTTTTCGCGGTTTCTGTGCTGCAAACTACAAGAGGAGTTGTTCCGAGAGAAAAAGCATTTCTCCTTCCATATTGAGAATCTATTGCAAATTGAATTCCATAGCTATTTTGTCCAGATTTTTTCCCGCCGGCAACAAACCCCACATCGCTCAAAGAAACATCCCCATCCTTTATTTTCGCGCCAGTTACAGAGCCATCAGAAATTCTGTCAACGCTTAAGCTGCCAGTAAGTTTTGAGGCGTCCAAATTTTGTATTTGCGTGTTTGTGATTTGACCAGAAATTTTTGAGGCATCCAAATTCCCAGAAAGCGCAGCAGCACTTGCAGCACTAACCGCAGAATCAGCATTCACAGCCCTCAAAGCGTAAGGCGCATAAGAAAGAATAAAACTTGGAGAAAGCTTCTGCCCCTCAACTGAAACATCAACTAAATACGGAATAGTAAAGCTCAAACCTGTTGGATCAATCTGAGCAGTGAAAAATCCTTTTTTAACACTAACAGCCTGAGGCCCAACAGATTTTATCAAAACATTATTCGCGGCACTTAGAAAATCAAATTTCAGCTGAAAATTTCCATCAAGCGGCTTTCCGTCTGCGTCAGAAAGTTTTCCTTGAATCGAAATTTTCCCACCGCCATAAGTCTGCGCGCTAATAACGCTCGCATATATAGCCAAGGCAAAAACTGCTGTCACAAAGAAAATCTTGAAATAATTTGTGCGCTTTCGCATTATTTATTTTCTGCACACCACTTTATAAAGTTTTTCTGGTAATTAAAATCATGGCAAGGCGCGTTGGTTTTTTGCATCATACCGACAACCCTCATTTAAGTGAAAATGAGAAGGATTTCATAGAATTGACTTTGCAGGAGTTGTGCCTGCAAGAAGGAAAGATCGGCTGGGATCCAAAAATAAGGTACTGTGGCGTGCAAACTAATCAGCATTGCTTTGATTGCACAATTGAGCCTACTGATATTTCTTCCGGGGATTATGTCGCAAAAGCAGCAGAGTACGCGAAATAATTTTTTTGAAATTAGATAAAACTGGTGCCCCCAACGGGATTTTTGAAAGCGAAGCTTTTGAAAGCGTGTGAAACTTGCTTCACTTAGTTTGAATTCATGGGCGCAAATCTGAAATTGAAATACGCCACCCATGTCAAGAGCTTGAGAAGCTCTGATCCTCTCGGCAAATTTGACCGGACTAGACGATGGGAGCCCAATTAAAAGATAACAAACATAGATTTAAATAATTCTTCTCTAGGCGATTCTCTTTATTTCTTCAACATTAAGCTCCCGTGCGTATCTTGGGCTTTTTGCGTTTGCAAGCAATGCGGCATAAAGAGCAAGCGGGCAACAGTTATACCTGTCTTCTTGTATTCTACCCAAACTAACATCAAGCTCATATTCTTCAGCAGATAGAAAGTCTTTTAATACCGCACCAGCCCCTCTTGCTTTATTGGCTCTAGAAAAAATATTTTTCGAGAATCTAACGCTATCATAACTTACTTCAGATGCAGCCACTTGCCTTTTGCCCCTCATCGGATCATAAAGCCTTGCTCTTTCATTATCAATTTTCAGAATTAAATATTGATGAGCTCCTCTGCCAAAGCCAACAGCAGTCATGCCTAACATTCCTGTTATGTGAATCCACATAAGGCTGCTATCTTCCATATCGGTTGGTGAAATTGGGGCCTCACGAAGTTCTATTCTTTTTTTATTTGTTTCTTCTCTGGCCCAACGCACAAATTGCATTGGGGCTATACATGAAATAAGTGCAGCAAGCTCTGGATCTGGCTCAGGAAAGGCTTCGATAGCTTCATCTGTCATTTAATCAACTCACTGTAATAATTAAATTGAAAAACATTTAAATCTATCTGGAAAAACAGAAATCACTCAGAAATCTTCGCAACCTGCGCGCCGGAAACTTTCAGCAAATCTTTTGTGGAAACTTTTATTCCAAATTTTTTGTGCCCGCTGGAAATGGAAACATGTTTTAATTTTGCCAAGCGCTCATCAATTACAACAGGAACTTTGCTCGCGAGCCCTATTGGAGAAGTTGTTCCCAAAGGATGCCCTGTAACTTTTTTCAAATGCTTCTCGTGTAAAAATTCTAATTTTCCTGTGCCGGCAGTTTGCTTTACTAATCCTGCTTTTACTTTTCTGTCCCCAGGCACGCACGCGACAACATGATTTGTACCGTCTGTCAAAACCAGGCATTTCACAACCTGCTTGAGCGGAACTTTTCTCTGGGCCGCAATATCTTCTGCGGACCAAACATCTTTCTTGTGCGGCTGGACTTCAAATGAAATTTTGTGCTTTTCCAGAAATTCTGTAACAGAGGATTTGAATTTTTTGGTCGTAGAAGAAATCTCTTTCTTTACTACAGAAATTTTCTTGTGCGCGATTTTTCTGACTTTCTTCGCCGCACGGGAAACTTTATGCTTTGCATGAGAAACTTTTCTTTTCAATTTAGAATGCTTTGCGCGCTTGGGCATAAAATAATTTGGTTTTACTGGCTTTAAAATAAAGCGGTTTCACGGAGAGGTGGATAAAAACGCTAAGCGGTTTAGTTGAGATTTCTGCTCAAAAATCTGGCTCTGGCGAATCATCAAATTTTATAATAAACTTTCTCTTTTATAGAAATTTCTGTACCTTGATACCACCACGCTATTGAATCCTCTTTACCAAGAAAAAATCTTTTAGTGATTTTTGACATTGGAAATACTGTGATAAGCCCGCCGGCATTCCGAGGGATTTCAGTTACTGAAAAAGTTTTTCTACTATCATCAAATGTCCATTTTCCGCCAAAATTCTTTATTACAGTCTCTCCCAGATAAGCACCCAAACATAATATCATGTTATCAATAGATTCTTTCTCGTCTGCAGTTGCCTTTCCTTCTTTGGCGGCTTTTATCGCTCTCGCAAGTTTTGTATCCTTTGATAAACAAAAAGTAATAAATTCTTCAGTTAACTTGACACTGTCAGAAGAAAAAACTTTAACTTTCTTCTCTGGCGTAAACCCGGCAATCCAATCAAATGCAATCTTTGAGGATTCTCTCATATCCTTTAATGATGACTCGTTTAAATAACGTTTTGCTTGTTCTGGCATATTAAAATTTAATTTTGTCGGCTTTAAAATAAAATGGTTTCACGAAGAAGTTATGAAATTTTTTCTTTCTCTTGGTAACAGAAATAATTCCTTCAGGGAATTTTTCTGCGCGTAAAAATCTTTCAGATTTTTACTGAAGCCTACATTCTCTTTCTTTTTCAAGTTCAGAACAGAAAAGAAAGAGAAGGTGGATTGGTGAGCCCTGAGGGAATTTCACCCCAAGAAGGGCTCCGCCCTCCTTAAGGGTTTATTCTCCCGAAATTATCGCTTCGCGACATTTCATTTGAACCCCCGATCTGCTGGTTTCATCGCATCCCATAATAGGGGTGCGGGGTGTAAACGAAGTTTGCACCCTGCGCCGAAGCCAGCCGCACTATTTGCCTTTCCAAAAAATCCAGGCTATGCTAAGGGCCCACAGAAAGAATTTGTATGGACGGATTTAAATTTGAAGAAAAACAAAACCAAAGCCGTGTTTTTCGTCTTCTTCAGCATATATTCCCAATTTGCTGTCTTCAACTGCCCGAATGCTTTTTGATTCTCTTTTTTTAAGCCTTGCTTCTGCTTCTGACACGAGGCAGGATTCCGAAACTTTTTTGGCTTCGGACATGCCTTCCTGAAGCTCTCCTGGAATTGAAAATCTTTCTCTAAGATATAAACAGCCTTCGCAGCCGGCTCCAACATTATATTTGTTAACTCTATTGCATGGAAGTTGATTGTATTCGTCTCTCTCCACGTTCGCAAGCACATCAATCCAAATATCTTGTGGATAGAATCTTTTCAAATCTGTTCCTTTCCGTTTAACTCTTATATCTCTGTACATTTTATCAGAAGTATCTCACTAATTAGTAGAGTTTTTAAAGGTTTTTAGAATCCTGCTTAAGGATAAACCCTGTCCATTGTCCTTGGAAACGGAATTGTGTCAAAAATGTGCCCTGTTCCTGTAAGCCACATCACAAGCCTTTCAATTCCCAAGCCGAATCCTGAATGCGGAACAGAGCCGTATCTGCGCAAATCAATGTACCACTCATAATCTTTTTTGTTGAGCTTGAAAATTTTCAGAGAGTCCAGCAAATCTTCTACTGTTTCTATGCGCTCAGAGCCTCCGGTTGTCTCGCCAACTCCGGGCAAAAGCAAATCAGCTGCTAAAACAACTTTTGGATTTTTCGGGTCCGGACGCATGTAAAAAGCTTTCATGTCCCGCGGGAAGTGCGTGAGAAAAATCGGCGCGCCTCCGAGTTTTTTCACAAGCTCGCGTTCCTCTGCGTCTGTAATGTCATCGCCCCATTTTTTCCCGGTTTCTTTCAGCATTTTTTCATAAGTCAGTCTGCTGAATGGAGCTTTCAAACTTTTTAATTCCTCTATGTCGCGCCCCAATTCTTTCAATTCTTTTCCGCAATTTTTCAAAACATAATCCACAACAAACAAAATTAGATCCTCTTCAAATTTCAAAAGCTCATCAAAACCCATCCATGCGGCTTCCATTTCATGATGCCAGTATTCTGCCAAATGCCTTATAGTTCTGGATTTTTCCGCGCGGAAGCTCGGCGCGATTGTAAAAATTTTCTCCAGAGAAAAAATCATTGCCTCGGCATAAAGCTGCCAGCTCTGCGAGAGAAAAACTTTCTTTCCGGGAAATTTCACTTCAAACAAAGTTGAGCCGCCCTCAACTGCATTTGCTGTAAAGCTTGGAGACTGCACTTCGTAAAATCCCCTGCTTGTGTAGAATTCTCTGATAGCCTGAAAAACCGCAGAGCGGATTTTGAAAATTTCTGTAAGCTTGCGCGAGCGAATCCAAAGATGGCGCACATCGCGCAAAAATTCCTCGCTTAAATCTTTTCCAATTGGAAATCTTTCAGCGAGCCCGATAATTTTTATTTTGCTCGCGGAAATTTCAAAGCCTCCGGGGGCGCGCTTGTCTTCTTTCACTTCCCCAAAAATTTCAATGCTTGACTCAATTGTTGCCGCAGCTGCTTCGGGAATATTTTTGCAGGCAACTTGAACAGTTCCGCTCGCGTCCCTGAGAACAAGAAAAACAATTTCTTTCTGCTCGCGCTTGCGATAAACCCAGCCGCGGAGGGAAACTTCCTTGCCTACATGAGATGAGACATCTGTCACTCTAATGAAATCTTGCATAGAAATAAAGCTGTGCACGGCTATTTAAAAAAATTCAAACAGGCACTCTCCAGTCTTCTTTAATTGTGTTCAAAACTATATGTGTGTTCGTGCGCTCGACAGAAGGATTTTTTAAAAGATTTTTCACAAAAGCATTCAGCTCTGCCCTGTCCCTGAAGCGCGCAAGAATCACCGCATCGCGCTCTCCTGTCAAATCATAAACAGCGAAAACATTGTAGTGCTTTGCTATCGTTTCTTCTGTTTCAAGCAATCTCCCTTTGGAAAAAATAATCTCAATCATTACAGTAAAGCTGAAGCCAAGCTTTTCCGGATCAAGAATTACTGTATCGCCTTTTATGGCCTTTTCTTTTTTCAGCTTCGCAACGCGCTTTATTACAGTCGTTGTGGTGACTCCAACTTTTCGCGCGATTTCCCTGTAGGATTTTCGCGCGCCCGATAGCAGTTCGCGCAGTATTTCCCTATCTATCTTATCAATTTCAATTGACATATGTTCACAAATTTAATCTTTTTTTATTATAAAATAGACATTTGTATATATTTAAAGCTTATTACAGCTACAAAGTATCATTATCTTTGTATAAAAGTATTTATCCTGAAGTATGATAAAATGGAGGTATGACAGCATATGACGGGGCCGCGGGAATGAGAGCCCTGAAGGACAGTGGTGTGGAGTTTGTAGAATTACATTTTTTGGATTTGCCTGGAAACTTGCAGCACATCGCAGTTCCGGTTTATGAGGTGAGCGAAAAATCTTTTGAAAGAGGCGTTGCGAAATTAGACGGAAGTTCTATCACAGGTTTCAAAGGCATAGAAGAATCTGACATGGTGATGGTTCCGGACCCTTCAACTTTTATGAAGCTTCCTTGGGGAAAATATCCCGCAGGA
Source organism: archaeon (assembly GCA_035291225.1). GTDB lineage: Archaea > Aenigmatarchaeota > Aenigmatarchaeia > Aenigmatarchaeales > JACQIB01 > DATDSO01. The sequence goes on along the minus strand of DATDSO010000004.1, from coordinate 501,916 downwards.
AGATTTATTGTAGATTGTTATGACGGCGCGGGCCTCGGAGGAAAAAGATTTTCGCGCGATCCGAGATATGTTGCGCAGAAAGCAGAAGCGCATGCTGAAAGTTTAGGATACAGAACTCTGTGGGGACCCGAGCTGGAATTTTTTGTTTTTGATAGTGTTGAATTCTGGCCGCATCCGCAAGCCCCCGAATTACCAATGGGAGGCAGTGGTGCGAGAATTTTGTCAAGAGAGGCGCCATGGCAGGGAGAGCGAGGCTCGTCTGCTCCGAGGAAAGGAAGCTATTATCCTGATACGCCTGATACGCTTTCTGATATCAGAGCCGAAATTTGCAAAATTCTAAGAGATAATGCAGGAATAAGCGTTGACGCCCATCACCACGAAGTTGCATCCGCTCAATGCGAAATAAATTTGAGGCGCGACAGCTTGGTTAGAATGGGCGACATGGTGACAACATACAAAATGGTTGTAACGCATGTCGCAAAGCAAAATGGAATGACAGCCACTTTTATGCCAAAGCCATTCTTCGGAGACAATGGAAGCGGTATGCATGTCCACCAGTCCTTGTGGAAAGGAGATCCCGATGCGAAAGATTCAAGTGCTGTTAATGTAATGTCTGACCCCAGCGATGAATATGCAGAGCTTTCTCAGGAAGCCAGATACTATATCGGCGGCTTGATGGAGCACTCGCGCGCGCTTTGCGCAATAACAAATCCGACGCCCAACTCTTACCGCAGGCTTGTGCCAGGATATGAGGCTCCAATTTTTATTGCATGGAGCCGAGGAAATAGATCTGCAAATATCAGAATCCCAAGATATGAAAAAGGAAACCCCGCTGCTGTCCGAGTGGAATTCAGAACTCCTGACCCAAGCTGCAATATTTATTTGGCTGAAGCCGCGATGCTTATGGCTGGTCTGGATGGGATTAGAAAGAAAATTGAACCGGGAAATCCTGTTGATAAAGATATTTATCATCTAACAAAACCTGAAAGAGAATCTCTTGGCATAAGAGAACTTCCAGGTTCTCTGCGGGAATCTGTGGAAGAACTGGAAAGGGATTATGATTTTCTTTTGCGAGGAGAAGTTTTCACCCCAGATTTAATTGGAACTTGGGTGGGATTGAAAATGGAAGAGCATGTTCAGGCGGCAATAAGACCTTCTCCATGGGAGGTTTGGAGATATGCAGAGCGTGCGTAGGTATTGATTCTTAGCCCGCAAGTTTTTTCTTTATCAGTGTTTTTACAACTTTTGCGTCTGTCCTCAAGTCTGAAGCTTTCTGCACCTGCCCTATCAAGAAATCCAAAACTTTTTTGTCGCCACTTTTGTAAGCAGCAACCGCGGATTTTTCATCTCTCAGAACCTTCGCAATTATTTCAGAAATATTCTTCTCTGATAATTTTGAATATTTTTTCACAAGAGAGTCAAACTTATCTGGCGTGAAAATTATTTCACGCAAAATCATTTCTGCGGCGCGCGGCTCCAGAGATTTTTTCTTTACCAAATGCAGAAGTTCCAGAAACTGCTCAAGTTTTAATTTTGTTTCAGCAAGCGAAATATCATTATGAAATAAAGTTTTCCGCAAAAGCTCCACCCAGCGCGCGCACAATTGCGGATCTTCTTTTTTCGCCGCTGATTCAAAAGACTGCGCGACCTCTAAATCGCTTGTGAGCGCAGCAGCGAGTTCTTTTGAAAGCTTAAAATTTTTCTGGTAACGCTCAGCTTTCTGGTGCGGAAGCTCGGGCAGATTTTTTCTGATTTTTTCTATCCATTCTTTTTGCAAAGCAATCATGCGCAAATCTGGCTCAAAAATATATCCATAATCTTCTGCTGTTTCTTTTTTCCTAAGGGGACGCGTAACTTTCGCGTCCGCATCCCACGTGCGCGTTTCCTGCGAGATTTTTTCCCCCTTCCTCACAAGCGAGCGCTGGCGCACAATTTCATAGGCAAGCGCTTTTTCAACTTCGCGGAAGCCTGTAATATTTTTTACCTCAACGCGCTCGCCGCCTTCAATAGAAATATTTGCATCTGTCTTCAAAGCAAATTCATCTTCAACAAAAGCATTAATGTAGCGGAGGATTGCCATCAACCTCTGCAAATAAATTCTCGCCTCACGCGGGCTTTTGAAAATTGGGGCTGTAACAATTTCGCACAATGGAACTCCGGAGCGGTTGTAGTCTATCAGAGTATAGCGTGCAGTTGTAATATTCCCGCCCACGTGCTGAATTTTCGCCGGATCTTCTTCTAAATTCATTCTAGAAATTTCCACAATTTTTCTTTTTCCGGTTTCATCAACAGATTCCACCGCGCCCGCGGAAGCAATCGGAATTTCATACTGAGTTATCTGAAAATTTTTGCTCATGTCAGGATAGAGATAAATTTTTCGCGAAAAAAACATTTTTGCCGGAAGCTTGCAGCCGAGAGCTGTTGCGATTTTTATTCCAACTTCAACAGCTCCTTTGTTCAAGCGCGGTTTTGAGCCTGGCATTCCCAAGCAGGTTTCACATGTGCGCGCATTTGGCTCTGCTTCTGAAAGCTTTTCAAGCGAGCAGCCGCAGAAAAGTTTTGTGCGCGTGTTTAATTGTACATGAGTTTCCAAGCCAATTTTTATTTTTCCTTCCATATTTATCACAAAATCTTTTCAGCCCCTTGCGCGAATGAAATTATTTTTCTCTCTGAAAAATGATCTCCGAGCAAATGCAAACCAACTGGCAATTTTCCTATTTTTCCGCAGGGCAAACTTATCTGTGGAATGCCTGCCAAGTTTGCTGGGACTGTGAGAACATCTGCTGCGTAAATCTGCGCAGGAGTCATTTTTTCAATTTCAGAAAATTTCGGGGGAAAAATAGGCATTGTTGGCGCAGCAAGTAAGTCAAATTTTTTAAAAGCTTTCCTAAAATCATTTATCACAAGCGTGCGCACTTTTAGCGCGCGCAAGTAATACTGGTAGCGATATCCTGCTGCGCGCGCGTAAGTTCCTAAAATTATTCTGCGCTTTGCCTCTGCTCCAAATCCTTGCGTGCGAATCTCTGAAAAATATTCGTTGAAGCCTTTACTCTCAGGTTCTCCTTGGAGTCCATAGCGCAGGCCGCAAAACTTCGCAAGATTTGTGGAAGCCTCGCACATCGCAATTATGTAGTAGGAGGCGAGAGCGAATCTTGTTGTTGACAAGGAAATTTCTTCGTAGCTCGCGCCCTCGCTTTCAAATTTTTTAATCGTTTGCCAGACAAGCTTTGAAATTTTTCCATCAACACCTTCAGAAAAATATTCTTTCGGAACGCCAATTTTTATTTTTTTCGGGACTTCAACTTCAGGAAGTTTTTTTATTTCAACTGTTGTGGAATCTCGCTCATCATGACCGGCAATAATTGCTAAAACGTCTGTGCAATCAGAAACATTTTTTCCGATAACTCCAATTTTGTCAAGAGAATTTCCATAATCAATTAAACCACATCTGCTGACAAGGCCGTAAGTTGGCGTTAGCCCCACAACTCCACAAAAGCTTGCAGGACAGGAAATCGAGCCGCCTGTTGATTGCGCGAGCGCGGCGCGCGTGAATTTTGAAGCAGCGATATAGCCCGCGCTCCCTCCAGAAGAGCCACCGCATGCGCGCTGCGGATTGTACGGGTTTTTTGGAATTTTGTACGCGCAGTTTGCAGAGAAAGTCCCAAAACCGAATTCGTCCATCGCGGTTTTTCCAATTACTGAAAAACCAGATTTTTTCAAGCGAGCGATAACAGTTGCATCAAACGGCGGCACATAATTTTCCAAAATTTTTGAGCCAGCTGTTGTGCGCAAGCCAGCTGTGCAAATGTTGTCTTTCACTGCTATTGGTTGGCCTTCGCTTGCGCTTTCATTTATAGAAATAAAAAATCCAAATTTTTTATCCAGCTCGCGTGCCTCCTGCAAAACTTTTTCCATCATTCAAACCGCCCTCGGACCTTTGATAAAATTTTTCTCGCGCGTGCGCACGTTTGCGAGCGCGGTTTCTGCGGGCAAGCACTTTTCAGGTTTATCCTCGCGCATTGCCCCTTCAATCTCTATTGGATGAAATGATGGCTCAACTTTTGAAACATCTGCTTTGTTCAAAATTTCGAAACTTTTCAAAATTTCAGAAATTTCTTTTGAGAATTTCCCTACCTCTTCCTCTGTTAGGTTCAGGCGGGCGAGCCGTGAAATATGTTTTACTGTTTGCGTATCCATAGAAACACCTCAGAAAAATTCTGAGCCTAGAAATTATTATTGCCGCCATTTAAAAGAACTTTGCTTGAAAGAGTTTTCTGCGACATTTGAATCATCTTTGATTTACATTTAAGATTTAAAAAGCTGTCAAGTTGTCGAATCCTTCAAAACCCCATATTTCCTCCAAGCGCCGTGCTTGCGCCGCAAAGTTTTTTTCTTGCGCCTGCCGCGCTCGAAAACTTCTGGGTTGGGCATAATTAATTTCATGAATCTATGCATTTAAAAATCTTAACCCAAAGGAATTTTAATGCCACGCAATGCGCATTCAATCAGCCTAAACACAAGAAGGCAAATTTGGGAAGTAATTCGGCTGCATGGGCTGAATCCAGATATGATTACCGATTATGGTTTGATAGACAGAATGATACGCGGCCAGCTTTTATGTGAAACCGGGAAAGTCAAAATAGGATGGAATCCTTCTCTGCAGTTAGACGATGAACAATGGCCTGTTACAGTTAATGTAGATTCCGCGAGCAGGGACGGGCAAAAATATTTTGTTGGAGTTTTGCTGACAAAAGTTCCAGATGAAGAGGTTGAAGCTATCCATAGAGCACTAATCGGAAGAAAAGTTTATGAAATAAGAGATGTAGGTGGCGAAATAAATTACAAAAAAAGAGGCGGAACTACAAAAATTCCTGCGCATGCATGCGAAGATGGATTCTTTCAGCAAGGCATTAAAACTCTTCCGGGAGTTTGTATGCACCGCGTTGCGGCAGCCATGTTTGTTTACGATCAGGCTGGCCGAGGTATGGAAGCAGAAGGAGTTTCAATAATCCCCAGATATTTAGACATGGGAGAAGATTTGATTGGTTTTTATAAAGAGCTTGAAGGCCGTGATTTGAAAGCTGCCCAAAGATTGGATTTGCTTTACGGGTTTTCTAGAGGATTGGTTAGAACATATAGAACCGGAACAGCTTTCATGGAAAGTGTGAAGCCATTTCTAGAAAGACAGTCTTCTTAAATCTAAAAGCCATAAACGGGTTATGGAAAAAACATCTCTGTCAATGAATGATTTCTCGGAAAAGCTTCGCTCAGGAGAAAAGAATTTCTCAAATATAGTTCTGCAGAATGTTGATTTTACTGGAATGAATTTAAGCAAAATAAATTTTTCCGGTTCTAATTTGAGCAATTCGAATTTCTCCGGCTCTGATCTTTCAGAAGCAGATTTTTCTTCCGCAAATCTGGCAAGATGCCAATTCAAAGGGACGATTTTACGCGAGACCAATTTTGAAAAATCAAATCTCGAGTGGGCAATTTTTACTGGCGCGATTTTTGAAAATACAAATTTTCATAAGGCAAATTTGATGTGGGCGCATTTGTGCAAAAGCGATCTGATGCGCGCTAACATAAGCGAAGCGATAATTAATTGGTCGTGCCTGGCCGACTCCCAACTTTCTGTCGGGCAACTCGCGCAGATTCCTTCTGAAATCATGAAGACCGTGAACTTAACTTATGGCCAGCCGCAGTCAGGAAAAGGTAGTGGAGTCTATGGAACACCAAGCTCTGAAAAACCGACTTTGATAGGATACGCAAGCGGTGCAATGAGCGGCGGGGAATATAGCGGAGGCGGAGAAGAAGACCATGAAGGATTTGGTTATGAAGGCAGGCAGGCGCAATCTGCATTTGGATACGGTGCTGTTTCCATGAGAGAAGCCGCGCCGAAACCATTGAGAAGAATTTTAGACAGGAGCTAGAAATTTTGAATTATTTCGATTTTTTCAATCTGTCAACGACATCAGCAAGGCTTTTTACATTTTCAGCAAGAGTTGGAACAAACTCTTTGAACGCCCCTTCTATCGAACCAATCCTTGATTGTGTTTTTTCAATCCCGTCGCCGAACTCCTCTAATTTTTCCATAAACATTTTTTCTTCCTTCTCGCGCTGCTGACCAAGCTCATCAATCTGCTTTTTCATATCCTGAATCTGTTGTTGCAAATTCAAATCTCTTTTATCGAAAATTGAAAGCTTTTCTTCAAATTTAACCCAGCGCTCATTTACAATTGCCTCAACCAATTCTTCAAGAGAAATTTCTGTAGATGGCTGTGTTGATCCAAATTGCCTTGCAAGCGGATTTTCAGAAATTTCAACAGGCTTCAGCTCAATTGGCACTCTAACTTTTTCAGGAGGCTCACCCATAGGGCCCGCCATTGGCTGAATTGGTAATTGCTCAACTGCTCTCATTGGCTGCCTGGGCGCGGGAGGAACTGGCGGCGCCGGATGTCTTGAAATTTCTGCTCTTTGCTGACCAGCTGAAATTTCTGGAGAGCCTTTTTTCGAAGAAGGGGCTGGCGGTGCAGGCTCCGGCCCCATACCCAAAGGTTGCGGGCCCGAAACTTCAATTTTAATTGCTTCTTTCAAAGCTTTATCAATTTGAGATGGAGTGAAACCGCGAAGGCGGAGCTCGGCCGCAATCTCTTGTTCAGATTTTCCTGTGGCGGAAAGTTTTTGAACTATATCTGTTGGGATGTACTCTGCCATATCAGAAATTGAAAAAGGCTATTTAAAAACGTTTATTCCTCTTTTTCGCCAGAAGCAGCTTTTTCCATAATTTTCTTTACATCGCCTTCTGTCACAAATTTCGAGCTGAATGGGCTGAAAAGAGAAATCGTTCCGCGAAGTTCCTCCACCTCAGTCTTTCTGGCGGTCTTCTCGAGAACTTTATTTATTCGAACCATTTCGTTTTCAACCGAGCGGATGCGTTCGCCAAGATCATCAAGCTGTTCGAAAATTTTTGAAACAGATGCGTTCGTCTCTGTTTGGTTTTTTATTATTACATCCTTATCATTGGAAATGTTTGTTTCTATCAAAGCGAATCTTTCTTCTAGGGTGCGCAAGCGTCTGCCTGCCTCATTCAGCCGCCGGAAAGCTTCATTTATTATTGTTTGCAGGTCAGCATCGGGCATAAATTCACTTGAATTCTTTTATTTAAAAATGCGGACGTAATAATTATGGGGAAGTTATGGTCTACGATGTCATAGAAATCAAGGAGGGTGTAATGCGCATAGATGCGATGGGGGCGATTTTCGGCGCGAGTATTGAAGATTCTGATGTCGTGATGGCGCAGGTAATTGACAAGATTCTTGCGGAGCGGAAGGTCAGCACAATAATTCTTGTTGAAACACGGGAATATGAATACGATTCTGACCAGACAGAAATGCTTGCAGAAATCGCGGATTCGATTACAGAAATTATGCGCGAGCGCAAGCTTGTTTCTGTTAATTCCGTGGGTGGACCTGATGCAACGAGATTTTTTCCGCAGTGGTATCCGTGGCTTTATAACACAATTGCTTTCCAGCTGCGCGGAGATCCTGTTGGCGCTTACGTAAATTTAGTCCGAGAAGTGAGACATCTGAATATTCTGATGGGAAAAATTCCTGAAAGCCAAAAAGTTTTCGCAAAAAAATTTCTATTGACATTGCAGCAGATACAGGAAATTCTGGAAAATACAAAACTTGTTTCTCTCTCAAAAGACGATATGACTGGCTACAATATTGGCGACCGGTCGGTTTACAGAAAATTTTTCCATCCGATTGTGCGCCCGAATTTTATGTACACAAAATATTTGACAAAGCCGCCCTCAGGGGAAATTATTTCCAAATATAATGTTGCAGATGCTACAATTGAAATTTTTCGTGTTCCGGGGAAAGTTAGGCCATACTACATGGTGACTCCGCCGGAGTTCAAACTTTCAGAAGCAGAGTATACTTTGCTTGATGATGCCCGCCGCGCGCTCGAGCAGAGAAAACCCGCCGAACTTGAAATGAAAGACCAGCAGCGCGCGAGAGAAATAATAAAACTTGTTTCTGTCGAACTTCTCAGAGATTTGTCAGATCTCCGAAAAATTGAGATTAGCGAGGAAAAAATTGAAAACATGGCGGAAATTCTCACTCGATATACAGTTGGTCTGGGGGTTATTGAACTTATGCTTGCAGATGAAAATATCCAAGACATTAACATAAACAGCCCCCTCGGAAAACAGCCAATTTTTGTTTTGCATCAGAAATTTGATGAATGTGAAACAAATCTTGTTCCAACAAAAATCGACGGAGATAGGTGGGCGACACGTTTCAAACTTTTGAGCGGCCGCCCCTTGGACGAAGCGAATCCTGTGCTTGACACAGAGGTCTCTGTGCCGGGCGGCGTTGCAAGAGTCGCTGCAATCGGTCCCACGCTTTCCCCAGAAGGTTTAGCTTTCGCTTTGAGAAGGCATAGATTCAGGCCATGGACTTTTCCACTTTTCATAAACGAGGGCATGTTCAATCCGCTCTTCGCAGGGCTGATGTGGTTTTTCACTTCTTATGGGAGAACTATTTTGATTGCCGGAACAAGAGGCGCAGGAAAAACTTCTGTTCTCGGAAGTTTGATGTTGCAAGTGATTCCATACTACAGAATTATCACAAGCGAAGATACACTCGAATTGCCGGTTGAAGCTCTGAGAAATTTAGGCTACAACATTGAACGGTTGAAATCGCGCTCCGTGATAACACATGTTGAAGTCGAGCTTTCAGCAGAGGATGCAATAAGGACAGCTTTGCGTTTAGGCGACTCGTGTCTTTTCATCGGCGAAATAAGAAGCACCGAAGCAAAAGCCCTGTTCGAAGCAATGCGTGTTGGTGCGCTTGCAAATATCGTCGCAGGAACTATCCACGGCGAATCTGCTTACGGGGTTTTCGACAGAGTTGTAAATGACTTGAATGTGCCTGCTACAAGTTTCAAGGCAACTGATTTGGTTGTAGTAGCAAATAAAATCCGCTCGTCTGATGGCCTGCGCTCGATGAGGCGGGTAGTCGAAGTTACAGAAGTGCGCAAGCACTGGCAGAAAGATCCTGTTGAAGAGCATGGTTTTGTAAACTTGCTTGAATATTCCAGCAAAGAAGACACCTTGAAACCAACAGATGTTTTTCTTAATGGCGAATCAATAATTCTGAATGAAATTGCGCGCCGAGTTCCGGGTTGGGCAGGCCGCTGGGATGCCGTATGGGATAATATCAATCTGCGCGCGAAAATTCTGAAAACGATTGTTGACATCGCAAACCAGACCGGAAAAAAAGATCTGCTGGAAGCTGAAACTATCGTGGCCTCGAACCAGCAGTTCAATTTAATTTCTGAGAAAATTAGGAAAGAAGTTGGCGAAGTCGTGCCTGATAGAGTTTATTCCGAATGGTCTGATTGGTTCAAAAAAATCGCGAAAGTGTAAACAGACTAATTATGTCTTAAAAATTCTACGGCGTTGTTGATGTAGTTGTTATGCCGCCGGAAATTGTGGTTGTTGTTTGAGCTGGTGCTGTTGTAGTTGTTGCAGTGCCGCCAACAGTTGTTGTAGTTCCTGCCGGTTTTGTTGTCGTGGTTGTTTGATATGTAAAAGTTGTCACACCTGATTGTGTTGTAGCAGTTGAAGTTGTTGCGCTGCTACAAGAACGAGACGGTTCTGACATTGATATCCAATAACTGCCGTCACTTTTATATGTTAGAAAATTTCTATGAAAATATCCACCGGAATATTTGGAACATAACTCAGCTTGAAGCTGAGCAAAAATCTCTTCTGTGCAGAATTTTTTTATGGTTGAAATAGCATCGTTCTCGCGCTGTGTGTCCAAAGCATAATTAGCAGTTGGTGGATAATATTTTATAATATCTAAAAATATTTTTCTAACATTTATAACGCCGCTAATACGGCACTCACCGCTACCATTTCCCTCTGGGATTGTTGTAGTTGTTGAAGGTTTTGTTGTTACTGTCGTTAATCCAGTGCCGGCAGTTGAAGTTGTTGATGAAATAGTAGAAGTTGTTGTGGCTCCGGAAGAAGTTGTTACAGTTGTTGTTGTGGCTCCGGTTATTGTAACAGTTGATGTTGTTTGAGGAACAGTTGTTGTGGCTGCCGGAATAGTTGATGTTGTTTGAAGAGGGGGCGATGATGTAACAGTAGAAGTTGTTGTAGGCGCGGCAGCAATAATTGTCTTAATGCCAATCCTATCTTTTACTACGCAAACTATTTTGTATGTTTTTGCGTCCATCCACACTGTGAGTTTTGTATTGCTTTCCACATCATCTATTACAGATTTATAGTAATCTGAAAATGGGATGACGCCGCACTCTTTTGAAATGTCAATTAATTGAGCTACAGTAGTTTTTTGGTCCACAAGCACTGTATTGATTTTAGCATTTGGATATTGGTCAGTAAAAGCTTTTGCTGCTGGATAAGCTTTTAGAAAGGCGTCGATTTGTGTATTTGTGCACCCCGCAATCAGCACAATTCCCAAAAGCAATAGAGCAATAAAATGATTTTGCATTTTTCTCATGAGAATTTATGGGGGGGATTTAAAAAGCTTTTTTAAATTGGCCAACCAAATCTTATCCATGGGTCTTTTTGGCGATGATAAGAAAAAAAAGCTTGCGGACGCGCAGAAAAAGGCAGCAGAGGAAAGAAGATCTGAGCTGCAAAAAATAATTTCTTCTAGGCCATCGTTCGGCTTGCCAAAAGCAGGGAAAGCCACTGTGAGACCAAAAGAGTATACAGAATTTCTAAAAGATGTCCGCCAGAAGCCTGTAGGATTTTATGAAAAAGCGACCGCATTCTCCGGAAAGCTCTTGAATGTACGCCCGTCTGTAGATGATTATAAAAAAATAGATGAAGATATAAAATCTGCTTACATGGTTGCGACTCCGACAGGAGTTTTCTCGCTCACAATAATCGTGCTTCTATTTGTAATGTTTCTAACATTAATGTCTGTTATTCTCAATCTCGGATCAGCTTTCATAATATTTGTTTTGATATTCGGTTTGTCTGCAACCTATTACACTTATAGTTATCCTAACTATAAGGGCCGAGTGATTTTGGCGCGCATGTCGGCGGACACGGTTCTTGCAATTCTTTACATGATAATTTACATGCGCTCGTCGCCAAATTTGGAGGGCGCTATTCGTTTTTCTTCTGAAAATTTGCAGGGGCCGCTTTCATGGGATTTAAAAAAATTAATGTGGGATATTGAAGTCGGCTCTTATCCAACTGCTGATGTTGCCATAGCTCAATATGTGGAGAGATGGAAAAATAAAAATCCAGAGTTCGCAGAATCTCTTAATCTTTTGAGAGAAACTGCCGTTGACCCTGTGAGAAGAGAAAAGCTTTTTTCAGAAACAATCGGTGTGATTCTCGACGGAACACGCGAACGCACGAAACATTATGTCGCGGGCTTGAGAATGCCCATAATGCTTATTCATGCGATGGGAATTCTCCTCCCTGTTATGGGCCTTGTTCTATTTCCAATTGTTCTGATTTTCATGTCAGATACTATTAGCCCGGTTTTCTTATTTTTAGGGTATGACCTTATCCTCCCTCTTTTCCTATGGTTTGCTACTGATTACTTGCTCAGGCAAAAACCGCCGACTTTCTCTCAACCAGACATTTCTCTCGCAAAGGGCGTTCCGCCTCTCGGAAAATATTCGCTTAATGGAAAGGAAATCCCAATTTGGCCAATTGCGCTTTTGGTTCTGCTAATTTTCGGAGGAGTCGGAACTTATATGTATACACAACCCCCGGAACCGGGTGTCTGCACAGACGGCGCGTACAAAGCAAACTCGTCTCTGATTATAATTATTGGTCTCGGTCTGTCAATTTTCGTTTACGCGTTTTTAGACAGCGTCCAAAAAATGCGCATCCGTTCAGATATAGAAAAAATTGAATCCGAGTTTTCAGTTGCCCTTTTCCAACTTGGGAACCAAATCAGCAGGGGCACACCGATAGAAGTCGCAACAGAACGCGCCGCAATAAATTTGAAGGGGATGAAAATTTCTGATTTATTTGCAAATTCGGCGCAGAACATGAGAAAGTTTGGATTAACCTTTGAGCAGTCACTTTTTGACAAAAATTCCGGAGCAATATGGTACTACCCGTCACGCCTTATTCAGTCCATAATGAAAGCAATAATCGAGTCAACAAAAAAAGGGATGGCGGCCGCCTCCGACGCGATGGTTTCAATTTCGCAATACCTTAAAGGTGTGCACGATGTTAAAGAAGATGTCGCGGAAATCTTGGGTGAAATTACAACGAGCATGCGTTTCCTTGGAACTTTCCTTGCGCCAATGGTTGCCGGCGTTACAATAACTATGGCTGTTGTAATAATTCAGATTCTGACAATCATGGGTTCTCAGATAGCAGCGCTCGCGCAGAGTTCTGACGGCGAACAGAGCTTTACTGGATTGCAGGGTGGATTTCTTTCTGCCGCATTCCTGCCGGGAAACAAACTTCCAATTGGGCCCGCAGAATTTCAGCTAATTGTTGGAATTTATATGTTGGAAACTGTGTTGATAATTTCAGTTTTTGTAAACAAAATAGAATACGGCGAAGATGCCATCGGCTTGCGCTCCACTATCGCATGGTCTGCCATGATTGCAGTTTTCATTTACGCTCTCAGCTGGGCAGTAACTTATTCTATGTTCGGCGGACCCATCAGAGAAATCATGACTCCAACTCAACTTGCTGGGAATTTGGCTCAATGCACTTAGCGAAGCTTTTCGAATCTTTTCAATAATTCGTCCGACGGAAATCTTCTAAAGAAAAATTTTCCGATGAAAAAGCCTATCAACGAGCCTGCCAGAACATCGATCGGATAATGCAAACCGACGAAAATTCTCGATATGCTGACTAAAAAAGCAAGCGCATAAAGCGGAATCTTGTAACGGGGGAATTTTTCCGCGCCTACAGATGCAAGCAAAAAAATTCCCGCGCTGTGGCCAGAAGGGAATGACGGATCACTCTTCGAGCTGAATACATTCACATTTTCTAAAACTTCGAACGGTCTCGGGCGATCAAAAAAATATTTCAATAGCTCAACAATAGTGACAACTACAGCATAAGCTGGAAGAAATGTCGCAGAAAATTCTTTTGACTGCCGGTTTTTGAGAAGATAGGCCACGATTCCAATCAAGACCAAAAAATAGAAGCTCCCGAAGTGTGTTATGTTAGAAAAGAAAATATCAGTGAAATTATTATGAAAACTATTTATAGCTTTAAAGATATCAATATCGAAAGCAATCAGATTCTCCGTAACCATGAAAATTCACAGTTTTTATTGTTTAAATTATAATTGATATTATGGCAAAGGCATTCTACAAAGATATTATTTTAGAAATCGCGGAAGGAGTTTACGAGCCACGCGAGGATTCTTTTCTTCTGGCAGAGGCTTTCGAAAAGGAGATAAAAACAAAAAAATATAAAAATATTCTGGACCTAGGCTGCGGCTCTGGCTTGCTTGCAATAATCGCCGCCAAAAAAGGCTGCAAAGTGACCGCAGCTGATATAGAAAAGAAAACTCTCGAATGCGCTGAAAAGAATGCAGCAGAAAATTCTGCTGAAATAAGTTTTGTGCTGTCAGACCTATCCCAGAATGTTTCGGGAAAATTTGACATGATAGTTTTCAACCCTCCATATTTACCGGAAAAAATTTCTGCGGACGCAAGGGTTTGGGCGGCCGGGGAAAACTCCGAACTGATAATCAGAGCTATTAGTTCGTTAAAGGATTCTCTGGAATCTGATGGAAAATTTCTAATGGTTGCCAGCTCGCTCTCCGGAATAGAAGAAATCCTCAAAAAATTCGAAGATGAGGGTTTTATAGCGGCTGTTACATCTGAGAAAAAAATTCCATGGGAGACTCTCTGCATTATTTCCGCTATAAAGCGATTTTATAAATAAACATCCTCAAATGAATTCATGCGAAAAATTATCCTTGTTTTTTTGCTGCTGGCTTTTTTGCCCCTCGCGGCCAGTGCGAAAAGTGTTGTTTATGTTTCCTCGCAGGTGGCTGCCACGGAAAGATGTTCTGACTTGACAGGCGAAGATTCGCTTTTCTGCAACGAGCTGGAAAACCTCGGCTATTCAGTTATTGTAAAAAACGAGAATGCCGTTGTGACAAATGCATGGAATACCATAGCAAACGCTGCTGATTTGATTTTTCTTGGCGATGTAAGCGAACCTATGACTAACATATCTGCAGAGGGTTTGGGAGGAAAATTCTGCAAGTTTGTTTTTTATGTTAATGATGCAAAGAGCGTGCGCCGAATGAAGCCTATTTTTTCTGCGTTCGGAAATTCTTTTGTTAATGCAAGTTCAAATAGTTATGGCTGTGGAGCGCAGGAAATGTTTCCTCCGGAAACAAAAACATTGTGCGGCGGAGGTACATGCTCAGAAGCTTTAGTTTATCCAATAAATAATAATTTATGTGATAAGCATATTTTCAAAAAGCAAAAAGACGGCTACATAACTTCGGGCATCCCTTCAGTTGTGGGCATTTACACAGGAGATGCAACATCAAAAATAACAAATAAAAGCCAGACATTTCCAACAACGCTTCAGGCAGATGTTTGGCTCGCAGATGAGTGCCAGCCAAGTGGCGGTTCGCAACTTGACTACTTTGTCTATCCGACTATTCTGACAACAAACAAAGGGGTGTTCTGGGGCCCAGATACGCCATCCAAATTTACAAATACAACTTGGAAAATTTTTGACAGGGCAATCCTTTTTGTTTTGAATGACAGCTCTCTTAATGCGAGCTTTTTTACAATTCCTGAAACACCATCCTCTGGGGAGAAATTTTTTATAATAGCCGATGTGAAGGATAGAACAAAAACTTTGGAAAATGCTACATCTTATATCTGGATTGGAGATGCAAAAATTGCTTTGAACTACGATAACGTTTCAACAAAACGGATAGGAAAAGATGCTTCTTCAAGCAAAACTCTGTATTCCCAATTCTATGCGGTTTCAGGAGACGGGCTAAAAGAAATGAATATCTCTAAGGAAATTCCTGCCGGTGTAATTAAAGTCAACATCCTTTCTCCGTTAACCAGTCAAAATAAAACCGTTATCCGTGCTGAAATTTCGAACTCCGGCGCGGCTGTCCAAGTTATTTACAAAATTTGGAACCTTAATTATTCGTTGGTTTCTTCCGGTGGTTTATCTCTGAAAGAAGGTATTTACCAGACGAACGCTTCAATTGGAGAAGCAAACTATATTTTAGAAATTGGTACAAAGGATTCTTCTGGAAAAGTCGGAGGTGCTTATAGAGAGGTAACAGAGTCGCGCAAACTTGAACCGAACCAAGATTTTGTTTTAACTCCAAATGAGATTTATCTTTCATATTCTACCGGAAAAACAATAACACAGAATTTTATCTTGAAGGCGCTTTCATCAGACATAAAAAATCTTCGCATTCTCAAATCGGGCCAGATAGCTAACGATATTTCCGTTGATACGTCCAACACAAGCTTTTCAATAAATACGGATAATGAAACATCCTTCTCCGTATCGATAAATGCGAAAAATTATCAGGCCGGAACTTACAGGGCAAAGCTTGCTGTTGACGCAGAAAATCTAAACTATGAAATTCCGATTGAAATTATAATTGATCCGCTTGTAAAAGGCAGCGACTGGCTCGGAGCAAATCCAAAATCATGGCGAGCTTCTATTCCAAAAGGCAATTTGCAAACAAAAACTTTTAATCTTGTTTCTCTGGGAATTTATCATGCCAGCGATATCAAATTTGAAGCTACAGGAGATTTCAAAGACCTGCTAAAAGCACCGGATATTTCGTTCATTAAAGCGCACTCGGAAATCCCCGTGGAGCTAACTTTGGACACAGCAAAACTTTCAGAAGGCCAACATAAAGGAGACGTTAAAATTTTCAGCTCAATCGGCAATGAAATAATTTCAGTTGATATAAATATTGTCGGAGATTTTTCAAATCAGATAGAAGAGCTGAAAACCAACATATCATCTCTAGAAGCTAGGATAGGCGAGTTCAACAGTACTGGGGCAGATCTCACAAAAGCAAATGCTGCTTTTGAAGAAGCACGCCAAGCCATTGAGCTTGTTGAAAATAAATGGAATGATCAGGATTATGAAGGCGCAAAGGCTTCTATACCTGCCGCCCAGGCAAAGCTTGCTGCTCTTGAAAAAGAAGTTTTCGAGATTCGCGAACCATTCCCGATAATTTATATCGTCGTGCTTGTTATTTTCATTATAGTCGCTTTCGTTGTTTACAAATTCCGTGACAAAATCGGGGAAATTTTCAAAAAGAAAAAGAAGCCAGAAATTCCCCCAGAAGAGGGCGGCGAGAGCGAAAGTGATACTTACAAGCCACACGCATCTGGAGACAGTGGCTACAGACCAGAATACTATTGATTTTTTAATCAGAGCTTCCATTAGAATTTATGCCGATTAACGCCACTCCTGAATTTGCGCTCGCGCAAAAAAGATTTCTTGAAGCGAAAACGCGAGATGAAAAAATTTTCGCTTTAGAGGAAATGATAAAATTTGCGCCAAAGCACAAGGGCGGGGACAAGCTTTTGGCTGAGCTGAAAACAAAACTCTCAAAACTGCGCGCGAAAACAGAAGGGAAAAAAGGCTCGCGCGCGTTTGCCCTGAAAAAAGAAGGGGATATGCAGATTTGCCTGATTGGATTAACTCAATCCGGAAAATCAACTTTGCTTTCCGAACTGACAAATGCGCGACCGAAAATTTCTTCTGTGAATTATACAACAGTAAAACCTGAAATGGGCGTTGCAGAATGGACTGGAGTAAAAATCCAACTTGTGGAAATACCTTCAACTTTTGAGCCGCATTGGCTCAGCATTGCGCAGTCTTCTGATGGAATTATTTTTGTTTATGACGGTGCGAAAAATTTAGCTGAGCAAAAAGAAAAACTTTCCACGCTCGCGGAAAAATTCCATCTGCGCCAGCCTTCTGTTGAAGTTGTGACAAAAAAACAGAAAATATTTTCAGAAAAATTATTTTCCGAATTGTGGGAAAAGTTAAATTTGATTAGAATTTACACAAAGCAGCCCGACCGGCCTCCGGAGAAAAAAGCTTTGGTTTTGAGAGAGCGCTCAAATGTGAGGCGGGCGTGCTTTTCTGTACATAAGGATTTTGTGAAGCATTTCAAATTCGCGCGCGTATGGGGCTCGGCGAAAATTCCCGGAGAAAGAGTTGGGCTTGAATATGTTTTGAGAGATGGGGATGTGCTGGAGATACACGCTTAGCTTTATATAGTTTTAAGCTCAAATTAATTTGATTTGAATGCGCGAAATATATTTTGAGCCCGTAGGAAAGCCAATAAAATTAACTGCGCCGGTTCCGCGGCATGTTGTCATAACTTCTGATCTGGTTTATAGCGCATGGAATATAACTATGCCTCACCAGCCGAGAGAGTATGCTGTCGGAGTTGTTGGTAGGCATGCGGGTAAAAATGCTTACAAAACAACTCATATTTTAGAGATGGTCATACTGAGAGATCAAAATAGACAACTTTTACAGAGTGCTGACGGCATAGAAATTGATTATTCACTATATGTCCGCAAAATGGTTGAATCCGGAGCAGATGCCGCAGGTTATAGAATCGTTGGAATTTTTCACTCTCATCCACCACGGAATCAAATAGAATCTCAAAAGGATATCAGAACACTGAAGCGTTGGGAAAATTCTTTTATCGGAGCTGTGTTATCTCCAGAGAGAACTGTAAAATTTTTCGGTCAAATGCCTTATAGCATTGAGCAAAAAGATAGATATAGACTACGAAAACTGGAAGATGATTTTTACGAACTTTCGGATAATCCACAAATATTTTTTGAAAGAAGCGTTCCAGTTATAAATAGACTAAGAGAGCTTACTAAACGAGATAATTCTGGAGATGCAAACCCAAGGTTCTTAAAGCCTATCAGCTTTCACAGACTCGGACCATAGTGAAAATCTTTTGGATTTTCATGTTGCGCTGAAATTTTCAGTTTCAAATGTGGCTCATGTTAGTGTGGAATAAAAATATTTTCACACCAGTTAGCGAAGCGTGTGAGTTTACGAACGCGCTGAGCATCCAGTTCATAACCATTAATAAAGCTTTCTTTCATAAATAAATTATGAAAATCGGAATCCTAACAGGCACGCGACCGGACATAATCAAGCTCGCGCCGATTTATTGGGAAGCGAAAAAGCGCGGGCACGAAGCGGTTTTAATCCACAGCGGCCAGCACCAACTTTTCCATTTGTACGAGGGGGTTTACAGGGACATGGAGCTACCATTCCCACCAGACTTCGCACCAAAAAGCCCAAGAAGATTTCTGCTTGAGAAAGTTTCCAAGCTCGCAACAAAAACAGGAAATGTGGAAAATATAGAGAACATGCTTGCCGGTGGCGTTGACCATGTGCGCGAGCAGGCGACAGTTGCCGCAAGAATAAAAAAATTCATGACAGGGCTTTTGAAAAGGGAAAAGTTTGATATTGTTTTAACACATGGAGATACTCTGACTTCAATGATTGGAGCAATATCTTGCTATCTGAACAATATTCCTGTTGGCCATGTTGAAGCTGGTCTGCGAACTTTTTCCCGCGAACCCTACCCAGAGCAAGGCTGCACACGCACATCAGACGCGGTCTCGAGTCTGTATTTCGCTGCAACTGAGACAAATGCACGGAATCTATCAAATGAAGGATTTCCGAAAGAAAGAATTTTTACTGTTGGAAATTCTGTTATTGATGCCGCAATATGGGCTGAGCAAAAAGGCGGCTCGGAAAAAATAAAAAATCTGATTGGCTCGGATGGAAAGCCTGTGATTTATTTTTCTTGCCACAGAAAAGAAAATCTGATTGATAGAAATAGATTTACAAATATTGCAAATTCAGCTGTTGAGCTTTCAAAAAAATACAGAGTGATTTGGTCTGTGCGGCCGGGCACGCGCGTGGCTTTGAAAAATTATGGAATTGAAATAAAAGAAAATGAAAATTTGAAACTCGTCAGCGACATTCCAAATTATACAGACATAATGCATCTCATGAGCAGATGCAGATTTGTTTGCACAGACTCGGGCTCAATGCAGGAGGAAATTTGCGCACTGCATGTGCCGTGCATGACTTTGCGGTTTGTGACAGACAGGCCCGAGAGCGTTGAAGCTGGAGCAAATGTTTTGGCGCCCCCGCGCTCTGTTGAGGAAATTTTGCAGGCTGCGGATTTTATTGAAAAAAATTATGAAAAAATGCGCGCAGCGAAAAATCCGTATGGAGACGGCACAAGCTCAAAGAAAATTCTTGATGCGATTGAAAAGTTTGATGGAAAACTGGTGGAGTGGGAGAAGTAAAAATTATTTCTCTTTCAAAAACTTTTTCAGACCTTCTATTTGCTCTCGGTTGTGCAGGTGCCGCCAAATTCCATCAAAAATAAATCCGCCAAGCTTTCCTTCCTTAGCAAGCTTTGGAAAAACCTCTGTTTCCAAATCCCCGCGCTCTGGTAGGTATGAAAAAATTTCTGGGCTGAAAATAGAAATTCCTGCCATAATCAAATGGCTCTTCAGCTCGCGCGACTTGTAAGCAAATTCTGTTATTTTGTCTCTATTCAAAACAACCTCTCCAAACTTCTGCGGGTCAGAAACTGTTACAAGCGAAAGAGTTGCCAAATTATTTTCAGCGAAATGCTGTTTGAGCAAATCCTCAATTTTGAAATCAAAATAAATATCAGCTGACAAAACAAGAAATGGAGAGCTCTCGAAGAATTGCTGGTTGCTTTTTATTGCACCGGCATTGCCCAAATGCTTTGTGGCGGGCGCATAGCTTATTTTGACTCTGAAAGTAGAGCCGTCTCCGAGCAGGGAAAAAATTTCCTTGAAGTATCCTTCAACGCCGATAAGAATTTCAGTTATGCCAAAGCCAGCGAGCTTTTCTATAACGCGCTCTATGTTTGTTTTCTTTCCAACTTTTGCAAGAATTGTCGGCACGCCGCCGACAATGTGGTGAGTTTTCCAAATTAAAACTGCTTTTTTTATTCTGTGTTTTTCCAGAAGTTCATTAAGAATATCCTCTATCAACTCCGAGCGGGAGCGCGCGCCTCTTGCTTCGGAAATTCTGTCGAGGTCTTTTATTAGAGATTTTGAGAGCGTAATTGAAAGCTTCTCTTTAGTCCTCATAAAGGTTTATAAGGACTGATAGATTTAAATAGTTAAGCTACAGTAGTATTTGGTATGATAATATGCTACCAGAAAGGTTGATTGAGATGGAAATAATTTACAACGCGAAAGAGTTTGGAAAAAATATTTTCAGAAAAATTTTCAGCTGGATTAGGGACAGATTTTGGGAGCAGGATTGGTAAAAATAATTTTGTGATAAAAATGTTCATCTACACTGGCGTTGGAAAAGTTAGTGGAGTCGGCAGCTCAATTGAGCTGACAGAATGTGGAACAATGCCATGGGCGGGCGCGAGATATTTGACTAGCAACGAATCAGCGCGCCGATTTTTTTCTGGAGCTGTGGAAGATTTTAAAGAGCGCGAACGAAAAAAAGATTACGTAGAAGTTCCTCTCACGCGCTTGCCGGGAAAAGATTGCGCGCCAGTTTGGATTCGCGGGCCGCAGGGCGGGCTGTTCAATTTGAAAAAAATAAACGGAGAGCTTTACGCGACTCTGCCAATGCGAGGCTGGGGAATTATTGATGAGGGCTTGCTGGATATTTCTGCTGGAAGAATGGATGACGCTGAAGAAAGCGTTCCGTGCTACAGAGGGTGGAAAAATTTTATTTTAGAAGAGGGATTTGAGGAAGTTGCTGTTGTTAAAAAAGTCGGCGGAAAAAATTATTTGTGCGTCCCGAAAATTGAGGAAGATAATGAAACCAGCGACCTTATCAGAGGAAAAGTTTTGAGAGAGGCGAGCAAGCCTGCGTTCAGAGAAATAAATTCCGGATTGGGCGGCACAGAATTTGTTGGCTTAAAACTTTTGCATCCGACAAATGCAGCAGAATTTGTTATAAGATATGCTGACAGCGGCTTGAAAAAAGAATCGCGCTTCAAGGCGGGCCGCTCGTGGGATGTTAACAGCGGGAGCGTTGAAGCAATAATGATTGCGCGCGCGGAAATAGAAGGCGAAGTAAAAATTTACGACACTGAAACAAGAACTCCAACAGAAAGCTGGCACAGGAGAACCTGCATGGTAAATTTGAGAAGTGGAGAAACTTCTATTTTGAGAGATGGCGCGGTTGTGAACAAAGAATTTGGCTTGAAAGAAACCGCTTATATTGGAGATGTTTTAAACTTAATTGAAAAAGAGCGCGCGGCAGAAGCACAGAAAAAAGGAAAGCCTCTTGATTCTGCAACAGGAGTTGTTTCAACAGGAAAAGTTTGGGGAATAATTCAGCACTGGCCAATAGAAGAGCTGGGCGTTGCGCCCGCGCTTGAGGAAATTTTGAAGCGCGAGCTCGCGCACGCGTAAAATTCTGCGCAATAGCAAAATCTTTTTAAACCTTTCTCTTGCTGAAAATCTTTTTATATGCTCGCGGAGAAAAGTTTTTTGATAAATATGGTTATTGGAGTTTACACAAAAGAAGTCGCAGCGCGGGCGCCAGATAGGATTCTAATTTGCGAAGAAGTAAGGGGCGTAATAGGTTATGATGCAGATAAAAGATTTTATGTTCTTGACAATCGCGGATGGATAAATAGAGAAAGAAATGTTCTTGTCATAAGAGGAGCCGGGCTTGCAGGCGAATGCGCTGCGGCTGAGATTAAACCTGAAATTGGAGATATTTTGCTTGTTGCTAAAAGCAGGGCACAGCACATGAGGGCTGGCCAAAACTCCGGAGGCATAACATTGATAGATGATAGCTTCTATCCAGAATTTCCAAAAGATGGCGTATTGATAAGAAAAGCAAATGGCGGGCATGATGTTTACATGGGAGAAGACGTTGCAAAATTATGCAGCGAGATGGCATATGGAATATATAATAGACTTCGCGGTGTCGCATAATCTTTAAATCCTCCTGCCCACAAATATTTCTCATGCCTCTCCCAACTTCAAAATTAAATTCTAAGGAATTGCCCCAGCCGTGGTATGCTGGAGTTGAAAAAGCAAAAGAAAAATCGCGCAAGCTTGTGAAGCAATTGATTGCGGTTTACCAGAACACTTCTATTGTTGTCGGCGAACTTTCTTCTGTGGACATAGACAAAATCGGGCAGCTGAATTATCCTTACTGCAAACTCACTCTGAACAATCCCTGCCGCTTTCGCATTGACGGCCGCATGGACCACAAAATGGGAGAGACTGAAATTTTTTTCGTGAACAAACCTGAAATGGTTATGAACATGGCAGAGCTCGGGCAGAGGCATCCGAAAATTCACGAGGAGGCGCATTTCAGGATTAAGGCGGGGAAGTGGTGATGAAAAATTATATCAAAAGAAACTTGGAATAAATACCATGTTTTAGGGAAGGATAGGATAACACTAACAGACAGAGATAAGAATTGTGTTTATTGCCGCAAAAGTTTTAATAGAAATTCTTCCACGCTAAAGGAAACTGTTGAACATATAGACAACGAAACATGGAAAAAGAATTCGCCATTATTAACTGACTTAGCAATTTGCTGCGCTTCCTGCAACGCCAGCAAAGGAACAAAAAATTTGTTTGACTGGTTTGATTATTCTTATTGCAAGAAAAATAATATCAACAAAGAAACAGTATCTCAAGCTATTAAAATATGGATTAAGCATAATAGTTAATTTATGAGTTATCACATTTCTATTTAAGCTTTCATGCAGAAATTTCTATATGGCTCTCAAAGACCCGCGCCACCCCGTGTATGATTCTTGCCCGCAATGCGGAAATCAGACTGTCTGGATAGATGGAACTTTAACAAAGTGGCAGAAATGCACAAAGTGCAAATACGCGAAACTTTATCCGAAAGAAAGGCCAGGGCCGAAAGTTACGCCGATGATTTAATTTTTCACACTACACCAGATTTTTTATTATAATTTTATTCAAAGTGAAATCTAAATTTTTCCAACAATGTCCATGCCCGGCTGCAGAGTTTTCTTTCCCGGCTCCCAATTTACAGGGCAGACTTGGCCTTTATGTTCGCGCACGAATTTTGCGGCCTGCAGTTTTCTGAGAATTTCTTTCACGCTCCTGCCAATGCTGTTGTCATGCATCTCGGCGGATTTCAAAATCCCGTCAGGGTCGATTATAAAACTCGCGCGCAGAGAAAGCCCCTCTTCGTCAATATATGTTCCGAATTCCCTGCAAATTTTTCCTGTCGGGTCCGCAACCATGGGAAAATTTATTTTCTTTATTGATGGCGAGCTGTCGTGCCATGCCTTGTGAGAAAAAACTGTGTCAGTGCTTACGCTCAAAATTTCCGCGCCAAGGTTTTTGAAATCCTCATATAAATTTGCGGCCTCCTCCAATTCAGTCGGGCATATAAAAGTGAAATCCGCCGGATAGAAAATCATCACAACCCACTTTCCCTTGAAATCGGAAAATTTCAGTTTTTGCGTCTCATTGTTTTGAAAAGCCTCAAATTCAATTTCAGGAATTTTTTGGTTTATGTTTATCATGCGAATCACTTGGAATCTGAAATATTTAAGCTTAATCTAATTTCTTGTAAGGCTCTCCGACTTTTTTCGCAATTGATTTCAAAATAAAATCTTCTGCGTCAGCCATTCCTTTTTTGTTAAATCCGTTTGCAGAGCCTGCAGTTGGATGTCCGCCGCCTGTGCCTCCTATAAGCGCGCCGACTTTTTTGAAAATTTCTGAGAGGTCAATTCCAAATTTTTCAATCCACGGTTTCGCGCGGCTGGATATCCTCACTTCTTCTTTTTTCTCATCAACAACAATTGCAATGTCCGCGCCCATGCGAATCAGCCCGCGCGCTGCCTGCGCCTCAAAACTTCCCACGCGCGTGAAAACCAAAACCAAGTCCGAAATTTTGTAAATCCTCATGCGCGAGGCCGCGCGCAGAGTTGCTATTAATTCTGATTTATCTATGTCGGTCTGAATCATTTTTTGCGCTTCCTCGTAAGTAATCCCTGCTTCCAAAAGCTCAACAAAAATTTTAAACTCTGGGAGCTCTGCAATTCTCAAGTGCTGGGAATCCGCAACAATTCCGCATGCCAAAATCTTCGCGAGCTCTCTGTCCATTTTGCAGCCTAGGCTTATAAGAAATTTGTAAACCAATTGCGAGCAAGATTTTGCAGATTCATCAATGAAAATTGCGCGCGCGCCTTCAGTTAATTTTGCGGGCGGGTGATGGTCAATAATTATGTCCGCGCGCAGATTTTTTATTCCCTGCAATTGCTCTGGAACAGAAGTTTCTACAAGAATTATATTTTCAAAATTCGCGCAATCCGGATCCACAAGAATTTCCCTGCCTTCGCATATTTTTTTTGTTGGTCTGCCAAAACTTTCACAGACTCCCACGCTTGTTGAAATTCCTAATTGAGATAAACCTAATTGCAAACCAATAGCGCTCGCGGCCGCATCAATGTCTGCGTTGTGATGCGTAAGAATCAGAGTTTTTCCTTTTAGATTTTTCAAGCTAGATAAGACTAACTCAAAAGAGGAACTGGTGTTGAAAGACATGGGAAAATTTCACATGAAAGACTTAAAAGCATCATTCATTGAGATGCAATAATTCTAAAAAATAATCCAAAGTTTTTCGTTCCTCGAATGAGAAATTAGCGGCAGAATCTTCTGCTTTTCTTTTGAGAAGATAAAAAAGTTCATCCATGCTGGTTGGAATTGACAGTAAAACTGTAGCATCTACAGATGTGTTATATCTGCTGTCCGAAACTCCGATAGATAAAATATCTTTATAGATAGAAGCGGTTGAAACTCTTTCACCGTCAGAAGTTTGCATCTGATATGTGATTGCAGTGTTATCGCCTCTGAAAGATGACATGCCGACGCTTTCCAGAAATTTCATAACTTCTGATACTTCCAGAAAATCATCTTCTATCCATTTACAAGAGCCTCGCATTCTCCGAGGAGGTCTTTTTCATATGAAGCCGCACCACGTTTTTCTCTTTTCGCCTCAATAGAGTTTAACAAAACAGCTTGGACCTCTTCTTCTGTTATTGGAGATGGGCACGGAGCATCGATGCGCACGGAAGCTGGCCCAACATATCTGCGCGCTTCAAGAAAAATCACTCCGCCATAATAGCTTGCTGTAAAAAGTGTATCTCTCTTTTCATCTCTTCTTTGATACACACTTATCTCTCCAAAACGAGGGTCGGGCCTAGATGTACTTATATGCGCAAATCCTCTTGTATGAAAAAATCCTTCGACAGCTGCCGACATATTTATCGAATCCTTTACCCTGTAAACAGAGTTAAAATGTAAGCTTTATAAATGTCACATGCGCATGAATTCTATAAAAAAATAAAGAGTGAGAAAGATAAAAATGCCAAATCCTATTCCACAAGACAGACGCCCAGTGCATATTGAAGGGGAAGAGGTTCCACTATACGTTGACGGAACTTTGATAGTAGGAATTTATTCAAGAGAAAATGGTTGTGTTGTTGGACCCGGCGGAACAAAATTTCACCCGCAGCAGGTGCCGGGCGGCTGGACTTACAGGCCAGAAAAAGGTAGGCCAAAAGAAAAATAAAAAAAGTGAATTAAAAAATGACACCCCCAATTGGCGATGTTTTCGCTGTGCGTCCAGATTATACAAACTTCCCTGGAATTGTACTAGAAAGGGTTCCGGGTTCAGTTCTTTATGGCGGAAAAGAAGGGCGCCCACAAATAGTTTTTATTCCGGGTGGCGTCGAAAAAATTCCTGATGAAGGTTTAAGGGGAGCAATAAAAATGGCCGGAACGTTTGTTGAAAAAAGTGTTCCCGAGCCGCATCAAAAATTTGATTACCCGGGTAGAGCAGGAACAGATTCCCAGCTTCCTGTTAGATATGGTGGCTCACCTGAAGATTTGGAAGCTCTTACAGGTGGCGGCTTTGTAAGTTTGCGCCTGACAACAAGAGTTAAAAGAAATCTCCGAAGAAGCGGCGGGTTGGTTCCATTTTATGGTAGCCGGATGAAAGCAAGAGAAATCCCATATGAAAAGGAAGCGAGAGACCCAAAAGGATTTTACGAAGAATTTTTTGAATCAGACGAATTTAGAAACTCCCAAGAAGAGGGAGCATCTCGAGGCGGTGGCCAATTTAATTCTGGGCTTCAAGAAGAAAAAGAAAAACAGGAAGGCTCGGGATATGACTCGAGCGAAGGAACTGCTGAGTTTTTGAAAGATGGTTTCGACAGAGGTCTTGCCGGTCCGATTGATGAAGAAGATTTAATTGAGCCGCCAGAAATTGCCTTTGATTCTCTTAACAGAGTTTCAGATACAGAAGCAACAGAAGCTGAAAATTTTCAAGATTCTTTAAATAGAAGGCAGTAAGTAAATTGATTTACTCCGCCCCGCCCAGTGCCTCAGAAGGAGAAAGACCTTTGAACAAGCCCTCAAGTTTTTTCTGGTTTTCCTCCAGCTTTTTCCTCAGCATCTCTTCCTGTTTTTCCAAGCTTTTCAATCTCAGCTCTGCTGTTTCTTTTTTTTCTCCGAGCTCTTTTATCAATTCAGATTTCGTGCTTTTTACAAGAACAGGCCCGACGATTTTGAAAACCTCCTCCTTATCCTTCGCTTTTTTTAATTCCTCCAGAGCCTTCTCGGATTCAATTTTCTGCATGCTCAGAGCCTCGCGCTGGACATTTATCGTCTGATACTGATGCTGGAAAGTCTGCATTTGCACCAAAAGCTGCTGCGCTTCGGGAGGCAAAGTTATTGTTTGGGTTTGTTCAGGCATACGAATCAAATAAAAATTGGTTCTTATAAAGGTTATTGAATTTTATCAATTTCCGCCGCAAGCTTGATTAACTTCAAATTTGAATTTACACCAGCCATCAGCCCCGAAATATCTTTTGCTTCAATTTCAAGAAAAATTTTATTTTTTTCTGCAGCCATTTTTGCTGAGAATTTTTCAGTGGGCTCTGCATCAGCTTCAATCGAGCGCAAAATTTTCTCCGCGTCCCCGCAGTCAATTTCCAATGAAGCGTGCAATTAAACCGCCTTCACTTTCCTTAAAGTTTTCGGGCGCTCCTTTTGTATAATTCTAAAGCCGCAGAATGGGCAGCGGACTGTGTCTGTTATCTGTTCTAGGTCAATGTGTTTTCCGCATGTAAGGCATTTGTACATAAAACCACAAATTATTTTTTCGCTGCTCCAGCCAAAATCTTTTCTTCTTTGACAGGAGACGTCTCTTCGCGATGTCTGATATTTTCACCGGATGCGCGCATTTTCACAATCTGCTCGCCTATTGCGCTCACAGGAAAATAAGCCCCGCCGGCAAATTTGTTTCCGCATTTTCTGCAGTGCCAAATCCCAGAAGCAATTCTTTCAACAGCAGGACGCTCGCAATATGGGCAGCTCTGCTTTTTCTTTTGTTCAACCTCAATTGCTGCTGCAATTTTTTTCTGCCGCACTCCGTAGCGCGAGCCGTATTTTGCCATTGGTCCCTGCTTCATATTTATCAACGCAATCCTATTTGATAAATTAATGTTTAAAAAGGTTTTTTATTAGCAAATTTATAAGGTTTGAAATTGAGTTTATAGGATGCTTACACGCGAACAAATTATAGAAGCGATAAAAAAAGTTGTTGATCCGGAAATTAGAATTGATGTTTGGACTCTTGGATTGATTTATGATCTTCAATTGAAAGAAGGTGGAAAAGTCCATATTAAAATGACTTTCACAACCCCATACTGCCCATATGGCCCCCAGCTTTTGTCGGATTTGAAAAATAAAGTAAAATCCATTGAGGGAGTTTCTGATGTTGAAGTTGAGCTGACATTTGACCCGCCGTGGCAGCCCTCTGAAGAGCTGAAAGCCATGCTGGGCGTTCAATAATTATTTAAACCTCCGGAAACTTTTTCTGCTGTGATTATATGAACGAACCAAAACCATTTCTGAATATTCAGTCAAAAATTTCCGAAATAGAAAAACACACAGAGTTTGCGCGGGTTTTGAGGTTTCCGGTTCCGGAGAACTTCGATTATTTACCCGGACAATTTGTCATGCTAAAAATAGAGCTGCAGGAAAAAAATGGATTTAAAGTTTTGGATGGAAAGCCAAAAATCCAGCAGCGGGCATTTTCAATGAGCTCTTCTCCAACTCAAAAAGGATTTGTCGAGACAGCAGTTAAGGAAGAGGAGAATGGTTTTGTCTCGAAATATTTCAATCGTGTCGCAGAATTAAACGACCCATTAATAATCTCTGGCCCTTACGGTCATTTTCATTTTTCAGAAGGAGAAGCAGAGGAAATTGTTCTGCTTGGCGCAGGCTCCGGAATAACTCCGCTAGTTTCAGTACTGCGCTACATATCTGATAAAAAACTTCCCACACGCGCTATTTTAATTTATAGCAACCGCTCTGTTGAAGATACAATTTATATGAAAGATCTGCAGGAGCTCGAAAGAAAAAATCCGAACATAAAAATAGTTTTCACAATGACACGCCAGCTTGAATGGAAGGGAGAAAAAGGTCGCATAACAATTGAAACCGTGAAAAAATTCATTCCGGAAATTTTAAAACCTATTTATTTCATATGTGGCTCTCCTGATTTCTCAAAAGCCTGCAAGGAACTTTTGCTTTCTGCAGGAATAAAACTGGAAAAGATAAAAATGGAGCAGTGGTAATTAGTCACCCCATAATAGCTATAAATACTTGGAAGACATATAATTTTTATGCAGATTGGCGAAACGGCGTGCAAACCTAGGATAGTTGACAGGAAAACCTATGCTAATTTTTTATATGCATTGAAGGCCCATCCGGAATTAGAATATCCTGGGTATCTATTGCACGCGGTAGATAGAAGCAAGCATATACAAGCAAGCCCATACTACTTGGTTGATAGGGGCCTCCCTGTTGAAAGAGTCGGCGATCCGGAAGATGCCATTTCCCTCCATATGAATCCACATAATCCGCGAAAGCGTTCTGGATTCTATAATGGAAATTTTTCTTTTTTCAAACGAGGTCTTGGAATACTTTTCAGGCCTTGGTTGACAAACTATTTATCAGGAAGAGGTTATCTATCTGATGCTGTTCTCAACGGCATGTTAAAAGGAGCTCAAATCACACCTCTCGGCGTACTTGTCGAGGGCGATGAAGAAGCCCAAGAAAAATGGTACAGAGATAATTTGAAGACGATGGAATTCCATGGAATCAGAGTGGATCAGAAAGACAAGCGAGGCCTTCCTGACAGAGCATGCGGACCGAATGGCGAAGTTATATCACCTACGGCGAGAAAACTCTTTTCTCATTTTCTTTTCACATCAACTGTTATAAGGAGATTTAAAGAAAGAAGAGAGCGTGAACTTTCAGTAAACGGACAATCTATAATTGATCCAAACTATGGCTTGCGTGCTGTGGGAATTGAAAAAGATGGCGATGGTTTACCTCATTTGCGTGCCATGAGCATCCCGCCAGGAATGATGGATTTAATTCTGGAACTTGATGATGCGGGCCATGTGGCTGTTAGTAAAATTTATTAACCTTCAATAATAGATAGGTTTTTAAAGACTTCTTTCTTAGATTTTCCATGGCAAAAGCTAAATCGAAAAAGAAAACAAATCTGAAAGCTCTTGAGGAAAAGAAAGAATATGTTGCGCTAGAAGTTGCAAAGGCTCCAATTTCCGTTGGGCAGGAATATGATTTGGAAATTGAAAAGGGGAAAAATGGCTATGGAATCGGTTTTGCGAAAAATTTTCCTGTAATGGTTCCAGATGTTGAAGTCGGAGATTCTGTCCATGTGCAGATTATCAAAGTTAAGAAAGACCACGCAATCGGGAGGGTAATGAGTTCTGAAGAGCCTTTCCATCCGGGCGAGAATTTGCAGGAAGAATATGAGGAAGCAGAAGAGAAAGCTGCTGTGGGCGAGCTTGAGCCAATGGGCGGAGGAGAAGAGGAAGAAATATGATTTTTTCTGAGAGGAAAATTCTTAGATTTTTACGAAAATTATTTTTTTAAAGATAATTTATGCAAGCGCCTTTCTCAAAATTTCCCTTAATTCATTTCCTTTTGCAATTGCCAAATCAGCTGCCTGCTCAACTTCTGCAACAGAAAAGAATCCGCGCCCGCCTTTTTGGATTGCGCATAATTTTCCTTCCTTGTTTGTTCCAATTGTAATTCTTGCTTCCAAAGCCTCCTCTTCCTCAATTGTCGGGTCAATCAAAAGCTCGCCTGCTATTTTCGCAACAGTAACTTCCATTGGCACATCAACAAGCGGCAAAAACTCCTCCGTTTTTTCTCTAACAATTTTTTTGCTTTCCGCATCCCACTTCAAAAATTTTGTCGTGAGCAGCGCAGAAATCGCGGCAAGGAAAGCCGCATCGATTAAATTCCCATCATGATCCAAAACATGAATGTCAATATGCACAGACCACACATGCTCTTTTTCAGAAATGCAAAGTTTTTTCACATCAATTGATTTGCTCTCGCGAATCCCGCGGTCAACCACGCGCGCGACTTCAACTGCGTTCTCATCCGGCGGTCCGCTTTCAAATTCAGGATTTGCCATTGGAATAAATTCCACATCCACAATCAGCGAGCCCTCATCTGGCGTGTCAGGATAAGGAACAATAACTTCAAGCTTCACTCCCGCGATTATATGCGTGCCTCCGAGGAAAACTTCCGCAGAGCCCTCTGCGCTTGAAATAACATTTGTGCGGATTTTTATTTCCCTGAATTGGTCAAACTTTCTTCCGTCCATCCGCGCGCCATCTTCAATTATTTTTTTTATGTAGCTTTCGCCAGTTTTAATCATAGTAATCATTTTTTATTTTTCAGCAGACTCTCCCATATACCTTTTTCTCAAAGCCTCTTTTTGTTTTTCATAAACTCTCGCGCAGCCTTCTGCCCCGAATTTTAAAAGTTTTGAAAATTCTTCTCTTGTGACAATTCCATCCATTTGCAAAAGCACAACGCGGTCCGAGCCGCCCACAGTTGCAATTGCGCAGTCAACTTCCCCAAAATTATCTTCCAAGCCCGCGACATCCAAAGCAATCTGCCCATCAATTTTTCCAACTGAAACGCAAGAAACTAAATCGCGCATTGGAATTCCCGCGTCAGCAAGAGCCATTGCAGCCGCATTCAATCCCGCGCATCTTGTTGAAGCATTTGCCTCCAGAATTTCCGCGAAAATATCTATTGCAGCTTTTGGATAATCTTCAAGAAAAACAACATTCGCCAATGCTTCTGTAATAACTTTTGAAATTTCCGTGCTCCTTCTAGAAGTTCCTGGCCTGCTTCTTTCAGTTGTAGCAAAAGGCGCCATGAAATATTTGCAGCGCAAAACCGCTTTCAGCGGGTCAGCCATCCACTTCGGATGAGTTTCTCTTGGTCCCTGAACTGCAGCAAGCGCGTTTGTGTTTCCAAATTTGAAAACAGCAGAGCCGTTTGAGTGATGAACCATTCTAACATCCAAAGTAAGCGGGCGCATATCCATCAGCCCTCTTCCATCTAACCGCTTTCCATTTACAATCAAATGTTCGGGCGCGCCGAATTTTCCTGCTCCTGACATATTATTTCATCTCCTCATTTTCATTCCTGTAATTTTCTCTTTTCCCTTCTTCAACATCAACAACAGGTGCGCCTGCAGACAATCCTTCCTGCTCAAGCATTTTCGCAATTCTGTCTGTAAGCCCGGAAGTGTGCGCCTCTTTTTCAATTGTCAAAATAGTTTTTGCTGCAAGCGCTTCCTTCTGCCCTTTCAGCCAGACAACCCCATTCTGCCCCACAACAATCTGGCAGCCTGTGCGATTTTTAATTGTCTCAACCATTGTCCCCTCTTTTCCAATAACGCGCGGGACTTTTGTCGGCGTGATTTTTATCAGCCTGCCGCCAACAAGTTTTTTCGCGCGGTAATCATTCATTGTTAATGAAGTATGTTTAGAGCGCGCAACATTGAAAACTTTTATGAAAACAATATCCCCAATGTCAAAAATGCTTGAGAGGTCTGTCTCTGCTGTGTCAACATATTCTGCAGTTGCCTCGCTGAGCGGAAGTATTGCGTCATATGGGGAATTTATGTCCATTATCCAAAAGCTGGACTGGATTTCAGAAACCATTGCAACTATTCCATCTCCGGTTTTCGGAACATAAACTCCTGCTAATGGAATTACACCGAGAAATTTTTCTTTCAATCTCACTAGGCCTAAGAATTTTGACTTGACTTCCTGCCCAGTTCTGAAAGTCCCGCCGCTCGGCAGATAATCCAATCCCTTTGCCAACACTTCTCCTGGCAAAACAAGCTGGCGTTCTTTTGCTAAAAGTTCGGACATGATTTTCACTTTTGAAATTTTCTAAAAATGAAGAGCACGCCCGACATTATGTGAAAAAATTATCCGCCAAAATTTTGGCAAATATTTTTATTTAACACATATTTTAGGGAAATTTCTTCATTGCCGCACACCGCAACAGCGAAAAATAATGTATGGTCTGCTGCTGCGATTGTACTGAAATTATATCTGAGTTGGAGATTTATAAAGCTTATCAAATCCGCAGATTTATTTTATGTTTTCCGTGAAAGAGAAAATATTTTTTATCCCGCATATTTAGCGCGAGTTGCCAAATAGTTTTCCATTTTGTTTTAATATCATTTGCGCACACTTTGTCATTTCTCAAAATTTTTATCAGAGAATCCTGCGTCTGCCGGCCTGAACTTTTTTTCAAAACTTCTTGCACAGCAGAAAAGCGGGAAACAGAATTTCCAATATTTTGCTTTATTTCCTCTAATGCCAGCTCATCATCAAGAAAGTGGTTTGTCTTAACCAGAAAATCTTTCTCTGGCATGATTATTTTTTTCTTTCCGCCAGCCTGCTCAAAGACCGCCATGTCTCCGGATAGGTCTGCAATAAAGAAATTTTTTGGATTTGCTATCTCCACCCTTTTCAAGAACTGCAACGCCTCTTTTGTTGAGGAGCAGTTTTCTGCCACCCATCTTATTATGCCTATGCTGCCCAAGCCAAAGCCTCTGCTCGGGTGATGCGCCGCAGTCAAGCCAATGTAAAGCCCATGTTCGTTTATTGCATCTTCCGCCTCGAATGTATGAATCTTCCCGTTGAAATTTGCAAGAGGCATGGTATCCCTATCAGTTATTCCAACATACTTATTTTTCTTTTCTATTTTAGCAAGAAAATAGCACATGAATTTTTCGGCAGCAGCTCTCCAGTCATAATTTCTGCCTATCAGAATCCCATTACTATTTTTAATGCCAAAAATCGTGCAGCCCTTTTGCGGCAAATCAAGAACATCTTTCACAAGGAAGAAATTCTCTATCTGCTCTATTGAGCTTTTTGTTACAAATGCTATACCTTTCAACTCTTCAAAATATTCAGGATAAAATTTTTCATAAATAGCTTTTTGCTTTTTCAAGTGTTCATGATTTATTGGAAAGTTTAAATTTTTCAGCCCGCACCTTCTGTAAATTTTTCCCTTCTGGACTCCGACTTTGAAATAACTGCCAGAGAAATTGAAATTTTTCATAAGTTATTTAGGCCATTTTGATTTTAAAAACTAATGTTTGAAAAATTGAATTTTTCACAAATAAGCATTTCTAAATTCAACATATTTTTTCCTATCGCCATACGGTTCAGGCTTTTCTTTGTAAGCTTCATAGCGAGTTCCGTTGATCTTCTTGTTCTTTTCTTATCTGATTATTAATCAGCGGCTGGATTAACAGACATTCATCCATGGAAAGATTCTCCAATTCATCTGGTTTGCTTCTATAATAAGAAATTGTATCGCTGACCGTCATCAAATTCGTTAAATATTCTCTCGCACGGTTTAGTCTACCAAGTTCGTCATAAAACGTATCTTCCATGTGAGGGATCTCCACAAGCTCTGTGTAGCGGTTTAGCATTTCGTCTACAACGCGACGCTTTCTCTCATACCAAGCTTCAAAATCTTTTTTCGGCATTCCTAAGTACCTTCTTGATGATGCGTCTAAAAGTATTTTTTTTTGTTGTTCTCTTGTAATTTCTGGCATATTTTGTCACAATTACTTATAGGTGGTTGTATTGCTATAAACTTTAGCCCTAAATTATAGTCCAAAATGAAATGCCTATTTAAGCGCGAAATTCCAACAAAATTTATGGCTTACACGCTCGATGCAAAGGACAGAAAAATCTACTATCTCCTATCAGAGAACGCGCGAATGAGCGGGCGGGAAATCGGCAGGCGCGCCGGCTTGAGCAAGACCGCTGTGCTGAACAGGATAAGCCAGATGTTCAAGGAAGGCTACATACAAAAGATTTTAGCGATTACAAATTTTCAAGCGCTTGGCTGCGCGGGCTTTGATATTTTTTTAAATATCAACCACAGCCCAGAGAATGAAGAGAAAGTGATTAAATTTTTTGAAAACAATCCGAATGTTGTTTGGTCTGGAGCACTTTCGGGAAAATGGGATTTTTTCGCGCAGCTTATAGCAAGAGATTCAAAAGAATCCAAGGAGATTCTTTCTGGAATTAAAAAATCCCTCGGAAAGATTTTGAAATCCTATGAAGTCAAAGAAGAGATTGAACGCCTAAAAATAAACAGAAAATTATTCTATCATGAAAAGGAAACTGGCTATACTTTCGTGCCAGAGCCGCTGCCAGAGAAGCCTGTTAAGCTCGATGAACTCGACAAAAGAATTCTCAACTTTGTTTGCAATGTTGATGGAGCTGCGCCCTATAT
Organism: archaeon; assembly: GCA_035291225.1. Taxonomy (GTDB): domain Archaea; phylum Aenigmatarchaeota; class Aenigmatarchaeia; order Aenigmatarchaeales; family JACQIB01; genus DATDSO01. The sequence continues at coordinate 467,173 of DATDSO010000004.1, read as the reverse complement.
CGAAATTTCAAAAAAAGCTGGAGCTTCAATGGAGACAACGAGAAACCGCCTGCTCGCGCTTGTGAAGAACGGCGTTATTGTCCGCTATGCCCTGACGCACGGCTACAGGCAACATGGGCTTTTTTTATATTTTATTTTTGTAAAAGTAAAAAAGAAAAATAAAAAAAGAATTGAAGAACTTTATAGATATCTGCACACAAATGAAGAAGTAAAAATTCTATTTTCCTCGCGAGGCGGAGAGGAATTTTATTTTACTTTTCCAACAGCGAGCCCGATAGAAGTTGACAGGCTTTTGAAAGAAATAAGGAATAAGTTTGGAGACGCAATAGAAGATGTTGACCATGCTTTGATAACGCACGAGATATGCCTCCGCTTTTTTCCGAAAGCACTTATGAAAAGCTAGCATAAAGTTTTCTGTAAATATTTACATACTATAATTTTTAGTTTAACCAAATTAAAAAATAACCCCTATCTATATTCAACGCCTTTCACTTTTTTCAAACGCGACAGCTAAAAGCGATTGAAAAAAAGAAAAATAAAAAAACAAAAATTATCTAATCTTTGAAGATTTTAATTTTGGCTTGCTAAGAACTTTTGCTTTCGCTGGAACTTTTACAGCTGCGGAAACTTTTTTTACAGCAGTTTTCTTTTCTGGGGTTTTCACATCAATATTCTTTGGCGCACCGCTTGCTTGAGTTTCTGAAATCTCTGATTCTGCGTAAATACCATTTGCCAAGGCTTTTACTGAAAGCACTCCTTCACCTGCTGGCGCGTCTGTTGAAATTGTTGCAACCAAATTGAAGTAGCCAACGCCCATGTTTCCATTTATATCAAGGTCTGCTTTTGCTGAGCCGATTTTGTAATCCTGTCCGTCTATCTTTACATGGCCTTCAACATCCATGACTGCAGCAACCAGATTCCACATTCCTGTTTGCGGATCTCTGTACTCGATATGTCCTTTAATTGCAAATGGCTGGCCTTTTGTTATTGCTTTGTTTACGCTGCTGAATCCTGCCTCGCTCCAATCAATCACAATTCTTGTTGGCAAAAGATTTTCATTATTGTTTTGTCCTTGATTATTTTGACCATTGCCTTGTCCATTACCTTGACTTTGGCCCTGTCCTTGCCCTTGCGATTGCTGTCCTTGTCCCTGTTGCTGGTCGCCCTGATTTCCATTTTGTCCTTGGCCTTGTCCCTGCCCCTGGCCTTGTGATTGTCCCTCTCCTTGGCCTTGCCCCTGATTTTGCTGTCCGCCTCCCTGCTGCCCTTGCTGATTTCCTTGACCGTTTCCATTTCCTTGGCCCTGTTGCTGACCTTGCCCTTGGCCCTGTCCTTGTTGCCCTTGTCCATTACCTTGCTGCTGTCCTTGGCCTTGTCCTTGGCCTTGTCCATTACCTTGCTGCTGTCCTTGGCCTTGTCCTTGGCCTTGTCCATTACCTTGCTGCTGTCCTTGGCCTTGTCCATTACCTTGCTGCTGTCCTTGGCCTTGTCCGCTTTGTCCGTTTCCATTTCCTTGTCCCTGTCCGCTACCCTGTCCTTGGCCTTGTCCCTGCCCCTGGCCTTGCCCCGGTCCTTGGAATTGGCCATCAGACTGCCCGCCTGTTGTTCCACCGGGCTGGCTTGACTGATAGTCATCTGGTATCAAAGGATTTGGATCCTGCGAATCCGTGGCGAAAGAATCTCCATCTGTATTTGGATTTGTCGGATCAGTGCCTGCGAAAAATTCGTGCAGATTATTCCAACCATCCTCATCCGGATCATTCAAATATTTTTGCGCGTCCGCGTCAGCCCACTGGTAGAGAACTGTTGGAGCCTGACCGCTTGCAATTGTCTGCTGCGCTGCCGCAATTTTTTCTGCAGAAACTTTCCCCGCATCTGTACCATCTGTTGGATTCAAAGGCCGCGGATTCCATTCATGGTCAATTGAACTTCGCACTTGCTGTTGCTGTTCAGAATTCAGCTCATCATATCTTTTGTCGAAAATACTTTTTGATTTTTCCGAGAGCTGCTTTTCGTACCAGACATTTCTGAAATGGACTTCCCATCCGTCATTTATTCCATCAACATCGCTGTCAGGATTGTTCGGATCAGTTCCATACAAGAACTCATCCACATTTTTCAATCCATCTTTGTCTGTGTCCTCTTTTGCGTCGCTCCCGTCAGTTGGGTCCAATGCAAAACCAACTGCGGAAAAAACCAAGCTGAATACAGCTAGCCAAATTATTGCTGAGATATATTTGCCTCTAATTTGAAATTTTTGCATATGAGTTAAGGCTTGGCGGCGCTACTTATCCTTTACGAAAAAATTTTCAGCAAATGTGAAATTTTTTCGTGCGGCAGTTTTATTTATGATTAAAATTTTGATTATGCTGTTGCAGTGGGTTGTTTAGTAAAAATATAATGTGGCTCCCTTGAGCCAACAGCTTCTACCACTTTTCCCTGTGCCGCCCAATCCCTGATTAAGCCGCTATCATAAATTCTGTAATAAGGATCTCTTCTGTAAATATCAAAAAACCTTTCTCTGGCGGTTTTTTCATTGTATTTTTTGGGGCGGTCTTGAACAACGCATCTGATTTTTCCGCCGACAAATAAAATTGATAGAGCTAAATCCCTATCCTCAAAAAAATCATTATCATCAAGTTCTATTAAATCAACGCCAGAATCCCCGCGAGATTTAATATGCTCTAAAATCTCCAGCACATCTTTTCTTTTGTCTATTTCATACAACCTCGCCCTTTCTGAGCTTGAAGAGAAAAGCTCTTCCAAACCTATATAGCGCTCAACCATCTTTGCCAAAAACCATTCAGATTCTTTTGTGTGTGACTTCTTTCCCCAATCATCCCATTGATAAGATGCTCGCTTTATGTTTTCTTCTGTCGGGTTCTTGAAAAGCTCTTCTGGCAGAACACTTCTAGCAAGGCCGATTTCATACATTGTAGGCTCTTTTTCAAAGAATTTTTCTCCAAATCTCGCTATTAGACTTAGCCAAATTGCATTGAGCCTTAAAGCACTTCCAGCTTCCGCAGCAGAGCCGCGCGCAAAGATGAAAGCGTTATCTCTCTTAACATTAAAATCTCCTCCAGAAAGCTCTCTCAACTGATCTTCTATTTCCCACACAACCCCAGATGCAAGACCTGCGGGATTCCATTTTTCTCTCTTAAAATCTGAAACTTCTGAAAAATAAGTATTTCTTGTGGCATTTACGCACAACATGCTTGAAACAATAAAATCCGGATCTTGTACATCAAGAACTTTTTTGTAATCTCTTCCGCCATCTCTGGCGACATAATCTTTCGCATCATATTTTTTTATTATCGGACCATCTCTCACAACATAAGCTTTTATGGATGGATTGCCAGCGCTGCTATACCAATATCTTGGAACGCGAACTCCTTTGGGTCCTTTGAAGCAATGAGTTAAATCTATCATGCGCGGCTCTATTCTCATATCAGAATGATTTTCTCTGAACTGTTCAACCAACAATCTTAATTCATTTTCCTGCTCTTCAGCAATTCTGTGCATAATTATCACAAATCAATTGAAACGCAAACTATCTAAGGTTTTCGTAAGCTTAAATTTTGATGACAGAACGGCAAAAGCCGTAATCAGAAATATAGTTTTTTAAACAGAAAAAGCATTTTTTGTACATGAAAGAGCTTGACAGCATAGATGCGAAAATCCTTTTTGAGCTTGACAGGAACTGCAGGCAGTCGCAAAAGCAAATCGCAAAAAGAGTTGGTGCAACAAGAAACATTGTAATCCACAGGATAAAAAAAATGGAAGAGGCTGGTGTTGTAAAAGGCTACTACACTCTAATAGATTTTTCCAAAATCGGCTATTCTATGGTAAGAGTTTATCTGAAACTGCAAAACACAACAGACCAGACGGAAAATAAAATCACAGATTTTCTTGTGAAAGAAAAATCAACAATGACAGTTTACAAAACTTCCGCAAGCTGGGACATTGCCTTTGTTTATCTTGTGCGCTCCCTTGCGGAGTTTGATTCTCTCTGGATGAATTTCTTGAAAAGATTCAAGCCTTACATAAAGGAAAAAATCATAACGCTTTTTTACGGATATGTGCATTACAGCAGAAATTATCTCATACCGGAAAAATTGCGCGACTATTCTGAAAAAATAACCGGCGGCTCTTTGCCTTTAAGCTTAAGCGAGAGCGATTTAAAATTTTTAAGAATTATAGCAGCAGATGGAAAAATCAGCTTGCTTGAAATTTCGAAATCTTTGGGCATGACTCCGACTGCAATAAAATTCAAAATGCGCTCGCTCGAGAAAAAAGGAGTGATACTCGCCTACAGAGCAATAGTTGATTTGAACAAGCTAGGATATGAATACTACAAAATTGATTTGGACTTAGCTAATGTTTCCGCGCGTGATCAGATTAGAAAATTTTTGTGCGCGCACCCGAATGTTGTTTACGAGGACATAACTTTTGGCGGCTCGGATTTGGAATTTGATCTGGAAGTGAAAAGCTCGGAGGAGTTTGAAAATTTCATGTCAGGCGTGAGAAAAACTTTCCCCAATGCAGTCAAGTCATTTACATTTTACAAGGCAAGAGAAATTTTGAAATATTTGTACATGCCGGCGAATTAAGAAAAACTGAAATATATCTAACGTCGATCGCCAGAATCAGATTCAACCATTTCCTCGCCACCCCTTCCTGTTTCTGGAGGCTGTGGTGCTAGAGCAGGCGGAAGCTCTTGCGGCGGCTCGGAAGAAGGTGGTGGAACAGCAGTTTTGCTTTCTGTAATTCCGAGCCCTTCTTTACCGTCGCCCACTTTTCCGTGAACCTTCATTATCCATTTTTGAACTTTATAATGAGGGATTTTGTCATTGACTCCTTTTTTATGAACCAAACTTTTTTCTTCGAGGCTCTCCAATAATCTTTTTGCATGCGAAACTTTTATGCCATAATAATCTGCAATATCAAAAACCGTGGCTTGATTTTGTTCTCTATTGAGCAAATTTCTGAAAACACTTACGGAGCTCACACCCCCTTCAGATTCATTTTTCAAACTCTGGTAAACATCTGAATCTATTCCGGATTCTGAAATCTCTGGTTCAGGCTGACTTCTGAGTTCCTTTTTCTTTTTATTATCTTCTTTCACAGCTTTTGTGTATGCAGGAGAAACTGAATAATATCTGTGGCCTTTTTTTCTCTGACTTGTAATTTTACCGACAGCCCCGCTTTCATCCAATTTTTTCATAACCGCGCCAGCCATATGCGTATTCAAATGCAACTTCCTTGAAAGCTTTTCCAAAGTTAAGCTGTCTGCTTTTTGCAGTGTTCTGAGAGTAACTCTTTCTACTGGGCTCAGCGAAGAGTAAGCCTGCCGCGCCTCTTCCAAGTTTTCTCCAGAAGCCGGATAATAAAGCCGCTCTTTCAAAGAAGTTTCGTCATCAAATTCATACCCACGCTTTTCTGCATCTCTGAAAAACTTTTCAAATTTTTTTGATCTTCTATATTCGACATTTTTTCCTCTTTGAACGCGCTTCGCCAGCCGTGCCTGCACCAATCCAGGCTTTCCTTCATGAGTCTTGCTTTCTGCTCTTCCTTCGATGAGAACGTAGACGGTTTCATAAGTTTTTTTCAATTTTTTGCTCATCTGTTTAACTTTGACAGACTGATTGTCCCTAAGAAATTCCAAAATATTGATTACAGTCGTATTATAAATTCCAAAATCTTCTCCTTCTTTTCCCTCTTCAGGCTCAGCTCCGTAAACAGCAATCATTCTTTCAATTGGATTTATTTCCAGAATACTTCCCGCGCGCTTTACTTCCATCACTTTAGGAATATTTTTATGTTTTTTGAAAGCTTCAGGAACTTTTTCCATTTTTTCTGTGGCGGAAAAAACTCTGCTGGGACAACCATGTTTATACAATCTTTTTGTTCCAGTTTGTTCCGCGAAACCTGCATCTAACAACCCAACATAATCTTTGTAACCATTCAAAGCCAGCATGATTCCAGATTTACTCAATTCAGAAGCTCTTGCGATTTCTTCAGCCGTGCCTGAACCTCGCTCTCTCAAATATTCTAAAACAGCAATTCTTGCTTTTCCAACAACACTTTCATCCCCTTTGTAAATTGCCTTTTCCAAATCGCGTTCCTTTTTTCCAAGTTTGGGTGGCGTTTCTCTTTTTTCAATTTCTTGCGGGGGCGCGATTTCTACTTTTTCTTCCGGCGTTCTCTGAGTTGCTTCTGGAATTTCTGAAGGTGACTCTCCAGCCACGCCAGTCAATGCCATTCTATAAATTTTCGCTGCTTCGTCTGATTGGCCGGCTCTTTCCAAAGCCTCTCCAGCTTTCAAAGCAACTCTAGCTGCCAAACTGTAAGCCTGTGGATGATCTGCTTCTACCAGTCTAGCAACTTTATAGTAAAAAGTTTCAATCTTCCCTCTTTCTGATCTTACAACACCAGTCTTTTTCACCAGTGTGCCCTCAGCTACCATTTCACCAATTTGTTTTTGAATATTGTTTCCACGGACCCGACTTCCATAAAGAGCTTCAGAAATTCCTCCAAGTGTGGCACCATCAGGAGCTGTATAAGGATGAGGCACATTTCCATAATCCAAACCTTTCAAGTGATATAGAATTTTATCTCGCACTTCACCGCGCCTAAGTTTTTTTCCTTCTGGTAATTTTGCCATAAAAATCAATTTTTATTTTTTATCTCCGCCTCTTATTTTTCTAATAAATTCTGCGACTTCTCTATCTAACTTATCTTCAACTTTCTCAGGTTTTGGTTCGGCTTTTCTCTTTTCTAAAAGTTTTCCAACATCTAAAACACTTCTTTCTATCCGCCACCAAAAGGTCTCCTAAGCTCCGGACTAAAAACAGGTCTATTAACTTCAGGATTTCCAAATGCAATCGCAGGATAAAGTTGTCTTGCGCGGAAATTTATTATATCATAGTCTTTGTAGCCGCGTTCATCAAGAACATATCTAACTTCGCTTCCTTCTCCCAGAACAGCAACGCGCCCCCGAGTCATTGCTTTTTCATATGCGCTTTTTCTAAGAAGATTTTCAATATCATCTCCTGTATTGTAAGGGCTCTCTGCAATTTCAATGAATGGCGGCTTCGGGTCATGGGTTCTCATCCTTCCGCTCTTCCATCCCTTTTCAATAATTTTCCATCGTTTAACAATTTTCCCTCTATATTTAACATCTTCATCTTTTCTCCTGAACATCAAAGCATCTTCAACAAATGCTGCTGCAGGATAATAGGAAACACCAGATTGTATTCCGCCGTCCATCAAAGCCCTGCCCACCCAAATTACATCAGCATTCTGAAACTGCCTCAAAGCTAAATGAAATGCAACGTAATCTGGTGATAAAGTTTCCCTGCCTTCAACTTTTATCAGCGTAGGGTAAGCCCTTATCAGAACAGGTTTTCCGATTAAGGCAAGTTCCACATCTGGCTTATCGCCAAATCTCAGAAATTTTGGAGCATAATCCATGCAATTTATGGCATACAAAACTATTTAAACCTATCGGTAGTCAAAAAAACAAAGCTTAAATACTTTGCGTCTGATAAATATTTCATGGTTGTGCGCTTCAATTCTAAGATGAGAATGGTGGAACCTCAGGTAGCTCTGGCGGCAGATATAATCAGCAATCCTGACAGAAACACAATTGCAGTTGCTCCGACAGGAATGGGAAAAACAGAAATCGGATTAACAGTGGTTGCAGCGAAGAAAAATGCCGATAAAAATCATAGAACAATGGTTATTCTGCCAAATCAAAGATTAGTGGGTCAGTGGCTTTCGAGAACAGACAAATACGGACTGAATGACAAGCTTTCTGTATTTGTTAATCCTACCGCAGAAAGCATAATGGGGCGTTGGGAAACCGGCGGCGCGTATGCTGTTGATGAATTTGGCAGAATAAGAGACTGGCAATATGCCGCGAGGAGAGAAAGGGGAATAAAGCGTGATATTGGGGTATGGAAACGTGGGAAGTTTGATGAAAAAAAAGCGGCAGCATGGAATGCAGACTTGATGTTTACAACTTACCAGCTTATTAGAATGGACCTAGAAAAAGGGAGAATTGATCCAGAATCCTTAAAGGGGTTCGGCACAATTATAATTGATGAAGTGCCGGATTTTGTAGCATACGATCCGACAGTCATGAGCGAAAGGGATAATCCGGAAGAAGATGTTAATAGAAGGATTTCAAAATATTACGAAAAGCTTATGGAGCTAAAAAATGAACGCACCCAATTAATCGGATTGACAGCCTTCCCCGGAAAAAAGGCAAGAGCACTTGAAAGACTGCTCCAAGCAACAACAATAAAACCTGCAATGAGTTTGGTTGAGCCGTTTCTTCCAAAATTTACACCTACAGAACTTCCGGTTGAAGACGAATTTGTCAGAAGGATTGATGAAGGTTTACTCAAAACGCTCACAATAAGAAAAAGCCAGCTCGCGCGCACAGCGACAATAGAATTCCAGAGGCCGTATGAGATGGGAGACATAACTATAGGTCTTGTATCTCACTGGGCAGGCGATGGTGGACATGCAGAATTGCAAAGAACTGCAAGAGGATTTCTAAAGCTTTACCATACTAGAAATAGATTATTGGAGTCCCCCACTTATATTTTCGGGGAAAAGCAGAAAAATCCAGAAACCGGAAGAGAGCTTATCGATCCGGAAACAAGAAAAGTGCTTACAGTTCTTGATTATGTTTCCAAAAATTCTGGCATCAATAAAGAAGAAATAGAAAGAGAGTTGAATGAAAGGCAGGAAAGAAGGAAAAATTTAGGAAAAATAGACGAGATCCTCGCAGTTTTGACACAGATGAAACAACCAACAGTTGCTGCAACAAACTATGTTGATTCTACTTTGGAGCTTGATTTCTTAATCAGAAAAATGCCGGGCGTACAAGTACAAAGTGGTTATCTTGTCGGAGGAGATGTCCAAACACGTGAGCAGCAAGAAGAAGTTATACGAAATTTTAATAAACCAAAGGGCGGGCTTGACTTGCTGATAACCGACTACAAAGCAGGAGGCCATGGATTAGACTTGCCTAGAGGAGAGGCAGTAATTTACGCGGGCTTGCCTGTTTCAGTAGAAATGTACATGCAAATGCGAGGAAGAGTCACGAGAAGCAGAGTGTTCGGCGAACCAAAATATTTGAACGAGTATTTGCCATTTTATGCGGGAACTTTAGAAGCTGACGCGGTGAGAGCTCTCGTTGATGTCAGGTTTGAAGATTTGCCTGGAAGAGAAGTTGGTATAATAGGATTGCCGCCTCACCTTGAAGTTGTTTACGCCCAATGAATTATTTCTTGCTCAAATTTTTCACAACCGCCTCCCCACGAGTCAAAGAATTTAATTTGTCAAAAAGCTCTGTCTGCATGCCAGCTGGAATTTCCACAACAGCCATGTAGCTCCCGTCGCCTGCCCACTCTTCGCGCGATGGAGTTCCGAAATTTCTTATAATCCCGGCTGCGCGGCCAGCGTGCTCGGCTGGAATTTTTATTGCAACTGAAATTTTTTCAAAGCGGATTGGAATTATCGGTTGGATTGCTTTCAGAATTTCATCAACCTGCTCCTCTGCGGATTTTTCCAAAACAACGCGCGCCCGCGCCTGCTCCATTGCGCGCAAAATCCTGTCCTGCGGGTGCGGCGCGCCAGTCTGCGGATTTATTCCATTTCGCGCAATTATCGCAGTCACAGCTTTTGTTTTTTCTTCAAGCATTTTATTTCTCTGCTCTGTTGTTAATTGCACATCTCCATCGCGGATAATTTTCTCCGCAATTTTTTGTATGTCGCTTGTGCCGAAAAATTTATTCACATCAGCCGCGGGCACTCGCGTGCCTTTGCCAACATCTTCAAAAACTTCCGGCACAGCAAGCAAATCATCTGCTGGAATTTCTTTTCCGCCTTTCACGCTAACAGCTAATTCCGGCTCCACAAGAATTTCAAATTTCTTTCCTGCTTTCATCAGCCTAGCAATCACTGCTTTGTCTACTGAAACCATGAAAAGATTTTGCTAGATGTATATAAAAAGTTAAAGAAATCAAAATTTATAAACCTCTCCACTAACTTCTTTCATGCCAACCTTCCCAGAAAAATACACTCCATCCGAAGCAGAGCCGCGCATACAGAAATTTTGGGCTGAGAAGAAAATTTTCAAATTCAATCCCACGAGCAAGAAAAAAGTTTTTTCAATAGACACGCCCCCGCCTACAATGTCAGGCCCGCCGCACATGGGCCACATTCTCGGATACAGCACAGCAGAATTTATTGCGCGCTACAAGCGCATGCGGGGCTTTGAAGTTTTTTATCCAATGGGCTCGGATGATAACGGCTTGGCAAGCGATCGCTATGTGGAGAAAAAATTAGGAATCCGCTCGAAAGATTTCTCGCGGCAGGAATTTGTAAAGCTCTGCCTGAAAACGCTCGCAGAAGAAAGAGTAAACTGGAAAAAAGTTTGGGAATATCTTGGAATTTCTGTTGACTGGGATCTGCTTTACAACACCATCTCTCCAGAAGCGCAAAAACTTTCCCAGCTTGCTTTTTTGGATTTGGCAAAGAAAAAATTAGTTTACAAAGCAGAAGGGCCAACTGTCTGGTGCCCGACCTGCCAGACTGCAATTGCGCAGGCAGAGATTGAAGACTCGCAGAGAAAAACTTTTTTGAGCACAATTAATTTTGATTTAGTTAATTCAAATGAAAAAATACAAATTGCAACAACGCGGCCAGAGCTTCTGCCTGCGTGCGTGGGGATTTTTATCCATCCTTCTGACCAGAGATATAAAAAACTTCTAGGGAAAAAAGCTGTTGTTCCAATTTTCGGGCAGGAAGTTCCGATAATGGAAGATGAAAAAGTCGATCCTGCATTTGGAACCGGAATTGTGATGATTTGCACTTTCGGTGACAAGACAGATGTCGAGTGGTGGCAGAAATATTCTTTGCCGCTGAAAATTGTAATTGATCGCGCAGGTAGGCTAACAGAAAAAGCTGGCGAGTTTGAAGATTTGAAAATAGAGGAAGCGCGCGGAAAAATTCTTGCTAAGCTTGAAACCGATGGAAAAATAGTTGAGCAAAAACAATTAGATCACGCTGTCAATGTCCATGAAAGATGCGGCACGCCGATGGAAATTTTTGTTTCTAGCCAATGGAATGTAAAAATTCTTGAAAAAAAATCCAAGTGGCTTGAGCTAGGGGAAAAAATAAAATGGTTTCCCGAGCATATGCACGTGCGCTACAATCAATGGGTTGAAGGCTTGAATTCAGACTGGATAATTTCACGCCAAAGATTTTTCGGTATTCCGTTTCCTGTCTGGTATTGTAACAATTGTGGAGAAATGATTTTTGCAGAAGAGAAAGATTTACCGATTGATCCTGTTGCAGCAAGCCCAAAGAAAAAATGCAAATGCGGCTCCACAAGCTTTAGGGCAGACGAGGATGTTATGGACACTTGGTTTACCTCTGCAACAAGCCCGCTGATAAATTCACGCTGGGGTGAAAAGAAAAACTTAATCGAAAAAATTTATCCTATGAACTTGCGGCCGCAGGGCTATGATATAATTCGCACATGGGCTTTCTACACAATAATGAGATGCTGGACTCATACAGGAAAAATTCCTTGGGAAAATATTATGATAAATGGAATGGGGCTTGATCCGCACGGAAAAGCAATGCACAAGTCAAAGGGAAATGTTGTTGAGCCTGGCCCGCTGAAAGAAAAATATTCTGCTGATGCTCTGCGATATTGGGCGACAAATGCGCGGCTGGGAGAGGACATGCCTTTTCAGGAAAAAGATTTGGCAACTGGCCAGCGCTTGGTAAATAAAATTTGGAATGCCTCGCGGCTTGCTTCGCTTTCATTGAGCAAAAAACCCGCGCAGCCAAAAAAGCTGGAAATTATGGACCGCTGGCTTCTGGCGAAGTTGATGAAAACAGTTCAGGCCGCAACAGAAAGTTTTGAGAAATTTGAATATTCTTCAGCAAAACAGGAAACGGAAATTCTCTTCTGGAAAATTTTCTGCGATAATTATTTGGAGACTGCAAAAGCACGGCTGTATGCAAATGATGCGAGCGCAAAATTTACTTTGCATAAAAGCCTGCTTACAGTTCTGAAATTGTTCGCGCCGATTATTCCGCACATCACTGAGGAAGTTTTTCAAAATCTTTTCGCTGGGTTTGAGAAAGAAAAATCCATACACATTTCCGCATGGCCTGAGTTTGAGAAAAAATATTTGGATGAGAAAGCTGAAAAAGCCGGCGATTTGGCTGTGAAAATTATTTCTGCAATTCGCCAGTGGAAGCAGGGCAATAAACTCGCGCTGAACACAGAGCTTACAGAAGTTTCTCTTAAGTGCAACGCAGAGGAGAAAAAGATTATTCAAGAAGTTGCGCCGGATATTGCGGCGACTATGAAAATAAAAAATCTTTTGTTTTCAGCAGACGGGAAGAATATTGTTGATGGGACTGAAATAAAATTTTCTGTATCTACTGAAGCAAATACATAAACCTTTACAGAATATGAAAAGCTTATAAATAACACACCCGAAAATCCAGCATGGACTTGAAGCCTGTAATAGAACTCGACAATGTCAGCAAAACCTACAGCCTGGATTCTGTTAAAGTAAATGCTCTGGACAAAGTAAGCCTGAAAATTTCAAAGGGAGATTTTGTTTCTATAATCGGGCCGTCAGGCTCAGGAAAATCCACAATGCTCCACATTCTAGGAGCGCTTGACCGGCCGAGCTCCGGAAAAGTTGAAATTGATGGAACTGACTTAACAAAGCTTTCTGATTCGCAAGTCGCGCGGCTCCGCGGGAAAAAAATCGGATTTGTTTTTCAATTTTTCAATCTCTACCCGACTTTGACTGCAATAGAAAATGTTGAGCTTCCAATGATGATAATGGAAATTCCCGAGCATGAAAGAAAAAAACGCGCGGCCGAGCTGATTGAAAAGGTCGGGCTAAAGCAAAGGGCAAATCATTTGCCGGCGCAACTTTCCGGCGGGGAAAGGCAGAGAGTTGCAATTGCGCGCGCGCTTGCGAACAATCCCACATTTATTCTTGCGGATGAGCCAACAGGAAATCTGGATTCAAAAACCGGAATAGAACTGATGAAATTTCTGGGAAAAATCAATAAAGATTCTGGAACAACGCTGATTATAGTAACTCATGACCGCACTGTTGCAGATTTTGCTGACAAAAAAATTGAGCTCATGGACGGAAAAATATTAAATTAAAATTGGAGGCTTTTGTATGAAAAAAATAAATTTCGTTTTGTTTGCGGCAATAATGTTGTTGATGTCTTCGGGCGCGCTCGCTTATAGCATGGATATAAAATTAGTAAGCCAGGATCCATTTCCAGCAGAGCGCGGCAATGCAGTTGACTTATTTTTCAAGGCAACTGTGAAAGATAACAGCAACGCGCCGGCTAACTTAACATTCAGCGCGCAGTCTGGATATCCGTTCTTAGTTATTTCAGACAGTTCAGTAAATTTTGGAAATGCAGCAGGCATTCCAACAGACAAGCCTTTTACTTTCAGTTTCAGGGTTCTTGTTGACAAGGATGCATCTCAGGGAAACATCAAAATTAAAATCGGATACAGCAATGACAACAGCAATTCTTTCTCATACACTGATTACAACGTAAGCATCGCAGAAACCCGCACAGACTTTGATTTGGTTGTGCAGGACATTTCTGAAAATTCTGTTTCGATTGGAATTGTAAATTCTGGAAGGAACGCGGCCTCTTCTGTTGTTGTAAAAATTCCTGAGCAGGATGAATTCTCTGTTACGGGAACGAATGCAAACATAATCGGAGATTTGAACAAAGGGGATTTCACGCTGGCGACTTTCAAGCTTGTTCCAAAATCAAGGGACGAAGCTCCGCTGAAAGTTGAAATTGATTACACAGATTCAATCGGAAACCGCTACACAGTTGAGAAAGAAGTCCCGCTGAAAATTGACGCGACAACTTTCATTTCAAGAAATCGTACAGCGGGCGCGCGAGGCCAGCAGGGAATTTTCAACTCTCCGCTTTTCGGAGCAGGCGCGGCTTTGGCTCTTGTAGGAATTGTTTACGGAGTTTACAAATTCAGAAAAAGGAAAAAACATGAGATATAATGATTCGTTCAGGTTTGTTTTCAGCAGCCTGAAAAACCGCAAGCTCAGAAGCTGGCTCACAATTTTCGGAATCGTAATTGGCTCGGCTGCGGTTGTGGCTTTGCTTTCTATTGTGAATGGCTTTCAGGAAAAAATTCAAGAGCAATTAAGCTCACTCGGCGGAAATGCGATTTTCATCAGCCCGGGATTTTCGCGTGCCTCTCGAGGAATTCCTTTTGGAAATTTTGGTGGCGGTGGATTTCAGAATGAAAGAAGCTCTGAGGGAAATTTGACTTCTACGGATTTGCAGGCGATAAAATCAGTTCCAGAAATTTCTGCTGCAACTGGAATTGTCAGCGAAAGAAAAAGCGTAAAGTATGTAAGCGAAAATTTCTCCGCCAGCGTGCAGGGGGTTGACCCAAATGTCTGGGAACAATTTTCAAACACTCCTCTGCAAGAAGGGAGATATTTGCGGCCCGGAGATAATCATGCTGCAGTCCTTGGATACAGAATTGCGAACAGCACTTTCAAGGAAAAAGTTCAGCTGAACAGAGTTATTACAATAAATGGCGAGAGCTTCCGCGTTGTGGGAATTTTGCAGCAGGGCGGCGCGGCTGCGCAGACAGACGGGCTTGTGATAATTCCAATTGAGAATGCACGCAAAACTTTTACAGGCACTCCGGAAAATCAATTCTCGCAAATAGTTGCGAAAGCAAGCGATGACTCTGATCCTTCTCTTATATCCTCGCAGATAACGCAAAAACTTTTAACAACACACCATGTGATTGCTGACAAGCAGGACTTTACGGTTTTGACTTCGGCTTCTCTTTTGCAGACTGTCAATGATGTTATGGCTACAGCAAGTTTGCTCTGGGGAGGCATTGCAGGGATTTCTCTTTTGGTCGGCGGGATTGGAATCGCGAACACAATGTTCATGTCAGTTTTTGAGCGGACAAAGCAAATTGGAATTTTGAAAGCCCTTGGCGCAACAAATTCAGAAGTCATGAAACTTTTTATGATTGAGTCGGCATCTCTGGGCTTGATTGGAGGAATTCTTGGATCTATTTTGGGAATTGGAATTGCAATGGGGATTTCTCAGATTGGATTTGTAAGCCCGGCGCAGTCGCGGGGCTTGGTGGATTTCGGCCGAGCCGGAACTTTGACTGCGAGCGTTTCTCCTGAGCTTATAATTTTTATTTTGGGATTTTCTGTTTTGATTGGAATTGTTTCAGGAATTCTTCCTGCAAGAAGGGCTGCTGCTTTGCAGCCGGTTGAAGCTTTGCGATACGAGTAGCGCGCAGGCAAAATCTTTAAAAAGCCATTTCCCAGCGAAAACCTTTATAACACTTAAACTTCTAAACTCGGAAACGCGGATTAGAAAAGCTACAAGAATAGAGCTTTAAATACCACTTATGTATAATTATTTATAGTGATGAGATATGCCAAGAAGAGGTAACCAAAGTGCTGCTGAAGAAGCCTTGACATCTTTGCTTAGAACGAGATCTATTGTTTGGTACGATCCGCAGACTGGAGGATATGTCTATAGATCATTGGGTTGCGCATTCCATTTTCCTGATACTGGTCCATCTCCAACAGACCAACCCCCAATAGAAAAACCAAGATTAAAAGAATACTCAAAAAAATAATTCTTTTTTAAATCTCTCCGCTCAAATCCATTCTAGCGTGAGCAGCATGGCAGACGAGCAATCATACAAATTGAAAAAACTTTTGGCAGAGCTTGCGGGTATGAAGGGCAGGCACACTGAGCTTGTGTCAGTTTACATTCCAAAAGATTATCCGATCCACGAAATAATGAACCTGATTGCAACAGAGATTTCTCTAACGCAGAATGTGAAAAGCAAAGCTGTGCGGAAAAATGTCATTGATGCACTGACAAAAATTCAGCAGCAGCTCAAGCTCTACAAAAGAACTCCCGAGCATGGGCTTGCGCTTTTCTGCGGAAATGTTTCCGAGCATGAGGGCGACAGCGATATAAAAATCTGGACAATCGAGCCGCCAGAACCTGTGCCAATAAAACTTTATTGGTGCGACCAGAAATTTGAATTAGGGCCTTTAATGAACATGGTTGCGGAAAAAGAAATCTACGGCCTCGTTGTGATGGACGTGCAGGAATGCACAATTGGTTTGCTGAAAGGGAAAGCAATTCAAGTTCTGCGTCATATGGATTCAATTGTTCCCGGGAAGACTGGGAAGGGCGGGCAGTCAGCTCAGAGATACGAGCGCGTGCGCGAGGGCCTGACAAACGACTGGTTGAAAATGGTTGCGCAAAATGTCCGCGCTTATTTGGACAAGCCCGAGATAAAAGGAATTATTTTGGGCGGCTCAGGGCCGTTGAAAAATACTTTTTTAGAAGAAGGATATTTGCTGACTGAAGTCAAGAAAAAAATTATTGGAGTTCAGGACACAGGATACACAGACGAGCATGGGCTTTCAGAGTTGGTGGAGCGCGCGGGCGAGCTTTTGAAAGAGGCTTCTGTTGCAAAAGAAAAAGCCCTCATGCAAAAATTTTTGGCAGAGCTACAGAAAAATTCCGGCTTGGTTGTTTACGGAGCAGCAGAAGTTATACGGACAATTGAGCTGGGAGCTGTTGATATTCTTTTGGTTTCAGAAAAATTTTCCTGGCCTGAGTTTGAATTAATTTGCGAGGCCGGGCACGCTGAAAAAAGATTTTGTAAGCCGGGCGCGGAAAGAGAGCAGGCGTGCAAAGAGTGCGGGGAGAAAATGAAAGTCATTGGGGAGAAGGACCCGATTGACGCAATTGAAGAGCTGGCGAAAACTTTCGGGACAAAAATAGAAATTGTTTCAGTTGACACAGGCGAGGGCCAAAAGCTTGAAGCCATCGGCGGGATTGGGGCGATTTTGAGATATAAGGTTTGAGGGGTAAGATTATGAAAAATATGCTTGCATTCAAAAAAGACATTTACTGGAAAGCCAGAGGAAAATATTCTCGCTGCCTTAAAATTTGCTGCAGAAAATGCGGTCATCTTATTCTTACATATCAAAAAGACGGGGCAGGAAATCTTCGGAGATTATATTTTGATAGAATATTTTCTCCGAATAATCTTGTGAATTTACAAAATAAAAAATTAGAAAAAATATCTGTTTTGAAATGCGCCGGATGCAAAGAAATTTTAGGCATTCCATATATTTATCCAAAAGAGAAGAGGAAGGCTTTCAGATTGTTTCAAGATGCTGTTATTAAGAAAATAAGCAAACTTGATGGGTGAAACTATGAAAGATAAAATTGCGCTCGCTCTGGCTCATTTCAAAAAATACGATCCTGTTCTTTTTTCAATTGCAAACAAAATTGAGATTGATGAAATACGTCCGCGCGAACCGAATCAATATTTTTCTGCTTTATGCAGAGAAATCATAGGACAACAACTGAACAAAAAAGCCGCGGCAACTATTTTTGAAAGATTTTCAAAATTATTTTCTAAAAGAAACATTAATCCGAAAAGCATCATAAAACTTCCGGAAAAGAAATTGCGGGAAGTTGGTATGGCTTGGTCAAAAGTTTCATTCATCAAAGACCTTTCCGAAAAAGTTATGAGCAAAAGTTTGGACATAAAGAATTTGCATAAATTGAATAATGAAGAAGCTACTGAAAGATTAAAATCAGTTAAAGGTGTCGGGCCGTGGACAGCTGAAATGTTTTTGATGTTCACGCTTGGGCGAGAAGATATTTTTTCCTACAAAGATTTGGGATTGAAAAAAGCCGTAACGAAAATCTATGAACTAAAGAAAGATGCTTCAGAAAAAGAAATAAATGAAATTGTTGAAAAATGGTCTCCATACAAAACATACGCGTGCCGCTTTCTTTGGCGGAGTTTGGACAACAAGTGATAAATATGGATTGGTTTTTTGCTTAGACAAATCTATTTCCCTAAATACCTGTGCTCGTCCGCAAGCTTTTTTAGGAATTCTTTATGCTCTTCAATAGAAGCGAGAGCAATTTCCATGACTTTTTTTCTTACCATTTTATCACTTTGAATTCTTTCTTATCCACTCAATAATTTTCTCAAAAGGAATTTTTCCTTCGGAAGCCTCATGCAAAACTCTCCATACATCAGCTTCTTTTGCTATTAATAATTTGCTGTTCAACTTTAAAAATACATCTAAACACTCGAACGCAGTTCTCTTATTTCCATCAACAAAAGGGTGGCTTGTGAGAATTCCAAAAAATAGAATAGATATTGATCTGAACATATCCTTTGGAATTTTACTCTGAGAAATATTAAAATCTAAATTTCCCGCAGAAAGGATTCCTGAATGCCCGCCGCTCTTCTCAATTATCTTATCATGAATTTCAATAATTTCTTCTGCTGTAAAATAGACAATTGCCATAATAACAATTCTCGCGCCGATTAAAAAGCCTTAGCTCTTCCCAACCAGCTCCACAAAATCCGCCGCGTTCTTCAGGCTTGTCGCAAGCCCGGAGGCAGAAGCAATCAAAACAGTTTTCTTCCCGCGCTCTTTTGCTTTTTGTATTAAACTCAAAAAATCCGCATCGCGGCTCGCGAGGCAAATCACATCAATGCTGTTGTCGTAAATCGCTTCCATCGCGTGCACTGTTACTGCAACATCAACATCTGTTTTCTGCTCCGGGTCTCCGAGAGCAATAATAGTTTCAAAGCCCTCATTGTGAACTGCTTCAATTAATTTTTCGCTCGCGAACTGGTTTAGAAAAATTTTCCCGATTGTTATCCTTCCATATTTTTCCACGCGCGCCCGCAAATCTTTCAAATCCAGATTAAATTCTTTTCTAATCATGTTCGGCCCGTCTACAAACAATCCAACGCGCGGCTTGTCTGAAACTGCTTTTCTGAAAAAACCAAAAACCAAAAGGAACACCTGATTTGATTTCGTGTGGTGGGTTTAAATTCTTTCATCGGAAAGATGTTTCATGGAAAAGCCTTATTCAGAACCTTGGCTATCGGAGAGTGCAGAGGAGAGAATTGTTTTAGAATGCTTGTTGAGCTTTGCTTCAAATGGCGCGACAGGATTCGGCGGAAAGAGAATTAAAAGATTTTCAAAAACCGGCGCGCCGCGGGCTTATATAGAAGCGCTGGAAAAAATTGGCGTCCTTAGTCCGCAAGATGGTTATGATTCCTTCATATTAGATCCGCGCAAGGCAATTGAATATTTTTCCGGAAAAGGAAAAGATGCTGCGGAAATTTTAAAAAAAATTTATCCTGACATAGATTTGAAAAGCACGCTTGCTGCATATGATCAGGCGCGCAAAGGCAACCCATAAAACTTTCTCGCATTCTCCCCGCAGGCTTTCCAAACTTCCTCAAAGGAAATTTTTTTCTCAGCGGCAATTTTCTCGCAGGGAATTTTTATGTTTGTGGGCTCGCCCCTGCTTCCTTTAGGATTTCCAAACCATGGGCTGTCTGTTTCCAGAAAAATTTTCTCCAGCGGCATTTGCTTTGCGATTTTCCTATGAGTCTTTGAAGTTGCTATAACAGGCCCGATGGAAATATTCCACTCGTGTGCCAAAACTTTTTCCATCTCATTTTTCCCGCCCCACATATGCAGGTGGACTTTTTCAATTCCTGTTGATTCTAAAATAGAAACTATTTCTGGGTAGGCTTCGCGCGAATGAACAACCAGAGGCTTGCGCAGATTTTTCGCCAACTCAATAAATCTCAAAAATAATTCTCTCTGCTTCTCTCTCCATTCGGGCTCTTTAACCCAAAAATAATCCAAGCCAACTTCGCCTATCCCGAAAATTTTTTCTTTGTTTGCTTTCAGAGTTTCAAAAAAGTTTTCAATCTCCTCCGCAGAAATTTCCTTAATATATTCTGGATGGATTCCCGCAGCAGGAAAAACAAAATCTGGAAATCTTTTTGCGATTTGCAGAGTCTTTTCAAAATCCCGCGGCGCGGCGCATACGCTTACAACACCTTCCATTCCAATTGCTTTGCATCGGCCAATTACCATTTCCAAGTCTGCGTCAAAATCCTTTTGCTCCAAGTGGCAGTGGGAGTCTATCATAAAAATAGAAGTGTGTCTGATTATTTAAAACATCCAGAGAATTATTATAATGCTAAATTTTCGAAATGGAATTTTGCTTGCGTTTGGAGTATCCAGCGCAGCCGCCCTGATTTATGAGATTGTGTGGCTTAAGGCTCTGGCGTATGTTTTCGGAACAACAGCTTACGCCCTCTCTTCTGTTATTTCCATTTTTTTGGCAGGATTGGCAATAGGCTCGTGGGTTGCGGGAACAGTCAGCTCAAATGATTCGAAATTTTTCGCAAAAATGGAAATCCTTTTGGGATTTTATGGGATTTTTTCTGTTTTATTTTTTCCTCTCCTGCAGAAAATTTACATTCTCCTGTCAGGCGGAATTTTGTCGGCTATGCTTATTTCCACAATTGTTCTCCTTATTCCAACAGTTATGATCGGCGCCACTTTTACAATTGCAGGAAGGCTTTTGTCAAAATACGAAACTCTTGGAAGCGACATAGGCAAAACATATTCTGCGGATGTCGTCGGCTCTGCCATAGGTTCGGCTTTGGCGGGCTTCCTTTTGCTGCCTATTGTTGGCATAACAATTTCAATTGCTATCGCGGCTCTCTTGAATTTTATCTCTGCCGCAATTTTATGGGGCGGGAAAAATGAATAGAAATTTTATTCTCGCGGCATTTTTTCTCTCCGGCTTTGCTGCTCTTGCCTATGAGATAGTATGGACAAGGCTTTTCTATCTTTTTCTTGGTGCCACAACTTATTCGTTCTCTGCTGTTCTTGTTGCTTTTTTCATCGGGATTGCCGCTGGTAGTTTTTTTGTCAGTAGAAGATTTGAAAAAATAAAATCTCCTGCAAGTTTATTTGTTATTGTAGAAATATTTATCGGCATTTCAGCTGTGCTGACCCTGTTTGCGTTCAACCTGCTGGACGAGCCATATCTTTTCTTTCACTCAATTTCCAATTCGTATTCAGAGCTGTTGGCTCTTTCCACATTGCTTGTTGCTTCAGTTCTGATAATACCGGCTGCGCTCATGGGCATGACTCTACCGCTTGCGGCAAAAATATTTTCAGAGGAAGAAAGCCTTGGCAGAGATATAGGAAAGATATTTTCCATAAATGTTTTTGGCGGAATTTTCGGCTCACTTGCCGCAGGATTTGTGATGATTCCGACAGTGGGCCACGCAAACTCTATTTTGATTGCGGCTGTGTTAAACATTGTTTCTGCGGCTATTTTATTTTTTTCAGGGCAGGAGAATAAAAAATATGTTTTTGCTTTTTTCGGCATTGCTGCGGCCCTGATTTTTTTCACGGCATTTTATTTCAGCATTGATATTGAGAAGGCCGGCGTGTATCATAGAACTTACAGCTTTGATAAAGAAAAATGGGAGGAAATTAAATCATCTAGGGAGATATTAATGAAAGAGGAAGGCGTGTACGGATTTATCAGCGTTGAAAAAGAGGGGGAAATTTTGGCGTTAAAAGTGAATGGAAAGACTGAAGGAAGCACTGATGGAATAGATATGATAGTGCACACTTTGCTGGGATATGTTCCGCTGCTGGCTTTGGAAAAGCCTTCGGAAATTTTTCATGTCGGCCTTGGGACAGGCATCACTCTTGGCGCCACAGCAGATTTCTCTGAAGTTGAAAAAGTCCGTGTTGTTGAAATAAATCCTGCCATGATTAGGGCATCGAAATTTTTTAATGATGCAAATGAAAACGCAACCGAGGACGCGCGCGTGGAAATTATCAATGATGATGCACGGACTTTTCTCCTGTTAAACAAACAGAAATACGATGCGATAATTTCAGAGCCGTCTGACATATGGATATCAGGCGAAGTAAATCTTTTCACAAAAGAGTTTTATGAAATCGCAAAATCCCGCCTTAAAGAGAAGGGAATTTTTGCGCAGTGGATTCCTGTGTTTGAGCTTGGGACAGAAGACACGAAAATTGCCCTCAAAACATTGAACGCGGTTTTTCCGCGGGTTAAAGTTTTTTCTGTCGGGGGGGTTCTGATTGTTTTGGGCTCAAATAGCGATATAGATATTGAAAAATTTGATGAAAAGATTAAAGAAAATCCAAAGATTTTTGAAAACATAAAAATTATATCAAACTCTTTGGAGCCGGGCCAGTCAGAAAAAGATTTTCTGAAAAGGAGTTTCAGGGGCGATGAGAAATTTTTGGCTTCTATTGAAGCGCGAATTAACAGCGATGATTTCCCGATTTTAGAATTCGCGACAGCGGCCAACAATGCCTACCTGCCGGAAAATGAATTTTTAAGCAAAAACAAATAAAATTTTCACTTATAGATAATCACATCACACTTTTAAATGGGGTTTTACAAAATAATCTATGCTCTCGCGCAGATTTCTTGTTGCAATAGTTGCGTTAGCTTTTATTATCTCAATCTTTTCTATTTCAAGCTTTGCTGGCAATGATGAAAAAGCGGACAAGGCTGGAAAGGTTTCTTGGACTTGGACAGATGAGCAGGGTCCTGCTGTTGTCGGCATGCCTGTAAAGTGGACAAGAACATTAGCAATTATAAATGACGGCGAGAAAGAAAAAAAGATTAACATAAAAAACTTTCCAAGAAATACACAATTTGCACAAAACAATCCCAATTTAGAATACCATAAAAAAGATGTGAAATATCTCGCGCCTGTCGGAACCTCAACTGTTGTTGTAGATTACGCAACGCCCGCGCCGACTTCAAAAATAACAGTTACTGCGAACAACGCAACTCATTATCTTTTTGATTTTGTAATAGACGCTGACACAGATGTCCATTACACTGATGTGGATATGCCTGTTGATGTTCCGGGCTTAACATGGGACTGGAATTATTTCATGAACTGGAAGCAGCCTGATGGAAGCTTTTCGCAGCAAAGGCTTTACGCAGCCAGCACTGATAGCGACAGAAAAACTTATGAAAAAATTGGATGGAAAGCGCCGCATCTTTCGGAGCAGGCGGGGCAGGGAGGCGGACAAAAGAGTCCGTCTAAAATAAGAAATTATGATTTGGAAACTGCGAGGGGAAACAATGCAAGCCTGCCAGATTTGTGGTATTTCAGGAATCTGCTCGGAATAGAATTAGAAGATAATTTAAATTGGGACTGGGCTCCTCTTGACAATGGCCGCGGAAGCCAAACTGGTTTAAAAATAAAACGCTCGCATCTGCCTAATGGATTTATTTATGCAGAGCCGATAAACGGAACTGGATCAAATTTCACGATTTCTTTTGTTTACAAGCCAAGCTTTTCCCAAGTCGCCGAAGAATATTGTTATTTCTGGGGTGGGATGGAAGTGCTTTTCGGGGACGGCTCTTCTGATACAACATATCCGTTCGGAATCGGAAGCGATGGAACCATAGCAATATCGCCGGGAGAGTTCGAAACTTCCACTAAAAATCTTGCCAATAGTTGGGTGCGTGTTAATCTCAACAGCACAATGGACGTCCCTTCAGATAGGTATTTAAGGTTCTACTTCTACACTGACAGCTGCAATGAAGCGCCAAATAATTATTTCATCTTAGACGATGTTCTTATAAATTAAGGTTTCTGGCCATTAGTTTATTTTTATAAATTGAGCCATGCAAATATATAATGAATTTTAGGTGTTAAAATGAATAAAAAAATGTTTATTGCCTTGTTTTTCGCCTTGGTTGCGCTTGCAGCTTTTGTCGCAGTCAGAGAACTCCCAACAGGATTCGCAGTATTCACGGAAAAAAGCGGAGAATATTTTGCTGTAACAATCTCCGGCGAAAATGATTATGCGTTCAGTTTCAAAAATCTGAAAAACGAAACGCTTTCAAATGTGAGCGCGAACCTAACTTTTTCAGCTGGCGCAAACATTTCAAATTATGGCAATGCCGCGCTAATATCTTCCGAAACTTCAAAAATTCTTTCTTGGGTTTTTGATTCTATTTCTGCCGGAGTGAACACTTCCTTGAGTTTCACAAGCGATTCTGATCCTACGGAAGCAAAAATTTCCGCAGTAAATGAGGCGGGCTCTGGAATTTCTGAAACAACAACTGTAACAATTTCTACGACCACAACAACTGCTGCCAATGCCACAACTACTACCGCGACAAATGTAACAACAACTACAATGGCGGAAACAACAACCACAACACTTGAGCCTTTTGATTATGATGAAGAAGGCGGCGCAGAAATCTATACAGAATCTTTCAAGAAAAAAAAGGATAACGGAGTTCCTGAAGGGTGGTACTTGAGAAAAACTTTTGACCTTGGAATAACTGATGATGAATTCTATCCTGCTCAGGTTGAGCTTGAAGGGAAAAAGGTTTTGAAAGTTACTGGAATCCTGTCTGATGACAAAAGATTCTATTCAGACGCCATAAATTGGACCAGCGGAAAAATTCGCGTTAAACTTTTCTATAAGCCAATTGGAAACCAGAGCTGTATTGCTTCGGCTGTTTTTGGATTTGAAGTATTTTTCCAGGACGGCTCTTCTGACACGACATTATTTTTTCATGCAGACAATTCCGGAAGTGCCTTCAGCGCAGGCGGGGACGCAAGAGATTTTGATGTCAAATCCGACACGCAAAAAGATGGTTGGTATAAAATCTCAGCCAAATCCATGGTATCTTTTGATTCTTCAAGAATTCTTAGATTTTTCATTTCACAGCCGCTGGCTGACTGCGGCACAGGATTTTATGTGAGAGAGGTTTCAATAAAGTGATTTTATGGGGGGAAAAATTATGTTCGTCGGCGTTTTTGCTTTCCTGCTTTTGTCAAGCCTGTCATTAGCGGCAGTTGGAGATGCGAGCCGCTATAACACAAAAACAGTTACCCTTTATCTAAATTCAACAGGGCCGCAGCTTGCGGCCGGCACTTGGAATAATTTCACTGCAACATTAAGCCTGCCAGATCCGTCAACAACAATTTTAAGCGCGTTCTTGAGAATATCTGGAACTTGGGCAACAACAGGCGCGACAGCAGATGAAGTTCAGGTGTGGCTGAATAACACTTTGATTGGGGACCACACAATAACGCCATTCGGCGAGGTAAGTGCGTTTGAATTTATAGTAAACGCAACAGGCACCAGCGGCGCGGATTTTTACGCCATAACCAGCGCAGATAAAAATTTTCAAGTTTCTCTCAAATGTTTGACAAACCCCTGCAACCTTCTTTCAACAGAAGCGATAATAACATACAAGTATGACCCTCCGGCTCCGCCCCCTCAAAAAGATTCTGTTGTAGAGATTCCAAAAGAAAAAAATATTTTTGAAAACTTATCCGAAAACTTTTCCAGAATGATAAATTATCTTGCGAAGATTTTTGGTGGTTGAATGTTAAAAAAGAAAATTATTATTTCTGTCTTTTGCGCGCTTATTTTTTCCTCAGTTGCTGCGGCGGGCGCGGATGCGGCTGAGCTTAGAACATTGGAATATTTTGTAGGCAACTACAGCGCACAGACTTTAAGCAAAAATGCCTTTCTTGATATGAACTTCAGCTTCCAGCTGACAGACACAGGCGCGGATTTGAAAAATACGTATTTTGACATATACGCCTCGTACGACCCTGCTGGAACTGACACAAACAACATACTGCTTAACGGCACCCAGCTGCAGGCTTACAACGGGGCGACATCAGGCGAGGCCTACATGGCCCACTATTTGGTCAATGCTTCAAGCGCATTCTATACACAGACAGAGGCGAACAAAAACGCGTGGGGGCTTTCTTATAAAACCGGTGCTACGGCTAACGGCGTCAGCGGGCTTACTGCAAAGCTTGTTGCAACATATGAATATACTTCCCCGCCGAAAACAAAAACAGTAAGATTTTACATAAACAACACAGGAGAATCTGTCGCAGCAAGCGCGTGGAGAAACACAATATTCCCTATCAGCCTGCCCGGAAGCAATGTGGCAGTCAAATCAGCTTTTTTTGAGGTGACGCAGGTTACAATCGGCACTGCTGATACAACACCGGAGGTTTGGTTGAACAACACATTTATGGGAAAGGCAACAATCGCTGGAACTGTTCCTTCTTACGGATTTTTCTTTATGGCTAATGCAAGTAGCATTTACAGCATAGCAGACAGCAATGATAGAAATTATGAGTTGGAAATAAAGTGCGGCGCCGGCAACACCTGCGAAGGCCTTGGCGCAGTTCTTGTTGTAACATACACATCTGACACAGAAGCTCCTATTGATACATCAAGATTTTTCATAAACACAACAAGAGCCCGGATAGCCGCCAACGGATGGCAGAACACAAGTTTTTCTGTCACTATGTCTGATCCCTCGCCCAATGTCAAAAGCGGTTATCTTGTTGTAAGGGGCGTATTCCCGGCCGTAACTCCTACAGTAAAAGTATATCTTAACAATACGCTTCTCACAAGCACCGCATACTCAGCCACTGTTGAGACAGCGAATTTCCTGCTTTTTGCCAATGCAACAAATGGGAATGATGGATTTTTCAAAATAACTGACAACAGCCAATATGATTACGATCTCGCAATACAATGCACTGCCGCTTGCGAGGTTCTGTCTTCAGAGGGTATTATAACTTATAATTATTCTACTACTGTTGCCGATGCAACTGCGCCGACATTTGCTTTGAACGCATCAAACACAACAGCTCCTGCTCCAAGCGCTGGTGTTCTTTTGTACGCAAACTGGAGCGACAACACGGATTTGCAGTGGGCCATGCTTGAAACAAACGAAACCGGCGCTGCGAAAAACAAAACCGCAAGCCCGACTGCTCCAATACAAATCAATCTCACAGGCACAAATTCGTGGTCCAACTTCAGTTGGATAAATTCTTCTGTCGCCGGCGGTACAGAAATTGCGTGGAGAATTTTCGGAAACGACAGCGCCGGAAATACAAATGTTACAGGGCTTGCAACTTTCAGAATTTTCCAGCAGATAAACCAGCCGGTAGAGCAGTCTCTCTCAGTAAATTTTCAAAATCAAAATGCCCAAAATCTGTTTTCCGTTATTAGGAACGCTATAACTGCAACGCTTCAGGTGGACAGAGTTTCAACTTTTTTCAAAACCACAAACAATGTCATGACAACAAACACAGCATTTGTTTCTCTTAGCACTTTCCTTAGGTCAATCTCGCAGGCTGTAACGCAAAATGCCGCTTACACAACAGTCAGCAATTTCCTGAGAACAATTTCCCAGATAGTGGCCGCAAGCTTTGCCACGCAATCTATCGGAGCATTTTTCAAAACAATCACAAACGCAATAACAACAAACACTGTTGTGGGCCCGATAAGCAGCTTGTTTAAAATAATTTCGCAGGCGTTTGCTACAAACAGTCTTGTAAATTCAGCAAAAGGCACTCTTGTTTCTGTTTCGCAGGCAATAACGCAGAATGCTGTGACGCAGACTGCTTATTCGCTAATGAGAACAATTTCGCAGGCAATAACTCCAAACAATATCACAAAGCAGGTCGGCTCTTTCTTGCGGCCGATTTCTCAGGCGATAACGCAGAATGCAATAACTAAAACAATAAGCTCAATATTCAAGACGATTTCTCAAGCTATAACTCAGAATGCAATAACAAAAACAATAAGCTCAATATTCAAAACGATTTCGCAAACATTTACTCAGACAACTGCAACGCAGGCATTGAGCTCAATTTTCAAAAGTATTTCTCTGGCTGTAACGCAGAATTCTGCAACACAAACAATCCAATCAATTTTCAAAACTATTTCACAAGCGATAACGCAGAATGCGGCAACGAAGTCTGTTGTTTCAATGCTGAGGTCAATCTCACAGGCGATAACGCAAAATGTATACTCTAGCAATTTCTCTTCAATTTTTAAAACCATCTCTCAGGCTGTCACACAAAATTCTGCAACTCAACTTTTCTCAACTTTCCTCAAATCTGTTTCGCAGGCTGTCGAAACAAATTCCGCTGTAACAACAATAAAAGGCGTTCTGGCAACAGTGTCGCAAGCGATCACGCAAAGCTCCGCGTTCAAGTCAACAGTATCAATCTTTAGAACACTCTCGCAAACAATAACTCAAAATATAGTGATGCAGTCAATAAGCTCAATTTTCAAAATAATTTCTCAGGCGATAACGCAGAACGCAAATATTAATTCAATAAAAGGTCTCCTCCAAGTTGTGTCGCAGGCATTTTCACAGAACTCAGCCACGCAGGCGATGACTTCAATATTCAGGTCGGCATCGCAGGCAGTAACGCAGAATATCGTAGTTAAATCGCTGACTTCAATTTTCAAGACGATTTCTCAGGCTGTTACTCAAAATTCAGCGGCGCAGGCAGTGCAGTCAATCTTCAAAACTATTTCGCAAGCTGTAACTCAAAACTCTGCTTTCAAGTCTGTTGTTTCAATCTTCAGAACAATTTCTAACGCAATAAGCGCAAACACAGCAACGCAAATTTTCAGCTCAATTTTCAAAAATATTTCACAAGTGATATCGCAGGCATCATCAACAAAAAATATTGCCTCAGTTTTGAAATCTGTCTCACAAGCGATAACACAGAATTCTGTGTTCAAATCCACTGTAGGAATTTTCAAAACAATTTCTCAGGCAGTAACTCAAAATTCAGCAGCGCAAACTATCCAATCAATTTTTAAAATTATTTCGCAGGCGGTTACTCAAAACTCTGCAACGCAAACATTCTTCTCTTTCTTTAGGTCGCTCCAGCAGTCTGTTTCAGCAAACATTATCACTCAGCCTATAAATTCATTTTTCAGGGCGATTTCAAATTCCATTGCTCAAAGCAGCGTTGCGAAATCCATAAGCTCGATTTTCAAAAACATTTCAGAGTTCCTGACAGCAAACACAGCAAACAAAATCGCAAGCAATTTCCTCAGATCAGTTTCGCAATATTTCCAG
Source organism: archaeon (assembly GCA_035291225.1). Lineage (GTDB taxonomy): Archaea > Aenigmatarchaeota > Aenigmatarchaeia > Aenigmatarchaeales > JACQIB01 > DATDSO01. Next base: position 438,250 of record DATDSO010000004.1, on the reverse strand, counting down.
CCGGAAGCATTTGGATTCGGCGGAGCTTACCACAGATTTTTCATTTCAGTTTCGCAGGCAATAACTTATCACTACAATACTGTTTTCGGATATTTCAGGCCGCCAGAAGCCCCGAGCGGACCGACTGTCGCTGTTGTTTACGGAGGTGGGCCGGGGTTGGGAGAAACAGGAATTAGTCCTGCAAGATATCCAGAACTGCATCCCACAATTCAACCAACAGTTGTTTTGAAGCCTCCTGTGTCAACATCGTCCCTGCAGTTTTTGAAAGTGCCTGCTCTGAGAGAGGCGAGAGCTGGCGATTCAATCTTAGATGGAATTATTGTGAAAAATTCTGGAAGCGCAGAGATTGAAGAAGTTGAAACTTCTGTCTCAGGAATTTCACCCAAGTGGATAACGATTCTGCCAAGTTCAACTGACATAAGTGTGGGAGAAAGACAGGTGTTTGCTATGTTCATGAATATTCCGAAAGACGCGAGCACTGGAGATTATTTGGTAAGCGTCAGATTCAAAACATCCAACATAAATGAGATGGCTTCATTCATGCTGCGCGTGAAAGGAATTGCTATTGCAGAAAATATTACTGCAGTTGTTGGCAATATAACTTCAGCAATAGGCAACGCTACTCTTGGCACTGTTCCTCAGCTACCTATAGAAGAAAAGGCAGTAACCGCTTCAAGGGCAATTTCAGTGGACACAGAAAATCAAAAAACAGAAATAGTTTTAAATGTGAAGAACGGGCCTGAGCCCCAGTATAATGTTTTGGTAACTGAAAAAATCAAAAAGGAAATCGCAAACTCAACTGACTTGCTGGAGTTCAGCGGGCCGGTTGAAATAATTGAAAAAGACCCCATTGTGCGCTGGAAAATAAATGAGCTTGCGCCGTTTGAAACAAAGAACTTTACCTATACGGTAAAGCAAGTCCTGCCGGATTATAGCGCTTTGGTCTATTGGCCGACTGAAGAAGTTGCGCTCTCGCCTTCTGCTGTTGAGGGAATTAGAGTAGAATCTCTGAAACCAATAGAAATAGTTGGCGGAAGAATAACGCCGGTGCCTGTGATAATTGAAAACATTGGAAACAAAGCAAGAAATATCAGCATCGTTATGAAGCTTCCGGAGGGATGGAGCCTGATTCCACAAACTTACAACTACACGCTCGCAGTGAATGAAACGAAATTATTTGACTTTAACCTGCTGCTACCGACAGATGTTTACCCCGGATACTATGTTGGAAAAGTTTTCATAGCAGTTGACGGCCAAACTGTGATAAAGGAATACGAGTTTGCTGTGCTCAATAATCTCGAACTTTTGGTAAGGCCGCTTGTAATAGTTGTTTCAATATTCTTCGGCATCGGCGTGTTATGGATAAGAATAAAAATTATTGAGCTCAACACAGAGATTGATGAAATAAAGAGGCTTACAGAAATACATGCGTCAAAGGAAGAGATAGAAGCGCGCATGGAAAAAGCAAGAAGGGGCCTGAGAGATTTGGAAGCCCTGAGAAGGGATAATGTGATTGATAATTATACTTACAATATTGAAAAGGAAGAGCTTAGCAAAACATTATCATCACTTAACAAAGCAATGGAAAGGGCGAAGAAAGAAGCAAGAGAAGAAATGCCGGAGCGCGGTAAGAAAGTGAAAAAAGCTTACGGGCGTTTAGGAAAGCTGCAGGAAGAACAGGAATATCTTGAAAAAGATTATTCGGAAGGCCACGTGAACAAAAATGACTATAAAGTAAGAAAGGCCATGCTTGACAGAGAAGCAAAAGGTATCCAAAAAGTTGTTGTCGGAAGCAGGACAATTTTGGAAAAAATAAAAAGCTTGATGCAGAGCAGAAAAGCTCTCGTGTCTGGAATAAGCAAGCTGAAGTTGGCGTATGAAGAGGGCATCATAACGAAATATTCTTACGAGAGCGGCTCCCATGAGTTAAAAGAAAAACTAAAGAGAATTGATGGAATGATAAGGAAGGAAAGCGGAGTGGTTGAAAAAACAAAGAAGCAAATGATTGGCTCTGATGTCTTGCTGAAATTTTTCTCAAAGGTTGCCGGATGATTTTTCGTAGCTGAAGCTAATTTATTAAAAAATAGAATTAAAAAATAAAAATTTTAAGTTACCCAGATGTACCATGTTACATTTATCTGGTCATTTGTCTGCAGAGTTGCTGTTGTGAATGTTGTTTCTGCGAACAGATTATTTCCGGATGTTGCGTTGTACAGGCCTGTTCCGTTTACTGGAAGGGCGTCACATGTGCTTGTGAAAACTTTGCTTATCGACCAATTCCCATGAGACGTTGAAACAATCGCGTAACTTCCTGCCGCCCTGCCTATACCGCATGCCGATGGCGGATTTGCCCCGTACTCTCCTCCAAGGGACACGTCAGTTGCAGCCTGAGTTATTCCTGTTACATTTGCAACTCCGATTGCAGTAACTGCAGCCAAGCTACCAAGCCCAAGTGAATCTCTTGTTAAATTTTTTCCGTAGTTTGTAAACAAGTTTTGCTTGCAGCCCAGATCTTCTTTGGAGCCGTCAGCTCTTATCACTTCTTTGCATACAGCAGAGTTATATCCTATTGCAACTGCCTTGCCTTCTTCTGTTGTTGCCGGCACGCGACTTCCGCTCAACCCAAACCAGAGAACAGCAACCAACACCACTGCTACTGCCAGATACATCAATACGTTTGTGCTTCCTTTAGCATTGGTTTTCATTTTCATCCTCCTTGTTTTAATTTTAGTTATCTTAAGGCTTAAATACTTTTTAAGCAATTATTGCTTGAAAAAGAATTCTATGTACATGATTGCGAGCGCGAGAGTTATGCTTAATGCGCCGTGGCCTGAAAAAATAAAATTCACCGCGCCGAACACAACACCAAGCTCAACTGCCCTGAAAAGCCTTGCCCAATTGAATTTTATGTCTACCATATTTATCTCCTCCCTTTTCTTTTATCGTGCCTATTTATAAGCTTTTTCCTTTTTTGTTTTTTTCCGAAAATTCCAAAATCTTTAGCGACCCACAAAATCATCGCCGCCGCATAAATGTAAATGAGATAATTGAAAAAAATGTTGTGGTAAATTCCTATATCTCCGATTGCGCCGGAATAAACTGGCAGCCGCAAAGCCCCACCAAAGTATGCGCGCGTGACAGAAACTCCAACAGCCTGCCCTATGCCGATGTTAACAGCATTTCCCATATCTTCGCCTCCGGAAACCGAAGAGACAAAAATATTATTTGATGAGAGCATATCTATCGCAAACAAATATAGAATAAATAAGAGAGGGATAGAAACAATTTTCTGCCACCAAGCGATTTGCATACGAAATATTTTATCAGCCAATTTAAAAAGCTTGAAATAAGGTTTAAAAATAGAGCCGCAAACACCAGATATGCCACATCATTACAAAGAGCTTGCCGAAGAGATAGATGTCCGTGGCACTCTTATGCGCGGCGCTCTGGCTGGGATTAGGCGCGAGATTGTAAAACTGAAAAAAGAAAAAAAGAATATAGAAAAAAAAGTCAATGCAACAGAAGGCAGGCTCAAACTAACGCGCAACGAAGAAATAAATTCTAGAAAAAAACTTACTGAAGTGGCAAATCTTGAAACGATTTTAATCGAAGAAAAGGACGAGCTGGAAGAAAGGCTGAAAAAAGTTTTGGAAAGGGCAGAGAAAATCAGAAAGATAGGAGAAGACCTTGAAGAGCTCTGAACGCTGCTGTTTCTAATGTTTTTTAAATAGTAATTAGAAATTTAGCTTATGCCCAAAAAGCTGAAAGCCTCAGGAACTCTTGTTCTGAAAGGCGCGCTCGGTGGAATAAAAAAGGAAATGCTGAAGCTGAAAAAAGACAGGCAGAAACTTGAGAAAATTCTTTACGGGACAGAATCTGATTTGGGAATAACGCGGACAGAAGAAATGAAAATGAGGAACACTCTTACTTCTCTTTCCAATAGGGAAACTTTGCTGACAGAAGAGAAAGACAGAGTCGAAAGAGATTTGGAAAGGCTAAAAGAGCGCGCGGAAAAAATAAGGAAGATTGAGCAGGACTTGGAAGAGATATGATTCTATGAAAAATATAAAAATTAAAAATAATTTTATAGCCCCCGAATGGGCGCATTTTCTTGCTTCAGCAGCCGCGCTTGGTTTTGCTTTGGGCGGCCCAAATTTGAATGGATATTTGATTTCATTTGCAGTTGTGGTGGCGCTTTTATTTTTGCATGATTTCGCCGGACACAAATTTGCAGCCAGCAGATATGGCGTGAAAGCAGAAATAAAGTTTTGGCCTGTCGGATCTGCAATTGGAATTCTAACTTCTTTTTTCGGAATAATTCTCACACCGCCCAGCTATGTTTTCATAAACGAGAAAAAAACAGTTGAACCGAAGAAAAATTTCAAAAAAGATTTCGGAATAATCGCGCTCGCGGGGCCTGCCGTAAATATTTTTGCCGCTGCTGTTCTGATTGCTTTAAGCAGTTTCAGCCCGGGAATTTTCCTTTACGCCGCAAAAATTTCTTTCCTTATTGCGACAATAAATCTTTTGCCTGTTGGCTCGCTTGATGGATTAAAAATTGCGCGCTGGTCTTGGGTTGTCTGGCTCGCATCAATAATCCTCGCGGCCGGCGGTTTTGTCCTAATCAGATAATCTTTTATAGTAGGACCGCAAAAATACTGCATGGGTTTCTATCAAAGATCACACAGTGTCAGGATATCCAGACACCACAGATATATATTGTGGTTTCCTGAAACCATATATTGAAAATAGGTGGCATCTGTCTATGAAAAATAAAGCGAAAAAAAGCATGGGCATAACAGCAATAATTGTTTTAGTTGTTGTAGGAGTTCTTGCGCTGAACTTTGCCGCAATAAATTTTATCCAGAATTCCATCACAGCGAACGCGATAAGAGAAGGCGGACAGAGCCAGCTTCTTGTCGCAGAAAGAATTTCCTCAATATTGGAGTCTGAAATAGAAAATCTGAAAAGCGATGTAACAATTATTTCCAAATTCAGCAGCATTGCAAGCGGAGACACGGAAGCCTGCAGCAAAAAGCTGGAAGAATTATCCCCGATATATGAGCCCAAACTCTCATCTTTTGCCTTCATAAACACAAAGGGGATAATAGATTGCGCGGCTGACAAAAACTTCATTGGAGCCGACAGGTCAGACCAGCTGCACATAAAAAAAATTCTGGCAGATGAAAACCATGCCCCGGTAATCTCTGATTTTGGAAAAGGGTTGGGAGGGCGATGGAGCATTGCTTTTTATACCCCAGTTTACAATGAAGAAAAAAATTTCATTGGCGCGCTCGGCGGCAGAATTATTTTTGGTGAAATCTCTTCTGACTATTTTCAGAATATAACTTCTTTCAGGGGAACGCGGCTGCTTATTTTGGACAGCGACGGCGAGATAGTTTACTACAGCAATAATCCGGATTTGAGAGGGAAAAACTGGTGGTCAGAGAAAATTCAGGAGGAGTTCGGCGGGAACGAGGACTTCAATAATTTAGTGAAAGACTCTGCATGGGGCAAAAGCGGCACTGGAAAGGCAACGCTTCTGAAAACTGAAAATATTGTTTCTTATACTAATATGGATTTATTTTCAAGAGATAAATTGTCTGTGATAGTTTCTTCTCCTGTGAGGAATGTTATTTCAGAGTCAGCAGGCGAGCCAACAGCTTTCGCTTTGCTTTACGCAGGTTCTGCCCTTGTTGTTATAGTAATTGTGGGGGCTGTTCTGACTTTAATGAGCGGCGTTGCGAGATATGTAATTGAAGATATGGCAGAGAAAATTGTTGAGAGAAAGAATAGGAAAAGGAAAAGATAAATCTATTTCCTGAACTTCATTCTTCTGCGTATTCTGTATCTTTTGTCTTTCTCATTCGAATATTTGTACTGCGCCTTTTTGGACTTTATTATCATGTGTCGTACCATGGAATCACATATTTTCATACCACTGCATACTTTTAAATAGCTGTCAGTAAAATCTTTCATGCTTGCAGGTTTTAAATTATTGGATTTCGCCGCAGCGATTTTATTGTCTGCTCTAATCTTTTTTTTGGCCTCAGTTTTGAACCAAGACACGGGCGGATATGCAACAGCTTTCCAGATAGCGCCACTCACGATTGAAGGTGAAAATGTTTCGATTTCAGTGAACTTCTTCTATGGCGTCTTGGCCGTAGTAGTAATTATTTTTGCTGCGCTCTTGGTTTTCCTCTCAAAAGAGCTTCACTCGTACACAGATCTTATTGAAGTTATGGAAAGGCTTCATCACACCGAAGAGCAGAAGCATGAAAAATTGCACAAACTGGCTGGAAAAAAATCTTCGGGCGCGGAGAGCGAAGATGCTGACAGGCATAAGAAGCGCAGAATTAAAGAAATAAAGAGGCTGGCGGCTGAAATAAGGAGATTATAGGCTTTAGGCGAAAACGATTTTTATGGCATACCACAAAAAAGAAACGCATTTTGTTTTTGCGATTTTTGCAATAGTAGCTTTGATATTAGTTGCAAATTTTTTCATTGTTGCAGCATTTCAGCAAATCCTAACCAACAACGCAATAAGCGAAGCCCAGCAGGCTCAGATGAATTCTGCAAATAGGATAGCAAAAATTTTTGAATTCATGATTTCAGACTTGAAAGACAATTTGGTTTTGATTTCAGATTACAAAGATGTTAAAGACGGCGACGCAGAAGCGTGCAGCAAAAAATTGGACGAGGCTTTTGCGGGCTTGAAATATAAAATCATCAACATAGGGAAAGTCGGCATTGATGGAAAAATTCACTGCAGCGTGAACCGCACAGTAATCGGCATGGATTTATCTTCTCGCGCGCACATCAAAAAAATATTAGAAGATCCGGAGCACAAGCCTGTTTTGTCCCAGATTGCTCCGAGCATTATTAAAACAAACCTCTCTGCTTTGTCTTTGTATGCTCCGGTCTTTGATGATAATGGAAATTTTTCCGGAGCAGTCAGTGCGAGTTTTTATCTTCAGGAGCTTGACAAAAACGGGCTCTTCAATAATGTTTTATCCACAGCAGACAGCCGCGTTATCATATCGGACAGCAACGGTGATATACTATTTTACACAAAGCCGGAGTTCATAGGAAAAAATGTATATTCACAGGAAATCAAGTCCGCTTTCGGAAACACGGCCTACATTGCTGATAAAATAAATGCAGATGTCAGAGCAGGAAAATCCGGCGCCGCAAAATATAATTTTGTAGGCGAGGACAGATTGGGCGCGTATGTTCCTGTGAAAATATTTGAAAACCGCACTGGCATGGTTCTTGTTTCCGCGCCGCTTTCATCAATAAAATCAGAATTGGTCAGCCCGCAAACATTTGTGATATTTTATATGGTTTCTTCGGCTGCCGCGCTTGCGGGCATTTTGGTTATTCTGTTTTTCCTCAGGGGAATGGTAAAGTTTTCTTTGAAAAGTTTTGCGAAGCAGATGGATGGAAAGGAAAAGAAGTGAAGCAATTCTGATAATTATGAAAATCCTGCTTGACACAAACTTCCTTATTGAATGCTCAAAGCGCCGCGTGGATTTTTTCCGCGAGCTTGCAGGCTCAGAATTTTTCATAATTCAATCTGTGGCAGAAGAGCTTTCTGCAATTTCTGACGGAAAAACAAAGGACGCGAAATTTGCCTCGGCTGCAAAAAATATTTTAGAAAAAGTAAATTTTGTGCCAGAACCAGAAAAAACAGAAGGCGATGCTGATGCGAGCCTGCTTGAATTGAGCAAGAAAAATTTTGTTGTTGCAACGCAAGACAAAGAATTGAGAGAAAAAATTTTGAAAGCGAAAGGCAAAATAATTTTGCTTAAAGCAAACAGAAAGTTTGAAACAAAATAATCTTTATAAATCTTACTTCTATTTTATGAATATGGTCTTGGAATATGTAATCGGCGCGGGAATTTTGGCTTTGCTTTTTGCAGCTTTCCTTGCTTGGCGAGTTTTAAGTTTGCCTGCTGGAAATGCGCGCATGCAGGAGATTGCAAAAGCAATTCAAGATGGCGCGTCCGCTTATCTAAAACAGCAATATAAAGTTGTGGGAATTTTTGCAGTTTTGCTTTCTGTAATTTTATATTTTGCTCTCGGGCAAAATACAGCAGTTGGATTTTTGCTTGGAGCTTTTCTTTCTGCGCTCGCGGGTTTTGTTGGAATGAATGTTTCTGTGCGCGCAAATGTCCGCACAGCGCAGGCAGCGCATGATGGAATGGGGCCGGCTTTGCGCACAGCTTTCAGAGGCGGAGCAGTAACTGGTTTTGTTGTTGTTGGCTTGGGATTGATTGGAGTCGCAGGATTATTTTGGCTTTTCGGCGGGAATGCTGAAGCAGTGAAATCTATAATTGGTTTTGGATTCGGCGCATCTTTAATTTCTTTATTCGCAAGAGTTGGCGGGGGAATTTACACAAAAGCTGCAGATGTTGGCGCAGACTTGGTGGGAAAAGTTGAGAAAGGGATTCCAGAAGATGATCCGCGAAATCCTGCTGTGATTGCGGATAATGTTGGAGATAATGTCGGCGACTGCGCAGGAATGGCTGCTGACTTGTTTGAAACTTACGCAGTGACAGCAATTGCAGCAATGCTTTTAGCGGCATTGCCGGCAACTTTTTCTGTTTATGGAATGAACGGAATTTATTTCCCGCTTTTGCTCGGAGCTGTTGCAATTCTCGCTTCAATAATCGGAACTTTTTTTGTAAGGAATGCAACACCGAAAACAATAATGAATGAAATGTATAAAGCAGTGGGGGTTTCTGCTGTTCTCAGCATTATAGGATTTTATTATATAACGCAAAATCTTTTTTCCGATCTCGCGCTTTTCTGGGCGAGCCTTGTTGGAATTGCAGTAACAGTTTTGCTTGTTGGGATTACAGATTATTTCACTTCAACAAAATACAGGCCAGTGCGCTCAATAGCAGAAGCCTCTCAAACCGGTCCGGCAACAAACATTATTGCTGGCTTGGCTGTTGGGATGGAGTCAACAATTTTGCCTGTGATTGTGATTTCCGCTGGAATTCTTTTTGCCTATCAAGTTGGGGGAATTTTTGGAATCGCTGTTGCCGCAATGGCAATGATTGCAATGACTGGAATAATTGTTGCTGTTGATGCTTACGGACCGATAACTGATAATGCAGGCGGGATTGCGGAAATGGCAGAGCTTCCAAAATCTGTGCGCGAAATTACAGATCCTTTGGATGCAGTTGGAAACACAACAAAAGCTGTTACAAAGGGTTTCGCTATTGGCTCGGCCGCGCTCGCTGCGCTTTCTCTTTTCGCAGCGTTTATACAAGAAGTTGAGGCAGCAGGAATTCAAAATTTTGTTTTGGATATTCTGAATGCGCGCGTGATTGTTGGATTATTTTTGGGTGGGGCTGTGACATTTTTATTTTCTGCTTTCTGCATGCGAGCTGTTGGCCGCGCAGCTTTTGGAGTTGTTAACGAAGTTAGAAGGCAGTTCAAAGAAATTTCCGGAATCATGGAAGGAAAAGCAAAACCAGATTATGGAAAATGCGTGGAAATTGTAACAGCGAGCGCGCAAAAAGAATTGGTCATGCCAGGAGCGCTTGCAATTTTATCTCCGCTTGTTGTAGGATTTTTGCTTGGGCCTTATGCTTTGGGCGGAATGTTAGCTGGGGCAATTGTTGCTGGATTGCTGTTAGCAATTATGCTTACAACAGGTGGGGCTGCTTGGGACAACGCAAAAAAATATATTGAGTCTGGTCAGTATGGAGGAAAAGGCTCTGAAACGCACAAGGCGGCAGTTGTTGGCGATACTGTTGGGGACCCATCAAAAGATACTGCCGGTCCTGCAATTAACCCTCTGATAAAAGTTTTGAACATAATTGCGATTCTGATTGTTGCGCTTGTTGTGAAGAATGCGGTTTTCTAAAACCTTTTTAAATCTTCCTTTCGGATATAATTACATTACGCGAAGGTAATTTTACTATCTTTCGATTTATTACTTTAGTTTGGAATATCAAAATCCGAAAGTGAAATCATGTACACAATCACAACAATTGAAGATGAAATCGCAGTCGCGCCCAAGCTTTTTTCCATGGACTTAGACGAGGCAGTGAAGCAGAGTATCGGAGAAAAATATGAAGGGAAAACAACAGAAGAAATCGGAGTGCCGCTGGCTGTTGTTTCAGTTGAGGAAGTCGGTGAGGGAAAAGTTTTGGCAGGAGACCCGGCTGTCCACTACACAACAAAATTCAAAATACTTTGTTGGAAGCCGGTTGACCAAGAAATTGCTGAGGGGGAAGTTGTGGATATAACAGAGTTCGGCGCATTTGTGAGAATAGGCGCAATTGATGGTTTAGTTCATATTTCACAAGTGATGGATGATTTTGTTTCCTATGATGAGAAGAATGCGCAGCTCGCAGGAAAATCAAGCAAAAGAATTTTGAAAACTGGCGACGCAGTGCGCGCGAGAATTATCTCAGTTTCTTTGAAAGAAAATAACAAAGTGGGATTAACAATGCGCCAGCCTTTCCTTGGGGCTGAAAAATGGGGCTTCGGTCCGATGATTCCACGCGAGCAAAGGGAAAAATTTGCCGGCGGACCGCGCGGAAAAAGGAAGCGGGCGCATGGAGTTCAAAAAATCGAGGAGAAGAAATAAATGCCAACAGAACGCGCATGCAAAATCTGCAGGCGATTAATAAAGGGAACCGTATGCCCAGTCTGCAAAAGCTCGGACTTGGTTAAAGGTTGGAAAGGAACTCTTTACATTTTTGACCCGACAAGTGAAATCGCAAAAGAGGCTAACTTGAACTCGCCAGGAAAATTTGCGAGCAAATTAAAGTGATAAATTATGGCCGAAGAAAAAACTACACCTGTAAAAGAAGAAAAGAAGGCGGATAAAAAAGAGGGGAAAAAACCTAAAAGCAAAAGTAAGCACGCTTTTGTGAAAATATGGGAGCATTACAAAGCGGGAAAATTTTCCGGCAGGTGGTGCCCGCGCTGTGGCCCAGGAACAATTCTCAGCCAGCACAAGGACCGCGCAACCTGCGGCAAGTGCCATTATTCTGAAATGCAGAAGAAACAATAATATTTTCTAAATTATGTGTTGGGAAAAAAATCATTTCGCAGGCGCGGCTTCAGCTTTCTTTTTAACTTTCTTCTCAGGAGCTTTGCCTTCCCAAATTCTTGCACGCGCTTTTCCTCTTGCTGCGCCATGCTCAGAAAAAATATTCACGATCTCAATACTTTCTGCTGCAGCTGAAAAATTTCTCTGGAGGAATTCTGAAACAGCTGCTTTGCTTGCGGCAGGCCCGCCTTCATAATCCACAGCAAGCTCGAGCTCTTTTCTTTTCAAAAAGGGGTTTTCTTTTTGATTTGATATTTCGAATTTCATAGATAATAAAAGAAAGTTAGAATATAAAAAGGTTTTTTAGAACTAGTAGCCTATTGCCATCCAATTGAATGTTAAATCTGCGGCGGAATTTCCAACATTGCAGGTAAAATTAAATGACTTTGAATCATTCTTTATAACAATATAAACTCCGAGACTAGGGGCAACACCAGCTGCTGATGTGTTTGTTAGAGAAAATGTAACACTGTATGTGTTTGGATTTGTAAATGTTCTACCAAGAGTTACTGTATAATTTGTCATTGCTCCTGGTGTGCATCCCACTGAACCTGTTGAAAATCCTGCTTGAATAAATGGAGATTGCACAGAAGTAAATGTTGAAATTGCACTTTGATTCCAATAAATCGGCGCACTTTGAGATATATTGACATCATTAACGAAAACTTCTGGAAGGGTTGTATTGAATCCTCTGGTAAAGTTAACTGACTGGGAAAATTTCACCACCTTAGTAGTAGCATCAATATCAAAAATTCTGTTTGTGCCGTCAGTGATATTGAAAGCATCTGAGCCGCCGCCTGTTATGCGCACTCTTTTGGAGGCAGTATCAATATCAAAAATTCTTGCTCCGTCTCCTCTCGTCACATTGAAAGCATCGGCAGTCCCACCTGCTGGACCTGATACCCTAATATATCCAAGAGCAGTATCAATGTCAAAAATTCTGGTATTACCAGTAGACACATTGAAAGCATCTGCGCCTATACCGCCATTTATCCGGAATGTCCTGTTCACTATATCAGCTTTTACAAAAGTGTTTGTACCGTCAGTGATATTGAAAGCGTCTATGGCTGCGGTACCGCTTGGAGTTAAAATTATGCTTAGTGCTCTGGCAAAAGTTGCATTCGTTATATTGTTGGCGGACATGGAAAAATTTAATAATGCGCTTGAATTCAGAATGTGAACCGCATTCGTGAATGTGTAAGCCTGTGTAAGAGCTGTGGGAATTCTTGCTTCTGCAATAGTTCCGCCTGTTATATTGTTAGCAGTCAAAGATAAATTCAAATTTCCCTTGAAATGCACAATGCTGGCAGAGTCAAATGCAATCGCATCTGTGAAATTCATTTTCGCCGGATTTGTTGAGTTAAGAATGAACGGAACAGAGCTGAATGGAATTCTTGGAGAAAGTGTTTCTCCCTCTACAATCATTTCAAGAAAGTAACTTTGGTTCCACGGCAAAGAAAGCGCGGTGTTATTTCCCAGCAAAGTTGACCACGCGCTGCTTTTCACTGAAACTTTTGGCGCGCCCGCCCTGCCATCATGAATCTCTGTCCACAGAAGCGAGCCCGATGTTTGAGCATCATAGATGTTGAAGGTTATGTTATAATTTCCATTTAAAATCCCGCCTCCCAGTGCTGTTAATTTTCCTGCTACAGCAACCGTGGATGGCTGGGCCGCAAAAACTATTCCTGCTACGAGCAAAACAAAAAAGAATCCTGAAAGAATTGCATAGAGTTTGGTTCTGTTCATAGTTTTATTTCACCTTTGCCTGTTTAAATAATTTATTCCCAAATTTTTTATAGAGAAAAAACACCAACACAATAATTATTATAACCAATGCCACGAAACCTACTCCAATTTCCGGTTTCTCTATTTCAAATCCCGGAATGATTGCTATTCTTGGCGATGTTGTGGTTGTCGTGGAAGTTGTGGTGGATGTCGGGGGGGTTTCTCCGGAGGGCAGGGCGGTTATTGCAAAAAATGATAAGCTGGGGCTGTCAGCTTCATAGTTTATTTTTTCCGAATCATCAGAAATTTTTATTGTCGGTAGTTTTTTCCATCCTGCTGGCTCGAGCCTTTCCAAAACTATCTGCGATTCCTCTAAACTGTTTTCACTTAACCAAGTTTTATTCACTGAAAATCTTATCTTTACTATCAGAAAACTTAAGTCGTCTATGTTTAGTTTTGTCAGATTCAAAAGCTCGTAGATTTTTTCTGTTGGTGGCGCGGCAGGCAAAGCTGAAGCTTCCAGTTTTTTCGCTTCAACAACACCGCTTGTGATTGATTTGTTTCCTATAAAATTTATCGAATTGATAGAAGTGTCTTCAAATAAAGTCAGGGTAACATTAGCTTTTATGTAAGTTAAAATTGAGATAACCCTCCCGCCGGAAGCCTGATAAAATACGCGATGCCCGCCTGCAGGCGCGCCAGCTTCAGGCTGCGCTGTATCATTAAACAAAAATGATGAAGGTAGAATTCCCATTATTGCTTTGTAATTTGAGCTTGTTGCCTCGCCGCCAAAGACAGATCCGCTAACCATTGCTTCATAATTTTGAGAGCTGACAACGCCTTCGCTTCCTAACGCTGTTGCTTCTGCAGAAGCTTCATAGTTAGAGCTTGTTGCAGTGAAGTATCCAGTTATATAGAGCCCTAATGGCATCGCTAAAAGAATGAGAACTACTATAAAAGCTATGTTGGATTTTTCTGCCACGCGTGTCATAATAAAATATATTTGCGGCAATTAATAAAGATTTTATAAATAGACTATGGGCAAAAAATTCAAAAAAGAAACTAAGTTCCTATTGCAATCCAGTCAACTGGAGATGTTGCCGACGCTCCTGTCAGGGCAACAGCACTAATGCAGGAGAGGTTGAAAGATCTTGAATCATTTTTAACAACCGTTACCCAAGGCACAACAAGACCATCTGCCGAAATATTTAATTCTTGGGCAACAACGTAGTAGCTTAGTGGAGAGCTGAAAGGTTTGCCCAGAGTGACGGTCGTATTATCTACGTTGCCGCCACTGCAGGTAGAGTCTGCAGTTGTTCGGCTTGCCTGAAGTATCATGCCACCAGTCTTTGATGCGGACAAAGCATCGTAAAATCCTATTAGATTGTCAGCAAACACCGAATTCGCGCTTGTGTTTGTAATGTTGTTCGGTGTCAGAGACATATTTACAAAGTTTGTAGTTCCAAGGAAGTGAACTGTGTTGTTGAATGTTGTAGTCCCATTAAATGTGTTCGTTGTTGAAAATACCTGAGATGCGTTTATCCACGCTAGGCTTGTATCAAGTCTTGCGTTTCCGATTGTTCCAGCTGTTATGTTGTTTCCGCTTAGGGAAATGTTAACAAGAGTACCGCCTAAAACATGAAGCGTTGAGTTAAAGTTCACAGTTCCGTTGTAAGTGTTTGTTGTTGAGAAAACGTTTGTTCCATTTAAGGTTGCTATACTTGAGTGAAGCAATGTGTTGCCAAATGTTCCGCCGGAAACATTGTTGGCAGTCATTGTAAAGTTAACTATATTGCTTGAATTCAAAATATGAATCGGACCGTAAAATGTTGAACCCCCGTAAAATGTGTTTCCTCCCTGAAATCTATTAGTACCTGTAAAATTGAAATCCGCGGGAGTAGAAGCATTCAAAGTGTATGGAACAGAACTGAAAGCAACTCTTGGCGCCAAAAGTTCACCATCAACAATTAATTCAAGATAATAAGTTTCATTCCAAGTGAGGCTTAACGGTGTTTGTCCGCCAACTGTTGTTGTCCACAAACCATTTTTTGAATTAACTTTCGCTGCGTTCGCTCGTCCATCATGAATTTCTGTCCACATTGCCGCGCCTCCTGTCTGGACATTGTAAATATTGAAAGTGAAATTATAATTTCCTGAAAGCACAACGCCGCTTGCATCTGAAAGTCTTCCAGAAAGCGCGATTGTCTGTGGCTGGGCCGCAAAAACTATTCCCGAAATTAACAGAACTAAAAAAAATCCAGCGAGCGCTGCGAAAAATTTATTCTTTCGGCTGCCTGTGGCGCGGTTGAGCATAAAATTTATCATAAAAACCTATTTATAAGCTTTTTCTTTCGCGGGTTTGGATGGCTTTTTGCTGTATTTTGCCGCCAAAAATTTTTTTTCCAAAAAAAACAAAAACAATAATTGCTAAAATTACCAATGCTAAAATTATCAATCCGCTGTTCTCAGGGTTTGATAAACTCTGGACTATATCTGGCACAGATAAAGTGGCTGGTGGAGATATTGTTGCGCCTGTTGATGGCAGAGTTGTCGTAACTTCTGACGGAACAGTTGTTGAAGTGGGCGCAGCTTCTCCCTCTGCCAAACCCGATATTGCAAATAATGAGAGGCCGGGGCTGTCAGATTCATAGTTTATTTTTTCAGCGTCAGTAGATAATTTCGTAGTCGGCAGTTTTTTCCAATTTCCGGATTCATATCTCTGCAAAACCACTCTGTCTTCTGTCAGCTTGTTTTCTGTGAGCCATGTTTTTGTGACAAAAAATTTCATTTTAACTATTCTCAAAGAATTTTCCGGAATGTTTGTTTTTATAATTTCTATATATTCAAAAACTTTTTGAGTTGGCACTGTTATTGTAGATGGCAGCGCAGATGGTAATATTTTTTTAACCTCAACTGCAGCATTTGCCAATGTCCTATTAGGAATAAAATTTATCAAACTGACAGAAACATTTACCAATGCTCTTATAGAAACATTTGCGCCAGGGTCAACAGTAATTGCAGAAACCTTGTTATTTGAAAGAGAATATGAAACAACTCCGCCCGCTCCACCCTGTGCGGTTGTCGTCGTAGTGGAGGTTGTTGTGGGCGCAACAGCGCCGGCGAGTATGCCAAAAGAAACATTGTATGTTGTGCTATTGATCTGTCCGCCAACCGCAGAACCTGAAATCGAAACATTAAATGTTGTGGAATTTAGCTGATCTTCTGCCGCAAGTCCGGAGCTTTCAATATCCACTATATATGTATTGTTGCTGATGCGGTCAGAAAAAGCAACTGCTGAAAGCAGACTGAAGAAAAAAAGCGTGAGTAAAATAATTTTTGAAGCCTCAGCTATAGAAGTGGCGCGGCTGTTCATAGATTTTCTTATTTAGGCTTATTTATAAGCTTTTTCTATCTGCAAAGCTTTGAACAGCTGTTAAATTTTTCTTCATCCACGTAAGAAGCAACCCCGCAGAACTGCTGCTCACACTCTGCTATCTGGTTGGGAGGGCAAATATTATCTGTGAAAAAATCTTTCTTGAAATATGTGTTATTGAGAACACATGCATCTGTAGTTAATGTCGCTATATTTTTGCATTCTGCTTCACACTCTGATTTCCCGCTGAAAAGAAAATTTCCCGCAATGCCATAGCCAAGCAGCGCCATTATAATAAGCGCGGCAAAAACAAATGTTATTTCAAATTTCCTCATAAAAATCTAAAATCTCTTATGTTTAAATATATTTAAAGCTTTTTATTTTCATGCTTTGTCTCGGAATCGAATCAACTGCTCATACTTTCGGTGTCGGGATTTGCGATGGGCGCGGAAAAGTTTTGGCGAATGTCCGCTCTTTTTACAAGCCAAAAACCGGAGGAATCCATCCGACAGAAGCTCAGAATTTTCATTTAGAAAAAGCTGCTGAGATAATAGAAAAATCTCTGGACGAAGCGAAATTAAAAATTTCTGATATTGATGTTTTCTCTTTTTCCCGCGGTCCGGGAATCCCAAAATGTTTGCGCGTGGGCGCGGTTTCAGCAAGAATGCTTGCGCAGAAATTTTCAAAGCCAATAATTCCTGTGAACCACTGCATTGCTCACATTGAAATCGGAAAAATTTCAACTGGCTTGAAAGATCCCGTTACTCTTTATGTTTCTGGTGGGAACACGCAGATACTTGCTTTTGCAGAAGGAAGATACAGAGTTTTCGGGGAAACACAGGATATCGGAGTTGGAAATTTGCTGGACCAGTTTGCGCGCACGGCAGGCTTGCAATTTCCGGGCGGGCCTGAAGTTGAAAAATTTGCATTGCAAAAGAAAAAATTTATTGAGCTCCCATATGTTGTGAAAGGCATGGATGTCTCTTTTTCTGGAATTTTAACTGGTACGGAAAAAAAATTGAAAACAGAAAAACTTGAAGATTTGTGCTTTTCTTTGCAGGAAAATGTTTTCGCGATGCTTGTTGAAACAACTGAAAGAGCATTAGCGCACACAGAAAAAAATGAATGCCTGCTGACTGGCGGAGTCGCAGCAAACAAGCGGCTCGCTGAAATGCTGAAAATAATGTGCGAAGAGCGTGGAGCGAAATTTGCAGTTGTTCCGTGCGAGCTGGCAATGGACAACGGGGCAATGATTGCGTGGGCGGGCATGCTGGAATTTCTCATGGAGAGAAAATATTCGCTTGAGGAAACAAAAATTAACAGGTTTTGGAGAACTGATGATGTTGAAATCTTTTAGATTTCAACGGCACAAAAGATTATTTTTTGCATGATGTTGAGGTTTATTAGATCAAAGAAAATCGGAAAAAACCAGAAAATTTTAAATATTAACTTTTTGTAGCTCGAAATGCAATTCATCTGCCGGCAAAATTCCAAAAAAGAATCTTTCATAAACCTTTGGGAAAAAATCTATCAAAATCTGCATAGGATAAAAAATCTTTTCAAGAATTCTATGATGATCGTGATGAAAAATTCTTATTCTTCTTTTTAAAACATTAAATCGTTTTTTTTCAATTCCATCTACGGAAATAGGTTTCCAGTAATCAAATGTCCAAAATCCAAAATAATGTTTATGCTCGGGGTGAGTGAAAGCAGCAGCAGACGCCCAAAACGGGACATATATTTTCAAAATTCCACCAACTTTGAGCACTCTCCAAATTTCGTCCATAGAAAAGAAAATATCTTCTACATGCTCAAGTATATGAGAGCAATGAACCACATCGAACTCTTCATCTTTAAATGGGAGTTTTTTATTGATATCAGCTTGAACAGTTCCAAGCGAAGATTGCTTGTCGGCGTGTACTACAACAGCGCCTTCCTCCTTGTAATACGTTGATTCAAGACCACATCCAATATCTAGAATTTTCATTTTAATTCACCTTTACCGACGATGCTCCAATAAATTTTTTAGGTCGTTAATTTTGCATCATTAGGATTTATAAATCAATCGAAGACTGAATTTCAAATCAGTAGAGGTCGAATATAAAAAAATAAATATTTTGATAACGAATAAAAATCCTAGAGGTTTTAATCAAATCGGTATCCCAAACGCCTCTGAAAATTCAGAAATTTTCCTGAATTCGCGCATGAATTCATAGCCCTTTGGAGTAATTCTGTAAACAGTATGCCCGCCATAGTCGGCAGACTCAATCATTTTCTGCGTCAAAAGCCAGTTCAAATATTTTGTCAGTCGCACATGAGAAAGGTTTGCCCCATACAAAATATGCGTTGACTTCGCAAGCCCGCCCTTTCTTTGTATCAGCCTGAGTATGTCTATCAAAATCTGGAGCTTTGAGCGCCGCGAGTCGTCAAACTCCAGCTCGGAGGGAATATCTTTTTCTGTCGGGAGATTTTTTACAGGAAAACCTTCAGGCAGTCTATTTGCTAATCTTCGTACCATATTTTTCAACTCTTATCAGCATTACTAAAAGAGAAAGGAATCCTAAAATCAGCGCGAGGTTTGAAAGCACATAAACAATTTTGCTTGCAAAAGTGAAAAGCTGAAGCCCGTGGTAAGCTGCTATCAGCACAAAACCCAAAGCCACCAGCATTGAATCTGTTGACCTTTTAGAAAGCCAGTTTGCCGCGGCTCTGAACGCAACAAGCGAAATAAGGAAAAACAAAATCACATTAAAGTAAGTATAGTAATTGAAAGTTATCAGAAAACCAATTGCAAATTTCTCTTTTGCTCCTGTGTAAGTTCCCAAAAGCATCACATACGCAGCAAGCGAGGAAAGAAAGTAAACCCAGTATCCAAGGTCAGCGACATCAAACAACCCGTTAAAAGCTATGAATTCGTGGTCCTCAAAATATTTCGCATAAGTGTAGCCTGTTGAAAGTGAAAGCGTAAGCATTCCTGCTGAAAGCAAAAGAAAGCTCAAATAAAAATTTCTGTGGGCTGGCGCGCCGGTAAACTGGTGAAGTTTAAGAGCGCGGTAAGTAATTAAAAACCCGATGAGCGCACTTATGAAATAAATTATACTGTCATATCCGTAAAATCTTACAGGAATCAAAACTTCCGAAACCATGAATATTGTTTGTCGGCGAAGCTTTATAAAAACTTCGTCTGAACCGAGAATTCATACTCTGGCTTCACAATTCCTTTTAATACCCCCAGCTATTGTTAGATTGGCGCGGTGAGTTGTAATTTCTACAACACACTGTTTTGAGCAAGAGCATGTGCCTGCCCTTTTTATTTTTGGGGCGGGCACTATTTCCTCCGTATTTATTTTCTGATGCCCTAACTCGCCCTTGTAACACTTACAATTGCAAACATATTCATTGAAACCTGGCTTGCCGTGCCGGTGCTTTTTGCAGTGGCCGCAGTTGCGCCAGACTCTATGCCTACACCGATTTCAGTTACCGCCGCTTGAGAAGATGCTGTGGGTGCTGTTGACGTCGTAGTTGCCTGAGGCGCCTGCGCAGTGCAACCTGCTATTAGAACAATTCCAAGCAGAATTAAAACCATCTTTTGGTTTAACATAAAATTAATTATTTTGCCAATTTAAAAAGCTTCGGGCTACTTGGAAATAGCCATCTGCGCGAGCAAAAATTTCAACTAAGAAATTCTATACAGCCACTATTTCCTTCCTCTGTTATTTCTTTATAACTGTAATATTTTTATCGAGTAATTTGTTATTGTCTCTGTTGGATTCAAACATAATCTCACTGTTTTTACCAGTTATCTTTATATCAACCTTCAAGCGCCCGCTATCAACAACCATCCCATAACTATCGTAGAATTGTGTACTCACACTTAGATTTTTTAATTTTCCGGGACTAAGACCCAAGCCGGGATAATCTTCAACATTAAAGACCATGTTAGGCTTTATAGAGTTAGGCTGGAGAGAAAATATTTCTGTATCATTTTTAGCGGAAACAGTGACATTAAAACTTTCCGAAGTAGCATTCCCAATATTTTTCACAATAATAGAAAACTTATAATATTTGCTGGTAGAATCAAAAAATGCATCAGAAACTTCTGGCACCACCAAGTCTGGAAGATTGGTAGCTGCACAGGCCGGCGCAACTTTTAATGAGAGAAAATCGATCTCAGAATTGATGAACAGAGGCAAAAGAGTTATCTCTGGAGATCCGCCAACATCTCGATTGAGTAAAGTAAAATTCTTAGAAATCCCGTCCACATTTATCAATGCCTTGCAAACTCCATCACTGCAATAAGTATCTTTAAGATTTAAACTGTGCTCTCTGTTCCCAACCATTATCTTAGGACTATCCCACGGCCTTAAATCAAATTTTGGGGAAGCCTTTACTTTACAATGACATTCTTTTTTCACACAGGAAGTTTGATCAGAAGATTGCTTGCCATCACTTTTTAAACATCTGCCAGACCACCACAAACTGCCGTCAGGTTTCCATGCAATTTCTTGTAGAATTGCAGGGCCATCATTAGGCTCACAGTAATTGGTAAGAACTTCACTGTAAACTGCCTCTGTGCATAAATTATCTAAAATGGAATACGATTCGTTGATGCTGCTTGTGTTTAATGAAAATTCTTTTTTAGCATAATTGGTAGCAGCATCTGAAGAGTGTAACTGCTGCGCTAAAGAAATATCACCAACAGGCGAATTTACAAGACATCCTCCAGTATAGTTAAGAAGTGGAGGTGATGTCGTGGTTGTCGGGAGCAAAGTTGTTGCTGTAGTTGTCGTGGTTGCCTGAGACATGGTAGTTGTTATTTCCGAAGTTGTTGTGGTTGTAGGTGCCGGTAATTTTTCTGACTGTGGACTTACCTGTGCTTTCTCTCCATTTTTTTCATAAACAGCGCAAACAACTTTCAGACTTTTCTCATCTATCCAAAGAATGATTTTTGTTTGTTTTGAAGCATCTTCAACTACAGTTTTGTAATAGTCGGATACTGGAAAATTCTGGCAATCTTTTGTTATATCAACAAGTTGAGCAACGATAACTTCTTTACCGACAAGGTTAGTTGAAATTTTTGCATTCGGATATTGTTCCAAAAAGCTATTTACAACGGGTGTTGCCTTCAAAATTATGTCAACTTGGCTGGCCACACAACCTGCTACTAAAATTATTCCTAAAAGCAGGAGAGGTGGAAAATATTTTTTCATGCTTCTCACGAAAATGTGGGGGGGGCGAACTTATAAGCTTATTTTGTAATCGCCAAATTCGCAAGCAATGCTTCCAACTGAACCTGCGGATCCCCGCCCTGCGCAATTCTCCATTCAAATTCTCCAACGCGCTCAATTAATTTTGCTTTCTGCTGCTCAGAAAATTCTCCGTTCAGAATCTGCCTTCCGACTTCTTTTACCAAATCTGAGCCGTCTGTTCCTTCAGAGAGAATTTTCTGTAGCTGCTGGCGCGCTGAGAGGAAATTCCCAGCTGCCGCATCTCTAATCATTTTCAAAACTTCTTTTGGCTGGACTTCGAGCGCAACTTTGTAAACTGCCTGCTCAGAAATTTTCCCGCCAGAAAGGCTCGCGCATGCTTGGAGCAAATTTATCGCGCGCCGAATGTCTCCGGAGGCGATTTTCGCGAGCGATTCAAGCGCAGGCTCATCAACCTGCAGATTTTCCTTTTCAGAAATAATTTTCAGCCTGCGCGCGATTTCCTCGGGAGAAATTGACTTGAATCTGAAAACAGCGCACCTGCTCTGAATTGGCTCAATGATTTTGCTGGAGTAATTGCATCCCATTATAAATCTGCATCCTTCTGAATAAGTTTCCATTGTCCTTCTCAAAGCCTGTTGTGCCTCAGTTGTGAGAGCGTCTGCCTCATCTAGAAAAATTATTTTAAACGCTGCGTTCACAGAGCGGGTTCTTGCGAAATCTTTTATTTTTATCCTTACAACAGCAATTCCGCGCTCGTCGCTTGCATTCAGCTCTAAAAAGTTCTGCTTCCAAAACTCAGAAAAGAGTTTTCTTGCAATTATCAGGGCGAGCGTGGATTTGCCACAGCCGGCGGGCCCAGCGAAAAGCAAATGCGGGAGCTGCTTTGCCTCAACAAAATTTTTAATGCTCGCGACAATATGCTCCTGCCCGACAACATCTTCAAATTCTTTCGGCCTGTATTTTTCAGTCCAGAGTGAGTGCATGGGAATCACAACATCAAGAAGTTGCTTCGCAACTTCAGCTAATACACGAAGTGCGCGAAAGTATTTATGCTTGCTTTTATTTAAGCTTGAGTTTTGAAAAAATGTTATGCTAAAAAAGCAAATTGTTATTGCCCTCACAGGCACGCCCGGCACAGGCAAAACTTCTGTTGCCAGCGAGCTTGCGCGGCGCGGCTGGATTCATTTAGAATTGAGCAAGCTTGTGAAAAAAGAAAAGCTCTATTCGGGCTGGGATAAAAAAAGGAAAACTTGGATTGTGGATGAAATTAAATTGAAAAAGTTTGTAGGAAAATTTATCAAAGAAAATCCGCAAAAAAATATTGCTGTTGATTCGCATATTTCGCACATTCTACCGACAAAATTCTTTTCGGCGGTTTTTGTTCTGAGATGTGCGCCTGCTGTTCTGGAAAAAAGATTGAAGTCCAAAAAATGGAGCAAGGAAAAAATCCGCGAGAATGTTGAGGCGGAAATTATCGGGCTGATTGAATGGGAAGCAAAACAAAAGCATAAAAAGGTTTTTGTTATAAATTTGCGGAAAAACTCAGTGCAAGCTACGGCAAATGCTATTCTGCGGAAGATAAGCGCTTAAAGGGGAATAGTAGAATTTTCTCACATGAGCGTTGCTGATATTTACCCTATTGATGATATTTTGGGTATGATGCCCAAGGGGCAAGTCCTTTCTGTTGGGAGAATAGCAAGCCTTATTGCAAGAAAATATGAAACCGATTTCGATGTTCCTAAAACCGAGAGGAGTTTGAGAGCGGCAAGAGTCAGAAGAACAGGATTAGGATATGTTAATGGGAAACCGAATGTAGTTGTTTCGGAAGACTGTTCCAGAGTGATAGAAGAAAATGGAAAGGAAACAGTAGGCGGCGATGACGAAGAAGTTCACGGCAGCTCGTACCATGCTGATTGAAAGGTAATTAAGAGAGCACTGATTAAAGCATTTAAATGTTATTCTTCTACTTAATTTGAATGTGATTAAATGCCGAAAGTAAAAATTCCCGCAGCAATGAACAGAATCTACGAGCGCGTGTGGGTGTGCATGCGCTGCAACGCGAAAATCCGCGCGGACGCAGGAAAAGTCATTGAAAAAAAAGTGAAGTGCAGGAAGTGCGGCTACAAGGGCTTGAGGCAGAAGAGCAAAGAGAGGAAGGTTTAGAATTAAATGCTTTTAATTTCGAAAGCCAATTTTTTATAGTCTGTTATTGGGAAAGTTGCCAGACCTCTTGTTTTTGAATCAGCTGTTGGGCTAGACATAGAATATGTGGCCCCTGTTGCAGACATAAGCGGCCAATCCAAATAATCGTTTCCTACAGCAATGCTATTTCTATCATTGAGCAATCCTTTTTCTCTTGCCAGCTTTAATTTATCTGCCCCCGTCCACATAGTCGAATCACAGCCTTTTGCTACGCCGTCTTCTTTGTAGACAACAGGATTTCCATAGCAATTTTCTTCCTTAACGCCGAAATATTTCCCTGCTGCTTTGGCTGAAACATCTAAACCCAAAGTTAGAATATAAGTTTCAATTCCAAAATTATTTAATCTCTGTATGAATTCTTTTGCTCCGGGTAGCGCATGTTTTTCCACCCGCTGATAAGCGTAATCAAAAAGTCTTTCTCTTGTTGCTATTCCTGTTCTGCATAGAGTCCACATAAATTCTTCCATGCCACACACTTCAGCCTTTCTGCCACCGCTTTCTAAAATTTCTCTGACGCGGCGCTGGCCGAGAATTCCTTTAACTACATGGTCAATTCTTCCTCTCTTGAGCTGTCTTTTTAGGAATCTTGCTCCGATGCCTTCAGCAACCCTGCCTTCAACTAAACAGTTGTCTAAGTCGAATATAGCTGAGCCAACATTTCTGAGATGAAGAGCGTGGGCTATGTCGCTCTCATATACTAAAAGCTCATCTTCAACCCAATTAATTTTGTTTGGATCATTTTCTGGCTCTGGCATAAAATTAAATGTAAAGTAAAGGATTTAAATCCACCACTTCAATTGAACTTCATGTTCGCCTACATAGAAATTCTCCGGCCAGTAAATGCAGTGATGACAGTTGTTGGAGTTATTGTTGCAGCTGCAATTGCAGGAGTTCCATTTAACCCTTTGCACGCAGGAATTATTTTCGCCGCGCTCGCGACCTTTTTGCAGCTGGGAGCTGGCAATACAATAAATGATTATTTTGACCGCGAGATTGACAAAACAAACAAGCCTCTGCGCCCAATTCCGAGCGGTAGGATTTCCCCGCAAAATGCGAAAATTTACGCAGGTATTTTATTTGCTGTAAGTTTAGCATTAGCGTGGCTGATGAATATTTACGCATTTGCGTTTGCAGTTTTCAGTTTAATTGTCAGCTATTTTTATTCTGCAAATCTGAAAAAAACTTGGCTCGGACATTTTGTTGTTTCCTATCTCGTGGCATCGCCAGCGATTTTTGCTGCTCTGATAACAGAATCTGTTCCTGCAACAAATTTGCTTTTGTTTGGCTTGATTTTCCTGATTAACACTGGAAGGGAGGTTGCAAAAGGGATTGAAGATTTCAAGGGTGACAAAAAATTCCATGCGCACACATTGGAAATTGAATCAGGAATTGAGCGTGCGGCAGTTGTCGGAATTGTTTTCACACTGGCTGGGATTTTGCTCAGCCCGCTGCCAACAGTTTATGGTATGAGAATAAATACAAACTACATTTATGTCATCATTGTAGCAGATATAATTTTCCTTTATTGTGCTCATCTGCTCTTCAAAAGCAGAAAAGAAACTTTGGACGAGGCGGCAAAAATTGGCGCGCGTGCGCAGAAATTTTTCAAGATTGGGATGGCTATGGCAATGGTTGCTTTTGTGGCTGGGATTTTGTAGAAATTATTTTCTCTTTTTCAAATATTCTTCAACCATTTCCCGCGCCTGCTCATCTGCATTTACTTTAGGCTCAAACCCCAATTCCTCGCGGGCTTTTGAAATATCAAACTCGCGGTTGGCGACAATTTTGTCAACATAAGCAGGAATGAAACTCGGACGTTTTCTTTTCAATTTTGATTTTATCAAATTCACGCGCGCAACAAAGCGCGCGAGCTCAACTGAAATTTTTTTCTGCGGGGGCTTTGCTTTTAAAAATTTTGCAAGCAAAGCAAAACATTCTTCCTGTGTTTTCGCTTCAGGTCCAGCAAGAATGTAAACTTCGCCTGCTCTGCCTTTTTCAGAAGCAAGCAAAAGCCCGCGCACCAAATCAGAAACATGGATATACTGAATCAAATTTTTTCCATCCCCAATAATCTGCATTTTCCCCTCTGAGATTTTTTCTATAACAGTTTGGTAGCCTTCTTCAAAACCTTGTCCGACTATATCAACCGAGCGCACAATAATACCTCCGGCTTCTTTTACGATTTTTTCAGCCTCTAATTTTGTCTGCCCGTAAAAATCAGTCGGCCTGCAGGCGGTCTGCTCATTCGCAGGAAGATGGGGAAGTTTTTTTCCGATTGCTGCTGTTGAGCTCAGAAGAATTATTTTTGCGCCAACTTTTTTTGCAGCTTCCACAATATTGCGCGTTCCTGCAACATTAACATCATAAACAAGTTTTTTCGGCGCAAGATAATCTACAATCGCAGCCAAATGAAAAACTATGTGAATGCCTTTCATCGCTGCCTCGCAGTCTTCTTTTTTTATGATGTCTCCTATAAACAGTTCGAGATTTTTTCTTTTGCGGAAACCTTTTGCCGAGCGCTCAAGCACGCGCACAAAATATTTTTTTTGCAGAAGTGCATTTACTAAATGCGAACCAACCCTGCCCGAGCCGCCTGTGACTAATATCATGCTTTTTAATTGTAAAATCTGATTATAAATATGTTTGAGATATTGCTAACAGCAATTGCTTTGGTAGGAACAGCCTCGGCCGGCTGGGTCGATTTCAAAACCTCGGACATTCCGGATAGGATTGTAGCGTCTATGATTGCACTTGCTTTTGTTTTTCATTCCGCAGAATTTTATTTAACCGGTTCTGCTGGAAATTTGCAGTCTGCGTTTTTCTATTTTGTGATTTTCGGAATTTTTTCCTTTGCGATGTATTTTGGAAAAGCATGGGGTGGCGGCGATGGGGCTTTGCTTACAGCAGTTTCTGTTCTTCTGCCTGGCGCACCTTTTGGAAGTTCTTCTTTTTCATTTCCACTAATTTATTTATTTTCAGTTTTTTTTGTTGGAATTTTCTATTCTGTTTTCTATATGTTGTGGAAAATTAATTCTGTCGCTGGCGTTAGAAAAACATTTTTCTTAGACTTCAAAGGGGTTTCTTTTATCTCAACAACAACTTTTCTCTCTATAATTTCTTTTATAATTTTTGTTTTCACACAAAATATTTTCGTTCTGCCTTTTGCTCTGGGCTTTGCTTTTCCAATTTTGGAAAAGCTGCAAAAGCTTTCTGAAAAGATTTTCAAGAAAAAGATTTCCACTAAAAATCTGAGGGTTGATGACATGCTTGGGCAGGATTTACCTGCGCTGAAAATAAAAAGATTGCTGCGCGGCTTAACTGAAAAAGAAGTTGCTCTGATAAAAAAGAAAATGAAATTTGTTGTTATTACAGATGGCGTGAGATTTGGGCCTGTTTTTTTCTTTGCTCTGGTTTTTAGTTTGATTATGCAAAATTATCTCTTCTTATAATATCTTTTCTCTTCTTTCTCGCCCAAAGAATATTTTTCCTTTTTCAAAACAGGCGTAGGCTCTTCCGCTTTCTGTTTATCTTTTCCATTTTTCTTTTTCAGGCTCGGCCACTTCCATTTGAACCAAGAGGGCGCGCGGATTAGCGGCATGAAGCCTTTTGCTTTTTCAACTGCCTGCGCAACTTTCCCGCGTTTTTCGCGGCCCGCCTCTTTTATTGCTTTTGACATTTCAGAAACTTTCTGCTTTACTTTGTCGTAGCCGTCCTCAATTTCAAAAGCAGTTCCAATCTGGATTCCGTCCGCGCCGGCTTTAATTAGCTCGTGCGCCTTTTCTGCTGTTCTGCATCCACCTGCGTAAAAATATGGAATTGATAAAACCGATTTCACTGCTTTCACAAATGCGGCAGGCGCTGGCTGGTCTGCGCCGGAGCCAGCGTCAGTTACAACAAAATGCGCGCCCATGTATTCTGCCGCGAGAGCTGTTGCAGCAGCCAAGTCCCCGCGGTTCTGCGGAATTAAATTCGCATTTGAAATCCAACCAACTGCTTTTCCTGGCTCAATAATTATGTAGCCGGTTGGTATCGGTTCTATTCCCATTCTCCTTACAACTGGCGCGCCTTGAATTTGAACAGTGCTCATCCAATAAGTTTCGCGCGAATTCATGACATACATAAAATAAATTGCATCTGCAAAATGAGTTATTGTTCCCACATTTCCTGGAAAAAGAATTATAGGAACATTTACTCTTTCCTTAATCATTTTTGTTGTTTTGTCCAAAATCATTCCCTGCGCGCCAATGCTTCCGCCGACGAGAATTACATCTGCCCCGCCCTCGCAGGAAGCCTCAGCGACTTTTGCCCCCTTTTCAAACGGCTGTTTCTCAGGATCTATCAGGCTCAGCAGGATTCCGCCCTGCTCCTCAATTTTTTCCAGAACATACTTTTCTGTTTTTCCGGTTTTCATATGAACTAACGAGAATTGAATTATAAGTTTATAAGGCTTTCGGTGATGTACGGAGTTCTTAAACAAAAAACCTATTTAAACCCCGTTGCAGAAAAAAATAAATGCTCCAGAAAATTTCCGCGTTCATTTCAGAAAATAAAGTCACTCCAAAGGAATGTGAATACCACACTTTGCGCGAGCTGGAAGATGGCGGGAAGCTTCGCGTCCTTGTTCTGAAAAAAGACATGCTCGCGCGCGTGGAATATATTTGCCCGAAATGCAAGCATGAGGGCTATACAGAGGCCAAGTGGGCGCGGCCTTTCTCAATTAAATGCGGTGGCTGTGAAAAAACCATTAATGTGCCGAAGCTGAAAGGGAAGAAAGAAAAGAAGAAATAAAAAGGTTTCTTTCGAAGGTTTAGAATTGGAGTTAAAAAGCGCGATTTGATTGAAGCTTATACAGTTTTGATACTTTTAGACGGGGAGAATAGTTCGCTTTCCACAGAAGACATCAGAAGAGAGTTGGGAAAAAACTTCATTAAGAATTCAAAATTGCCAAATTACACACACTCGGGGCTTTTTTTAGGCACAGCGAATATTTTACCAGCATTAAAGAACTTGACGGAGATCCTAGAAAATATAGAATTTCTACGGGAATTTACAGAAAGCTGCGGCCGCACATTCCAGAGTTGTTCCAGCTTGCGTCATCTACGAAAAAACTTTCGCGGAGAATAAAAAAATATTCGTCTTAATTTTTTGCCGTGTAATTCATAATCTTTAAAAACCTCTGCGGCGAAAAATGCGCATGCCACAGACTGCGATAATTCTCTGCGGCGGCTTGGCAAAAAGAATGAGGCCGCTCACGGAGGAAATTCCAAAATGCCTCGTGCAATTGAATGGCCGCACTTTGCTTGATTATCAATTAAAATTTTTACGGCAGGGCGGGGTGGAAAAGATAATTCTTGCCTGCGGCTACCAATGGGAAAAAATAAAAGAGCAGTATGGAGAGCAATTTATTTATTCTGTAGAAGATGAGCCTCTCGGCACAGGCGGGGCAGTAAAGCTCGCGCTCAAATATGTGGATGAGGAGGAATTTTTTGTTCTGGACTGCGATGAGATTATGGATTTGGATTTTGTAAAATTCGGGAAAATTGGCGCGCCCGCGCTTGTTGCTTCAAGATTCCACTGCCAGTTTGGGGTTGTGGATATGGATGAAAGCGGGAATGTCATTAAATTCGTGCAATACCCGCTTCTTGAAAATGTCTGGGCAAACGCGGGTATTTATTTGTTCAGCAAAAAAACGCCCATGCCAGATAAAGGCGCTTTTGAGACGACAACTTTCAATGAAGTAAAACTAAAAGCTTACAAACACCCCGGATTTTGGCTTACGCTAAATACGGTGAAAGATATCGAGAACGCAGAAAAATTTGTAAGAGAAAATAAAATTTTGTGAGAACATGCCTGAAACTATAATTATGCTCTGTGGCGGCTTGGCAAAAAGAATGAGGCCGCTCACGGAAGAAATTCCGAAATGCATGATTCCAATTAATGGTAAGCCTTTGCTGGATTATCATTTGAAATTTCTGCGCGCAGCTGGAATTAAAAAAATAATTCTTGCATGCGGGCACAAGTGGGAAATTATAAAAAAATATTACGGAGAACAATTTATTTATTCTGCTGAAACTGAACCTTTGGGAACGGGCGGGGCAGTGAAAAAAGCTTTGCAGTTTGTGGAAGAGGAGAAGTTTTTTGTTTACAATGCAGACGATATTATAGATTTAAATTGGAGAGAGTTCGGAAAAGTTGGGGCAGATGCAATTGCTGTCGGGCACCCCCGCTCAACTTTTGGAGCAGTTGATTTGGACAAAGAAGGAAATGTCGTTGGATTTAGGGAAAAGCCTGTTACAAATTTTTGGTCGAACGCCGGAGCGTACTTGTTCAGCAAAAAAACTCCATTCCCAGATTTAGGCTCTCTTGAGGAAGGAACATTCCCAAAAATAAAATTACAAGCTTTCAAGCACGAAGGATTCTGGCTTCAGATTAATACAGCAAAAGATATCGAGGAAGCTCAGAAATTTCTGAGGGAGAGAGGGGTTTTTTAGTTTCTAAGATGTTAATTTAAATTTGAAATTATTAGCATTTTCATGCCTCGATGGCTCAGCTCGGCAGAAAAATAAATTTTACCGTCAGCGCGTCCTTGGTAAATTTTCTAGATAGGACGAGGTCCCGAGTTCAAATCTCGGTCGAGGCTCCATAAATTTTTGTTTTTTTAAGTATTAAATTGAAAGATTTCACACGGGCTCGTGGTATAGCTTGGTATTATTCCAGCCTTGGGAGCTGGTGACCTGTGTTCAAATCACAGCGAGCCCACCATTTACAAATAAACTTCAACATATGCTCCGACCGCTACTGCTACAACAGCAAACGCAAATAAAATTAAAGAGTCTTTCAGTACAAGAGAAAATTCTTCGCTATTTATTCTCTCCCTTATTACGCCGACAGAGAGTATGCCGCCGGCTATTCCGGCCAAGAAGTATGCAAACATTTCTATGGGAGCATGAGGAATTATGCTTAGCGTCCGAACGAAAAACTCCGAAAATTGTCCTTGACGCAAAAACCCCGCGAAATAAACAGCTAAGATAGAAGCGTTCCAACTTAAAATGAAAAGCGCGCCCGTCCCGAACAAAAATGAAAGCAGAAACGAAAATCCCATAACTTTCAGATTATTGGTAATTATTATCTGCACAAAATCTGGATTGAGCGCTCCGCCGGTTGCCAAACTTCTAATCCTTTTTATCTCTTCTATTTGCGGAGAAAATGCCGCTGTCATGAAATTTTCAGGAGAGAGTGTGGCTATCAAAAATGTTGGAATCAGATAACCCAGAAAGAACAAGCTGAAAAGCCAAATAGTTTTGCCATGTCGCCCCCAAAATCCCACATTGATTTTTTTCTCCGCTTCTTTCCTTTCTAGCTCCTCCTCAGCAGAAAAAATCTTGTAAATCAGCGGCGCCATAGCAGATGTCACAAGCAGAGGAGAAATTATGCCGGCATAAGCCGGAAATATAAAATATGATGAAAAGATGCAAACAGTAGACACTATCATGGTCAGAAAAAACATATCCTTCGGATTTTGAAGAATTTTTTTGGCCGAATACAAGGATTCCAATACCATGAAAAGAATGACCAAGGCCAATTTAAAAATGTTTTTATCCTATATTTATTTTTCCTGCAACAGATATTTTTTCAGCCTCTCCATCAAAAGAAACTTCTGCCGGCACAGCTGAAAGTTTTCCAACAAAACCGCCGATCTGAACTTCCTCATTATCTACTTTTATAATGCCTTTCCCGCCCTGTACATTCACGGTGCCTCTTGTTCTGTAATTTATCGGCCTTAAGCTGGCATTCACAGCGCCAAGTTGGTCAAAGTCATCTGATTCGACAGATATGCTTGTCCTGTCTTTAGAGCCGATCCCGTTCAGAAAAACCTTTTTGCCCGAACCTTTAACAGAAAATTTGCCCCCTAAAACTATTTTGCCAGCAAAGCCCTCGATTCTTATATTCACGGAATCAACAGAGCTTTCTAATTTTTCCCTACCAAGCTGTATGCTGGCATCTTGCGGGTGCAGTTGTATTGAAACAGAATCAGATTCTGCAACATCTAGAGCGACATCATTCTCAATTTTTAACTGAGCCGAAAATCCTGTTGGTTCTTTATCGTCCGCGGACAGGGCGAAAAATCCAGCTATATCGCCGCCGCCAGAAAAAATAACAGCAGAAGCTATTATGCTCAATCCAATTATCGCCGCAACAGCGATTTTCCAATCTGTTTCCATATATTCTTTTTGCGTGTTAGATTTATAAATCTTGATTTCCATGAGTTTTCACTCGGTTTTGATGCTTGATAAGTGAAAGTTGAACTGAGCCAGTGATTTTATGCCATTCAGATTTGTAATTAATGAACCGAAAACTAGGAAGAGTTTTCAGAAGGATATTGAAGCTCCGGCTTTGATGGGACAGAAAATCGGCGATAAATTTTCTGGAGATTTAATTGGATTGGGCGGATTTTCTTTGCAGATAACAGGCGGCTCGGATAAGGAAGGGTTTCCAATGCGTCCGGAAATTCCTGGGCAAGTTAGAAAAAAAGTTTTGATAACAGGCCCACCCGGATTTCACCCATTTAAAGAAGGGCAAAGAAAAAGAAAATTTGTCTGCGGCAATACAATTTCCGAAAGAATAATGCAGGTGAATTGCAAAGTTGTTGAAGGCGAGGGAGATGTTGGAATGATTTTAGGAATTGCCCCGAAAGAAAAGAAAGCGGAAAAACCGACAGAAGCAAAACCCGCTGAAGCCGCACCGAAAGAAGAAGAGAAAAAGTAAAACCTTTTTATATCTCTCTCTCGAACTTCTCGCATGCCCCTCGAAACAAATCCAAAACTAATTCCCGAGTTAAACATCGGAACGTTGGGACATGTAGACCACGGCAAATCAACTTTAGTTGAGGCTCTTACAGGAAAGTGGACAGCCTCGCATTCAGAAGAACTGAAGCGCGGAATCACAATCAAGCTTGGATATGCGGACGCAACTATTTACAAATGTTCTACAAATTCTCACCTCACAACAACACCAAAATGTTTGTCCCACAACTGCGAATGCGCGCCCGAGCGGACAGTTTCTTTTGTTGATGCCCCCGGACATGAAACTCTAATGGCTACTGTTCTTGCAGGCGCGAGCCTGATGGACGGAGTTCTTTTTATGATTGCAGCAAATGAAAAATGCCCTGCCCCGCAGACCGCAGAGCACTTGGCTGTTCTCCAGATTGTCGGGCAGAAAAATATTATTATTGTTCAAAATAAGATTGATACTGTTACTGCTGAGCAGGCGAAAAAGAATTTTGAGGAAATTAAAAATTTTGTGAATGGTTCGGTTGCCGAGGGCGCGCCGATAATTCCAATGAGCTCTCAGCTGAAAATTAATCTTGACATTCTATTAGAAACAATTCAGGAAAAATTTTCTACGCCCAAAAGAGATTCGAGCAAGCCTCCGAAAATGCTTTGCGTGCGCTCATTTGACATTAATAAACCTGGCTCTGCAATTGAAAAAATTTCCGGTGGAATAATCGGCGGCGCACTTGTAGAGGGAAATTTTTCCTTGGGGCAGGAAATTGAAATCCGCCCGGGCGCGAAGTTTAAAGATAGAATGACGATTCTAAAAACAAAAATCACTGGCCTGCAAAAAGCTGGAAAAAATTTGGAAGAGGCTGGGCCCGGAGGTTTGCTTGGAGTTGGAACTGATCTCGATCCTGCTCTTACGAAAGCAGACACGCTTGCCGGCTCTGTTGTTGGTTTAGTAGGAAAACTTCCTCCTGTAATTTCAAAATTAACAATGCAGTGGAATTTGTTCCAGCCAAAATCTGGAGAAAAGTTTTTGCCCCCGCAGGAGAAAGAGCAATTGATGATAAGCGTGGGAACCGCGCGCACAGTTGGAATTGTGAAAAATTTCCGCAAGGGGTTAACTGAGTTCGATTTGAAACTCCCCATATGCGCAGCTGTCGGAGAAAGGGCTGTTCTTTCAAGAAGAGTTGGCGACCGCTGGCGTTTGATTGGATGGGGAGCTCTGAAATAGAAATTTATTTCCAAAGTTTTTTTCTCACAACACTCATATCAATTCCATGCTCGGCGGCAACAATTTCATCAACTTCCTTCTCCTCTTTCTTTTCAAGCAAATCAATGGGCAAGGGCAGAATTCTCAAAGATAAATTCTGGCAAGCGGAAAAGAAATTTTTCCACGCGCCGCTCCTTCTTTTCAAGTGGTAGAGCTCGTGCAGCAAAACTGCAGACAAATCTTTCTTCCCTAATTTGGAAACCAAATTATCCGAAAGGAAAATAGCTTTCCTAAAGCCATCAACCGAAAACGCGCGCGGCTCAACTGACTTGAATGTGAAAATTTTCGGCGCGGAAATTTTTAATTTCGCGCTCAGATTTTTCAAATTCTTTCCCATGCCGGGAAGAGGCTCTGCCCTATAATTCCGCTTAAGCAAATAGAAAGATAAAAAATACGAAACCAAAAACGAGCCTATGCCGGCAGCAGGCACAAGCCAGACAAGCTCGCGCAAAATTGCCGGCGCGCCGAAAACCGAGCCCAATGTAAAAACAGAAGACGCAAAAAATCCAATGCTCGCGAGCCTGAACCCCAAAAATCTTTTCAAATCATTTTTGAAAAGGAAAGAAAAAAGAAAAGTTATTGCAGCGAGCGCAGCAGTCAAATAAAGAATCCCGCCCGCAAACTGCGGGTCAACTCCGGATTGCTGCACACAATTTGAAACGCACCCTTGAATCTCATGCAAATACTGGTTCGCGCAATACAAGCAATTGTGGGCTATTTGCCTGAACATTTTTTAATCACAGCCTTTTTTTCAAATTCGCAACGCAGTTTTCGCCGAAGTTTTTTCTCAAAAATGAAAAGAATTTTTCTCCCAAATGTGTGCCATAATCTTCGCGGGAAAGTTTTGGCGTGTAAATGTAGCGCGTGCCCCCGCGGGTTTTCTGCGGCTTCCTGATTAAAAGGCCTTTTTCGTGCAGGCGATTTAAAGTTACAGCAATTGTTGTGTGGGGCACTTTGTATTTTTTCCCAATGGCTTCATGCAGGCTTTTGCTGTGGCCAGAGCCTTCTTTCCAGAGATTTTTCAAAATATCTTCCTCAAGTTCGGAGAAAATAGAATTCATTCCGTCCGCAAACTCAACGGATTTCATGCAAGTATTTTGCAAAGCCTTATTTAAAAAGCTTTACAGAAGATGAAAAGGTTTATAAATGGCGAGTGAAAATAGTTTGTATGAGTTTCAAACCTTTGTTTGACAATACAGCGAAAATTATCTCAGAACAAAAAGAGATTTTCGCTTCAGCGGTTTTGGTTTCGGCAGTTATCCTTTCATTTCTCGCAGGAATGTTTCTTATTCCCGGAATAGATTTCGGCTTCATGCGCATGAGCCCCTTTGCATTGACAGATGTTTTGTATATTGCGGTTGCTTCTGTTTTAATCGGCGGATTAGTTGCGCTTTACAAATATAAAATTTCCGAAGTTAAGCTTGATAAAAAAGCAGGTTTCGGCGGCGGGTTGGCTGGAGCAGTTGCAGCAGTCTGCCCGGTTTGCCAAGGAGTGAATGTAATCGCAGCAGGCTCAACAATTGCTTCTGCTTCTTTAGGTTTTCTTATTCCATATCTCGCATACATACAATTTGCAAGCCTTGCGCTTCTGGGTTTTGGATTTTATTCAACTACAAATTCAATTTACACAGGAGTTTGCGCACCAATTGACAAAAAAATATTTTTTAAATCTGACAGCCTAAAAACTTCTGTTGATGCTACAAATGAAATCTTTTCTTTTTTTGAGAAAAATAAATTCGCTGCAATTGCGGCTATTGTCGTTGTGGTACTGGTTTTTTTCAACCAGATTTACGCGACTTCTGTTTTTGCCTCGCTTGTGGGCGGCGGTCCAACCGGCGGAGTGGTTTTAAAGTCAGGTTCGAACCCGCTTGAATACGGACCGAAAATGACTTTGAAGCCCATGCCTTTGGGCGCAGGTGAGCAGCCAACTATTGCAGGCTATGGAAGCAAAGTAAAACCTCTGCCAACAATTAGCGAGCTTCAATTGAGCCCTTCAACAGGAGATTTGACAACTGATTTGAAAAATAATGTTGTGCCGCACGGAACTCCATTTTACGGAGCCGAGGCAGGAGTTTCTTTTGATGAGCCAGTTGTTGCGCAGAAAAAATGGAAAACTTACATAAATGGAATCCAGCTTGACGCGCTTCTGCAGGACAGATGGAAAAGAATTGTAAACTCTTTCACTTGCGATTATTGCTGCGGCTCTCCGCAAAGCCCGACAATTATAACCCGCTGCGGCTGCGCGCACGCATATGCTGCGCAGGGAATGGCAAAATGGTTTTTGAAATATTATGGCGACAAATATTCAGACGAGGAAATTTACGGAGAAATGGCGCGCTGGTATGCGCTGTGGTATCCGGGGCCGACAGTTAAAAGAATTATAAAAGAGGCAGGGGCGGCGTGAAAATTTTGGTAATAAAAATTTGAGGTGATAAAATGAAAACAATTTTAATAACTGCCGCAATATTTTTGGCTGCTGTGGGGCTTGCTTTTGCAGACAGCGCAAAAAATAATTTCAGCGGCATGATGGTTGGAAATGAAATGATGAATGGCAATGGAATGTCTGGCATGATGAATGATGATGGGGTGGGCATGCATGGAATGATGAGCGGTATGATGCAGGGCAGTGATGAAATGAGCGAGATGATGAAAAACCATCATGGCGGAGATGGAATGGGTTGCATGGAAATGATGGAAAATTCAGAAAGCATGAGCGCGGAAGAAAAAGAAAAAATGCTTGCAGACATGGACGAGAATGGAGACGGCAAATGCGATATGTGTGGCATGGATATTGAAATGTGTAGAAGTATGATGGGTTTATAAAATTTGCGTGAGAAGAATTATTATATAAAAAATCAGGAGTGATAAAAAATGAACACAAATTTGTTGCTGACCATGCTGGTTGGCGCGATGGTGCTTGTGACTGTGCTGCAGACTTTTCAGCTTGTTGGATTGAGCAGCGCGTTGCAGTCCGGCGGAGTTGCCCTGAAAACAGGAGCTTCAGCAGTTGGAGCTGCAGTTGCAGGAGCATCTGCGTCAGGCGGCGCTGCTGCTTCAAGCTTGCCAGCGGGCGATGACTTGCCAGAAATGGTCGGCGGATGTTAAATTAATTTATGAAGAATTTCAAAGCTCGGCGAATTCGTAAACTCATTCGCCTCGCAAACTAATGTGTAAAAAATTATTTTCACACAATGACAGCGAGAAAGTTTTGAGTTTACTCAAACGAGCGAGCATTCATAATTATTATTTATAAAAAATCTCAAGTGATTCCAAAAATGAAAATAGAAATAAACACAGATAACATTGCAGTTTCAAAAACCGTTCTTATCGGACTGCTTGCTGCATTTGTTGTTTTTTCCGGAGTGAATGCTTTTTTGCTTAGTGATGTTTCCAACCATATCACTGGAAAAGTCCTGGAAACGAAAGAACAGCAGAGGCCTGCAAATTTGGAGGTTGTTCTTTTAACTCCTGAAAACTGTCCGGATTGTTTTAACATAAACCGCGCTCTCGCAGATTTGAAAAGCAAAAATGTGAATGTCACAAGTGAGAGAACAATTTCAGCAGGCGAGCCCGAGGCAAAACAATTCATAGATGCTTATGGCTTGGAAACCCTGCCAGCGCTTGTGATTACAGGGGAAATAAACAAGAGTGAGAGCCTGAAAAACTTTTTCAATTCATTCGGAAAAATAGATGGCGAGGTTGCGCTCTACACAAAAATTGAGCCGGTGTTTTTTGATTTGAAAGAAAATTCTGTTAAAGGGAGGGTTAAAGCTATCAGCATTGTTGATTCTGGCTGCGCGAACTGCACCAACTTTGAAGGGTTTGTGGATTACCTGCGCCAGAACGGGGTTTCGATTTCTGAAAGCAAAGAAGTTGAGTGGAATTCTGCGGAGGGAAAAGAGCTTTTGAAAAAATTCAGCACGACAAAAGCGCCGGCACTTTTGATTTCAGAAGATATCTCAGAATACAAACTAATCCCTGCTTTAATGAAAAACCAATTGAACGCAACTGTTTCGCAGGGGTGGTTTGCAATGTCAGCATTCAAAGCCCCCTATAGAGAAGTGAGCTCGGGAAAAGTCGTTGGTCTGGCGGAATTAATTTTGCTGAAGGATTCCTCTTGCTCCGAGTGCTACAAAGTTGAAGTCAACAAAAACATTCTCGGCAGATTTGGAATTGTTTTCGGTAGCGAGAGAGAAATTGATGTTTCCTCTGCTGAAGGAAAAACACTTATAGAAAAGTACAAAATAAAAAAAGCGCCGATAATTTTGATTTCGCCTGAGGGAAAATTTTATGAGGAATTTATCAGTGCTTGGACATCAACAGCCCAGAATCAGCCGGCTGTCGGCTCAGTTGAAAGCGATGGCTGGTACATAATGCGCACGCCAGAAGTAATCGGGCCTGTGAAAGATTTGGAAACGGGAAAAGTTGTTCTGCCTCAGCAAGATGATGATATGGCTGGTCATCATGGTTAGAAAAATTCTGATTTTTTCTGTTGGAATTTTTTTGGTTGCTGGCTATTTGGTAATTTCGCAAACATCTGAGGGAAAAGTTTCCGGATTTGCACTTTTTGCGGATGAAAAAAATTCTATTGGAGATTATACTTTCCCAAAGCCTGACGAAGTTGTCCAGCAGTATTTTGAAGCATGGGATAGAAAAGATTATCCAACAATGTATTCAACTTTCTCTGATGGCTTCAGAAAAATTGACGAAAATGCGGCAACGCTTGATGATTTCAGAAATTATACGCAGGCGCAGAGAGTTGAGTCTGTGAAAATTGTTGGCGTGCGCATGACTTCCAACAATGGCCTGACAGCGAGTGTTGATTATTCTGTTGAATTCACTTTAGCTGACAGCTCAACAAAATCATTCTCCGGAACTTACACTTTGAAATTCCGCACTGGAGACATAATTCGCGGCTGGAAATTAATTCATCCGTACGGAGAAAATATTGACACGAGCGAAGAGGGCTTGAATTTCGAAGAGCTTTGCAAAAAGAACGGAAATAGCTGGATGAAAATGCAGCCGATTGTTGATGGAAAAATGGTTGACGCGCCCGCGTGCGATGGCTGCATGATTGGGAATAATCATGTTTGTTCTATTGGGGAATATTTGCAGGTTTTGAATAAATAATTTTCCGCGGTTCGGAACCTATTTAAATCCCCTCTCTCAAAAAATCTCCATGACATTTTCGGCGCAGTTGGGCGGGCAGGGAGATTTGATTTCAACAATTGTGTGGTTTGTGCTTTTTTTCGTAATGATTTTTCTTTATCCAAAGCTTATGATCTCACAAACAATTTGGCAGTTGGAAAAAAGCGCAGCCGAGCTTGAGGCTCTGGACGCGCGCGCCCAATCCATAGCCCTCAGGAGAATTTCCAAAAACCCGAGCAAACAGCAGCGGGGTTCAATGAAAAGATTTATGGAATTTTTCGCTGTCGGGCCTGTTGATTTGGATCCTGCTGGAATAATAAGAAAAATTGATCTGGTTTCCAGAAGGGCTGATTACAAATTCAGATATTTTGTTTCGCAGATGATGCCCCGTGCGCCTGCTGAAGAGCAGTCAAACATAAAAAACGCAATCGCGGGCGCAATGACTGCCCACCAGATTGCAAAGATTGTGCGCCACTTTTTGGAGACTGTAAAAAAATATAAAATTTTCCAGCTTGCTATGATTTTGCAGATGCAGATTCCGCTGATTGCGCGCATAGCGAAAGCTGCTCTGGGAGCTACTTCTGCTTTTGCCGATGGGGTTCCCGTGGGCGACGGTATAGGGCCAATGGTTGCTTCCACAATTATAGGAAAATCAAAAACGAAATTTTATTCTGAGGATGAGTTTGTTGTCTGCGAGAAAAAGGTTGCGGGCAAAAAAGTTTTTGTTTCAAAAGCGTGGGGGCCGGGCGCGAGCACAGGATTTCCTGGAAGGTTTTTGAAAAAATTCACTGCAAAAAATAGAATCACAAGAATTATCACTGTTGATGCTGCTTTGAAAATGGAAGGGGAAACCCCTGGAAGTGTTGCAGAAGGAGTTGGAGTTGCAATGGGCGGCTCTGGAGTTGACAGGTATGAGATTGAAGAGTTTGCTGTCCGCAACAATATTCCGCTGGATGCGATTGCAATAAAAATGAGCGACGAGGAGGCCATCATGCCTATGCGCAAAGAGATTTACCAGTCAATAGGAGATGCGGTTGAGCTTGTGGATGAAGTTGTGAAGCGCGGGCCGAAAAATGAAAAAATTTTGCTGATTGGCGTTGGAAATACTTGTGGCGTGGGAAATGATGAAGATTCTTTTGAAAAATCTGTGAAAGTTGCAATTGAGCGCGCGACTCACGCTGAGGCCGAAAGGAAGAAAGAAGAGAAGGGCGGGTTCTTGAGTAATTTTGGAATGTGATAAAACGTTTTTAAACCTTCGCCCCGCATTTCTAAAGTGATTTTATATGGCCACAATTCGCCCAGGCAGATGCTACCACCATTTCAAAAGCAAGCCGTTCACGCGCATTTCCATTCACAAGCCGAGAAGGAGCTATGTGAAAGGAGTGCCTGTAGGAAAAATCCACCAGTTTGAAGTCGGGAATGTTAAAGGGCAAAATACTTTTCCTCTGGTTTATTCTCTTGCTCCGAGCGCTGACAGGCAGATGCGCTCAAACTGCCTTGAAGCAGCAAGGCAAATTATTACAAAATACTTAGCAAAAAATTTGGGAGATATGGGGTTTTTTTTGAAAGTGCGTTTGTATCCGCACCATGTCATTAGAGAAAATCCAATGGCAACGGGTGCGGGTGCAGACAGATTTTCTCAGGGAATGCGTCAATCGTGGGGCAAGCCAATAGGGCAAGCAGCGCGCGTTCTCTCTGGGCAAAAACTTTTAACAATCCGCGTGCCCGCTGGTCAGGAAAAAGTTGCGAAAGAAGCTTTGCATCGGGCAATAGCAAAACTGCCGGGAATGTGTAGGGTTGTGGTTGGTTAATTTCTCAATGCTTCTAAAAATTTATTGTAGCCAATATCATTGTGCAGGCTAATTCCCCACCAACTCACACGGCCCCCATAACTTTTCACGTTCGTTCCAAGCCTTCTGACAACAGTTTCAACAAATTGCCTGTCATAAGTTCTCACGCTCAATCCTTTGTTTGCTCCTTTGTAAAGCAAATAATTTCCTGGAAATTCCCTTTCCATTCTTGCCAGAGCAGGCAAAGGAAATCTAAAATCAGAAGCATTCCCAATTCTTGCCGCGTAGCCGTCAAAATCCATCGGAAAAAATCTATCTGTTGGAAAATTTTCCATGAATTCAAAATATTCATCAACTCTTTTTTGAAGCTTTACATTGAACATGGCTTTCAGATCACCAGCATCAGCAACATGGCGCGGAGAAAGTTTTGGCCCAAGTTTCAAAGCTTCATAAGGCTCTTCCATTGCAACAAGAGCAACAACATCTGCAATTGGATAAATTTTCTCCTTTCTGACAAACTGGCTTTTTAGGGGTGAGGGCTGCAAATATTTTGGATATTTTCTGCAAAGTTCTCCGAGGCTGCCATGTTTCCACCCATGTTCATCAAGGCCCTCTGTAATTTCTGCTGTCGCGGAAAGAAATAAATCCGTTTCATCTTTTTCCGGCAATAGCCGGTAGACTAGTGTGCTTGTCGGAGTCAGACCATTTTCGCAAAAAGCAAGAATATTTTTCAGCGGAGAGTCTGTTGTGTGGTGATCGACAACCCAGCCATCACCCGAAGTTCTTTTGTCAAGAACAACTGTTTGCGCATCGGATGGAACAACTTTTTTGGGAGAGATTGAAACTCTCTCTGGCGGAATTTCAAGATGTCTCATCATCTGTACAGCAGCAGAAATTCCGTCCCAGTCATCGTCTGCTTCAATTTTTTTAATCATGTTTAGTATCTCGTTTCGTGTCAATTCCATACAAAATATTTGATGCGAAAAGATTTAAATGACTAATACAGCTCTGCAAGCTCAATAGAAATTTTCAGCCTTTCAACATGAAATATATGTCTGGAAGTTTTTGGAGGAAACTTTTTTCCAGACAAAACAGCTTCAATTATTTCTTGCTCTGTTATGCTTCTGCGTCCGCATCCTTCCCAAACATCTACAGAAACTTCTTCTGAAGGGTAAGGGAATAAATAAGCCGGCACGCGCCTGCAGCCAATTCTTTTCAAAGCCTCGGCTCTGTGATGGCCGTCAAGTATTATGCGATATTTTTCATCAATGCAGACAGGAGTTGTAAATGTTGCAACGCTTCTGATTTTGTAAGCCAGCGTGCGCACATTGTTTTCAATAAAATCTTCATGATGCCTAAGACTTTCAAGAGGAATGACTTCGTATCTCATGAAATTCTTTTGAAGGAAAAGCTTTTAAACTAATTCTTAAATTACTTCGGTAATTTATTTCCATGCCAAAACGCTTAGAAAAAGATATCGGAATAGAAAAATTCCAGCAGAAAAAAGAGCGACCCTTGCTCACATATTTCTTTATCGCTCTGGCTTTTCTAGTCTACATAATGGAAAATATATGGGCGCGCGCGGAAGGAGAATTTTTCGTGCGCCAGATTTTTGATGAGTATGGATTTTCTTTGGAAGGTTTGCTCGCGGGACGATGGTGGACTTTTTTCACTTCAATTTTTCTGCATTCAGGCCCAGAGCATTTGATTTTGAACATGGTTGCGCTTTTCTTTTTCGGCCAGCATTTGGAAATGAAAATTGGAAAGCTCCGCTATGCATTTGTTTTTTTTGGAACAGCAATCGCCGGTGATTTAGCCGTGGCTACAGCATCTTTAGTTGGAATAATGCCCGCAAGTATTCCGACAGTTGGCGCATCTGCTGCCATATTTGGAATCATGGGAGCAGGAATGATTATTAATCCGTTTGAGATTGTGATGCATCCATATTTAGTTCCTGTTCCATTTTTGCTTGTAGCACTGATTTACACAATCTATAACATCTCCGCTTTTGTTGGAATTCTCGCAACAGGGACAGAAAGCAACATTGCATACATTGCGCACATCGGTGGGATTTTGGCTGGCGCGCTCTACGGCTTCACGCACGAGGGTGCAAAAAAGGGCGCGCTCGTTATTCTGGTGATTTTCATAATTTTATTTTTCTTTCCGTTTATTCTGACAGAAATAGAAAAATTCAACTACATAAGGATTTTGGAAAATTTCTTCAATAGATAATTTCTCTACACCCAAACCTTTTAATCCTTTCAGTTTCAATAATTCTAATGCCAAAAATTTTATTGCAATTTCCTGAAGGATTAAAAACAAGAGCCTTGGAGCTCGCGCGCGATTATGAGAAAAAGGGGGATACAGTTATAATCAGCGCAGACGCCTGCTGGGGCGCGTGCGATATCAAAGATGATCTGGCGAAAA
Source organism: archaeon (assembly GCA_035291225.1). Classification (GTDB taxonomy): domain Archaea; phylum Aenigmatarchaeota; class Aenigmatarchaeia; order Aenigmatarchaeales; family JACQIB01; genus DATDSO01. Next base: position 395,248 of record DATDSO010000004.1, on the reverse strand, counting down.
GTTTGGGATGCGACAAGCTCGTGCACATTGGCCATACGCAGTTTATCAAAAGCGATTTTCCAATTGAGTATGTGGAGATGCGCGCGCCCATAGATGAGGAAAGAATGAAAAAAATTTTGGAATTAGGCTGGGAGAAAATTGAAAAATTCCAAAATTTCGGACTGCTCACAAGCGCGCAGTATTTGGACTATTTGGAGCCGCTAAAAAAACTTTTAGAAGCCCGCGGGAAAAAAGTTTTTATTTCTGCCAGCACAGACCCACAGAAAATTATGCACGGCGGGCAAACTTTGGGCTGCGATGTTGGGGCTGCAAGCAATATTTACAATTCTGTTGACTGCTTTCTTTTTGTGGGCTCGGGAAAATTTCACCCGCTGGGCGCGGACATGAAGCAAAACAAGCCCGTGTTTGCGATTGATTTAACACAGGGAAAATTTTTTGATTTGGAGCCGATAAAGCAAAAGTTTTTGAAGCAAAAATTTGCGGCAATCGGTCTCGCGCGACACGCAAAAAAATTTGGGATTCTGATTTCTCCAAAAAAGGGCCAGCTCGCGCTCCAATTTGCGGAAGCAATAAAGAAAAAATTAACAGCTGCTGGGAAGGAGGCGTTCATAATTGTACTGGATGAAATCTCAGAGGCAAAATTAATGGGATTAGAAGTTGACTGCTGGATTAACACGGCCTGCCCTCGCATAGCAGTGGAGGACCGAGCGAATTTTTCTAAACCGCTGATTGGCGCGGATGAGGTTGGGGAAGTTTTGAAATGAAGAACTTGAATATCAATATGTATTGCAAAAATAATTTTGCGCCAAAATATCTCAGTCTTTGTTTTTTTCTTTCCACACATCAATAGCGAAGCGCGCAGGTTTACCTCGCGCTGAGCTCTGGATGCGAGCCTGTACAAAAACCTTTTTATTCTTTCACAACAATTAATTCTCATGCCAACTCCCAACGGCGAGCGGCCCCAAAGAAGAATTGCTGCCGCTGAAAAAACAATAAAAGAAATAAAGCCCGAGGACATTCGCGTGCGGATTCTTGGAACAATACTCGCGCTCAGCGAGGGAGAGATGATAATTGATGACGGCTCGGGAAAATTGGAAATTTTCTTTGATGACCAGCAGCAGTTGGTGAATTTGCGCGAGGGCCAGCTTGTGCGCGTAATCACGCGCGTGCTTCCGCTCACAAATGGATTTGAGGCGCGCGGGGAAGTTGTGCAGAATTTAGACGGGTTTGATTTGGGGCTTTACAGAAAAGCAAAAGAATTTCTGAGGAAATAAAAATTACGCTTCAGAAAAAACCATTTGCCTTAAAGGGTCTGTTTTATCTTCTGTGCGGGCAGACCTTACTAATACTTTCAAGGTTTCAGCAGTATAGTGAACCATACCGGTAACATCTTTACCGAAGACAGCTTCTGAAAGAACGCCCGCTTCCTCCGTTGCTGCGCTGTATTCAAGAGGAGAGCCTTCCCCTCTTTTTACTACTTCTGCAACCCTCCTGCCGGAAAATCCACCTCCAATTTCTCCTTTGCTTAGAGATTCCACTTTTCTCATTTTTCCATTAGGATCAAAAAAGAATTTCATAACTTCTGCATTTTGCGGGCCATCTATATGCGCCACAAATACTTCTGTTTCGCAATCTGAACCTTTTTCACTGTCTGCAGTTTTTACATTAACATCAACAACATATCTGGGAGCCCTGCCTCCAGGATTTACAAGAACCATCGAAACCCCAGGCAAAATTTCTGCTTTTCCTAAAATTCCTGGTCTCGAATTTTTCATTATTTTATAACTGTAAGTGAAATCCAAGAACCCTCCGTATCCATCTTCCGGAGGAACCAAGAGATAATCAACATCAACTTCTGTATCATCTGATTTGAAATTCTTTTCGATAAGGCTTCCAATCCGCCTTCTGCCTTTTCCAGAAATGCCGAAATGTTGGAATCCTAAGCCATCTCCAAGATCCAAGCCATCCCCAACAATGTTATTACCAAACACCAATCTAGCTTCTTCTGTGTGAGATTTGCTGCATGCCGTGCATGACCCTGGAATATATGGTTTTCCGCCGTCTCCAAGAGGCTGGAGATATACAAGGCCATTCTGCAAAACAACTTTTTTCATTCCAACCTCTCTTCCCATGCCTTCCAACTTTTTCTTATCTGGGGTGTCACCTCTCTCTTTGCATATGAGCAAATAGATTGCAACTATGTTTGCTTCTCCTTCAGTTACTATTTTCATTCCATCTCCAAATTGTGTGTACGCCGCGCCATCTAAGCTTAACATACCTCTTAGCCTGGGAGCCCTTTCCGCTTCAAAGACCATAAAAATCTATTCTGTAATAGGAAACAAAACTATTTAAGCTTGCATTTTTCTAATTACGCATAAGATGTAAAAGATTGTATCGCAAAATTTCTGAGGAAATAAATTATATAAAATTAAGCTGTTCCGTAAATTCTGCTTCTGTCTCCGCCCTGCCCATGGCGCGCGCGGTAGGTTGCGGAGTCTCTGTCAGCATACAAATCAAAATCCTCACTTTTCGCCGCTTCTGGACCGAAAACTTTTCCTGCATCAAATGTTACACCCGGAGCTGGTGGACCTCCGGCTTTATCGTACTCTGGGCCTTTTCTTTTTTGTGTGGGCTTTCTCTCTTGCTCCGTTCCTGCTGGCATAAAAATCTTTTTAGAAATAGGAACTTGAGCTATAAAAAGATTTTAGCCAACCGAAAGCTTTAAAAAGATTTCGCCTTTTCGGCAACAAGCGATTTTTCATAGGAAAAGTTTTTTGGTCATGTGCATCTAACCACCTGCTTTATATACCACCTCTGTATAATTATTTATTGGTGAGAGTGATGACCTACCAACCAATCAAAGCAAGGCGCAAGGACTTGCTCATACAGAGGAACTGAAACTTCTTTTAGTTAGAGCTCTCAATAAAAATCAAATTTTAATTCTGAATGAAGTATCAAAGAACAGAAGCCATACAATTTCTAAGCTTGTCAATGAAATTTATAAAAAAGAAAAAATTTCTATTTCAACTTTGAAGCTGAACGCAAAGATTTTGCGCGAGCTCAAAATGATTTCTTTTGGGAATTCTTCTGCCGCGCAGCTGACAGAATTTGGAAAATTTATTTTCAAAACATTGGACTCAAGCCAAAAAACAAAAGGAGGTAAATTGTATGTATGAAAAAATAAAACGCGGAGGTGGCCTTCCGAAAGGATTTAACAATAGGAATTTTAGGGTACGGCTCTCTTGGACGCGCAATAGATTCAAGACTTAGATACTGCGGATTTCAAAACAGGTATGCAAGCAGAAAGACTTTGCAGTATGGAAATGCTGAAGGAATAAGAATAAGAACAAATGCGGAAGTTGTCGGAGCGGCTGACATATTCAACATTTGTGTAAAGCAGGCGAATCTCAGAGATGTAGCATCAGAAACTGCTGGGGTGTCAAACGGAAAACTTGGCGTCTCTTTTATTGCAGGAGTTTGGCTGGAAGATTTGGAAAAAATATTTGGAAGCAGAAATAAAATATCAAGGGCGATGACAAGCCTCGCATTTTCGGAAGGCAAAGCTATAACAGCAATATCTTATAATAAAAATTTGAATGGTGAAGAAAGAAGTTTGATGGAAGAATATCTTTCCTTGGGTGGAGATGTGATAGAGCTTGATGAAAATAAATTTGATGCGTTTACGGCAGCATATGCGTGCGCAATAGGCTGGGTAGATAATTTGAAAGAGGTTTTTGCAACAGAAGATAATTTGCTAAGAGCTCTGGAAAATGCAACGGAATCGTCCGGCTTTAATAAATCAGAGGCGAAATTAATTTCCAGAAAAGTGCTTGATGGATATGCGCTATCTGCGGAGGGCATGCAGAGGGGGGAATTTTACAAAAGAGTTGCAAGCAGGGGTGGCATGACAGAAGCTGGCTGGAATGAATTTGAAAAAGCAGCGGAAGAGGCTGTGGCGCGTTGCTACAAGCACGCGATTGACCATGGCAAGCAGCTAAGAGAAAAAGCAAAAGAAAAAGTGAAAGCATGACAACACAAATCTCATACGAAGATTTCAGGAAAGTCGACATCCGCGTAGGCAGGGTTATAGCAGTGGAAGATTTTCCTGAAGCGAAAAAGCCCGCGTACAAACTTATAATAGATTTCGGAAAAGAAATTGGAATAAAAAAATCCAGCGCGCAGATTTGCAAATATTATAAGAAGGAAGATTTGTTTGGGAAGCTTGTTGTAGGAGTTGTAAATTTTCCTGCAAAGCAGATTGGGCCGTTCAAGTCAGAAGTGCTTACAGTTGGGTTTGATGGGAAGGACGGGATTGTCATTGCAATTCCTGAGAAGGAAGTTGAAGTTGGAAAAAGATTGTATTAAACATTTAAACAAAGAAAACAATTGAAAAATAGAGGTGTAATGAAATGAGCGAACAACTTGGAATGACAGCAAAAAAAGAAAATTTTAATGAATGGTACTTGGAGTTGGTGCAGAAAGCTGACTTGGCCGATTACGCTTGCGTAGATGGCTTTACAATAATCAAGCCGTATGCTTACGCAATTTGGGAAATGATTCAAAAAGTTGTTGATGGAAAATTCAAGGAAATGGGAATAAAAAATGCCTACTTCCCTCTTTTGATTCCTGAACGCTTGCTAATGAAAGAGGCAACGCACTTTGAAGGATTCACTCCAGAAGTTGCGTGGGTTACACATTCTGGAGAAACAAAACTTGGCGAGCGCCTTGCTATCAGGCCAACTTCTGAAACAATAATGTATGATTCTTATTCCAAATGGATAAGAAGCTGGAGAGATTTGCCTATGAGATTAAACCAGTGGAACAATGTTTTGAGATGGGAGTTCAAGCACGCAAAACCTTTTTTGAGAACAAGGGAATTTTTGTGGAATGAGGGGCACACGGTTTTTGCAACACAAGATGAAGCTGAAAAAGAATGCGTGGATATTTTAGAAATGTATGACTGGTTCTGCAGAGAATTTTTGGCACTGCCAGGGACAAAAGGAAAAAAAACAGACAAGGAAAAATTCGCCGGAGCTGTTTACACAAAAACAATTGAATTCATGATGCCTGATGGAAAAGTAATTCAGGGGCCAGATGCGCATTTTGACGGCCAGAATTTCGCAAAAGCTTTTGACATAAAATTTTTGGATAAGGATGAAAAAATAAAATTCGCTTTCCAAAATACCTGGGCAATAACAACAAGAATGATTGGAGTGATGATAGCGAACCATGGAGATGACAAAGGCTTGGTTCTGCCGCCGAATATTGCTCCCATACAAATTGTTATTATTCCAATTTACCAGGAGAAAAACAAAAAAGATGTTTTGAAAGCCGCAGAAGCTATTAAAAAAGATTTGGAGAGTTTCAGAGTTCATTTGGATGATAGGGATAATTACACTCCCGGATTCAAGTTCAATGAATGGGAGTTAAAAGGGGTTCCTGTTAGAGTTGAGATTGGCCCGAAAGATATTGAGAAAAAACAGGCTGTTGTTGTCAGAAGAGATGAACTAAAAAAAGAAAATGTGAAAATAACAGAATTGAAAAAAGAGATTTCAAAATTATTGAAGGATATCCACAAAAATCTTTATGAAAAGGCTGAGAAATTTTCCGCTGAAAAAACGAAAACAGCAAAGACTTATGATGAGCTGAAAAAAAATATTGAAGGCAACCGCGTGAAAGCCTGCTGGTGCGGCTCAAGAGAATGTGAAGATAAGGTGAAAGAGGAAACTGGCGCGAAAATTTCCTGCATACCTTTGGAGAACGAGAAAGTATTTTCCAAATGCGTGAAATGCGGGAAGGACGCAAAGCAAGTTGTGATGTTTGCGAAGAGCTATTGATGTCATAAAAATATGACAAATGTCATATTTAAATGACGAATGCTACTATATTTCATGATATTCAAAGAATTTGCGGAGAATCTTATAGGATCGTGGGCTAAGCTAAAACTTGTAAAATACTTGCTTGCGGAAGAGTCTACAACAAGCGAAAGGGAAATAGCCTCAATTACAGGGGTTTCTCCAGACTCTGTAAATAAAGTTCTAAAATCACTCCACGAACTTAATTTAATAAACCCGTCCAGAGTTGGAAATTCTACAATATGGAAGCTGAATAAAAGAAGTTATGCCTACAGCTTTTTGCAAAACTTTTCTATGAAAATAAAATCTTCACCTCTAAATGAGTTGAAAAAAGATATAGCGTTATTTCTTGGCCGTGTTGCGGGCGTGAAAAAAACTATTATTTTCGGCTCTATTCCCGATGGGAAAGAAAGGCCAACAAGCGACATAGACTTATTTATTCTGATCAATAGAGATAAAGAAAAGAGAAAGGTCGGCGCCTCTTTAGAAAAGTTCAGCGACTTTTGCCTGCAAAAATATGGCAATAAACTTTCTCCTATTGTAATGACAGAAAAAGAATATTCGAAATTCAAAAATAAAAAACTTTTAGAGGAAATTAAAAAAGGCATTGCAGTGATAGAAAGATGAAAACCCGAAACCTCGACAGGCATTACGCAAAAGATTATCTAAAGCGCGCGGAAGAGTGCAAGAACTCAATGAGCCGCTCGCTCGAGGCGGAGGAGTGGAACGGCTGCGTGATAAGCGCTATACACTGCGCGATTTCCTCTGCGGATGCGCTTTGTATATGGAAAAAAGGTTTAAGGAACGCAAGCGAAAATCACACAGACGCGCTCGCGCTGCTGAACAGCATTGACCCTAACAGCAATGACATAAAGAACGCAGTGAAACATTTGTCCGCGCTTCTGCAAATAAAATCCGACGCAGAGTATGGGAACCGTCTGCTGAGCCGCGGAGATGCTGAAAGCGCTGTGAAGCATGGCGAGAGGATTTTTGATTTTGCAAAAAGCGAGGTTATGAAAAACTTTTGAAGTGACGGGCGCGAAAATGTTTTTGTGGTTTGGGAGAAGATATTAGAACTATTTCTAAATGGCTAAAAAACAAACCTTTAAATATCTATAAGTCTATCATTTTATAGGTTGAATATGGCTGAAAAAGTTAGAAAGTTAAGAATAATAAAAGGAAGAGGCGGCGATGCTTATGATGAAAGAGAAGCACCCGACCACCACTATGAAACAACAGGATTTTATGGTTGGGCATCCAGACATCCGCGCGGAGCAACTGCCTTAATGATAGGCGCATTCTTAGGATCTTTTTATGTTGTACCAAGAGTAGCAGGTTATGTTTTGGGAACTCTACATTACGATATTGGCGATATTCCTTTTTTGGGTCAATTTTTAGGCAGCGGAGAAAATGTTGTTCCTGTAAATAATGCCTCACAAGTATGTGGTGTTGATACAGAAGATGTATCACGTGAACCACCTATAACACACGTAGAAGTTCCTGTACCAGAACCTCAACAGAATCCAATAGATGTTGCCCCGCCATCTCAAATTGATACTGCTCCTGATATACTGGATGAGCTGGGAGATGAACCCTCGGGTTGGTATCTTCATATTAAACCCGCAGACGGAAGCATATGCAATGGATATTCAGCAAAAATAGATGTGTTTCCCACTCCGCCTGAAATTGTTCCTGGTTCAGTAAGCATCCCACTGAGCGTCAGAGATACTGTGGAGATGCCAGAAGGACTTCTTGAAAATCAAAAAAGTCTACAAATGCTAGATTACGCATCAGATATCTTAAAGGGACGCGTTTGGGTTTTTGGTGATTGTGAAATAGGCTAAAATAACTTTCTACAAATTCAAAACCTTTATAAATCCCACCGACAATTTAATTTCAGAAAATAATTTTGAGTTCTTGGTGAAAATTTTATGCAAACAGAAATGCAAACTCTGAAAACAGGAACAACTACAATGGGAATTTCCGCGAGGGACGCGGTTGTGCTTGCTGCAGAGAAAAAAGCGACAATGGGCTATTTGATTGAGAGCAAGCTCGCGAGAAAAGTGCACCCGCTTGATGACCATCTTGGATTAACAATCGCAGGCTCGGTCGGGGACGCGCAGGCAATGGTGCGATTATTGAGAGCGCAGTTCAAGCTTTACAGATTGGACCGCGGGGCAATAACTGTTAAAGCAGCTGCAACTCTGATGATGAATATTTTGCAGGGCTCAAAATGGATGCCGTTCTTCAACCAATTTATTTTGGGCGGGTATGATTCAGTCGGCCCGCAGGTTTACTCAATTGACTTGGCGGGCGGAAGCTCAAATGAGGATAAATTTTTCTCAACAGGCTCAGGCTCTCCCTATGCTTACGGAGTTTTGGAAGCAGGCTTTCGCGAGAACATGCCAGTTGATGAAGCAATCGCCCTTGCGCTGCGCGCGCTGAAATCTGCGATTGAAAGGGATATTGGCTCGGGCGGCCGCGGGTTTACAATTGCTGTTATTGACAAGAATGGATACAGGGAACTTTCAGAGAATGAGATTAAGCAGTATTTGAAATAAATTTTATCCAACCTTTTCCTTTTTCTAAAATTAGAATTTCATTTTCTAATTTTAGAAACACGGATTTCTGCGCCGGCAGATAGCTTTAAATGCTTTTAGTTTCTATTAGTAATGATTTAAATGAGAAAAACTCCAGAGGAGGTCAGAGTCCTAAAATATTTGTTCGGCAGTGGGAATGCTAATATCCTCTTTTTAAAATACATTGTTCAACCTAATCTTCGGAGGGACGATAATGCGCTTTTCTTGTCCGGAGCTGATAAGGTAATTTATAGAGGCTTGGAGTATTATAAATTTAGTAGTGAGGCGCGTCGTGCCGGTAGGGGACCTGTTCTTGAGATAATATATAGAAGGAAATATAGAAGGAAAATATAGAAGGAACGTCCCGTCGGTCTCAACCGTGGCTAATCTTTATAAATCCCCTCTGCAATTATTCTTTTAGAAAATTCTGATTACTTGAAGCAGACTACAGCAAATCTAAATCTCATACACGTAAATTTTTAGTACGATTTTTTGAAATTTACTGAGAAAAAAATAAAAACATTTTTGCATACAGAATTTTTGGGGATATTTTTTACATATCAATAGCGAGCGCGCATGAGCTTGCTCTGCGCGCGAGCCATTGGAAATTATTTCAGGTGAAATAAAAAATGGTAGAAATCTCAACACAAGAATTATTTGAAAAAGTAAAAGAAGGCCTGCCCAGCGGAGCAAATATTTCTGACATAAAATATGAGGGATGTGAAATTGTTCTCTACACAAAGAGCAAGGAATTTTTTGCAGAGCCCGGAGATGTTTTGAAAAATAAAGTCATGGAGCTCAAAAAAAGAATTCTCCTGCGGCCGGACGCGAGCATAATGGCTGATGTGGAAAAAGCGAAAAAAGCAATTCAGGAAATTATTCCCGAGGAAGCGGGCTTGCGGGAAATTTCTTTTGAGCCCGGATTTGGGACTGCAATTATTGAAGTTGACAAGCCGGGAATTGCGATCGGCGCGGGCGGGGAAATTCTGCGCGAAATCAAAAGGCAAATTTTCTGGACTCCTGTTGTAAGAAGGGCGCCTGCGATTCCGAGCGAGGTTGTGAAAACTTTGAGAAAAATAATTCACATGGAAAGCGAGTGGAGAAAAGATTTTCTGAACAAAGTTGGAAAAAGAATTCACGGCGGGTGGAAGCCGACTGACTGGATTCGCATGACTGCGCTTGGCGCGTTCAGGGAAGTTGGTCGCTCTGCGGTTTTGCTTTCAACTCCTGAATCCAGAATTCTAATGGACTGCGGGGTAAAACCCGGCGGCTCAACTGACTATCCTTATCTCGGAGTTCCGGAATTTGATTTGCAAAAACTGGATTCAGTTGTTTTGAGCCACGCGCACATGGACCACGCAGGATTTATTCCGTGGCTTTATGAATATGGCTGCGAGGCGCCGCTTTACCTCACAGAGCCTTCGCGGGATTTAATGGTGATGATGTGCATGGACATGATTGAAATTGCACAGAGAGAAGGCAGACCGCTTCCATACACAACAAAAGGAATTACAGAAGCAGTGAAGCATTGCGTTCCATTAGACTGGGGAGAAGTTTCTGACATAACTCCAGACATGCGGCTTACACTTTTGAACGATGGGCATATTCTAGGAGGCTCGCTTGTGCATGTGCATATTGGAAATGGATTGCATAATGTTTTGTACACAGGAGATTTAAAATTTGACCGCACGCTTTTGTATGATCCCGCGAGCCATGATTTCGCGCGAGCTGAAACTGTAATTACAGAAAGCACTTATGGTTTGCCTGAAGATATTCAGCCGCGGCGCGATGAAGCTGAAGCTGGATTAGTAAATGCTGTGAAAAAAGCAATTGCGCGAAATGGAAAAGTTTTGATTCCTTCTTTCGCAGTCCAGCGCGCGCAGGATATTCAAGTTATTCTTGCAATGGCGAATTTGGATATTCCAATTTATTTAGACGGAATGATTTGGGATGTTTCTGCTTTGCATACTACATATCCAGAGTTCATGAGCCGCGAGATGCAGAGAAAAATTCTGGTTGAGGGATGGAATCCTTTCACGCAAAATTTTTTCAAAAGAGTTGGCTCGGAAACTGAGAGGAAAAAAATCATTGACTCAAGCGACCCAGCTGTTGTGATTTCAACAAGCGGAATGCTGACTGGAGGACCGGCTGTAAATTATTTCAAGGCTTTTGCTGAGGACAAAAAAAATATGATAATTTTTGTGGGCTGGCAGGCTGAAAATTCCCTTGGGAGGAAAATACAAAAAGGCTACAAGGAAGTGCCTATGGAAATTGACGGCCGCACAAAATCTGTTCCGCTGAATATGGAAGTTCTAACAATGGACGGGTTGTCTGGGCATTCTGATTACAAACAGCTGATGAACTATATTGGAAAATTGCGAAACAATCCTGAGAGAATTATTGCAAACCACGGAGAGGCTATGAAGTGCATTGAGTTCGCGCGGAATGCACACAGGATTTTCAAGTGCGAGACGCTGGCGCCGAGGTTGTTGGAGACGGTTAGGTTGAAATAATTTTGAACAACTGAAACTTTTTAAAGACTTCTATGAAATTAACATCAATGGGCGGGTGGCTCAGCCTGGTTAAATTTTTCTAAAAAGAAAAATGCCAACGAGCACCACACTGATAATGTGGGGGTCCAGAGTTCAAATAAAATAATTGCGAAGCAAGAACCTGAGGAAGGATCAGGAAAAACCTTGAACTGAGGAAACCTTAGGTTTCCGCGGTTCGGAAATCTCTGCCCGCCCACCACTAATTTTTAAACAGACCTATCCGCGGGCCGAACGCGCCCATGCTTTTGTCGAATAAAATAAAATTTTCGTTTGAAAGCAAGTGAAGTAAATAAGTTTAAATTTGTCAGAAATCATTTATTTCCATGTTGTTTGTTTCAAGAGAAACCGCCAAAGCAAGGCTGAGAGAACTACGCGCAAGATATGATAATTCTGGAGAATTCCCCGCCGAGGCAGTTACTGTACAAATATGTCCAGTCGGACATCCCGAATATCCACGGGTGAGAGACCGGGTAGAAAGATTTCTTGACGAGGCTGTTCAGAGAGGCGAAGTAAGAGTCTCTGAGGATGATATAGGGTTTGGAACAATGCGCTTCTATAGTTGAATTGGTGGACTCGGTGGGAATTTCTGATATACCCGCGAAGCGGCTATCTGCTTTTTTGGATAAGCCCTAGCCTTTTTCACGAAAAAGGCTTGGGTTTGAACCCACGGCTTCGACGTTGCGAACGTCGCGTCATTGTGTTGAAGCTCTTCCCGTGCTGAAGCGCGGGCGCTTCATTCCAATTTCTCCATCCGTCTTTTTCTTTCTTCCGAAAACCTATCGCTTCTTTCTTTTTTGAAGCTCTTCTTTCGGAAAAAGAAAGAAGGGATGGACTAGACCACGAGCCCGTGCTTTTAAAATGGGAAGTCAAATTTAAATAATGCCCACGGACAAAATTTATTTCGCCGGCTTCATAATAATTTTGCTTTTGCTAATTTTTTATCTCAAGCCGAAAACCGCTGAAATAAAAATTGGCGGCAAAACTTTTTCAGCTGAAGTCGCTGACAATATGCTGACGCGCTCGCGCGGCTTAATGTATCGCGCCGCGCCAAGCCCAATGATTTTTATTTTTCCCTCTCCCACAAGCGAGGGCTTCTGGATGAAAAATGTAAATTTTCCTCTGGACATAATTTGGATTGACTCTGAGAAAAGAATTATTGGAACAGATAGAATGGAAACCTGCTTTGAGAAAGAGTGCAAAATTTATTCTCCGCCGGGCCCGATAAAATTTGCGCTTGAAGTTAAGGCGGGTTTTGTTGAAAAAAATAAAATTAAAGCCGGCGGCGAAATAGAAATTTCAAGCTTATGATAAAAGTTTATAAAGAGTAGAAAACTACACATATGTGTATTATTATGCACAATAAAGAAGCTGAGATATTGAAGCTTTTTTTGGGAGATTATAACAGAAGAATTTACGGAAGGCAGATTGTTGGGAAGGTTTCAATAAGCCAGAAATGGATAGCATCAACTCTGAAGAAAATGGAAGCAAATGATATTTTGCTTTCAAAGATAGAGGGGAAACAAAAATACTATTCGCTTAATCTGCGCAGCCCTGTTATGAAATCATTTCTGCTGGAGGCTGAAAATGAAAATTCTAAAGTTTTCCAGCAAAAAAATCCTAAAATAAACTTGGCAATGAAAGAAATTGATGGAAAAATAATTTGCATATTCGGGAGCTACGCAAGAGGCGCGGAGAAAAAAACCTCCGACACCGACTTGTTTGTTGTTGATGGAAGCAGGGCTCAGATAAAAAAAGTCGCGCTAAAGTACGATTTAAATATAAGCGGGAAAATTTATTCTGAGAAGCAGTTTATTTCCGCGCTAAAAGAAAAAAGCCCTATGATAAGCGAGATAGTGTCGAACCACATAATAATTAAAGGTTTGGAAGATTTCATAAATAAAATTTGGTCAGATTTTTATGGCATTAAATATTAGGTGGTGCCTCCGCGCAAAAAATGGGCTGGAGCTTGTAGAGCCAAATGAAAACGTTTCGCGCTCTTATCTAAAAATGGCAGAAGAGTCCTTGGAGCAGTTGAAAAAGCTTGAGAGTAAAATCTGGATTGCTTCCGCCTCTTATTACACAATGTACTATTGCCTATATGCGCTTCTCATGAGAATAGGAGTTAAGTGTGAAATACATGCATGCTCTTTGCTTTTCATGAAAACTTTTTTAAGAAAATTTTATTCCGAGAAAGATATTGAGATGATTTATGAAGCTTCCGAAGCAAGAAGTGATTTGCAATACTATCCAGATAAGGGCGTTTTAGATTCAACGATAAATCAGGTTAAAAAATATGCGTCGGATTTTTATGCGAATACAATGGCCGCTTTTTCAAAACTAAAAGAGGATGATATAAAATCAATAAGAGTGGAGTTATTAAAACAAAAGTGATTATTATGCAAATTCTAGCAATCGGCGACTTGGATGCTTTGTTCGGGGACTACAAAATTTTTGAAAGGATTTTGCAGAAGGAAAAAGAGCCTGACTTATTTTTAATTGCAGGAGACCTGACGCAGTGGGGAACAATTGAAGAATACATCAAGCTTGTGGATTCGATTGAAAAAAAGGACTGGTCGTGCCCCATTATTGCCTGTCTGGGAAATCATGAGCCGGAAAATGCAGCTGAAAGATTTTCTTCGCTTAGCCCGCTAATAAAAATTCTCGACAACGAGCGAGTGCAGGTTAAAATAAAGGGGGAAAAATTTTGGATTGTTGGCTCGCGCGGGAGCCTGGAAAGCGGCTCGCTTAGCTACTATATTGACGCGGCGCGGCACTCTGATTTGGAAAAAAGAATGAAAACAATTGAAAAACTTTTGGGGCAGTGCAGCGGGCAGAAAATTTTGCTAACCCACTATTCTCCAACCTACAAAACTTTGGATGGAGAGCCTCAGCAAATTTGGGGCGGGCTCGGAGATTCGCGCATGGAAAAAATTTTGCTGAAAACAAAAGTTACTTTTGCTCTGCACGGGCACGCGCACTATGGAATGCCGCTGGCTTTTGTTGGAGAAATTCCCGTGTTTGATGTCGCTTACCCTATACGAGCAGGATTTACGCATATTGATACAAAGAAATTGCCTAAACCTTAGTTGAAAAATCTTCAGAAATATTTCTTAATAAACTTCAGCCCATCGCCGCCAGAATATTTTCTGAACCCAGATCCGTTGATAACTGCAACCTCAACTTCCTCTGCGCGGATTCCTTTCTCCCCAGATTTAAGCGCGCTCAGGGCAAGCTTCACTCCGTCTTCCTCGGAAAGTTTTTCATTCCAGCCTTTCTTCAAAACTTTCAGCGCCTCAGTAGAACCCCTTCCAATTACCTGCGCCTGCCATCCGTAGAAAGCAGAAGAAGGATCAACTTCGAAAAGCTGTGCGCCTTTCTCATCGACCCCGCCAACTAAAATCGCAACTCCAAAAGGCCGCACTCCTCCAAACTGCGTATAAACCTGCATGCGGTCAGAAATTTCCCTGACAACTCCCTGTACATTCAAAGGCTCATCATAAGTAAGTTTGAAAATCTGCGCCTTAACTCGTGCAATATCCATAAGCACGCGGCCATCAGCTAAAAATCCTGCAAGCGCCAATCCCAAATTTGAATCTACTTCGTGGACTTTGTCGCTGCCAACATTCGGAACCATAAGCTCTTGAATTGGCCGAGCAGCTGCAAGCACAACTCCTTTATCAAAAATTAATCCGAGAGAGGTTGTCCCGCGCTTAACGGCCTCGCGCGCATATTCAACCTGAAACAATCTGCCGTCTGGCGAGAAAGTCACAATCGCGCGGTCGTATCCCATGAACTCTGGCATTGCTTCCATTTTTTATCACAAAAGTTTTTTTGTTAAAATATTTTTTGAAAGATTTTAATATATTTCCTTGTCTGGGAGGATTTATAAAGATTTTGAATTAAAAATTTTTTACAAAATTCCGATTTTTTCAGCCGCGCGCACAACATCGGCAAAAACTTCCTGCTCCCCGCGGTTCGAATCAATAACAATCCAACCGCGTTCGCGCGCAAGCTCCAAAAGATTTCTCCTCACTCTTTCAACGAGCGCGTAATCTCCATAAGTACGTTCATTGCTTGAGCCTACAAAAAGCCTGCTGTCAAGCAAAATCGCCGCATCCTCTTTCAGGACAACAGAGTTTAATTTTTCAACCCAATCTTTCTCAACTCCTTTTGCCATCGCCCACGCAATTGCGGTTCCGATATAATCTTTCGCAATAATGTGCGTGCCTTCTGAAAGTTTTTTCTCAAGCACAGGCTGGTATTGGAATCTATTGAGGGTAAACCAAATCTGCAATTCCTCCTCGCGCAGTTTTAATTTCGCGCGCAGGGCTTGGTCAATATAGAATCCAGAGGGCGCAAGAGAATAATTTGGATATTCTATAAAATCCGCTTTCTTTCCGCGCTGCTTTATTAACTCAGCAAGCTTGCGCGCATTGTTTGTCTTGTGCACGTGGTTCACACCATAGACCACCAGAAGTTTGCCTGAAGGCATTAAAAACTTATAGGAAAGAAAATTTATAAAGGCATTGATTTTAATACCTGCGGCACGAGTAATTTGCATGCAAATTTCTAGACTTGAAGGAAAACTCCCAGAAAAACTTTTTTCTTCACTCAAAGAATCCGGAATAGAAAAGCTGAATCCTGTTCAGGAGAAAGCAATTGAAGCTGGCTTGCTTGATTTGAAGAATTCTTTTATAATTTCCGCACCAACAGCAAGCGGAAAAACCTTGATTGCCGAATTAATGATGGTAAAAAATGTTTTGGAGAACAAAACGAAAGCGATTTACATTGTTCCTCTCAGAGCATTAGCTTCGGAAAAATACGAAAGCTTCAAGGAGAAATATTCCAAGTTCGGCCTGAGAGTTGCAATCAGCACAGGCGATTTGGACTCCTCTGATAGCTGGCTCGCAGACTATGATTTGATTGTTCTCACAAGCGAGAAAATGGATTCCCTTTTGAGGCATAAAGCCAGCTGGGTTTTTTCTGTCGGAGTTGTTGTTATTGATGAAGTTCATTTGCTGAATGACGCAGACCGCGGGCCGACTTTGGAAATTACAATTACAAAACTGCGCCAGCTGAATCCGAAAATAAATTTTCTTTTTCTGAGCGCAACAATAAAAAACGCAAAAGACTTGGCGAGCTGGATAAACGGAAAGCTTGTGCAGAGCGAGTGGCGGCCAGTGAAACTGCATGAAGGAATTTACGATGGGACTGCTGTAAAATTTTTAGAGAAGGACGGGTTTCTTGCGGACGGAGGTGAGCTTGGAATTGCCGGGCAAACTGCTGAAATAAAAAAGCAGGCGCTGATTTTTTCCTCCACGCGCCGCAGCGCAGAAGCGATTGCAGAGAAGTGCGGAAAAGTTGTTAAGCCTCACTTGTCTGCTGAAGAGAGAGAGAAACTTTTTGAAATTTCAGAAAAAATTGAAAGAACCTTGGACAGCCCGACAAAGCAGTGCAAACGCCTGGCAGGCTGCGTGAAAGATGGGACAGCCTTCCACCACGCAGGCTTGGTTGCAAAACAGAGAAAGGAAATTGAAAATGCTTTCAAGGAAAAATTAATAAAAATTATTTCCTCCACGCCCACGCTTGCTGCCGGAGTAAACCTACCGGCTTTCAGAGTTGTAATTAGAGATTCCAAAAGATACTACGCAGACTATGGCTATGTTTACATTCCGGTTTTAGAATATGAGCAGATGCGCGGCCGCGCTGGCAGGCCACAGTTTGATAAAGAGGGAGAATCGATTCTAATTGCCAAGGACCCACGCGAAGCAAAAGAAATGTATGAAAAATTTATTCTCGGAGAAACGGAGGAAATTTATAGCAAGCTTTCTGCCGAGCCCGTTCTGAGAACTCACGCGCTCGCGCTTATAGGAAGCGAGCTTGTAAAAACAGAAAAAGAGCTTGAAGAATTTTTCGCGCAAACTTTTTATGGATTTCAATTTCCAAATGAAGCAGCGCTAGGGGAGAGAATTGAAAAAATCTTGAACGAGCTCGCTGAGTGGAAATTTATTATTAGAATTGGAACAGAGTTGCGGCCAACAAGAATTGGAAAGCGCGTTGCTGAACTTTATTTGGATCCGGAAACCGCGCATAAATTTGCGGGCAGCCTAGCGCAGTACAATGCAAATGCTTTCGGGCTTTTGCATTTAATTTCCAGCGCACGCGAGCTCGGGCAGAAATTAAATGTTCGGCAGGCAGAAACTGCTGACTATGTGGATTTGCTTGCGCGAAAAGAAAATGAGCTGATGGCTTTGCCAATTGATGAATGGGATTCTGAATATGAATTTTTTCTCGCCGAAATAAAAACCGCAGCAATGTTCGAGGGCTGGCTTTCTGAATTGGGAGAAAATGAAATGAATGAAAAATTCAAAATCTCCCCCGGAGAGCTGCATGGAAAAGTTGATATCGCAGACTGGCTGCTTTACTCTTGCGGAGAGCTTGCTTTGCTTTTGGGAAAAAGAGAATCCATGGCTGAGATAAGAAAACTGCGCACGCGATTGAAATATGGAATAAAGGAAGAGCTGCTCCCGCTTGTGCGGCTGAAAGGAATTGGAAGAGTGAGAGCGCGCAGATTGTGGAATGCTGGAATGAAAACAATTTTGAGCTTGAAAAAAACTCCAGTGGAAACTTTGAGTTTAATTTTGGGTGAGGCTGTTGCGAAAGAAGTTAAGGAACAGATATCAAAGGACAATATTTAGAGAAAATATTTTCAACTTCTTTTCAATTCTTCATCATTCCTTGCCCAGCTGTATCCGCCAACCAGCGATATTGCAGCTCCGGACGATCCCCCAATGAGAGGTGGTATATTGCTATGGTAATTTCGAGAGTTCATAAAAACAGACTTAGCCCACCCATAACACCCTCCATCTGAAGGGCAAGTTATTCCATTCTCATAGCCAACAGAGACATTTTCTCCGATGAGCAATGATCTGAGGTATTCAAAAACGCTTGGGTAATCCGGATTTGTGAAACCATCTATATTTGTTTGAGGCAAATTCATTCTGCTGATTTCTTCGCTCATCCGTTCAAAACCATCTGCGACAGAATATGCAAATCCCAACGCTATACCGGTAATGGTCGGGAGCGCATATACTAGGAAAGTATGCCGCCCTGAAAAATCTCCGACCCTTTTTCTGGCATCCTTTAAACCAGTTTTTATTCGGGATAACTTTCCTTCAGCTTTCATAAATTTGCTTTGTATTTGGATTATTTATACTTGGTGGGCTCGCTGTGATTTTCATATATCCGAAGGCTATCTGCCTTTTTGGATTTAATATCTTTCTTTTCCGCGGTTCTTTTCTTTCCATGAAAGAAAAGGCCGTTTGAACACAGGTCGCGAGGTCCCGTTGAGGTGCTGGTAAAATTCCAACATAACCTCGAATAATACCAAGCTATACCACGAGCCCGCAAGAAAGCTTTGCGCAATAAATTTATAAACCAATTTTTTGTCTAGTTAGAAAAAGCTACTGTTTTCTGCTGAAAATCAGAAACCCCGTATGTCCCATCATCCAAGTTTTCGGGCGAGTAAAAGTTTTATCTCCAAATTTTTCAAACTGCCAATCCCTTTGAAGAAATTCAGAAATTTTTGAATTCCCAAAAACTTTTTTTATCTCTGAAGAAATCCTTGGCAAATCTTCCGATTGTAATGCATAGACAGCAAGCCAGCCCCCCGGCTTTAGAGCAGAAAAGGATTTCCTAACAAGTTTCTGAGAATTTTGCAGATCCAAAGTTATTAAATCAAAATGTTCTTTTCTGAAGAGTTTTTCAACCGGGGAGTTCTTTATTTGTATTTTTAGAGGCGAAATACTATTCGAAGTCAAAATATTTCTTTCTGCCAAGCGAAAGAACCTCTTGTCCTTTTCTGCAGTTAAAACTTCACATCCTAAATTTGCTAAAAAAATAGCATTGAAGCCCGAACCTGAGCCGGCGTCTAAAACTTTCCACCCCTTTCCACAGCCTGTTACTGAAGCTATTGCAGACGAATCTTTTGATAGAATAACCTGCGGGCCGCGTTTTGCAAATCTCAGAATATCAAGAACATTTGGCTTAATAGCAGAAAACTTTTCCTTTCCAATTTTTATTTTTATGCCAAATTTTTTCCCTACAAAAAGGTCTAAATTGACTGAACCGAATTTACAGGAAAATTTCCCCGCGCAGGATGTTAAATATTTGCGGCCGCCTCCCGAAAGCAAAATAAGTTCGTTTTTTCTGATTTTCATATTTCTTTTTTGTTTGCCGCAAATTTAAATAGAACCTGTTTATTCTCTTTATGAAATATCTGTTTGCGGCGCTTTGTTTTATAATCATTTCTTCGGCCGCATTTGCATACACTTACCCAAAGGAGCTCGAGCAGCCGTGGGACCATCCCACTTTATCTTTTTTCATAAACAGGTCATTTCCTCCGGAATGCGATCCTGCTTATGTAGATGATTTCTACAAATCAATAGAATACTGGAAAAACGGAGGAAATGGCCGGCTTTCCTTTCAGCCAAATTTCAGGGAGGTTGAAAATGGAGGCGATGTAACAGTCCAATGGGTAAGGGATTTGGAAAATGTCAGCGAGGAAGTGGGTGGAATAACAAATATTGTTCTTGTTCCCAACAAAAGGTTTGTATCAGCAAAAATAAGGCTTGCGTGCTTGGGAAAATTTTACATGAGATCAGGAGATGTTGCGAAAGAGTTTTCCCATAGGGAAATGAAAATTACTTCCATGCACGAGCTTGGGCATGCGCTTGGTTTGGACCACACAGACGACCTGTACGATATCATGACAAAAAGGCAGACAATACAACTTTCTCCGGTTGGCTTTGATATAAGCTCTTACAATTTGAATTTGAATATAACCCCGCGCAGGGCGATGGTGGGTACAAGTGTGAAATTTTCCGGCAACACATCTGTAAATACAAAGTTAGAATTTGTTGAGCTTTCCAAGAAAGCGGGCGTGCAGTTTTACAAAAGAAATGTTGTCACCGATTCCCAAGGCAACTTTGAGAATTCTGCAACATTTTCGGAAACCGGAAGATATTTTATCGAAATCTACAGCACACTCTCGCCAAATGTTTTTTCAAGCGGCCTTGTTATGATAGAGGAAAGCGCAGAAGTTCAGGTAAACTCCCAGCTGAACTCTCTGATTTATCTCAATGGAACTTTCAAGGGCAATCGTTCGGTAAAATTACAAGAGCTGAAATATGGTGATTACAAAATTGTGTGCAAAGCGCCGGGGTACAGGGATTACGAAACATATATCACTGTAATGCCGGGCAGCGGTGATGTTCTAAAAGCAGAGCCAAGCAGAGAAGCTGTGCTCTGCGCGAACGAAAAAATTGAGGATAAAAAAGAAAAGGGTTTTATTGAAAAGCTATCTGAAGCAATAAGAGAATTTTTCAGAATTTTGTTTAGCTAGGTAGAAAAGTATGCTAATTTCAAAGCAAAACTCGAGATTAGAAAAAGTCTTCCTAAATCCTGTTTTTAATCTCTTGATTTCTGTTCTTTTTGCGGCTTTGTTTTTATATACGCCTGCGCAGCAGTCTCTGGAGCAGGCTTTTGGACCTTTCACGCTGAAAATAATAGTTTTGACAGAATTCATTTCAGCTGCTGTTGTTGCAATCAGTATGGGCTTAACCGGAAAGCTCCTGTACAAAATATTAAATTCGTTTTCTCTTAAGATTGTTCTTGCATTTTTGCTGTCGCTAATTTTAATTTTCAGCATGATAGACAAAATATTCGTCTTCTTTATACTAGCAATGCTTTTTCTGATTGTAAATATGTATGCCGTGGAGGCCGAACAGAAATATTTTTCAGGCAATATACCTCTGATAATTTTTCTTTTTTCTGTAGTCATCTACCAGTATACTAAGTCTGTTCCGCTCATTTTTCTTTTCTTGATTCAATATATTTTGGGCTCTTCCGGGAGAAAAATCAAATCCTATGACTGGCTGATTTTCTCCTTGTACTTTGTAATGCCTGTGACATATTATGGATCTGGGAATATATCAATGATAAAGCTTTGGATGGGGCTATATTTTATATTCAAAGCAGCTGTTGTCTTGTTGGAAATTTTTAGATTAGATATTTTTGAAATTGGGGAGCGCGCAAGAAAAATTTCTGGTCTGCCTACGGAAAATAAAAAATACTTCTGGTCTGGAGGCGAAGAGCTGTTTTTCATTATTTTGCTGGCTGCCCCGATTTTTTTCAGGTTTATTTTGGGACTAAATCCTGAAAAAATAATCCCAATATGGCTGGTGATTCTCTTTGTTTTTGTGGCTGGCTCTCTGTTTTTTATAGATCCGGGTTGGTGGAAAAAATATCATAAGTACAGATAGGTCGAAAATAAGCTATTAATAAAACAGATCTTGATTCATTTTATGCCATTTTTTATTTCTCCCATGGTAAAACCAAATGCAATAGAAGCGCGAGAATATCAGGTAAATATTTTGCGGACTGCTTGCGCAAATAATACTCTCGTGGTTCTGCCAACAGGCTTGGGAAAAACTGCTGTTGCTATTATGCTTGCCGCGCAGCGCTTGGAGAAGTTTCCAGATTCAAAGATTTTAATTGTTGCGCCCACGCGCCCATTATGCGAACAGCACATGAGAAGCTTTTCTGAAAGCATGGAAATTCCTGAAGAGGAAATAGTTTTGCTTACAGGAAAAATCTCCCCTGAGATTAGAAAGGAAATTTACCTGAAAGCAAAAATTATTTCTGCAACTCCTCAGACAATACAAAATGATTTGAAAACGGGAAAATTAAATTTGGAAAACTTTTCTCTTCTGGTTGTTGATGAGGTGCATAAAGCTGTGAAAGGCTATGCCTACCCATTTGTATGCAAAGTTTACAATCAGCAGGCTAAGCGCGGAAGAATTCTCGGACTCACCGCAAGCCCAGGTTCAGATGAGGCGCGCATAAAAGAAATCTGCGAAAATCTTTTTGCAACTGCCGTTGAAATAAGAAGCGAAAACGATCCAGATGTTGAAAAATATGTTGAAGAGAAAAATTTAGTTCAAGTGCGCGTAGAGCTTCCACAAAAGATGAAATACACCCAAAGCTCACTCAGACTGTGTCTGCGAGAGCTTTTGGAAAAGCTGAAAAAATACAAAGTTTATGCGTTCAGCAAAAAGGATTTGCTTTTAGCCCAAAGCCGCGCACAGAGAAATTTGCATAGCAACCCGATGAACTTCCAAATAATCTCTATTGTAGCAGAAGCGCTTAAAGTCTGGCATGCGGCCGAGCTTATAGAAACCCAAAGCGTGGGTGCGACAAAAAAATATTTTGACGAGCTGAGGAAAAAATCCGACAAGGCTAGCATTAGGCTTTCGCAGTCAGCGCCTTTCCAGAACGCTGTTAGGAATGTTGAAGAGCTCGCGCTCGCGGATGAGGAGCACCCGAAAATCGCCGCTCTGAAAGAAATTGTTTCCAAAGAATTTTCAGAGAATAAGAATGTAAAAATAATTATATTTTCTCACTACCGCGAAAATATTTCCCGCCTGCTTGAAATTTTAAAAAATATTTGCTCGCCTATTTCTTTAATCGGCCAGTCTGGTGAAAAAGGCCTGAGCCAGAAAGAGCAGATTGATGTGCTGAAAGATTTTGAGGCAGGAGTTTACAATTGTTTAATCACGAGCCCGATAGGTGAGGAGGGCCTGCATATAGCGAGCGCGGACATCGCAATTTTCTACGAGCCTGTTGCAAGCGAGATTAGAACAATACAAAGGCGCGGGCGAGTTGGAAGAACAAAATTGGGGAAAATAATTTTCCTGATTACAAAAGACACGCGCGACGAGGCGAATTTTTATTCTGCCAGCAGAAAGGAGAAAAAAATGAAAGAAATTTTGAAGGGTATGCAGGCGCAGAAAACAATTGGAAATTTCAAAGAGATTTAAACCCGCTGAGATATTTTCTTCCATGCCCAAAGAAGAAAAAATTGACTATTTCGATTTCCTGCGCGAGAGTATGAAAAAAAAGCCTGAGAAAGCCAAGCCGCTGATTTTTGTGGACACGCGCGAGCAGAACTCCGGAGTGGTGCAGGCGCTAGCAGAGTTCGAATGTGTTGTGAAAGAAAAAATGCTGAATGTTGCGGATTATCTCTGCTCAGACCGCGTTGCAGTTGAGCGCAAAACTTCTCCTGATTTGGTTTCAAGCATAATGGACCAAAGGCTTTTCAAGCAGCTGAGCGAGCTGAAGCAAAACTTTGAAAAGCCGGTGCTGCTGATTGAAGGAAATAATTTTTACGAGCGCATACAGCCAAACGCTCTGAGGGGCGCGCTCGCTTCTGTTGCGCTGGATTTTTCCATTCCAATTTTATGGACGCGCGACCCGAAGGAAACGGCAGGAATGATTTTCTGGCTTGCGCGGCGCGAGCAGTTTGACAGCGGCCGCGAGCTCGCTATTCGCGGAGAAAAAAAAGAGCGTGGGCTCAAGCAGATGCAGGAATTTTTAATTGCTGGCCTACCAGAGATTTCCAACACACGCGCCCGCGCGCTTTTGAAAAAATTCGGGACACCGGAGAGAATTTTCATGGCTTCGAAAGAAGAGCTCAGAGAAGTTGACGGAGTTGGAGAAAAAATTGCTCAGAAGATTCGAGATGTTCTGCATAAAGATTATGAATAAGATTCTCAATGAGTTTTTAAATAATGTTCTGTTAAGCCAAATCTCTTCCCAAATTTTCCCATTAAATCTCTTTCAACTCCAGCCAATTCTACAGAAACTCTGCTATATTGCCCGGCAAGGCGCGGGTCTGGAAGTTGAGCTAAGACTCCGGCATTTTCTCTCGCAGATTGTATAGCACCAATAACCGCTGCCGCACTTTTTATATCACTAACTTTTGGAATTTGTTTTTGTAGCCCTTCTAAGCTAGATTTCACAATACCGACGCTGCTTTTCGCACCTCCAAAAGCGTCAGCTTCTCTATAAAACTCAGCAGCTCTCTTGTGTAGATTTCTGGCAACAGCCTCCTGTTCCCGAGCATGAAGCGTGTCACCAGCTTCTCTGCTTTTCATAGAATGATCAAAAACCCAGTTAGAATCTTTGCTATATCCATCTGCATCTTTGCGGGTCCTATCATAAGCAGCTTTGAGAACTTCAACTGTCCCAGACACTTGCGAAGCAATTCCACGAATTGCGCCAATCTCAGGCCTGTAAGAAAAAACAGATTTTACAGCGGACGCGCCATATATTTTTACACCAGACGCTCCACGCATTAGAGCATCTTTAACTTTTTGCGCGCCTTTTCCCATATATCCTGTCATAATTTTACTTGGAATTTCATATTTATAAATCTAACTTTTGCAGAGCTTTAAAAAGCAGATTTAAACATTTAATCACTGCAAGAAATGAAATTCAATCTTTATAAATATTATTTCTCCCCAACACATTTATATTCTCTAGCCTCAAGACTTTTAGAAAAAGAGGAGAAAAAGTAATTAGACTTTGTTTGTTGAGAAAATTTGTAGAGATGAAGATTTCTAAAATAGATGGAGGGCATTTGGTTGGAGAGGCATTTATATATTAGTTACCCCAATATAGTAAATATGAAACGTGGTGTTAGAATAGTTTTGTGCGGCTATGCCAAGCCGGTTCCAGAAGGCTTCAGGCCTTGGGAAGATGTTGTCTACGATAGAACCAGAACTGCTTTGGAGTTGGCAGAATTTTTAAGCGGCCGCGGTTTTGAAGTTGACATAACTATTGCAGGGGGCTTAAAGCATGAGGGGGTTTTGGAAACTGCAGCTTTCTACGAATATGCGAGAGAAGCGTTTCCTGGGTTGGAAAATTACACTATAAATTTTGAAACCCGCGGAACTACTACAGAAGAAAGCACTGCTGCAGCCCTTCGCGGAGGCAAAGATAAACAGGCAGTATTTTTTGTGAGCAATCCGGATCACCTGCCGAGAGTTCTAAGAGATGCAGCATATTCTGGAGTGCCTGAAGGTGTGATTGTTGGCGGAGTTGCCTCTCAGGAACCTTATAGTTTATCTGGAACACAGCCTATTATAACAGAGCCCCCGTCTTATCTTAGAGATGCTTTAGAAAATGCGCTGCGTGTTCCACCGCAAAATCAAGAGCTTGTTAAGAAAGCTATCAGAAGAATAATTGAAGAAAATATTGAATAGAAATTATTTCTCCCCCAAATATTCATATTCCCCCTCTTCCAATCTTTTTGAAAACGGCTTCTCCTCCATCAGTTCCTCAATAACATGCGCGGAAATTCCTGCTGTGCGCGGAATCACAAAAAACGCGCGGCCGCTTTTCCAGTGGAATCCCATTTCAGAAATTATTGCGGCAATCGCGCCGTCAACATTAAGGCAGAGTTTTTTTCCACCCGCGCGCTCCAATTCTTTTTCGAGCTCAAGCGCAAAATTGCAGTAGCTCCCAAAAATCCCAAGCTCTTTTGCAATTGAAAAAAGTTTTTTCGTGCGCGGGTCTGTTGTATAAATTTTGTGCCCAAAGCCCGGCAGCCTTTCTTTTCTCGCGGAAAATTTTGCGACAACTTCAGCAGCAGGCTTTCCCAAATTTTCCTGCAGAACTTTTGCGCAGCCCTCGCCTGCGCCTCCGTGGTGCTCGCCTATTCCCAAAATTCCTGCGGCAACTCCCTGCACAAAACTTCCCGAGCCGCTCGCTGCTATGCGCGCAGCAGTTATAGAAGGAACAGCAATGCTGTGCTCTGCCACGCAAACCAAAAGCGCTTCCATCATTTTGCTTTCTTCAGGCGTTGGCATTTTTCCGCGCAGCAAAAGAAAAACCATTTCAGCATAGGAAATTTTTCCCACAAGCTCTTCAAGAGCTTTTCCTCTAATCTTTGTGCCTTCATCGTTCGCATCTGAAATTTTTGTTTTCCATTTCATGTTATCACAACTTATTTTGATTTGCTCGGCTCAGGGTAAACCCATGAGCCTCGCTAACTAATGTGTGAAAATATTTTTATTCCACATTAGTCGCGAGCGGGTTTGAGTTTACGAAAACCTGCGAGCCCTTTAATTAATTTTCAATAGCTCTTTTTATAACCTCCCCCAACATATCATGCGTTTCCGCAATTAAAACCCCAGCCTCTTTCAAAATTTTAATTTTCTGCACAGGCGAGCCCCTTCCATTTTCAATCAGCGCGCCCGCGTGGCCGAACTGCGTTCCGTGCGGAAGCCTCTCGGCGAAAACTCCTGCAATAAAAGCAGCAATCGGTTTTGTGAATTCTTTTTTCCTGACAGCCTCGGCAATCTTGTCCTCATAAGTCCCGCCAGGCTCTCCGAAAATTACAACCCCTTTTGTTTCCTTGTCTGCCTCAAACATTTTCAGCAAATCCACAAAATCAGTTCCCAAAATCACATCCCCGCCAATTCCAACAACAGTTGACTGGCCCAATCCAGCTGAACGCACAACCCATGCAGTTTCATTTGTCATGCCTCCGCTTTTCGAAATCACTCCAATGCTTCCGGGAAAATAAATTTTGTCAGTGTCCACAGCAGAGCCGCCGAGAACTCCAATCTTGCATTGCTTCGGAGTTAAAATTCCAATTGAAGATGGCCCGACAATTCGCGCTCCATAAAGTTTTGCGTAGCGCAGCATTTGAACCGTGTCCTGAATCGCAACTCCTTCTGTAATTACATTCACCAATTTAATTCCATTTGAAACCGCCTCAATCACTGCCTCGCGGCAAGCTGCGGGCGGAACATAAATTGCTGAGCAATTTATTTCCGGAAATTTTTTCAAAGCCTCGTGAACTGAATTGAAAACCGGAACCCCTTCAACTTCCTGCCCACCCTTCCCCGGAGTCACACCTGCCAAAACTTTTGTCCCGTATTCTTTCATTGTGTGGAGCGCAACCTGCCCGCTGCGTCCAGTAATTCCCTGAATTAAAACTTTTGTTTCTTTGTTTATTAGAATGCTCATAAAAATCATTTTTGTTTTTTAACTTTCTCCGCAATTGTCTTCGCAGTCGCTGTCATTGAAACTTCAGAGCCGTGCACTTCAATGTCAAGCCCGAGCTCGACCCCAACATCTTTCAGCATTTGCAATCCTTCTTTTTCATACGGGCCCGAGCGCCGAACAACAATCGGATATTTTGGCTTTGCTTCTCTCAGGGCTTCAACAACTCCCTGCATTGTCTGGTCCATGCGCGTGAAATTTGCAATTGCCCCGACAATCCACAAGCCGGCCAAATTTTTCTGCGAGAGAATTGCTTTCGCGAGCGCGTAGACTTTTTCTTTCGGCGGGTCTCCGGAAAATTCCGCATAGTTCGCGGGATTTCCTCCGGCAATAATTAAAGCGTCCATCGCAGCCATGCTCCCGCCCCCACCTGCTGCGAGAAATCCAATTTCTCCGCCGAGCTCAATAAATTTTATTGAGCCGCGGTAATCTGCCTCGTCAGATTTTTTCACAAGCATTTCTCCGTCTGTAAGTTCGCGTCCAACTCCGGGCATGCGCGGCGGATAATTTCTTTCCTTGTGCTTATAGCCCGCATCGTTGTCCAAATCTATAAGCGCGCCGACTGCAACAAGCTCTCCTTCTTCTGTCAGGCTCAGCGGATTTATTTCCAAAAGCCTGCAGTCCTCTGATGAGAAAACATTGTAAAGCCTCAAGGCAAAATCAGAAATTTTTGGAATCAGCTCGCTTGCGAATCCTGCGTCAACAGCAGCATCTCTCGCCTGCCACTCTTTCAGCCCAAGCAAAGGGTCAATGGGAATTTTCGCAAGCCAGCTGTTTTTTGTTAGCTCGGCGACATCCACTCCGCCGGATTTGCTCAAAACCAAAACCGGCAGCTGCGTGTCAGTGTCATAAGCAAAGCTTATGTAGAATTCGTTTTTTGTTTTAATTTTCTTTTCAATCAAAACAGACTTCACTTTTTCTTTCAGCAAAACCGAGCCGAGCAAAGAGTTCGCAAAATTTTTCGCTTCCTCTGGGCTGGAAAAAACTTTCACTCCGCCAGCTTTTCCCCTTCCATTAGAAAGCACTTGGGCTTTCACAGCAATTTCGCTGTTGAACGGGATTTCAGAAATCGCAGAAGTGGAAAGAACTGACTGCGGAATTTTTATTCCATTTTTTTTCAGCATTTGCTTGCTTTCAAATTCGTAGAGGCGCATAGAATCACTTCCCAACATCCGGAAGTTTTTTTCTGAACTCCTCATAGCTTTTCCCGGGCTTTATTGTGTTTTCTTTTACTACATGGCTTTGCTTCAGGAAAATCATTTTGTCTGGCTCTAGGTCTTCGTCCAAATGCACATGCGGCCCGACAAAACTATTCGGCCCGATTTTTATTCCCGGAAGTATAACGCAATTGATTCCTGTTTTGCAGTTCTCTCCGAAAATCGCGCCGAATTTTTCTGTGCCTGTGTCAACTCTTTCTCCTCTTACATTGACTTTTACATTTCCATTGTCAAAACGCAGGTTTGCTGTTATTGTTCCTGCTCCGAAAGTTGTGTTGTCCAGTATAATTGAATCTCCAACATAATTTGAATGAAACCAGCAGTTGTCTCCTATGTATGAATGCTTTATCTCAGTTGAGAATCCCACAACGGAGTTGTCTCCAATATGCGAGCCTGACCAAACGAGCGCGTTGTTTCCAATGATTGTATTTTTTCCGATGTAAGCCGGTCCGCGCACAACAGCGTTCTCAAAAATTCTAACACCATCTTCAATCACAACATTTCCATCAACAACCGCGCGCTCGGAAATTTTCGCATTAGGAGAAATTTTTCTCTCTTGATTTTTCATGAAAAATTCTGCCGCGTCATGAATGTGCCATGGATATTTTATTGCAGTCCAGAATCCTGAATAGGGAACAACTTTTATTTTTCCGCCGCTCTTCACCATTTCAGTCAGAGCCCGCTCATAAATATCATCCTTTTCAGATTTTGTTTCCGCCCAATGCTTGAAGTGCTTTTTTGTGTTTCTGTGCAAGTGCAAAACAATATTCAGAAGATTGCTCGGCATATTTTCCGCGCCCGGCTTTTCAACAAGCTCTATCATTTCTCCATTTTCGTTTGTGCGGAAATAACCGCCGGGAAAATATTTTTGCACTTCATATCCAGTAAGCAGAGAATCGTGCTCGGAATTTTTCGCAGCGTCCAAAATATTTTTGTAAGCGCTTGGCTCAAAAATATCATTTGTGTTAACAACAATGAAATCTTCTCCGTCAAAAATGTGGCTGGCGGAAAGCATTGCGTCCGCCATTCCTTTTGGCTCTTTCTGCACAGCAAATTCAAAATTTGCTCCATTTTGTCTTGAACACAAATCCTTTATTTTTTCAATATTATGCGGGTTTCCAATAATCACAAAATCTTTCAAGCCTGCTGAGCGCGCAGCATCAATATGGCGCTCCAGCAAAGTTTTTCCAGCGAACTTCAGCAGAAATTTTTCTTCTGCAATCGGATGCATGCGCTTGCCAATTCCACCGCAAAGGAAAACTGTTTTCATAAATGCAATCCCTCCTCTTCCAAATAGCCAAGAAATTCTTTTTTCAAATCCTCAAATCTTTTTTGGCTTAAAGCTTCAACATAAAGCCGAATTTTTGGGCTTGTGTTTGCTGCGCGCACAAGAGTCCAGCCGTCATCAAAATTCACTTTCACGCCATCCAGGGTGTTTGTATCTAAATATTTTTTAGAAAGTTTTTCTTTAAATCTATCAATAATTTTAAATTTTTCTGAGTCTACGCATTTGAAAACAATTTCCTCAAATGGATAAATAGGATGCTCATCTGCGATTTCAGAAAGTTTTCTTTTGCTGGAAGAAAGGATTTCCATAATTTTCAGCGGCACAAAAAGCGCATCATCATAGTAAGCATATTCAGGAATGAAGACATGCCCGCTCTCTTCAATTCCAATCACCGCCCCTTCTCTTTTTACAGCCTCGCCGACAAAAGTGTGCCCAACAGGAGTTGTAATTATTTTTGCGCTGTGCGGAGCAAATTCGGTGTCAATAGCCATTGAGCATGAAACAGTTTTTATGACTTTCGCGCCACCATTATTTTTTAGAATGTCGCAGCCAATCATGACTCCGGTTTCGTTTCCTGTAAGCACGCGGCCGGTTCCATCAACAACAGCAGAGCGGTCTCCATCGCCATCAAAAGCAATTCCCATGTCTGCGCCTGTTTCTAAAACTTTTTTTCTCAAAGCAGAAATATTTTCTGGGCTTGGCTCGCTTGGCCTATTAGGAAATCTTGCGTCAGGCGCGCAGAACATTTCAATAACTTCATGCCCAAATCTTTTGAAAATTTCCGGGGCAGACAAGCATGTCGCGCCGTTCCCGCAGTCCAAAACAATTTTCAGCTTTCTTGGAATTTTGAAAGTCCTGAAAAGAAAATCAGAATA
Organism: archaeon; assembly: GCA_035291225.1. Lineage (GTDB taxonomy): Archaea > Aenigmatarchaeota > Aenigmatarchaeia > Aenigmatarchaeales > JACQIB01 > DATDSO01. The sequence continues at coordinate 364,970 of DATDSO010000004.1, read as the reverse complement.
TTCTTTTTTTACATCTTGAATTTTTTCTTCAGCGGGAGAAAATTTTGCTTCTTCCATTTCCAAAACTTTGTCTCTAAGACTTTTTAGCTCGCTTTCGCTGAAAGCGATTCCATCTCCATGGTAAGGCTTTACTCCATTCCATTCAGGAGGCAGATGCGAGGCTGTTATAAAAATTGTTTTTTCTGCTGAGAAAAGTTTTCCTGCGAACAAGGTCTGGCCATAAGATGCCTCTCCAACATAAATTATTTCAGCTGCCTTTGCTTTCAGGCCCGCCATCAAAGCTTTCGCAAGCGCAGGGCTTGAAGCTCGTATGTCATTTCCGACTACAAATTTTTCTTTTGAGCCGACAACAAAACCAATCTTATATGCAACTTCGTCTGTCAAATCCTTTCCATAAATCCCGCGGATATCATAAGCGCGGAATATATGCGAAATATCATTCATAACTATTTCAGCTCCTCCATTTTTTCCTCGATCTTCATTATGTCCTCTATAGTTCCAAAATCAAACCAGTAGCCGTTGAGCTTGTGGACTTTTACTTTTTCACTTTGCGCAAGAGCGTTTACAGCATCCGGCAGTTTCATGTTTCCATTTCCGGAAATCTTTTCAATCGCAGAGAAAATTTCCGGCGTGAAAAAATACGCGCCAGCGTTTATCAGATTGCTTTCCGCAGCCGCAGGCTTTTCAATAATTTCTTTTAGGATTCCGTTTTCGTGGAGCACAACTCCGTATTCTTCAGGAGATTCGTGCTCTGTAGCTGCAATGCAGTTCCCGCCAGAATTTAAAATTTCTTTCAAGTCAGCAGGCGAGTAAAGATTGTCACCCATGACAACCAAAAAGTTTTCTCCGCCGACAAAATCTTTCGCAAGCGAAACCGCATGAGCAGTTCCTTTTGGCTCGGACTGCTCAATAAAAGTTATGTTCTTGAAACCTTCCTTGAAGATAAAATCTTTTATTTTTTCTTTTTTCCAGCCAACAACGATTCCGATTTCATTTGAGCCCGCAAGCTGGAGGTTTGTGATTATATTCCACAAAAATGGTTTCCTGCCTACTGCTATCAAACTTTTCGGAACATTTTCAGTAAGCGGCATTGCCCCTGCTCCGCGGCCTGCTGCAAGTATTAAGGATTTCATTTAGCTCAGCTCCTTTAAGACTTTTCCTTTGTGCAGAAAGTCTCGAATGCTTTTATGGACCTCATCTACGAAAGAAGTATCATGGCCGTTCATGAACTCGTTGGGAATTAAAACGCAATAGAGTCCTGCATCTTTCGCAGCTCTTGCTCCGAAAACAGAATCTTCAAGTGCAAAACACTCCGAAGTTCTAAGTCCCATTTTCTCGACAGCAGTTTTATAGGCATTAACTTTGCTACCAACTTCTTCAGCAGAAACAGAAGCGATAAAATGTTGTTCTATCGCATTCCTCTTCAAAGTTTTCTCTATTAGCTTCTTAGGTGAGGAAGAAGCTAGAGAAATTTTTACATTATTATTTTTTAGCAAAGATATCAGCCGCAAGTAATCTTCTATCAAATACGCATTTTCATTCAATGCTTCCAAGAATTTTCTTCTCTCAGAAAATATGTAATCTATGCTTAATGATATTTTGAACTTCTCTTTCAATAATTTTGCTGCTTCAATTTCTGTATATCCTATAATATCTGAAAAATCTTTTTTACTAAATTCTATCCCAAATTTTTCCAAAAACATTTTTGTTGACTCAAAGCAAAGCGTCTCGCTATTCACAACAGTGCCGTCCATATCTGAAACAAAACCTTTTATCATTTTATTTCACCGTAACACTCTTCGCCAAATTTCTTGGTTTGTCTGGATCGCAGCCGCGTAAAATCGCGAGCTGGTAAGCTAGAATCTGCATTGGAATTGTCTGCACAACCGAATTGAAAATTCCCGCGTCCCAGACTTTTATCCAGTAATCAAACAGCTCATTGTTTTTCGGGCCGACTCCAATAATGTAAGCGCCGCGCGCTTTCAGCTCAGCAGCATTGCTCAAAATCTCGCGCTCGGTTTCCTCGTTCGTGAAAATTATGCATGGGGTTCCGTGCTCAATCAAAGCAATATTTCCATGCTTCAGCTCCCCACCCGCGTAAGCTTCTGCGTGAATGTAAGAAACTTCTTTTATTTTCAGCGCAGCCTCAAGCGCAGCAGGATAAAGCATGCCTCGCCCCAAAAGATAAATGTGCTGCGCGTATCTTAATTTCTCCGCAAGATTTTTTGTGTAGACGCGCGCATTTTCAGAAGTCAAATAAAAAATCATCATCACGAGATTTTTTAATGCTGAAATGCACTCATCATATTTTCCAATCATTGAGTATGCAAGCATTGCCTGTATTGCCTGCTGGGAAGTGTAAGCCTTTGTTGAGACAACGCAAATTTCCGGACCGGCTTTTTGAATCAGCGCACCAGTGCTTTCGCGCGCAAGAGAAGAGCCCATTCCATTTGTGATTGAGAAAACTTTTGCCCCGCGCTCTTTTGCAATTCTAATCGCGTTCAAAGTGTCTGCGGTTTCTCCAGATTGTGAAACAGCAATCACCAAACTTTCTGGACCTAAAAATTCCGCGAACTGCGGAAACTCGTGCGCATAAATCGGCCGCACGCTTTTCTTCGCAATTTTCGCAAAAACATAGCTCGCGGAAATGCAGCCATGGAAAGCCGTGCCGCACGCAATCAAATAAACATCTTTTGCGTTTTTTATTTCATCGGCAATTTTCATCACAATATTTTTATCCTGCGCAATCGCGCGCTTGATAACTTCAGCCTGCTCCATAATTTCCTTAATCATAAAGTGGTCGAAATTTCCTTTCTTTGCCTGCTCCGCGTCCCAGTCAATCAAGTATGGCGCGCGGCCGACTGGAATATTTTTCGCTAAGCTAAATAATTGATACCCACCTTCTCCAACAACAACCATCTCTTTATCGTCTAAATCAATAACTTTTTTTGTATAATCAAGGAAAGCAGGAATGTCTGAACCCAGAAAAAATTCTCCGTCACCCACGCCAAACACGAGCGGGGATTCGTGGCGCGCGCCGATTAATTTCTTTTCATCTATGTGGTAGGCAGCAATTGCCCAGCTGCCCTCTACAGTTTTCAAAGTTTCCTTTGTTGCATCCACAAAATTTTTTCCCTGCCGCATGAATTTTTCAATCAAAATCGGAATAACTTCTGTATCGGTCTGGCTTTTGAAAACAAACCCCTCTCCGATTAACTGGTCGCGCAGCTCTTGGTAATTTTCTATGATCCCATTGTGGGCAACTGCAATTTTTCCGTTGTTGCTCAAGTGTGGGTGCGCGTTTGCTGCTGTAACTCCTCCGTGCGTTGCCCAACGCGTGTGGCCAATTGCTATTCCACCGGAAAATCCGTTCAAAGAAAAATTTGAAAAAACATCAGCAACGCGGCCGGCGTTTTTGTGGACAAAAAATCCCAACCCATTCGGAATAGCAATGCCAGCAGAATCGTAGCCGCGGTATTCTAATTTCTTAAGGCCATCGATTACAACTTGCGCCGCATTTTTTGGTCCGTAGTAGCCGAGTATTCCACACATGTTATCACAAAATTAAAAAAGTTCTCCTATTAAAATCGCTTATGAACTGAAAGTATAGAACATCATGCTCCCGTGGGCTTTATAAACCTTATCAACATATTTTTAGTAGTATTAAAAGAATATTTGTAATGGTTGATATGGCGCATATAATTGAGCAAAAAGAGGGGAAAAACTTTTCGGCAGTCGCGAAAATCCTTGAGCCACATAAGCTTAAGTCAGCTTTAAGCCCTCTAGCATGGAAAATTCTGCAAACGCTTTCTCAGAGCCCTTCTTACCCGAAGCAAATCGGGAAAAAACTCAAAGTCCACGAGCAGAAAGTTTACTATCACATCAGAAATCTGCAAACCGCAGGCTTGATTGAAAAAGTTGGCGAGGAAAGCAAGCTCGGCGCAACTGCAAAATTCTACGCGCCCACGCATACTGCTTTTGCAATTCTTCTCAAGCCCATGGAGCCTGCGCAGAAAATTTTCTCCTTAAGCAGGGAACAGAAAAAATTTCTTGAGCCATTTGTGCTGGACGGAAAAATAAATGCAAAAATAATCATGGGAAGCCCGGAGCCGCACGGTCCTGCTAAAACAAGAGCAAAAGACGGGCCGGCTGCTGCGCAGTTCGCGCTTTTCCTCGGAACTTTTCTCCATCACTCACCGCCGGCCTGCGTGAAAATAGATACAGAATTACGGCCCGAGGAGATGAAAGAAAACTTGATTTTAATCGGGGGTCCGCGCGTGAATGCAATTACAGCGAAGTTAAACCCCCGTCTGCCGATAAAATTCATTGAAATGAAACAACAGGCAAATTTTTTCTCGAGCATTTACTCGGAATTTTCTGATAAGCATTACACAGAAGAGGAGGGAATGATTGTGAAAGCAAAAAATCCTTTCTCTAAAGAGAAGGAAATTTTAGTTATTGCGGGAAAAGGAAACCAAGGGACGCGCGCTGCCCTGCTCGCGCTTCTGCAAAAGTTTGATGAGGTTTGCGCAGGAAACAAAAGAGAAAGAGGCGTGTTTGCAAAAGTTGTTGAGGGTGTTGATAGGGATAATGATGGGGTTGTTGATGCTGTTGAAATTCTTGAATAGAAATGTTCATAAATCTGAAAAAACGAATTAATTTATGAAACTGCTCTGTTTTCAGGCCCACAATGATGATATTGTAATCGGCGCCGGTGGGTCTATAATAAAACTTCTGAACAAAGGATGGGAGGTCGGATATGTTTATATCACAGATAGCAGAAGAGGGACTGATTTTTCAGATTTTGAAAAAAATAAAATTCTGCGCGCAAAAGAAGCTGCATCTGAAAGAAATTTTCTGGAAGTAAAAAATTTCTGGGAACTTGGAGTGCCAAACGGAAAACTTTGTTTGATTAAAAATTTCGTGAGGGAAAAATTTAAAACTAAAATAACTGAAATTGTAAAAGAATTCAAACCTGATGTTGCTTTGCTCCCGTCGCTTTCGGAAGGCCATCCGGAGCATAGAGAGACTAATAGAATTGTTCTGGAGTCTCTTAAGAATTTCCAAATTCCAATTTTGAAATTCATACTTTGGGTATATCCTGATATTTTTCAGAAAGTTCATGATAACTCAGATGAAGTTTTTCTGGTTGATATAAGCAAAGAATTTGAGGAGAAAATTTCTGCCATTAGAAAACATAAATCTCAGGTTCGGAGAAGGCATTATGACAAAATAGCAGAAAGCTTCAACATTTACTTATCTTTGATTTTCAAAACAAAATTCCGCTCTGCAGAAATTTTCGGAGCAGAAAATATAAGTGGTAAAGCCGGGAAAGTTTTGATGAGAGATTTGAAAAAAACAGTTGATTTGTCTAGAGTTTACAAAAAATGGTGTTGATGCAGGTAAGAAGTTGAGATTCTGGAATAAAAGCAAATATTTATAGAAGTTCCCACATTAATTTTGAATGCTCATGCTAAAAACTCCTGTGAGATATCTGGATTTCTACGGATTAAAGACAGATCCTACTAAGGCAAGGGTTGTAATATCAACAGAGCATGCTGAAGATGTTTTTGATTTGATAAAGGCTGAGAAGTCTGTTAGGCTTGTGGCAGAGGCAGGCACAGGCAAAACAACAATTTTGAGAGAAGTTAAGAAAAAGCTTGTTGAAGAGTTTGATGGAAGGTTGCTTGTTCCTATTATTCCATTCGATGCTCTTCCAGATACATCTACACACACTTACATCGGAAGAGGTGGGATAACAGTAATTGGACGTTATATCGTGAGGGAATTGAAAAAAAGTACAGGCGGCATTCCAGGTAAAATATCTGATGATGTTGCTGCCCTCAGGCGATCTGGCAGGGACGTATCAGCACAAGAGAAGAGCGATCACATCCACCAGATATTAGAAAAAATAAGGGAACCTCCAATAGAAAGGGAGATCGCAATTTTTTTCGATGATGCCGACAGTCTCGCATCTGTTGAGGATCTTAATACTCTTGGAGAATTCATAGATAATTGCTACGCTACTGTATTTGCAATGAAGCCGTCTGTTGGCAGTGAGATAAAAGGGAGAGATCCTATCGAAGAAAAAGTTTTGAGAGAAAAATCTCAGGCATTTCTGAGGAGAACGCAGGAGTATACAATAAACGGATATCCAGTAAAAGTTTTAATGGAAATTGTCGAAAGATATGTTTCTCAGATAAAAAGAAAAGAAAGGAGACTAGTAGAAGATGCCCCTCTATTTCCATTCAATAATAAGGCATTGGCAATTGGATTGGGTGTGGCGTATACAATGAAAGAAGATGGTGAAGGTGCTAAGCTCTACAAGCCGGACAGATTTTTAGATTTTCTTTCTCAATGCCTGCAGATAGGTTATCACACGAAAACTGGTTTGATTGAGCCGGGAATTGCTAAGAAAGCTGCACAAAAGACAGCTTATGGAAGAAGCAGAGATGCTGGTATGTCGGTGTTTGGCCAGCAAGATGGATATGAAGGGGAAGTGGAGCGCGCACTAGCAGATATTGGAATGGCTAAACCTGCATAATAAAATTCTAATTTATAAGTCTCGCGCACGAAATTTCTTTGTGATCCGATATGTTGCGCCAGCCAATTGTTTGCGTTCTCGGTCATGTGGACCACGGAAAGACAACTTTGCTAGACCGCATCAGGTCGAGCGCTGTCGCAGCAAAAGAAGCCGGCGGAATAACGCAGGCAATAGGCGCAACTGAAATTCCTTCTGATTCTATAAGAAAAATTTCCGGCGAGCTTCTGGATAAATTAAAAATAAGTTTGGAAATTCCAGGTTTGCTTTTTATTGACACTCCAGGACACGAAGCCTTTACAACTTTGAGAAAACGCGGGGGCTCATGCTCGGACTTGGCGATTTTAGTTGTTGATGTGACAAAAGGATTTGAGCCGCAGACTGATGAATCACTGAATTTTCTAAAGCAGTTTAAAACTCCGTTCATTGTCGCTGCGACAAAAATCGACCGCGTTGAAGGTTGGCATGCAAATGAGGGAGAAAGTTTTTTGAAAAGCTTGGACAAGCAACCCGAACATGTGAAAGAAAAAGCTGACGAGGCTATTTACAAAATTCTTGGCCAGCTTTCCCAGCGCGGGTTTGAGTCTGAAAGATTTGACAGAGTTTCTGACTTCAAAAAAACTGTTGCTATTGTCCCAGTTTCCGGAATTACAGGCGAGGGAATTCCCGAGTTGATAATGATGCTTTCTGGTTTGGCTCAAGCATTTTTGAAAAAAGAATTGGAACTTTCCGGCGAGAGCGGAAAGGGAATTATTCTAGAGGTAAAAGATTTCAAAGGTCTTGGCACAACAATTGATGTAATTTTGTTTGATGGAAAAATTTCCCGCGGGGATTTTCTGGTTGTAGGAGGCCGCGAGCCTGCTGTGGGAAAAGTGAAAGCTTTGCTAAAACCAAAGCCAATGTCTGAATTGAGAGTTGAAAAAGATTTTGAAAATGTTGATTCTGTTTCAGCTGCGGCTGGAATAAAAGTTTCCGCAACAGGAATTGAAAACGCTGTCGCAGGCTCGCCTGTGCGCGCTGTAAAAACAGAAAAGGAAGTTGATGCCGCAAAAGCGGAATTGAAAGCAGAAGTTGAGGAAGTTGAATTTGAGTCGGAAATTGAAGGCGCAATTGTACGCGCAGACACTCTCGGATCACTGGAAGCTTTGATTCACATTCTCAAGCAAAAGGAAATCCCAATCAGAAAAGCAGAAGTCGGGCCTGCTTCCAGAAGAGATATACAGGACCAAAAACTTTTGAAAGATAATTTTAAAAAGTTGATTTTTGTTTTCAATGTTCCTGTTGGAGATGAAATTTTAAGCGAGGTGAAAAATTCTGGAGTGAAAATTCTGGCGAGCAATATTATTTACAGATTGTTTGAAGAGTATGATTCTTGGCTGAAAAGCGAGAAGGAAAAATTGAAGCAGGAAAAGCTTGCGAGCATTACAATGCCCTGCCGTATGAGAATTTTACCAGGCTTTGTTTTCCGCCAGAGCGAGCCTGCTGTTGTTGGCGTGGAAATTCTGTCAGGAGAATTAAAATCCGGCTGCCGCCTGCAGAAAAATAAAAATGAGATTGGCACGCTAAGGCAAATCCAGCAGGAGAGCCAGACAATTGAAAAAGCAAAAGCCGGCGAGCGCGTTGCGATTTCAATTGAAGGCGCAGTTGTTGGGCGAGGAATTTCCGAAGGAGATGTTTTGGAAACAATTATTTCTGAAAATGATTTGAAAGTTTTGGAAGAATTCGATGCGGCCGAAGCGGAGTTGGCTAGGGAGATATTGGGGAAGTAAAAAAAGTTTAGCCTGCGTTCGAGAAAAAACCAGAAAAGTCGTGGTCGTAGGGGTCGCGCGGCTTGCGCTCTACAAGCCCGGCACCAGGTTCGTATACAACTCGTCTAGCTACGCGTACAAGGTGTTGCACCATAGCATCAATGCTCGGTTCTTTCGTATGGTAAGCCCCCGTGATGAAAATGCAATACGTTTCATGCCAAGGAGCATTATAAATCTTTTTCAAAACTCCGCCCCGCAGTCCAAGCACAAGCAAGTGCCGTCAAAAAATTTTGTAGAACTGTATACGCGCATGCGCACATTCTTGCCGCCGCAGGCAACACAGGAAATATCTTGGGGCACTAAAATATTTAGCCTTGGGAGTTTTTAAATATTCATTTTGGAATTAACTCTTTAGTGTGGGTGGTAAAATGTCATTCAAAGATATACTAAAAGTTCCGGGAGTAAAAACAGTCCTCTTTACAGTTTTAATGACGAGCATTGGATTCGGAATTATTTTGCCAATACTCCCATTTTATTCGCTCTCTATCGGAGCAAAGCCTATTGAACTGGGTATGATTGTCTCGGCATTCGCGTTTGCAAGTTTGATTTTCAGCCCGATAATGGGAAAGCTTTCTGATAAATTTGGAAGAAAAAAAATTCTGCTGGCCGGTGTTGCAGGCTACGGATCCTCTTATTTGCTTTTGGCTTTTTCTGATTCGCTTGCAATGATTTTGTTTGCGCGTGCGCTTGCCGGAGTTTTTGCCGCAGCAGTTTTTCCTTCATGCATTTCACTTCTTTCAGACTTCACAACTGAGAAACAGCGTGGCGAAGTAATGGGGCTTTTTGGAATGGCTATGTCCGCGGGTTTTATTCTTGGCCCTGCTTTCGGGGGCTTGGCTTCGCATTTTTCTGTAAGGGACGCGTTCTTACTTTCTTTTGCATTGAGCGCCGCGAATTTATTTTCAGTTAATTTCCAGCTTTCTGAACTGAAAGAAAAGGCAGAAAGCAAAAATTTGGTGGAAAAAGAAATTTCTTTTTTCCAGCACCTGAAATCAAACATGCTTTTTCTTTTCCTATCTTCGTTTATGGCGAGCTTCATGGTTGGAGGGCATGAAGCTGTTATTGCTCTATATACCGGCGAGAGGCTCGGCTTCACTTCCTCCCAGCTCGGAATAGTTTTCACTTATGTAGGTGTGCTGATTTTTCTCTCGCGCGGCCTGACCGGAAAATTCATTAACAAATACGGAGAAATAAAACTCATACAAGCCGGACTCCTTGTTTCTGGTTTGGGATTTTTGACTCTGCTTTTTGCAAAAGATTGGATATCTCTTTTGCTTCCGCTGACTGTTTTCGTGTTGGGCAATGCTCTTATTTTTCCTTCCGTTCCATCGCTGCTGACAAAAAAAGTTTCAGGTAAGCGCGGAACTATTCTTGGCTTGGAAAGCTCATTCCGCTCACTCGGACTGATGACAGGCCCAATGTTGGGAGGATTTCTCTATGGAATAAATCATAACTATGCCTTCATCGGCATGGCTGTTGTGATTTGGATTTACTTTTTGGTTTTCAGTTTTGTGGGAAAAAGAAAATTATAAGCTTTTTAAATTGCGAACCCAATATAGTGCAGGCGATTTCAATGGTAAAATACAACTAATTCTTTTTTAACTTAGAGCCAAAAATATTTTTCTTTTCGCTGCATTTTTTAAGCAGCAAAACAAATGGAGACTGATACAATGCCCATTGCCCCAATCATAGATGTCCGCGACTTGAGCAAGGAATTCAAGACCTACTTGCGCGGCTCTACATTGAAAGAAAATTTGGCGAGCTTGTTTAGCAGAAAATATAAAATTCACACTGCGCTGAAAAACATAAACCTGAAAATCGCGCCCGGAGAATTTGTTGGAATAATCGGGCCGAACGGCGCGGGCAAGTCCACGCTGATAAAAATTCTCACTGGAATTCTTTTGCCAACGAACGGAAAAGCAATTGTGAATGGCTTGGTTCCATACGAGCAACGCGAAAAAAATGCGCGCCAGATGGGAGTTGTTTTCGGTCAGCGCACCCAGCTCTGGTGGGATATTCCTGTGAAAAATACTTTTGAACTTTTGAAAGCAATTTATGAAATCCCTGAAAAAGATTTTCGCGCCCGCATGAAAAAATTTTCTCAGGTTCTGGGAATAGAAAAATATCTGGAGCAGCCCACGCGCAAGCTTTCTTTGGGCGAGAGAATGCGCTGCGAGCTTGCCGCCTGCCTTTTGCACGGCCCGCCGATTGTTTACTTGGATGAGCCGACAATTGGATTGGATGTTGAAGGCAAGCACCGCATGAGAAAGTTTTTGAAAGAAGTGAATTCAGCAGGCTCAACGATTATTCTCACAACTCACGATGTCGGCGACATTGAGGAGCTGTGCGAGCGGATAATTATTGTGGACAGCGGAAAAATAATTTACGATGGCTCGTTCGCGGAGATAAAGAAAAAATTTGGAAAGGAAAGAATTTTGCTCGCTGAGTTCCACAAGCCTGTGAAAAGAATTTCAATCAATGGAGTAAAGATTTTAGAAAGAAAAGAAAATACTGCAAAAATTTCCGTCAACACTGAAAAAATTTCCCTGACTGAAGCATTGAAAAAAATTCTCTCGCGCTATCCTGTGCATGATATTGAAATTGAGGAGCCTGACATTGAGGAAATTATTAGGAGAATTTACAGGGAGGGGATTTGATGCTGGGAAGATATTTGAAACTTGCTGAAACTTCTTTCAAGGAAATGCTTGCTTACAGGACGAATTTTATTGGCGGGCTCGCGCAGTCTGTCCTGACTTTGATTGCATTCTGGTTTTTATGGAAAGCGATTTTCACAACCGCAGGAACTCCAGAAATAAATGGAATGACTTTTGAAATTATGATAACCTACATGGTAATTTCTTCGCTGATACGGCCGCTTGCTTGGAGCTTCGTAGAAGGTGAGATAGAGTATGATGTGCGCATGGGAGGAATAACGCGAAAGCTTACAATCCCAATGAGCTATCCGCTTTACAGGCTTTTTGGGAATATCGGAGCTGTAGGATACAAAGTTATGACATGGGGCTTCCCTGTTTTGTTGGGCGCGGTTTTAATTGTAAAAGTTTCTATGCCTGCCTCGCTTTTATTTTTCGTCAGCCTGATTTTTTCATATCTGATAAATTTCCTTTTGGCTTTTCTAACAGGTATGTGGGTTTTCTGGTCGGGCGGAAAAGTCTGGGGCTTGACGCTCAGCAGAAACATGATTAGCGACATGGTTTCCGGCTCCCTCATGCCGCTTTATTTTTTCCCGGCATGGCTTTTTTCAATCCTTCAACTGCTTCCATTCGCAGCAGCCTTTCATATCCCTCTTTCAATCTACATTGGAAAAATCTCCGGCGTGGAAATTTTTTCAGCTCTGGGCTTTCAGGTTTTGTGGATTTTGATTTTGTCTGCATTTGTGGGTTTTGTTTGGAGCCGCGCGAAAAAAAGAATATTTTCACAGGGTGGTTGAAATGAAAATTATATTTTGCGAAGCAGAAATTCGGGAGAATGAACCCAGAAGGAGGGCGGAGCCCTCCTCGGGGGGTGGTTGAAATGTTAAAAACTTTCAGGTTGTGGAAAAAATTTGCAGTTGCGCGAATTGCCGAAGATTTTCAATATGCGGAAGATTTCTTTTTGGGAATTTTTGCGCTTGTTCTCACAAATGTAATAGGCGTCCTATTCTATTGGGTTATTATGCAAAATATTCCAAATATAAATGGCTGGACATTGGAAGAGCTATTATTCCTATACGCGCTTGAAGTTTTTGCGTGGGGAGTGTGGAATACTTTTCTTAAAGGGACAGTTCCTTGGCGCGTTGAAGAAGCTGTGCGCAGCGGCAGCCTTGACAGAGTTCTTGTTCAGCCAATGAAGCCGATAAAATATATGATGATTTCTACTTTTGACACACATGGATTTGGGGATTTATTAAGCGGAATTGCTTTGCTGGCAATAAGCATGCCAATTGTTAGCGTTGTGTGGAGCGTGGAAAAGCTTTTCGCTCTTGCTATTTTTCTTTTAAGCGGCTCTCTGATAATTTATTCAATTTTTCTTGCAATAGCGACGCTCGCGTTCTGGACAACAAGAATCGGTCCAATTACTGAAATTGTTTGGATAACAGGAAATTTTACAAACTACCCTTTGGAAATTTTCAATAAATACATTAAGGCATTCCTGACTTTTATCATGCCACTCGCTTTCGTAAATTATTTCCCAGCTGCCGCAATTTTAGGAAAAGGAATCTGGCCTCAGCTCCAATATCTTTCGCCGCTTGTCGCAATAATTTCTTTCGCAGTTGCATACAGCTTTTGGAAATTCGGGCTGAAGCATTATTCAAGCACAGGGAGCTGATAAGCTCGCGCGTTGAGTAAACTCAAACGCGCTCGCAACTGGTGTGTGAAAAGAAAAAATAAATACGCCAGAAATTTTTAGCGGCGGAATTTTTCTACGACACATAATTTGAGAGAAGTTCTCCACTTTCACTCAACAACAAAATATTTTCCCTCAGCTTTCTGCTTCAAATCTTTCTGCGAGCCCGGCTTATTCGCGCGCGGCCGCATTGTTTGCGGGTCTCTTCTGAAAGTTATGTCCACCTCGCGCAAAAATTTGTTGAAGCCCGCCTGCAAGTCCATTTGCTCGGCAGTTCCTTTTTCCGCAGAAATTCCAGAAAAAACAATTGCGCGGTCTGCCAGATAGCTCAAAAAAAGCAAGTCGTGGTCAATTATCAACGCAGAGCATTCGTGCGCCTCGCAGAATTTTCTTATTGCGCGGCCGGCGGCGAGCCTTTTTTCCGCGTCAAGAAAAGCAGAAGGCTCGTCCAGCAAATACAAATCAGCTTTTCTCCCAAGGCAGAGAGCAATCGCAACAGCCTGCAGCTCTCCGCCGGAAAGCTCGGAAACTTTTCTCTCCAAAAGTTTTTCAATCCCCAAGGGTTTCAAAATCATTGCCTTAAAGTCCTCTGCAAAAATATTTGTTTCTGAGGAAAGCATTTCAGAAACTGTTTCATCTCCCTCTGCTTTGATATACTGGGGCTTGTAGGAAATTTTCACAGACTTGGTTATTTTTCCAGCGTCAGTTTTTATTTCGCCTGCGAGAATTTTTGCGAAAGTTGTTTTGCCCAAACCATTCGCGCCGAAAATTCCAATAACTTCTCCTTTGAATACAGAGCCCACTCCAATGGAAAGATCAAAATTGCCCAGAGTTTTTTCCAGATTTTCCCACTGCAAATAAATTTCTTTTTTCGCAGAGCCCTTTTGCTTTGTGCTTGTGAAATCCAATGCTTCAGATCGCACGCGCATATTTTCTGTTTTCAAGTATCCATCAAGAAAAGCATTCACTCCCACGCGCGTTCCATAGGCTGCTGAAACAATTCCATAAACTCCCGGCACGCCATACAAAACATGAATTCTGTCAGCAAGAAAATCCAGAGTTGCGAGGTCATGCTCTACTACAAGAACCGCAGAATCTTTTGCGAGCTCGCGAATAACTTTTGCCGCGTTCAATCTCTGGTAAACATCCAAATAATTTGAAGGCTCGTCAATGAAATAGAAATCCGCTTTTCTCAAAGCAGCGATTGCAATTGCAATGCGCTGCAATTCTCCTCCGCTTAATTGAGAAAGTTTTCTATTGAGAATTTTTTCCAATTGCAATTTTTTCACAATATCTGAAAATATTTTTCTTTCGTCATGCTTGCGCAAAACATTTTCTGCTGTTTCCTCAACTTGCGAAAGCATTTCAATTTTCTGCGGCTTCACAACTGTTTTCACGCCACCTTTTTCCAAGAGCTGCAAATAAATTTGCAGCTCGGTTCCGCGGAAAATTTTTATTAATTCTCTGGCAGACGCGCCAGCGCTTTCATAATCGCCCAAGTTTGATTTTATTTCTCCGGACAAAATTTTCAGCGCAGTTGTTTTTCCAGTTCCGTTGGGTCCGAGCATTCCAACAACTTCTCCTTTGATTGGAAAGGGCAGCCTGAATAATTCAAAAAGATTTTCTCCGAAGCGGTGGACTGGTTTTTCTTTCAATTGCTCTGGGGTGTGGACAATTTCAATTGCGCCAAACGGGCAAGCTTTTATGCAAAGCCCGCAGTCTATGCAAAGCTCTTCGGAGATTGCGGCTTTTTTCCCGTCTGTTCTTTCAGAAATCCAAATGCAATTTTCTCCCGCGCGATTTATCGGGCAAACATTCATGCATTCGTGCTGGCACTTGTCTGGCCTGCAGAGGCTTCGGTCGACGACTGCTATTCTCATAATCAATCAGAGAAAAATATTTTTTGAAGGTTAAAAGGTTTTAGAAGGACCAAAGACTAATGTGCTTCCTATGGCGGCTACAAATTCCTCCACAGGTTTTAACTTTCCAGAAATTTCATAATTTGGTTCTGATTTATCATTTTCCAAGGCGAGTTCTATTGATGCTTTAACAACTTCACTATCAAGCATCCTCGGAGAGAATCTATCGAAAGCATCGATGACTCGAGGAATACCTTCCACTATTTCTTGCTGTAATGTCGAAGATGGGTCAAAGTGTCCAGCATAAAAACTGGTCGGGTAATCGCTGCAATTTCTAAAAAACGTCAAAAATGTTCCATCTTCTGCCTCGCATGTTACATTAAATCCTCCATCCCTATAGTCTTTTTGCTTAACTCTAAATTCTTTTGTTCTTGAAACTCTTTTGCAAAATATTTCTTTTGTATACTGCTTCCTATAGAAGATCCCTCCGATAGAGACAGAATACGTCGAGGGCAATAGTTTGTAATCGGGGCTTAAATGAACCCCTCTCTCAATATCAAATAACAGATGAGGATCTGAATGTCTTCTATATCTTCTCAACATTCTTTGCTTTATTTTTTCATATTCCTGCTCTGTTTGAACACGCTCAGCAGAGCCATCTCTATTTATTTTCACATAATTATGTAGCAACCACAAAAGTTCAGTTTCTCTATACATACTAAGGTTTTCCGCGTAGAAGTCTCTCTCTCCAATGTAGCCGGGAAATCTTGAACGAAACTCGCTGCGGATTATTCTTTGGCTCATACAAAAGATCGAGGAGAAAAGCTTTTATTCTTTATCCTTCCACAACCATCTCAGCCTTCTTTCCGAAAACAGCAGAAACAATTTGCGAAAAACTTTCAGCGGAAACATTTGGCCTGTTGCGCGAAACCCGCACGCGGATTTTTTCGCCTGCCTGAGAATAAATTGTGTTTATCCCGGAAACAACAGCAGGCTGGACTAAATTGGAAACAAAATTTTTCAAGTCCCCTTCCTCCAAAATTTTTATGTTCTTCCCGAATTTTCTCGCAAGCTCTTTTACAACCGAGCCCTGCCTGCCGACAAGCTTGGGCGCGTCCCCGCGGCCTGCAATAAAAATCAAATGGTCTGCGTCAATTACTTTCAAAAGTTTCGCGTCCGCAAGCTGTGTGTGCTTCTCCTCCAAACTTTTCAGAAAGCGCGAGGCGTCCACTTCTGTCTGGGAAATTTTCCCCTCTGTTAATTTTGCGGAGCATCCGCCGCATAAAATATCTGAATTCAGGCAGACGTTGCAAAGTGGAGCGAGCATATTTACCGAAAAGAGTTGGAATCTAATTTTTATAAAGGCATGTTAAAGCCAAAAATTCCTTTTTATTTCTCTCTTACGTAAAATTTTCATGTTAATTGGAATCGTGGGCAAGCCCTCGTGCGGCAAAAGCACTTTTTTCAAAGCAGCAACTCTTGCGGATGTGGCAATTGCTTCATACCCATTTACAACAATAAAACCAAATCGCGGCGTGGGTTTTGTGCGCGTCGCCTGCGTTGACAAAGAATTCAAAGTTCAGTGCAATCCGCGCTCAGGATTTTGTATTTCCGGAACAAGATTTGTTCCTGTTGATTTAATTGATGTTGCGGGGTTGGTGCCGGGCGCGCATGAGGGGAAAGGTTTGGGAAACCAATTTCTGAATGACTTGAATCAGGCAGATATTTTTATTCACATAATTGATTGCGCGGGCGCGACTAATGAGAAAGGTGAAGCTCTGCCTGCTGGAAGTTATGATCCTGTGAATGATGTGAAGTTTTTAGAGGAAGAATTAGACTTGTGGTATCTAGACATTATCAAAAGGCATTGGGAAAAAATTTCCCGCTTGGTTGAGCAGACAAAAGTTAAAGTTGAGGAGCAGATTGAAAAGCAATTGACTGCTTTCAAAGTCACTCTACCCATGATTGAGGAAGTTTTGGCAGAGCTGAAAGTAAACAAAGAGAAACCTTCCGCGTGGAAAGAGGAAGAGCTGAAAGCTCTTGCTGTCGCTCTTAGAAGAAGAACAAAACCAATTATTATTGCCTGCAACAAAATGGATTTGGAACCTGCAGAAAAAAATTTTGCGCGCCTGCAAAAGGAATTTCCTGATTACAAATTTGTTGCGTGCGCTTCTGATTCTGAAGTTGCTTTGCGGGGAGCTGCGAAAGCTGGATTGATAAAATATACTCCGGGAAATTCTGACTTTGAAATTATTGTTGAGGAAAAAATAAATTCGCAGCAAACTTCTGCGTTAAATTTTATCCGCGATAATGTTTTAAAAAAGTTCAGCTCAACAGGAGTTCAGCAATGTCTGGACGCAGCAGTTTTTGATTTCTTGAAATATATTGCGATTTTTCCCGGCGGTGTTGGAAAGCTTTCCGATTCCCAAGGGAGAGTTCTGCCAGATTGCTTCCTAATGCCTCCAGGCTCTACTGCTTTGGATTTTGCATTCAAAATCCACACAGACTTTGGAAAAAATTTCTTGTATGCAGTAAATGTAAAAACCAAAATGAAAATTTCTGGCGAGCAGAAATTAAAGAATAGGGATGTTGTTGAGATTATTAGTGCTGTAAAATAAGATTTTTAAATATAGCCATTAGATATTTTTTGATTGAATGAATAAGAAATTCGGACTTATAGGAGTTTTAATTTTCATTTTCTTAGCTCAGGGAGCTTTTGCGATGACAACCTGTACACTTCCTACAACAACCTTGTTAGAAAATGGCGACTATAGGCTCGAATTTACAGCAAATTGGAATGGAGCTGACCAAACTCCTAGTTTCTATAATTTCAATATAAACTGCGCTTCTTGCACTCCGGCAATAACGAATGATATTCATAGATTTCCGAAAGCATACACACAAAATTTAGATACTGTTCTGAGCTATGTTTACACGCCTACTGCTGGAAATGAAGGAAAAACATTTTCGTGGAGTGGTAATGTCGAGGATGTAGCTCAAGTTGTGATGTGCTTTGGCGGTAGTGCGACTGGCTCGTTTACTCCGCCTACCACTACCACCACAACTCCGCCAACTACTACAACTACACCGCCAACGACAACTGCAGCCCCAACTACTACAGCCGCTCCAACGACAACTACAGCCCCCAACACCACGTCCACATCTGCTGCAGCTACCACAACAACTTCACCAACTGCGGCAACTTCCGCTGGCTCAACTGGATCAACTTCTGCCTCTGAAATAATTATTAATCAACAGGGTACCACAACCACAGCTGCTTCTTCCCAAGAAACCACGGCAACTTCAACCACTATAACGCCCGAGGAGGCGCTCGCAGCAATAGAAAATGTTAACAATACAATAAATGAAAATTCCGGAAAAAAAGATGTCAGCAGTGCGCTCAAGCTCTATGTGGAAGCTGTAAAATCCTACAACTCCCAAGATTATGCTGCTGCGAAAAATCTTGCTCTTCAGGCGAATGACGCGATAAAAGATACAACAGCAACAACTTCCTCTATCGGAGATTTGCTTAGCTCTCCAACAACACTGATAGGTGGCGCGGCTGTTCTTGTTGTTTTGGGTGCTACTGCTTTCTTTATCATGAAAAGGCCAAAAGTTTCTGTTCCGGCGCAAGCCCCTCAGCCAAAAACTGATGGCGGCAGGCTTGTAAGAAGAAAAAAGTGAATTCTTTTTAAATTCAAAAAAGAATTTCCCCCATGAGAAATGAAGTTTCTGCAGGCGGCGTTGTCTATAATCCTACATTAAAAAAAATCCTTCTGATAAAAGATTTCGCGGATAAATGGGCTTTGCCTAAAGGCTGGATTGAGAAAGGAGAAACAGAAGAGCAGGCCGCTGTGCGGGAAGTTCAGGAAGAAACCGGATTAAAAAATTTAAAAATTCTAGCGCGGCTGGGCGAGACAGAATATTTCTACGCGGCAACGCACAACCGCGATTATGGATTGAAAAAAGGCGAGCGCGTGCACAAGCGCGTGATTTTTTTCCTGATGGAAACCGCAGATGAAAAGCTTGTGCCGCAATGGGAGATAAAGGGCGTGGAGTGGTTTCCTGTAGAAGATGTTTTGAAAACTTCTGGCTATGCAAACATGGAAAAAATTCTGGAGAGTGCAGTTATTTTGATAAGAAAAATAAAATAATCATTTCACAAATTTATTTATAGGTATCTTTCAAATATTTCTTTTATTGTTTTATCAATTCCGTTTTCATGCTCTGGCGTTAGAGGAACTTCAACTGGAACTTGCCCTTCAGCTCTTCTCTTAGCCATTATAAGTGGTTCTGGCATTGCGGCTTCAACATGTTCAACAATTTCCGGCTCAACCAGAGTGACCTCTTCAACTACTTCTATCACTTCGGTTGTTTCTGGTTCGGGAGTCTCTCTAGAAAGTGAGCTTGAAATAAGTGCGGCAGCTGCTTTCACAAAATAATCTGTAAATTCTCTATCGTAATCACCTTTATTTGTAACACCATGGCCTAACTCATGTACATAGACTTCTGCAAATGTTCTAAAGTTAACAAGCTGGTCGCGCCGTATTCCGATAAATCGACCTTGCTTATCGAAAACACCCTCTGTTTCCTGAGCTTCTTCGCCATCAGGCAAAAGCGCGTGAGAATAAACTCTAATTGGAAAATCAAAAGTAAGTATTCGATTATGTGATAGAGTTCTGTTTATCTCTTCAGCTCTGGAAATCATTTCTTTCTCTTCACCTGTTAGCTCGCTTTCATCAATCCACTTATAACCAGTTCCTTTGACTAGCCCATCTGCTGTCATTATACCTTTATCAGCAAGATATCTTCCTATATACCCGTCTAACAAAACAGGATTGTAGCCCATTAATTCGGCTTCTTTATTTTTGTTTACATTTCCTGAAGCTATAACAGCTTTCTCTCCCCAAATATCTCTGAAGGTTTTGGCCCACAGATTTTTTGGGATTTTTTTCGCCTTTTTATTTCCTCCGATTGCATCTTGCTCTTGTTCAGTAAAACCATATTTCCGACGCCTAATTTCTTCGTCCACTTTCCTTATGTTGCTGAAAGCAGAGAATTCGAGAAGGCTTTCATTAGGTCTTTCGTTAGCAGTCATTAAAACTTTCTTTACAATTTCCGGATTGGAGCAGCCCTTCAATATATGTTCTATTTCATCCACAACGATTTCCATATCAGCCAGATTTCTGTCCGGCGCAATATCTTGCGTGCCGAGATCATAGCTGAAAATTGAAGGAATCACATCCCTTAGCTTTATTCCTTTCACAAAGAGGCTGGAACCCTTTCCGGTGTCAATTATTCTGGATAAATACCTCTTTGGCCTCGGCCCGCCCTCTATAACTACCTTCTCTTTGCTATATGGCAAATTATCCTTTTCGCTGTAGAGCTCTCTATAAATATTATTGAAGAATAAAACATTTTCTGGAATCCCGAAAACTTCCTTGAGCAGTTCGGGATTGGGATTTTTAAAAACAGTTTGAGAACCTGTAAAACCCTCATCATCTTTTATTTCATAACAAAGCAATTCAACTTTTCTGCTACCAGCAGATGCTGGCTCTTTGAATGGGACAGCTGTCCAGTTTCCTTCAGAATCTCTAGACCTATATTCAAGAGATACTTCAGATCTCAAAGCAGCAAGTGCCGCAAGCTTCAAACCTTCCCCAAACTGGCCAACAGTTTTTGGGTCATCTGTTTTTGTAGAGTGCATCCAAACCAAAAACTCTCTGGGATAGCCGGGGCCATTGTCCCTGAAAACAACTTCTTCTGTTGGCTTTGCTGGATCTGCTGACTTTAAATCAACGTAATGACCGTCCTGTCTCAACAAAACTTTAGTTTCTGTCCCAAGACTGTCCGCAGGAAGGTGGTTGGAAACAGAATCAAGAACCATTCTGCGGTATCCCCATGTTCCACGGTATTCTGTTGTAAATGGAGTTTTCATTACGGTATGGCGTCTTTGTGGCATGAAAATCTACTAAATATATGGTACGAACCTATATTTAAAGCTTTGTTACTTATAAATAGTTAATTATGTTGACTTTACTCGATAATGATCCTCTTTACAAATCCCCCGCGCTCTTTTGCTTTCTTTTCCAGCAAAGCTTCAATATCTTTCAAATCAATTTTTCTGAAATCGCAAATCGCGCGGATAACTTCAAGAACGCTAGCAAGTTCTTCGATTTTTTCGTTCGCGGTGAATTCTGCGGCCTCCAGCCTTAATTTTTCTTTCAGCCGCTTCCAGTATTCTTCATCATCTGCAATGTGAGTTGCAGGATTTTTTCCTTCCAGCTTCATTATTTCCGGAACTTTATCTCTCACAAGTTTTGCCATATTCTCACTTCACAAATCTGTTTATTAAAAACCCAAAAATATTTGCAATCGCAAGCCCGGCGAAAATTGAATAAGTGGGGAAGAAAACTGTTGCTGCGAAAACGATTATTCCGGCAAGCGCGCCGTAAGCAATTCTCGCGTTTCTATTGGAGGGAGAAGTTTTCGGCTCAATGAACATGAAAAATGAAAAGAAAAGCAAAGTGAAATCAGGCGTTGGTAAAGTTTGGTTGAAAGCGAAATTCGCCAAATAGTAAGTTATCAAAAACGGAATAACCTGATGAAACCTTTCAAATCTCCAAACTACAATCAACCCGAGCAAAATTGCAATCGGGCTGATAGAAGCCCACCAGCCATGCGTTGCTGATAGAAACAGCATCGCAGCGAGCATTCCAAAATTTGCCGGATTGAAAATATGCTTTCCTTGTAGGCGCAAAATGTGTTTGGATAAAATTGCAATTGCTGCGGCTACGATTATTGTTAAAAGTGGAGTGCCCTGCTCCAAAACAGTTGAAACAAAAAATCCGGATATTACTGCAGATTTTGGAAATTTCATATTTTCTTTTTTCCAATATTTTTTAATCCCCAAATCCAAAACCGCGGCAGTAAAAATCGCAGCAAGAACATTTACCAGATTTTCTGGCTTGTTCAGAATGAAAATAGCTGCGGCTGTGGAAACTGCAAGTGAAAAAATCATCAGCCAGTAAATGTCTGTTTTTAATTTTTGAAAGATTTCCATAGTTACTACTAGATTCGCCAAAATAAAAAGAAAATAAAAAACTGATTTACTCGGTTACAACAACTTGTCCGTTAAGCTTCGGGTGGTTTGCTCCATAGATTCCGTCTTTGCATGTCCCACAATACATCTTGAATTCGCCAACCTTTGTTGCGTCAAATTCTACCAGCTGCGGATTGTCCCTATCCTCAGTTGTAACAGCCTGATTTACACCAAGCTCATCAACTGTTATGCCATGTTTGTGCGTGGCTGTTCCATCGATTGCCCTCGCGCGGATAACAACATGATCGCCTTTCTTCACATTGATTACAGGCGTGCCGTAAGATGTGTGCGTTATCAGCATATCAAATGTCTTTACCGGGCCTGTTGTAGTAGTAGGTGGAGATGTCGTGGGCGGAGATGTTGCCGGAGGTTCGGTTGTAGTTGTTGTTTTGCTGCTACCGACGCATCCTGCAATCAAAACCATCGCCGCCAAAGCTATTGCTATTTTTTGCATGTTTTCTCTTGGGATATGAGATTAATAAAGCTTATTTTTCCTGCCAAATCTGTCCGTGAAATTCCTGTAAATTTTTCTTCCCTTTTTGATAAAATCGCGCTCCAGATGCCCGATATACATGAGCTCATGCAAAATGCCCTGTGTGGGATAGACCGCAATAGCGCGCCAGAAAATATTTTTTACGGGAGCCGCCTGAGAAGCCGGCACGCGCTGCTCACGGAGGCGAGGGAGGAAAATTATCAGCGGAAGGATTCTGAAAACAAAAGCGAGCGCGAAAAGAATTTTCAATCCTTCTAAAAAGAAAAATTCCACCCCAGAAAAAGCTCCGGCCAAAAATCCGCCAACAAGACCGCCGGCAAAAATTGCAAACCCTCCCAAAAGTTTGTGGTTCGCAATAAAGCTCGGCCTTTTTTGCGGCGGCGTTGCATCAATCAAAAAATTGAATCTTGCTAAATCAAACCCAGCCCACGCAAAACCTGCGAGCGCCTGCGCGAAAAGCAGTGTAAAGAAATTCCCGGTGAAAATAAAGGCAATTGGAACAAGTGAAATCAAAATTCCGCAGACTCCTAAAATTGTCCTGTCTCCAAACCTGTCCATCAGCTTTCCCCAATATTTCTGGGAAAAAATTGCGACTACCGCCTCAGCAGCAATTAAAACTGCGTAGCCAAAATATCCAATTCCCAAATCTTTCAGCATATAAACGACAAAAAATGGGGAAGCTATGAAAACTCCAAAATTCAGAAAGAAAATGTAGTAAGTGAAATTTGAGAAATTTTTATGCGAGCGAAAATCTCTGAAAAACTCTTTTACCCTCAAATTGAAACTGCCTTGCGGGCCCTGAGGGCTTTTTGGAACCTGCCTCAGAAGAAAATATGAAACAACTCCGGCAAGCGCAGCGAAGCCAAAAATTATTGTGAAGCCAAAATTTCCTCTAGTAGCACTCAGAAGCCATCCGGCCACAAAGCTGACTCCGAGGGAAACAAATCCCGCAATTGTGTTTCTCTTCCCAAAAAATTCCCCGCGCGTTTTTTCAGGAACAATATCTGCAATCCAAGATATCCATGCTGTTGACTGAAAGCCGTAAATTATTTGATAGAAAGTTGTAAAGATTATAAGATAAAAAACTTTATCAGCGACTGCTGAAATTGGGAGAAAAGCCATCAGCAAAATTAAAATTGGCGCGAAAAACTGCATTACTAAAGTTGTGCTTTTTTTGCCGCCGCGGGTTTCAATATATTTTCCGGCAACAGGCTGGATTAAATTTCCGAACAAGTAAGGGAAGCTATTGAGAAAACCGATTTGCTGATTGCTTGCTCCAAGCGCAAGCGCGAGTGGAGTAAGATAGCTTGTCAATACAGAATCTTTCGCAGCATTGCTTGCACCATCTGCCATTATGTATTTCATTCCGCGGGCAGTTTGTTTTTCTGAAAGTTTTGCAGATTTGCTTTGCATAGAATTAATATCAAACCCAGATTTAAAATGCTTTAAGGAACAGATTCGAGCAGAACCGCTGTGTCGAATGTTGCCGAGAGCGTTCTTTCAAATTGCTGATCATAGGTACCCGAAACATATGGAACGAGTATTCCAACATTAAATCTGTCGGCAAATTCGCTTAAACGATATAGTGTTCTTTGTAATTTCTCAGTATTATCTCCAACTTCTGCCAGTCTGATTTCTGATGTGGATGGTGTTACAAGCGCTTTGGCTTCTTCATCTAAATCTTCTACGGCATTTGCAACTCTGGCAAATGGATATCCTCTTGGAGCTATTCCTATTTTCTTTACAATAAAATCTTCTGATGGAATTGCGTACCTCGCTCTGAAATTGTTTTCATCATAGTATGTGAGAACAGCCCGAGGTTCCAAACCGCTCGCTCTAGTACACCTCAGACTTTCTAGCACAACATCTTCTCTAACTGGAAGCTGTGGAAAATTTAGAATATAAATCAAAAGCTGACCAGCAACTAATCGCCTGCCTTTCATAGAACTGCTTACGAACTAGAAGCATTTAAGCTCTTCGGTCTCACAAAATCCGCCAGCCTCTTCTGGAACAAAGAATTTTTCAGCGTTGTGGAAATTTATAGATTTCTCTATGCTGGCATCTTCTTTCTGTTGCGCTCCTGCTCCATTTCCTCCCACATTATCCATGCGAGCATGAAACCCACTATTGCAAGAAAGAGCGGAATCACTCCCTGCAAAACCGGCAGGAGAAACCTTCCGTATCCAAAAGCAGGCAGGCCAAAATCCAAAAGCCAGCTTCTTGGAAGGAGCAGATAAACTCCAACTAAAACCATCAAAATTCCAATAACAAACTTTACATTTGAATTCATAATAATCTTTATTTAGATTGAAGTGAAACTTTATAAACCTTGCTGACGGATTTTTCCTAACTCGAAAACCGCAGCGATGCGGTTGATGTGAGGAGGTTTTGAAAATGGGGATGTACAAATACTTGCAGCAGGCTTGGCAGTCCGAGCAGATGAAAGAAATTCTAAAAGCGAGAATGATTTCTTGGAGAGCTGAAAATGCAATTGCAAAAATTGAATATCCTTCCAGGCTTGATAGGGCGCACGCGCTCGGCTACAAAGCAAAACAAGGTTTTATTCTGGCGCGCGTACGAATAGGAAAGGGAACTTCAAAAAGAGAATTTCCCGCAGGCGGAAGAAAGCCTACGCACGCAGGCTTGACAAAAAATCCTCCTAATTTAAATTTGCAGCACATCGCAGAAATACGTGCCAGCAAACATTTTCCGAATTTAGAAGTTTTGAATTCTTACTATGTCGGTGAGGATGGCCGCGACCAGTGGTTTGAAATAATTCTCGTGGACCCCGCACATCCTGCTATCGCAGCAGATGAAAAAATAAATTGGATTTGCGATGTGCATGGAAGGGCTGAAAGAGGCTTGACAAGCGCAGCGCGCTCGCACAGAATGCTGCGCGGTAAGGGAAGGGGATTTGAAAGAAGGAATAACCCCGAAAAGCGATGAAAACAACAACGTTTATTAATTCTCAAAAATATACTTTTTAGTATATAGGTGAATTATATGAAGTTCTATGACTTGCACGTTGGCGCCGGCGCGAACACAGCAGAGGAATTTGCAAAAATGGCTGAAAGGCTCGGATGGGATGGCTTTGCTCTCGCGGACAGGTTTGAATCTGTGGAAAAATTCAAGCAGTTTAAATCCTCTGTTATAGACGCGCAAAAAAATACAAAAGTTGAGATTTTTCCAGCAGTTGAAATTCAGGTTGGTGATCCTATGGAGCTTAAGAGAGCATTAGAAAAAGTCCGCGAGCTTGCAATCATAGTGATTGTTCTTGGTGGGAATTACAAGATCAATCGCGCGGCATGCGAGGATGCGCGTGTGGATATTTTAGCTCACCCAGATTTCGGGAGGCTAGATTCTGGACTGGATGAAGCCTGCATGCAAAAAGCATTTGAAAATAATGTCGCGATAGAAATAAATTTCAGGGAAATATTAAACAATTTCCGCAGGCAACGCTCGCAGATTTTGCAGAATACTGCTCTAAATTTGAGATTATGCGAGGCTTTAAAGGTGAAAACAATTTTATGCAGTGGCGCCAGCAATATTTGGGAAATCAGAGATCCGCGCCAGCTTGTTGCGCTCGCAGAAAATTTGGGTCTCGAGCTGAGCAAAGGCTTTTCAGCAACGAGCGAGATTCCGCAAAAAATAATTGAAAAAAACAGGGCGATTTTCTCAGGAACGAGAATCGCGGAAGGCGTTGAATTAGTTAAGTGATGAAAATGGTAGAAGAAGAAACTGCCGAAGTGCATGAACTGACCCCACAGGAAAAGCTTGAACAAGAACTAGGAGGAAGGCCGAACTTTCTCTCCCCGACTTTGCGTGAGAAAAAAAGATATTTAGCTTATGAAGTTATTGCAAGCCAGAAAATTCCTTTTCAGGATTTGAGCAATGCGATGTGGCATGCGATTCTGAATTATATGGGAGAGATGGGCGCAGCAGAAGCCGGTGCATGGATTATGAAAAATGAATGGAACGAGGAAAAAAACACTGGGATGATTAGGTGCAACCACACTGCCGTTGAGAAAATTCGCGCAGCTTTGGCGCTTCTCAATCGCGTGGGTGATGCTCCATTAATAATCCGCGTGATTGGGGTTTCTGGGACAATAAAAGCTGCGGAGAAGAAATATTTCGGCGCGCGCGATTTGCTTAGTTATGCAAGATAGTTTCCTAGAAATCAAATCAATTTAAGCTTTACCGACGTTGAATTTTTATGTCTGTGGGGAAATTTATCGTTTTCGAGGGGCTTGATGGCTCTGGCTTAAGCACGCAATCTTTCGAATTAAGAAATTTCCTTATTAATCAAGGCTACAAGGTCGTTCTTACGAAAGAGCAGACAGACGGCTTGATCGGGGGCTTGATAAAATCCTGCCTGAAAAAAGAGTGGAAAACATCTCTTTTAACTTTGCAAATTTTATTCACATCAGACCGCGCACATCACCTGGATACTGAAATTGAACCCGGAATTGCAGAAGGAAAAATAATTATTTCTGACAGGTATTTTTTCTCTACAATTGCTTTCGGTGGACTGCAGATAGAAAAGGATTTTCTAAAAAGAATAAACTCCAAATTTCGCGTGCCTGATATAACTTTTATAATGGATTGCCCGCCAGATGTCTGTTTAGAGAGAATCGGCAAAGGCAGATTCCATAGCGAGCTTTTTGAAGAGAAGGAAAAGATGGAAAAAATTCGACAGAACTATTTTGGTCTTGCAAAAGAATTTCCGAATGTGCACATTGTGGATGCCAACAGAGCTTCAGGAGAAATACATAAAGAAATAGTTTCTATTTGCGAAAGCTACGGTTTGGGCAGAACTTTAAGAAGGCTGGAGTAAATTATTTTTTGCTTCCCCAGAATTCCATCATTTCTTTTTCAACAAGCCCCGCGAGCGTGTGGCCGACAAGCTTGTGACCTTCCTGAATTCTGGGAACAAAGGGGCTTTCAACAAACAGATTCAAATCGCAAATTTTCGCCGCATGCCCCTCTTTACTTGAAGAGGCGCTTGAACCAAAAAATCCAATATTGAAAGTTCCAATTTCTTTTCCTTTTTGCAAAGCAAGAAAAACATTTTTTGAAGTTCCGCTTGTGCTCAATCCAACAAGTATGTCTCCCCCTTTTGCTAGCGCTTCCACTTGGCGCTCAAAAACTTTTTCATAGCCGAAATCATTTGCAACAGCAGTTATAGTCGCAATATCTGTTGTCAAAGCCTGCACAGGCAATGCCTTCCTGACAAAATCATATTTTCCCAAAAATTCTCCTGCGATATGCGCGGAGTCAGCAGCAGAGCCCCCGTTTCCGAAAAAGAAAACCCTATTTCCATTTTTCAGTGCCTCAGAAATTTTCCGCGCAACTTTTTCCACTATTTCCAAATCAATTGAATCTATCGCCGCGCGGTTATCAGCAAATTTTTGCTTTATGTAATCCATCATAAAAATCCTCATATATTTACTCTCCATGTTTTGAGCCCGTGGTTGTCAAATGAAAATGGGACAACCTGCAGATTTATATTTAGTTCCAAAGCACGCTTCAGAAGCGCGCGCATAACTTCTGGTTTTTTGAAATGCTCGCAATAGAAAAGCATGTGACCGCCGCCTCCGGCGCCTGTAACTTTTCCTGCTTTCGCCCCACTCATTCTTGCGGTTGTATAAAGAGCATCAATCTCTGGGTTTGTGATTCCTTCAGCAAGTTTTCTCTTTTCCTGCCATGATTCATCAATAAGAAAAACAAACTCCTCCAAATTTCCTGTGAGCAAAGCGTCCTTCATCTGGTAGCAGAATTTTTTCATCTTTTCCAGATATTTCTCATTTATTCCTGCTTCAAAAGATTTAACTTGTTTTTCTATTACCTCGCTTGAACTGCGCGTGCGGCCTATATTGCAAAGCAGCAGGCTTGCCTGCATTTCATCGACAACATCTTCATCCAATCTCAATGGAGTCACTATAAATTTCCCTCCGGAATTAAATTCCACAAAATTGAAACCTCCGAAAGCAGCTGCCACTTGGTCTTGGTAGCCGCCTTTTATTCCCAGCTCTTCCCTTTCTATTTTGTAAGCAAGTTTTGCGATTTGGTAATTATCTCTTGGGCGGGCGAGCCATTTTTGTAATGCTCCTATAAGTGAGACAACAACAGTTGATGAGCCCCCCAAACCTGATCCTGGCGGTGCCTCGGAATTTATTGAAACTTCTGCCCCGCCAGAAACAGAAAAATTTTTCAGCACAGCTTTTACCAAATCAATTTTGCTTCCATAGACAAAATCTTTCACCTCCTCAAAAACTCCCATATCCAAAGAATTCACAACTAATTTTCCATCTGGCCTTGGGCTAACAGTTGTGTAAACATATTTGTCTATTGTAGAATTTAAAACACACCCGCCTTTCCTTGTAGGAAATGGTTCAACATCAGTGCCTCCGCCCCCAAAACTTATCCTCAGCGGCGCGCGCGCTCTAATTATCATTTTTTGTTTTTAGAATGGAAGGTTTAAAAATAGGTTGGATAGAAGGTTCATACTTGATTATTCTCTTCTTTCTCTTCCTCAATCTTAATCCCTTCAAATAATTTCTTCGCGTCCTCTGGCTTTTCCAAGCCAAAGTAATCCAGAAATCCTTTTGTGATTATTAATGCCTTGCTTCTTCCAGACTTAATTGCTTTCAGCAAACCTCTTCCTTCCAAAATTTTCACATACTCGTAAGTTCTGTTTCCAATCACGCGCACAATTTCGCTTTGAGTTATTGGCTGTTTGTAAGCTACTAAAGCCAAAACTCTCAAAAGCCCTTTGCTTAAATCTTGATACGGAGATAATGCTCTAACAGAATTCAAATATTCCGGCTTTGTTTTCAAAACCCAGCCTTCTGCTGTTTCAAGCAAATAAATTCCGCGCTCCTCGCTTTCAAAATTCTTTTTCATTTCAGCAAGCATTTCTTGCAGTCTGCCAGCATCTACTGCCACAACTCTCATTAATTTCTCAAACTTCATTGGCTCGTTCGCCATGAACAGCGCAGCTTCAAGGAGGGCTTTTTTGTTTCTTGGCATGAGAATAGTTTACGCGGTAGTTTAAAAAAACTTTCAGGCTGGCCCTAGCAAAGACACAATTCTGTAATTTCCTTGCTCGATCTCAACAACCCGTGCGTTAACTAAATCACCTTCCTGCAAACCGTCCAAAGAAGTTTCATATTCTATACTGGTTCTTTTGTGCGGCAGGCGCAGCCCAACAGTTGCTGATGAATCGCTGCTCTTCAGCACATAAGCTATTCTGAATTTTATTTCGCTGACTGGCTTTCCATCCACATATACACGATTGCCACCATCTTCAACTTCTCTGAGAAGTTCATCTGCTCCAAACAAAGCTGTGTGCGTTTCTAGTTTTATCACCACTTTACATGCTGATTTCGTAGAATAAAAAGCTTCCTGAAAAAATTATTCTTATAAGAATAAAGAAGATGATATATTATTCCTTCTTAACTTTCCTCCTCACAGCAATCTCCTCAAACAAAACCATCTGCTCAGTCTCAATCTTTCCGTCCTGCTCCAAATGCAGCATTGGCATCAAAGTTTTTACAATATTTTCTCTGTCCCATTTTTTTACAAGAGAGGAAAATTTTGCCGAGCCTTCAATCTCCGCAAGAATATTGTTTATCTGCCCCATCAGATTTTCTATCCGCTCGTTTATGTCATCTGCCTGCAAAACAACATGGCGCTCAACAATCCTGCGCAGTTTTAATTTTCTTTCCTTTCTCCTTTCCTGAACTTCAAATGCTTTTTTCAGCGCAGTCAACAGCTCTTCCATTGTTACAGAACCCAAAGGCTGCCTTTTCACTGGCGGCTGCAGCGGGGGAATTTGAGAAAGCATTGCAACAATTTTCGCATATCTGTCTTCTCTTGGGCCCTCGCTTTCCAGAATATTTCTTTCTTTTTTTCCAGCGAGAATATCTGATTTCATCCGCAGCAAAATTGCGGCAACAAGAATAAAGCGCGCTGGAATTCTCAAATCAATCTCGCTCAGGTTTTCCATATATTTTCCGAACCCGTCAGCAAGTTTCACGATATCCACAGCCCACGGGTCCATTCCCTCCTCCGCGACTATTCGGACAATCACATCCTCCCAGCTGGGCTCGTTGACCATCAGCGAAATCATATCAGAGTCGGAGAGCATGGAATCACCCAGGCATCCTAATCCCAACCATTTTGCTTTCTCCCTCGTCCATGCTCACTCCGTAAACGCAGTCCGCAGCCTGAATTGTTGTTTCATTATGCGAGATAACAATAAACTGCGCATTGTCCGAATATTTTTTTATCAGGCCAACAACGCGGGCGGCATTTGGCTTATCCAAAGCAGCATCAATCTCATCTAAAATATAGAATGGGGACGGCCTGAATCTTTGCAAAGCAAAAAGAAAAGCAAGCGCGACCATTGTTTTTTCCCCGCCGGACATTGAATCTATATTTATTTTTTTCTTTCCGGCAGGCACTGCCTCAATTATCAAACCCGCCTCATCAATCAGCTCATTGTCCAAGCTCAAAAATCCCTCGCCATTTGTTAAGTCCTTGTAAACATTTTTGAACTGCTGGGAAATCGCATTGAAAGTTTTCATGAAAGTTTCTTTTCTGCCAGATTCAATTTCCAGAATCATTTTCACAACCCTGTCCCTTTCCTTTGTAAGCACATCAAATTTTTCCTTCAGCTCGGAAAACCCTTTTTTTATTTCCTCGAACTCCTCAACTGCTTTCTGGTTTATCGGTCCGAGAGACTGAATTTTCGAAACTGATTTCAAAATTTTCGTGTTCAATTCTCCGGCGCTCATTTCTTTGTACTCGGCGAGCTCCTGCTTGTAATTTGAAAATTCCGCTTTGATATTCTCCAGCTCTGCCTCAAACCGCGCGCGGGAAATTTTCAGCTTGTTAATTTCCTCGCCCAAGTTCAGCTTGTGCTCAAAAGCCTCTTTCCTTCTCAGCCTCAATCCATGCAGAGCCTTCTCTGCATCAGCGCGTGCTGTCTGCATTTCAGAAACTTCTTTTCCGCCCGCTTGTTCCTGTTGGGAAAGTTTTTCCAGCTCGCGGGAAAGTTTTTCAATTTCAATTTGCAGGCTTTCACTCTCGCGCAAAATTCTCTCTTTCTCTTTTTCATATTTTGAAAAATCTTCGGCCACAGAAAAAACTTTTTTGTCGCTTCTGTAAAACCCGCCGATTATCGCGCCGCCGCGCTCAACTAAATCTCCATCAAGAGTAACCATGCGCGCCTCGCCGATTCCAATGCGCCGCGCGGTTTCAATTTTGTCCACAACCAACGTGTCCCCGAAAATATGCGAGAACGCGTGCCAGTATTTTTTGTCAAACTGGATTAAGTCAATTGCAAGCCCGACAACTCCGGGCTGCTTCAAAAATCTTCTAACATGCTCTGGATTGCGCTCGTGAATTTTGTCCAGCGGAAGAAAAGTTGCGCGGCCCACTCTGTTTTGCTTCAAATAATTCACGCAGTCAACTGCAACAGAAGAATCAGAAACAACCAAATCGTGTAGGTGCGGGCCTGCGCAAACTTCAATTGCAGTCTGGAAGTTTTGCGGAACTTTCGAGAGCTTGGCGATTGTTCCATAAATCCCCGTGCGGTTTAATTTCAAAACAGCCTGCACAGCCCCGCTCGCGCTTTCTGTCAAAGCCCTTTCAGCAATATCCTTCAGCCGCGCAATCACATCATCAATTCTTTTTATGTCAAATTCACCGCTCTCGATTTTATTTTTCTTTGCGTAAATTTCCGCGCGGATTTTTTCCGCTTCCTTTATAATTGAAACATCGCCGGCGCGCGAAATTGTTTTTTCCGTAAGCATGGAAAATTCTTTCTGGGTTTTATCCATTTCAGAATCTATTGCGGAAACTTCTGCCTCTGCAATTTTTGTTTCTTTTTCTTTCTCGGAAATTTTCTCCTCAAGAATTTTCATTGCTTCGCCAGCCTCTCCGAGCCTGCGCGCAGCCAGAGAAGCGCGTAGCTTATCAAGCTCTTTTGCTAAATCATTGTATTCAATAGCGGATTTTGCCTCTTCCTGCAATTTTTTCATTTGGTTTTCCCGTTCGCCCAAAATCACAGAAGTCGTGTCAAGCCTTTCTTCAACAACCATTAATTCCTTGTTTGCTTTTTCGCGCTTGTCCTCGAATTCTGAAATTCCTGAAATATCGTCTATAATTTCCCTGCGTTCTAAATCAGACATCTCAATTACATTTGTCACATCTCCCTGCAAAATTATGTTGTGCCCATCAGGATTTATGTTTGCCGCGCGCAAAACTTCAAGAATTTTTTCGCGCGTTACAGTTTGGCTGTTTAATTTGTAAATTGAAACTCCCTTTCTGTTTACTTTTCTGTTGATTTCAATTTCATCCGCCTCTACAGGAAATTTTTTGTCCTTGTTGTCGAAGTGCATTTTCACGCTTGCGAATTCCGCCGGGCTGGATTTTTTCGAGCCGTTGAAAATCACTTCCAGCATTTTGTCCGCGCGGATGCTTTTTGCGCTTGTCCTTCCTAAAACAAAAACAATTGCGTCAAGAACATTGCTTTTCCCAGAGCCGTTCGGACCAGCTATAATTGAGAAGTTGCTTGGAAAGAGAATTTGCGTTTTCTTTGCAAAGGACTTGAAGCCTTGAATTTCCAGTTTTGTTATTCGGGGCATGTTGAAAACCTATGGTATTTTTTTGATGTTTTCAACGCCGCAAAAATCTTTCAGATTTTTGCTCACAGCAAAAACTCTTTGTTTTTGTGTGCATCGAAATCTTGCTGATTTCGATTGCATAGAAAATCCTGAAGGATTTTCTCTGGGCTGTTTAAAGCCTAAAGATTTAAACATCATGGGAGATTTTTATGCGC
Source organism: archaeon (assembly GCA_035291225.1). Taxonomy (GTDB): domain Archaea; phylum Aenigmatarchaeota; class Aenigmatarchaeia; order Aenigmatarchaeales; family JACQIB01; genus DATDSO01. The sequence continues at coordinate 331,977 of DATDSO010000004.1, read as the reverse complement.
GGTAGATTAAAAAGATTTATCTCTTAAACTTCGCCACTTCTTTTACCAAATCCACATGCGTTAAGAAAAGCGCGCGGCAGCAGTAATTTTTAATTTCAAGATCATCCAAAGCTTTTTTCGCATCCTCGCCGGCTTTCACTTTCTCCTGAAACTTTTCCCAATTCTGCGAAACTGGCCTGCCGCATGAAATGCATCGGACTGGTATTATCATTTTTTATCACCTTCATTTAATGCCGCTTTCATTGCATACACTAAACCCATGTTTCTTCTCATTCTCGAAGATTGCTCTGGGGTCAAAACACCATCTCTTTCAATATTCCCATAATTATCATCTCTTGCTCCTCTGTTTGTGCCTGCGCGGCCCAGCACTCGAGCGCGAAGGCTTGTGCGGCTCATTGTGCCTTACATCAGCAACAAGCAATGCGCGGTCATAATCTAAAAAAGTTTTTTTCAAATTTTTATCAAAGCGGACAAGGCCTTTTGCAATCACTTGGCGGATAGCTTCTGCCTGCCCATAAACTCCGCCGCCTGAAACGAAAATATCGAAATTGTAATTTGCTGCAGCAGGGCCTGCCAAAACCAAAGGCTCTGTAATCATCATTTTCTGGAATTCTGGAAACGCGTTCAGGCTTCTTCCATTTATCAAAATCCTTCCATTGCCTGCCTCAACTCTGCCGCGCGCAACCGCAGATTTTCTTTTTCCCGATTCAAAAACCTGCTTTGCTTTTTCTTTTTTCTGCTGGGCAGGTTTCACAACATTTGTGATTTTCCTCGGAGCTTTTCTTTTTGGCTTTTCTTCTGTTGGTTGGGTTTCAATTTTTTCTTCTGGCATAAATATCACTTTAAACTTTTACTCCCAGCGCTCTGCTCACATCCTTCAAAGTTTCAATCTTGCATCTCAACTGCTCAGCAGCTTTTCCGAATTTTTTCGCGTCTGAAAATTGAGCGGGCTGGCCTGAAAAAACTTTTAATCTTCTGAAAGCCTCTTGCCCGCGCGATTTTCTCCATGGAAGCATTCCTCGCACAACTCTGCGGAAAATCTGCTCAGGCGGCCGCGGATAGAACGGGCCTTTGAGCCTATCCCCGCGGTGGATTTTTCCCAAAAAATATTCATTTGTATTTTCAGGCTTTCCAGAAATTACAGCTTTCTCTGCGTTCACAATTACAATTTCCTCTCCGTTCAAAAGTTTTTTCGCAACTATGCTTGCCAATCTGCCGAGGACTCGGTCGGCTGCGTCTATGACTGTTATAGGATTTTTCGCTTCCATTTTCACACCAGAATTTTCACTTTTGTGCCAGCAGGATTTTTCTCAACAAGCTCTTTCAAATCAAAAGCGCGCCCGCCAGCTTTCAGGATTTTTTCCTCTGCTAATGGAGAAAATTTCAGCGCGGCAACATTTACTTTTTTTGTCAGCTCCCCGGAGCTCAAAACTTTTCCTGGAACAACAACTGTTTCTCCCTCTGCAGAAAGCCTTTCAATTTTTCCGACATTTACTTCTGCCCGAATCCTTTCCGGGGCAGAGAGCCTGTCAGCCATTTCCAAAAGAAAATTAATTCTCTCAGTGTGGCCGCGCGTGCGCAGTTCTGAAATGAAAGCAGACAGCAGTGGGTTTGTCGGTCCTGTTGGTTTGGGCATTATTATCACGTATTTTCTATTGAAGATAAAGGTTTAAAAACGTTTGGTGCGGGGGGAGTGAGTTTCTAATATCTCAAAAGCAATTTTCCTTTTGGGATTATCCCTAAACCTTTTCGAGAAAAGGTTTGGGGCTTTGAACACTCGAAGGGACTAACCCACAGGATTTCTTTTTCATGGCAGAAATAAATTCTGCTCAACACTTAAGATTTTTCTTAAGTCCTGCGCCTTAGGCCAGGCTGGGCAACCCCCGCGCAAGAAAAACTTATCTAACAGAATTTATAAAATCATAAAGCTTTAGAAACTTCCTTCGCCCTCGCGCGCAGAACATCAATTCCAGCGAAAATAATTTCCTCTGCGCTCAAACCGGAAATGCTTTCAACTGTAAAAATAAACTTTGTCTTGTCACCAAGAATTTTCAATTCTCCGCCCATGTCTCCCATTTTCTCGCATTTCTTGCAAGCCTCAAGCCCTTTTGTTTCAGTAGAACTCCCTTCAAATAAAAGCGCGTGATTCTCGCAAGGTTTCAGAACAGGCTTCAAAGTTTTCGCGTCCGCAAGAATTGGATAATAAAAATAATGCGCTTTTGCAGCCTGCCACTTCGCATGGTCCTTGCCTCTGCCTAAAGTTGCAGTCGCTTCCATTTTTAATTTCTGCCCTTCGTATAATTCAACAATCGGAATTTCCTCGAGTAATGGCTTTGCGGATTTCGCGTCTGCAGATTTCATATCCTTACTCAAAACATTTGCTGGCCCTTTCTTGTCAACAACAAAAACAATTTCGCAGTTTGAGCATCCCTTGCCTTCGCATTTGCACTCGTCCCTGAAATTGAAATTTTTCGGCTCAAACCAAAGAGGAACTAAACCTAATCTGTGCGCCAAAACCTCATCATACAAAACAGAATCATTTGCCGAGAAATCAACCGTGTCAATTGCAAGCACCGGCACTTCTCCTGTCGCTATCCTTCTCATAGCATTTGCAAACTGCGGCGTGGCCTCATCTAAAATAAATTTCATTTTTCTTTCTGTTTTCTCTAGGATTTGGATTTTCATGATTATCATTTATAGATTTAGTTTATAAAAGTAATTTTAAACTCTTCTCCCCCTTCTTCCGCCTTTCTTTCTGCAAGTATCGTGCGGTAAAGGAGTAACATCTTCGATTCTTCCCAATCTCATTCCGGCTCTGACTAAAGCGCGGATTGCTGGCTGCGCTCCTTGGCCTGGAGTTTTTGCTTTTATCCCTCCCGGAGCGCGCACTAAAACATGCACGCCTGTAATCCCTTTTGCTAAAGCAAGTTCAGCTGCTTTTGTCGCAGCCTGCAAAGCTGGATAAGCAGAGCCGCCTTCGCGGTCCTTGTCAGTCATCATCCCGCCTGTGAATCGCGAAATTGTTTCCGCGCCTGTGATGTCCGTAATGTGAATTATTGTGTTATTGCCGGAGCTGAAAATATTCGCAATCCCCCAGCGCTTTGGTTGGTCTCGGTTGTCCATAAAAAATCACAAAATTATTTTTTCTCCTCTGGCGCGGCTGGAGCTTCAGCTTTTGCCGCGGGCTTTTCGACTTTTGCTTTCTCAATTTTTTTGTAAACAGAAATTTTTCCCTCATCTGCAGTTTGTATCAGAGCAGAAGGCCATCTTATTCTTTTTCCCTCAAGCGCTACATGTCCATGCACAATCAACTGGCGCGCGTGCTTTGCTGTCCTGCCTATGCCTTTTTTCATAACCAAAGTTTGCAGCCTTCTATCTAAAATTTTTTCAAGCGTGAGCCCGAGAATATTGTCCAGCGTTGCGGACTTCGTTATCAGCCCAAGCGACTGTACTTTCTCAATTAAATTTTTTTCCTCTTCAGCATTGTGGTGCGCAGCGAGGAATCGCGCACGCTCTCGCCAGCCCGCGACAATAGCCTGAGCTTTCCAGATTTCTTTTTTTCTTCGCAAGCCAAACTCAGCAAGAGTTTTTCTTTCAGCCTCGATTCTCCCTTTATCCCACGGGCGCAGTGGAGTTGAATATTTTCTTTTTTGATATTTCATTTTTTATCACGAATTTTTTATACAATGAAAATAATATCTCTTTTCTTTTGGCACATGGAAAAATTTGATAATTTTTCCTAGGCGTGAATTTTCTTTGAAAATTCAGTGCAACCTACATTTTCTTTTCTCATTGAGAAAAGGCGGTTTATTTTTTCTTTTCCTCGGGCTTTGCTGCTGGCTTTCCTGTTGGAGCAGGCGCTTTCCCTGCAGGTGCTGCTCCAGGTTTTGCTCCAGTTGGTGCTGCAGCTCCAGGTTTTGCTCCAGCTGCTGGTGCTGCTCCTGCTGCAGGAGTTCCTGCTGGCCCAGCTTTTGCCGGTGCTGCTTTTGTTTTTGAAACACCCATGGCTTTTCCTGTTCGGAAATTTCCACGGGTTCTTTGCCCACGAACTGGCTGGCCCTGCTCATGCCTTATTCCCTTCCACATATGCATTTTTTTCATAAAGTCAATGTCAGATTTTTTTGTGAAACTCAAGTCAGAGGAAATCAAGTGCCTGTCCCCTCCGAGAAACGGATCTGCCTGCCTATCAAGGAAAAATTTCGGTATTCCAACTGAAGCAGGATTTAAAATTGCTTTTTCTAAATTTGCAATCTGCTCGTCCGTGAGCGAGCCTAAATAAGCTGTTTCGCTGATATCGAGCGCGCGGGCGAGAGCAACCGCAAGCGAAGGACCAACTCCTTTTATTTTCGGGAGCGCAGATTTTATTTTTTTTGTCCCGTCCAAATCAGAATCAGCCAATCTAACAATTCCGCGCACGCCCTCAATCTGCTTTCTCTTTATCTGAGTGGGCGCGCCCGAGCCTGCCGGCTTTCCTTTGCCAGACTGCTCTTTCATTTTCTTTTCAATCATTTCGTCTGCTTTTGAGCTTCCCACACAATCACAGAAGTTGATTTGGGGTGAAGGTTTATAAACTTTTAAATCGTGCCCACAGATTTTGCTTATGGACTCTTCTGACCGCGCGCAAAAAATCCTCTCCATTCTCGAAAAAAACTATCCGCGCAGCAAGCGGTATTATCTGAAAGCTTCAAACCCTTTGCAGCTTTTAATTGCCACAATTCTTTCAGCGCAGGCAAGAGACGAGGCTGTTGACAAAATAACTCCGGCGCTTTTCGCAAAATATAAAACCGCCGCGGATTTTGCAAATGCAAGCCTGCCTGAATTAAGCGGAAAAATCTCAAGCATAACTTTTTTCAACAACAAGGCAAAAAACATAAAAGCGTGCTGCGCTGCTCTGATAAAAAATTTTAGTGGGAAAGTTCCGAAAACAATGGAAGAGCTGACAACTCTGCCGGGCGTTGGAAGGAAAACTGCGAATGTAATTCTGCACAAGGAGTTTGGAATTGTTGAGGGCGTTGTTGTTGACACGCATGTCCTGCGCTTATCATACAGATTAGGCTTTACAAAAAATTCCAATCCGGAAAAAGTTGAAAAAGATTTGATGGAAATTTTCCCGAAAGAAAAATGGGCAGACATACAATTTCTTTTCAAAGACCACGGGCGGGCGGTTTGCAAAGCGCCTGTTCCTTCCTGCTCAAAGTGCGTGCTGTTTGATTTATGCGAGAGGGTGGGCGTGAAGAAATACAACTAAATTTTTGTTTTCCTTTTCATCAATTCCAGAATTTTCAACCCAACCCAAATTAGAATGGCGATTAAGATTGGTACATTGTAAAAGTTGAGGTTCTGCCCTGTTATATCTTTTTTTTGAGAAAGAATTAAAAAAATCATTACTCCGATAAAAATCACAGCAAACAAAAGTGTGTGAGATTTTGTCATGATTCCATATTGTGGAATAGAATTTATAACCACATTTGGTTGGCCAAGCTTTTTAAATAAGGAAATGAACTAATTTTATGCGAAAGGATAATCTTGCACTTATATTTACAATATTTTTCTCAGCGGTTTTTCTCTCTTTTCTAGTATTGGCTACAATCTATCTGCCTAGTCAGACAACCTGGCTGACATTCAAGCACGATGCGTACCACTCGAGCAATGCGCAACAGGCTGGCTTAACAAAGCTTTCAGTGAAATGGAATTACAGTACTGGTGGAGCTGTTTGGTCGTCTCCTGCTTATGATGACAATGTGCAGTTTACTGGTGGGACAACTGATGGGGTTTTCTTTGGTTCTAATGATGGAAAAGTTTATGCGCTTCAGAGAAGCACAGGTTCTGTTCAGTGGATCGCAATAACCGGCGGCGCTGTAAGGAGTTCGCCTGCGATTTTGAAAAGTATAGAACCTAACAAAGTTGATGCAAATGGTTTTCCAATACCTGTAACCCCATCCCCGACTGATGTTCTCTATGTTGGTTCGGACGATATGAAGTTTCATTCTATTCTGGAGAGGACTGGTGAAATAATTTGGTCTTATGATACGAAACAAGATTTAGGAGCTCAGAATATAGTGAGGTCCTCACCGGGCGTTGCTAAAAGCATTCAATTCTTTAAGTCTAATAACACTCTCCTTAGTGGCCCTGTAACAAGGCATGGTGTTTTCTTTGGTTCTGATAACACATATGTTTATGGGTTGGATGCAGAAGGGCCAGAAATTCCACAGCAAGGGAATCCAAAACCGTCAATCATGCTTTGGGCAACAAAGACAGATGGCATTGTCAGGTCAAGTCCTGCTTTGGAAGAAGATTCACAATTGCAATTTATAGTTAATAAAAGCTCGATTCCGGTTCCTCCGTATAGAACATGCGAACAACTACCGAACCCGGATTTCTGCCGAATGAGCCCTGGTATTCCGGCCCTGTTTATTGGTTCTGATGATAAGAGGGTTTATGCAATTGAACTTGGCGGCGGCGCTCCTATGTGGAAATATTTGACAGGTGGAGCTGTTCGCTCATCGCCACTCGTGGCAAAAAAAGTTGATTATACTTACACAAATTATCAGGGGCAAAGTGAAACAGTAACAGGTGGCGGCGTTGTTGTGGTCGGTTCTGACGATGGAAAGGTTTATGGTTTGAGTGAGAGGGATGGCTTCAAAATTTGGGATTTCACTTCACAAGGCAAGGTCAGGTCAAGCCCGTCAAATGCAACCCTCGCTGACGGAACAAAAATAGTTATTGTTAGCTCTGATGATAAGAAAGTTTATGCGTTGAAAACTGGAACCGGAGAAAAAGTTTGGGAAACTTCAACTGATGGCAGGGTAAGGGGCTCTGCAGCAATTTCGAATGATGGAAATATTTCAGTTACAGCCTGCGATGGAAATCTGTATCTGCTTGGCTTGGCAACTGGAAATGTTATTTACAAGCACAAGCTTAACTACACTTCTGGCTGCGCAGATGATGATGACTTTTGGTCAAGCCCTGCTTTAGATGGGAGTAAAATTTTGTATGTCGGTTCGCCGAGCGGAAAATTCCTCGCATTTGAAAATAAAGCCTCAAATATTGCAGTCAACAGTGTAAACGCAAACACAACTGTTGCTGTTGGGGATAATGTCACATTTACAGGCGAGCTTGAAAATACAGGAGAAAAAAATTTGGATGTTCCTGTTGCAATAAAGCAGAATGGGACTGCTGTTTCTGGAAGAGTGAGCAGTGTTGGAGTTGGTGTGAAGAAAAACGAAACAATAACTCTGAACTTCAGCTCAGCGGGCGCTTACAACGTTTGCTTTACAGCTGACCCCAACGATGAAATTTCAGAGTCCAATGAAGCAGATAATGAAAAATGCCTTGAAGTGATTGCACTTGCCCCAGCTGGAGCTACAACGACTGCAACCGGTGTCACAACTACCACGGGTGTTTCTGTTACAACAACCACAGCGCCTTCAGGAGGCACAACTACAACAGCAGCGCCAACAAGCGGGGAGCCGACTGCAGATGCTGGAGGAGAGAAAACTGCAGCAGCAGGCGAGCCTGTTATATTTCAGGGAAAGGGGAGCGGAAAAATAAACAAGTATGAATGGGATTTTGATGGTGATGGGACTTATGATTACAGCTCAAGCACAACAGGGGTTACAACCCACACTTACAAAGAAGGGGGAACTTACACAGCCACATTGAAAGTCACAGACGATCAGGGCAGAACAGCAACATCCTCAACAACAATTACTATAAAAGGGGAAAAATCTGCTGGTGGGCAGGACTTTTTGATATGGATTGCGGTCGCCGCCTTGATTTTGATTGTGCTTGGCGGAGCAGGATATTTTATTCTGAAAAAACAGAAAGAGTCGAAACCAATGGAAGAGACTGGAACAGCCTCTCCACAATAATTTTCCTCGCAAAGATTTTTCAGAAAAATTCTGAAGCAAGCTTTAACCCGAAAAGAGCAAGCGCAGCTAAAACAAAACCTCTGAATTCTTTCTGCGGAATTTTCTCAACAATTTTTCTCCCAACAAAAGAGCCTGCAATCGCGACAAAAATCAAAATGAAAATATCCGCGAAAAATTTTTCCGAGAGAAAGCCAGAGGCAAAATAAATTGGAATTCGCGTCAAATCAACTGCAAGCGCGATTGTAGCTGCGGTTGAAATGTAAACTTCTTTTTTCAGCTGAAAAGCATTCAGCACAGCCGCGCGGATTGCCCCGCCGGTTCCAATCAAGCCTGCGACAAATCCAGAAACCGCGCCGCCAATTGCTGAATTTGTAGCTGTCTGTTTAATTTTGAATTTCGGATTTTTCCAGCTGAACAAAACAAAAGCTATTAGGAAAATTCCCAGCAAAAATTTCAAAAAGTTTTGGGGCGCATAAGAAACCAAAAACGCGCCAGCTATTGTAGCTATAATTGAGGGAACTCCAAAAGTTTTCAGAATTTTCCAGTCAAGATTTTTTCTGAAAAAAAGTCAGCCTTCCTATATTTCCAGAGATGTGAAAAATTGCTGTTATCGCGAGCGCGCTGGGAAAATCCAAAAACAAAAGCGCGAGCGGAAGGAAAACAGTTGAAGAGCCGAAGCCGATTGAAGTTCCTATTAGCTCTGAGAAGAATGCTGCCGCAAAAAATAAAATTGGCTGCATAAAGTTATTCTCCCGAAATTGTTTTGAAATATTATGGCGCCGTCTGCAGGAAATTCAATTCCTGATTTTGATTGCAGATTTGCAAAAAATATTTTTTGCAAAATTACCTGCGTGAGCCGTGAGGCTCACCAGATATCTTACATTAATGGAGCTCCTCATTCCCGCCGCCTCTTCCTGCCCGATTGGCAAAAAGAGTTTGGTCGGAGTCAAGCCATCAAATCATTTCCATATAGCTGGATCAGCATATCTGGCTCAAGTCTGGCGCGTTAAATCTATGCTGCGCTTTCGCGCGCAACCTAGCTTCGCTAAGACGGCATGAGAAAGATTTTGATTTCGATTATTTAAAGTTAATTTTTAGGAAGAAAATTCTATGCCTCAACTTCTGTCCTGTAGAGCCCTTCTGCTAAAGGCCATCTTCCTCTGAGCCTTTCCGGAATTACGACAAAAGCCACAGCCGAAGATGTTGGCCCTGTCACTTCTTTTGCCAAAGAATGCAAAACCCTCGCCATGCTTGGGTCAGCTACTACGCCAGATATTGTAGGCACAGCTGAAAATAAAATAGCTACATCTGGGTCTTTTCTTACTGTTGTCCTCCATAAAGTTTCCAATGTTTCTGCGCCCAAAGGAGACAAGTGTGCAGTAGGACCTTCGCCGATTTCCCAGCATTCCAGATCTGGTTTTGAAAGTTGTGCCCTTACTTCTTCTGTAGAGTTGGATGTAACAGCCAGCCCTGGCCTTCCCTCTTCAAGAGCGCGGCCAAAGTGGCGAATAGCAGAACCTTCGAGAGGAAGAGAATATGCTGCTTTAGCAGGATAAGTGCTCTTCAATTCTTTTTTCGGAGAAGTCAGAAGCAGATAATTGCATTGTGTAGTGCCGCCACCTGAAATGCAAGCTTGGCGATCTACTGAAACACTGCAGTCAGTTATTGCGGATGCTGCTCCCTCAACCCATCCCAGAGTCCATTCACATGGCCCGCCATTGTATTCATGCTCTCTTGGTTTCAATTTTATTCGAGGACCTTTGCCCGTTAAAGATAATTCATAATCTTGCGGGAGCCCGCTTGCTATTCCATGCTGCTGCAATAAACTGCCAACATCCTCCAAAGAAGCATCATCGCCAAGTGTCTGACCAGTAACGTAGCCCATGTCAAAGCCTTGCATGCGCTGAATTTCAACAGCCTGCTCCAGACTCACACGCGTACGTAAGCGGTAAGAGCCTTGAATTATCGACCTCAGCGGCACAATTGCCATTTGTTCTCCGACCATTTTATCACGCAACCATTAAGTAGCCTAAATTATAAAAGCTTATGTCCACGCCCTCACCTGTTTTGGCAGATGTGGCAAAGTGCTGCGCACGGTGCCTTGCTGCAGTTTGTTGAAGTAACTGTTCAACTTCTGACAGCGATTCCGGCGGAACCAAATCTTTTTTGTTTCCCAGCATAATCACAGGAACTTCGCGGCGGACAACGCGATATAAATTCTGAGCCCAAATATCCAGTTCTCCTATAGTCTCGGGCCTCGAGCAATCTGCAACTAACAAAGCTCCTTCAGCACCCTCATAAAAAGCTGCTTGAAGTCTCTCGGGATGCGCCTGCCCCATTATATCCCAAATTTGCAAATGTAAAGTAACATCTTCAACTTCTTGTTGGGGAACTGGCAACTGAAAGCCAGCTTGGGGATACTGAGATTGCCAAGCTTGCACGGGCGCTGGTTGCCGCTTCCATCTTCTGACTTGAACTGTTTTTTTAACAACTGCTGCCCCGAGAGTTGTCTGATAATCTTCGCTGAATCTACTTTCCACATAGCGTCTTGTAAGGCTTGTCTTGCCAACTCCGCCAGGGCCAAGCAAGCAAATCTTTTTTCTGTACGCTGGCGTTTCCATTGGTTAAATTTTTCTCATCGGCTTAAATAGATTATTCCCAAATTATAATTTAGTTTATAATTTCTTCCACGCATTTAGAACCTTAGACTTGTATAGATTATTTAAATTGCTCACAAAAATTACTTGAATGAACATCGGCCTGCTCGCAATAATAGCTGCAATAATTTGCTGGGGCTTTGGAGATTTTTTCATACAAAGGACAACAAGGAAAATCGGAGTTGCTGAAGCTTTGTTTTTCATTGGATTGATAGGTTCCATTATACTTTTCCCCTTTGTTTTTTCACAGCTGCCCCTGCTTTTTTCCACATCAAACATTTTCCTCTCTCTTTTGTTTCTCGGACTGATGGACATATTTGTTGCTGTTGTAAATATGCAGGCATACAAAGTTGGAAAGCTTTCTGTTGTTGATCCTATTCTTGTTCTCGAGCTTCCGATAACAATTTTTCTCGGAATTGTAATTTTAAAGGAGGGCATAAGCTCTGCGCAGTTCGCTTTATCATTTTTAATTTTTATAGGAATTTTTCTGGTGTCTCTCAGAAAATCCTTTTCAGCAAAAATGGTTTTTGAAAAAGGCGTTAAGCTTGCTTTGATTACAGCAGTCGGCATGGGAATTCTGAATTTTATGTATGGAACTTTTTCAAGGGAAGCGAGCCCTTTGCTTGCTGTATGGTCTGCTTCTTTTATTCATGTGATTTTATGCGGTGCTTTTCTGTTTTTCAGGGGCCGCCTTTTCCAGCTTGGAAAAGATTTCGCAAAAAATAAAAAAATTATTTTTGCAGAAGGGGTTTTTGACACACTTGCGTGGACTTTCTATTCAATTGCAATGGTCTCTCTTCCAATTTCAATAACAACGGCTATAACAGAAAGCTACCCTGTTCTTGCTGTCCTGCTTGGGATTTATATCAACAAAGAAAAAATAAATTTCAACCAGAAGCTCGGAGTTGGCATGACAATAGTTTCTGCTGTTGCTCTTGGGATGACAATTTTGTAAATTATTTTTTCCACGCGCTTGGATAAGTTCCCTTGGTAAGCAAAACCTTGTCAGTCTTAACAGCCAAGCCTGCTTTCTTTTTTATCATCTCTTCCGCAGGCATTTTCGCGCGGCCGAATGCGACCATTTCCCCTTTCAAAGAAAGAATTGCAGTCCAATCTTCCGGCAAAATATTTTTCTGCGCAAGAACAATTCCCCCGCAGCCAAGAGGCGCGCCATTGCAGACTGCATCTACTGCAGAATCCTTCACAACAACCGAGCGCATGTTGTTGGCAACAAGTTCAAGAGGCAAAATAATTTCGCGCAGCGGATTTTCATTTCCATTTTCCTCCCACTCGGCAAACGCGTCCATTAATTTTTGGAGCGTCACACATTTGCTTTCATCAAAAATTCCGCCCCTTGTTCTTCTCAATTCCTGCAAATGCCCGCCGCAGCCGAGATTTTTTCCGATATCATCCGCGAGCCTGCGTATGTAAGTTCCTGCCTCGCAGCCCACTCTCATTAAAATATTTCTTCCGGAAATTTCCAAAATTTCTAAAGAGTAAATTTCCCTTTCTCTAACCCTTCTGGCAACAGCAGATTTTTTGGGGGGGAGCTGCTTTATTTTTCCCAAAAATTCCGAGCAGGCTTTTCTTATTTTATGCTCGGGCATATCAGCGTGCAAATAAACCAGCGCAACATATTCTTTTTTGCTTGAAAGCAAAATCGGCATGAGCTTTGTCGCATTGTCCAGAGCAATCAGCAAAACTCCTGAAACCCGCGGATCAAGCGTGCCGCCGTGGGAGCATTTCGGAACTCCAAGAATTCTTTTCACCCACGCATCCACTTGATGGCTCGTGGGACCAGTAGGCTTGTCAAGAATTATTATTCCATTTCGCAAAAGCTCTTCAACTGTGCGGCTGGCTGGATATTTTCCATATTTAAAATCTGTGGAGCTTTTCTGACGAACAAGAAAATCATTCATAGCTGTTCACAATCCTTTCTATAAGCGGCGCGATAGAAACTTCTGACGCAGGATTTTTAATCGTGTCTGTTGTGAAAACTTTTTCCGCTCCGGCTGACAAAATCTTTTCTCGCGCTCCTTCAGTAAAAGCCCCATGAACCGCGCAGACAATTATTCTTGCGGGCTTCTGGGCTTTTATTTTTTCAATTGCTTTCACAATCGTGCCACCCGTTACAATCATATCATCAACAATTAGAACATCTCTGCCAGCGCAATTTATTTCTCCGGAAACAGAAGCTATTGGAGCATCATAATTTTCTCCAACATCCATGCTGGCTGCGCGTTCTTTTTTGAATGCTGAAATTTCCCCTCCAATAATTTTCTGGAAATTTTCCGCGAGCGCAGAAGCTTTCAAATCCGGCGCGAGAATTATTGGATTGCTTGCAAATCTTTTTGCATGCTCTGCCAGAAATGGAACCGCAGAAACATTTTCCATTTGCGCGCCAAAATATTCAAATTTTCCTTCGCCGCGGAAAATATGCGAGTCTATTAAGAAAATCTTTCCAGCCCTTTCAGAAAAAACTCTCGCGAGCGCTTTAGCGGAAATCGCCTCGCCTTCCTGAAATCTTTTGTCCTGCTTGCTGTAGCCGAAATATGGAATTATCAAATTCGGCTTCACTCCGCAATCATTGAAAGCATCCAGCGTGAGAATCATCTCAACAATATCAGAATCTGTTTTTGTTGATTGAGCAAGAAAACAATTTTCCGGCTTGCCCAGCACGCGCAGGTATGTTTCCCCGTTGGAAAACTTTTTTATGAGAAGATTTCCCTTTGGGAAAGAAATTTTTTCTGCAAGATGCGCGCACGAGGAGCCGAAGTAGATTTTCATAAAAATTATCTATGCGCGCATTTTAAATCCTTAAGCAACCCCCAGCGCTTTCCTGAAAAGCGTGGATAGCGGAATAGAAGTTATAAAATACCAAGAAAGCCAGCCGAAATCATTTCCGAACAAAGGAAGCTCCATGTGGTTTGGCAAAATCGCAACAGGCGTTGTGAAAATCTCACCCAACCACGGAAGCAGCAAAATTACAAAAAGCATTGTGGGAATCATCGGCTTCATGTTCATTTTCATAATCTCGTTTGTAGTTGACATGACTTCAGAAAAGATTTTATTCGCCTCATCTGGATTTTCTTTCTGGACTGCTTTTGCTTTTGCCTGCAAATCCTTTTGCTTTTGCTTTAGCTCGGAAACTTTTTTATTATCCACAAGCAGTTTGTTGAAAATTGAAATTATCAAACTGATTAAAGCAGAGAAAAATAAAACTGAAAGAACCGGAGGCATGGCTGGAGGTATCGCAAATGAAAACATTCCAGTGAGCATAGGATTCAAAAATTCTAATACCATGTGAAATCATGCGGAAGCAAAGCTTTTAAGCTTTAGGATTTAAAGAAAAAAATTGCTAGAAAAAAATCAATGTTCGCTGGGTGCCTTTAAGCGCCTTCTCGGCAGCTTTGTGCATAAAGGAATTTCATCTGGCTTTGCTTCTCTTTTTAGCGGCTTTTGCATACCAGCAGGAGGCTCACCTCCATCATCGGAGCCATGAGAGTGAGGTGCTAATCCGGCACCGTCTCTTCTTCTCCTTGGTCCAGATAATCCTGAAGAATATCCCCGCGGCAGAAGCTGCCTTTGTTCCAAAGCTTGGTTAAGTTCAAAAACATGTCTCGCATCTTGCCCTTCATAGAAAGCTCTGTGTAGCTGCGCAAGCTCTTCTGCGAATTGCTGATCAACCCGATATGTGCGAATAGTTGCAAAGTCTGGCGATGCACGCGGGTCTAGAGTGTGTGAAATTGTTAAATAGTGCCTTGGCTCTACTAAAGTTTGCTCTGCTAGAGTTGGTTCCTGATTTTCTTGTTTCCAAAAATACAATTTTTCAACCAGCCACGCAAAGCGGCTGCGCTTTGGTGCCAAATGCGAAACTATTATTTCAGAACCGGATTGTGAATAATCTGAAGAAAGTTCTATAGAAACCGGAAGAGGCTGGGGGTGCATCATTCCCTTGAACCTATGCTTAACTACTTTAGCTTCTCCGTAATCTACAGGCGCATCTGCTATAAAATCAAAATAAGATTGCGGAGGAAAAAGCAAATCCGCATCTTGCCAAGTCATCTGAGGTAGAGATCTAACTTTATCAAAAACTCGTTGAATTAGTTTTGCGTCATACTGAGGCATTAAATTAATTGAGTCTCAAACTATTTAAGCTTTTCAAACCTGCTTCTCCAATTTTCCCTCTGTAGAAACCCTTCCGCCCTTCCACTGCCCGCGGTAAGTTGAATGAGTTCCGCCTTCTATTCTGAAAAAAATAATGTGGCAGTATCTTGCTCCGAGCTCAACTTTGAAATCGTGCTTGGAAACATTGTGAATTGCAAAAACGCATGTGCCAGAATATCCGGGCGCGCCAACAGAGGAATGGAAAGCAACTCCAGAGCGCCACAAAGTTGAACGCGGTTTTATTATTGTCCCAATATCTTCTGGGAGATTAAATTTTTCCATTGTTTCTGTAAGAACAAATTCTCCGGGCTTTAAAATAAATTCTTTATCCCCGCGGGAAATATCCGAAAGCAATTTTGTCGGCGGGGTTCCGCGCTTTTCAATTCCCAAAAATCCTGGCCCATCCAAAGCAAAAATTTTTGCAACGCGCAAATCAAAGCCGGCCCCTTCTGGATTCGTGAGCTCGCGCTCGCTTAAATTCTCAACAAGATTTTTTTCTTTCACCAACCGCAAAAGTTCTTTTGTGCCGATTAACATTTTAATCAATCCCATGCTGTTTCTTGAAAGCCTCGAGTTTCTCTATTATCTCGGCAACAACAGGCTCAGGTGGCGTGTCCAACTTGTCATTAACAACATCAATCATAATTCCTTTTTTCCTATAGAATTCTATCAGCGGCTCTGTGAGTTCTCTGTAAACTTCAAGCCTGTGCTTCACAGATTCTATCTTATCATCATCTCTGAGGTAAAGCTCCCCACCGCACTTGTCGCATTTCCCTTCAACCTTCGGCTTGAGAGACGGAAACAAAACATTGAAAATCGCATTGCAATTTTTGCAGGTTCTCCTGTTGCTTATTCTAGCAATTATTATTTCATCGGGCACATTCAAATTCACAACAATATCCGCTTTCAGAAATTTTTCCATTTCTTTTGCCTGTGGAAGATTTCTTGGAAATCCATCAAAAATAAATCCTTTCTCTGCATCAGGATTTTTCAATCTTTCTTTTACAACAGCAAAAACAATTTCATCTGTAACAAGCCCACCGCTGTCTTGCGCCTGCCTTATTGTCGCACCCAATTTTAGATCATCTCTCATTGCGCGCAATAAATCTCCTGTTGAGATTTTTGGAATTCCGTAATGCGGCCCAACTCTCGAAGCATAAGTCCCTTTCCCAGAGCCAGGCGGACCGAGAAAAATTAGTTTCATTTAATCACTGATTTACTTTCAGCAGCAAGGTTTAAAAAGTTTTTAGGCAAACGCCTTCAGCGGCGAAACCATTTTTGTAATAGCTGGCAAAATTTGCTTTGAAAAAATTTCATCCGGTGGTATTTCCTTTCCATCAATATCAATCACAACATCAACAAACCCAGGATAATTTTTCAGAACTTCTGCCATGGGCGCGGCGTTTTTCATGTAGCTTTCAAGCCTCTTGAGTGGCAGCTCGCCCATGTCATCAAATTTTATTTCAAGATGCGCGCCGTCTGTTGCGCACTTTCCATCAGCAGCCGGATTTGTCTTTGGATCATAATTAACTCTGCATGTCGGGC
Organism: archaeon; assembly: GCA_035291225.1. GTDB lineage: Archaea > Aenigmatarchaeota > Aenigmatarchaeia > Aenigmatarchaeales > JACQIB01 > DATDSO01. The sequence continues at coordinate 315,737 of DATDSO010000004.1, read as the reverse complement.
AGACTCTCCTGTCCGCGCGTCTACGCTCAAAAATTTTCTTGTGGGTTTTTTCATCAGAGGCATGCAAATAAAAAATCAGCGAAAGCTTTACTCCGAGCTTGCTCTCCAAATCACCGAGCTGAATAACACTGCGCGGATAGCTATCGGAAATTATTGGAGCGCCCGCGAATGTTTCAATTTCATTTTTTAAAAGTTTTAGAACAGTAGGCGCATCAACATACCAGCCTCTGTCCAAAATTTCTTTTATTGTCAGCTGTTTTCCTTCGTCCTCTGTCTGCGTCAGGACATTGAAATTTTTCCTGTCATTTATTATGTTGCTGGAAGAGAGTAGCCTGAAATCCTTGAATGCTTCCAGAACTTTCTGCGTCTGCGTTGACTTTCCGCAAAAAGGCGGGCCGCAGAAGAAAATAAACATTTGTGGCATGCAAAAATAATCACAGAGGTTTAATAAAAAGATTTTATCCGATAATCTTCTTCACAAATTCCGGCAGCTCATCATAGTGCTGGCTCACAAGCTGCTCATACATTTGGTAAACAATCATTACAGAAAGCAAAATTCCAGTTCCTGTCCCAATCGCGCTTGTTAAATCCGCAAAGCTCGCGAGCGCTCCAACAAAAGCCCCGCCCAAAACTGTTAGAGAAGGAATGTATCTTTCCAGAACAGATTCAACAATTCTCGGATCCCTACGGAAGCCGGGAATTTGTATAAAGCTAGACTGGAACTGCTCCGCAACTGTTTTCGCGTCCATGCCTGCAGTTGAAACCCAGAAAATTGAAAACACAACAGAAGCGGCTATCATGAAAATTGCGTAAGTGAGAGCGCGCACAATTATTATTGGGTCAATGAACTGCAAATTCAAAAACAAAGTAAATCCGTATCCAAACAGCATTCCTAAAATCATTCCACCCGCAGCCGAGCGCAAAATAAATTTTCCTAAAAACTTTTTTGCCGCAAGCGCAAACGCAAGCGTAAGCAAGCCGCCGAAAACCGCCATAATCATAAGAGAGCCGTTCTGCGGAATTGTAAGGAAATACATTAGCCCGCCCGTTGGCTGGCTTGTTGCCAAATCATAAACTCCAAGAATATTTATCCCTCTGCTCGCTAAAATTCCTCCAATCACCTGCAGGTTTGCCAAAACAGCAGCAGCCAAAATTACCGGAATGTTGCTTGTGTAAATAAATTTAATTGGCCAGCGGCGCGAACCGAATTTTCCGTATGGCATTGTGAAAGCCATTGGGATTTCCACTTTCATTGCCTGCGCGTAAGTTACGATTACAAAAACCGTTATTGTCGCGAGCAGGGGAAAAAAAGCTATAAGAGCCTGCGCGGGCTGTCCCAAACTCAAAGCCCCAATAACAGAAGCAATAATTCCACCTCCCTGCCCCGCAATCGGCGGCGCAAAAATTCTTACAAAAATACTTTTCGCAACTCCTGCTGCGATGAATAAAGAAACTCCAGAGCCAATGCCCCACTTGCTTGTAACCTCATCCATAAACATTATCAAAATTCCTCCGATAGCCAGCTGCAAGATTACAATGCCTGCAAGCTCGGGCGCGCTCGGCGGGACAGCCCCTGCCATTACATAAGCAATTGCCTCAAAAACGCAGAAAAAAATCGCGAGGATTTTTTGCGTTGCTGTGAATTTTTCTTTTCCCTCTTTGCTTTTTGTGTCCCAGTTTAGAATTTTGCTTCCAACCAAAAGCTGCAAAATTATAGAGGCTGTGACTATCGGCCCGATTCCCAAAGTTATAAGAGAGCCAAATCTAGAGCCGAAAACTATTTCCAGAAATTCAAACCGCGCCACTGCGCTTGAATCAATTCCCCAAACAGAAATCTGCCCAAGCGCGAAAAATAAAACTAAAATTATTCCAGTCCATTTTAATTTTTCTCTCAAAGTTAATTTTCCAGTAGGCTTTTGCACACTGGGCAAATAAGAGCCGATTGTTGAGAGCTTAAAATTTTCAAACATTACTTCTCCGCCTCTTCTACCACAGCCTTCCCTCCAGCTGCCTCAATCTTTTCCTTTGCTCCAGCAGAGAAGGCTTTTGCTTTTATTGTAAGGCTAGATAGAATTTTTCCTGCGCCGAGAACTTTTTGGAATCCGAATTCAGAAATATCAATTTCTTTTTTTCCACTCTTGCGCGCCAGCAATTCAATCTCGCGCAAATTTATTGACGCAATCAATTTTCTTGTCGGCGGGATAAAACCTTTCTTTGCCTCATATTTCTCGCGGTCGTTCATGAACAAAGATTTTTTCTGGAAGTATAATCCTGCATTTCCTTTTCCTCCGCGCGAGCCCGCGCCTCTATGCTTTTTCTTCTCGCCCCAGCCATGCGTGTGGCTGCCGCGCATTCTCCTGACTTTTTTTCTGAATCGTGCTGTCATTTTTATCAACTTTTAATTTTTGAATAAGTGAAGAGCATCCAGAAAAATCTGAAAGATTTTTCTGATCTCGAAGAAAGCTACGCTTTCTTCCGATCCCCGTCATTATGTGTTGAATATTTTTCTCAACACATATTGATAGCGAGCATACACGAGTTTACTCTGCATACGAGCTCTTCTCAATATCATAAATTATTAAATCATCCTCTCCAGCAGCTCATTTATTTTCTCTTTCCTGTTTCCAAGCTCTCCTTTCGGAAACGGGTGCTTTATTCCTTTTCTAAATCCTCCGCTCGGCGGGCTTAATCTGAATACTGGCTTTATCCCCAGCTCGGAAATTTTTCTGTTTGATTTAATTTCTGAAATTATTTTCTTTGCCTCATCAGCGCTTAATCTCAAATTTCCGGGCTTTCTTCCCCTCTTCCCAATTAATTTTTCCAAAACTTCATCTGAAATTTTCCCCCAAGTGATATAATCTTTTGCTTTCTGAATCATTCCAAGCAAATCTTTTGTCTCATTCAAAAGCACGCAGTGCATTTTGTGGTGCAGGCGCAAAAGCTTCAGCGTGTCTTCCTCTTTATTCCGTGCCTTTACAGTGCCACGCAATCGAATAACTGCAAGCATACTAATCAATTTTTCCTAAGCGCACGCCAAGATTTTTTTCATCAGCCTCTTCTGTGCGCATTGCGTCTAATTTTTTAAATGCAGTGAAAACCGCTTTCATAAGATTTATTCTTGCACCAGTATTTCCTCTGGATTTGCACCAAATGTCTTTCACTCCCGCGAGCCGCATGAATTTTTTCATTTCATTCATCACTACTAAGCCAACTCCTTTTGGCGCAGGCAAAAATTCTATGTTCACCGAGCCGGACTTGCCTGTGATTTTAAATGGGATTGAATGCGAGGTTCTGCACTTGCACTCCCAAGAGCCGCACCCGCGGCGCACAGGAATTAAATTCAGTTTTGCCTTGTTCAGGGATTTTTCTATGACTTCCTTGTTCTTTCCCGGCGGGCCTGAAGCAAGCCCCACGCCAACATATCCATTCCCGTTCCCAACAATCGTCATTACAGAAATATTAAATCTTCTTCCGGATTTGTGCATTCTTGTAGTCCTGCGCGAGGGAGTTCTTTTTATTCCTCCTCCTTTTCCTGTTGAACCTCCTATTAAAACAATTTCATTCTCCAATCCAGAAAGCAAAGCATCTACAATCTGCGGCTCCCTTATGCGCGCCCCAGATTCAAAAATTTTATCTATGGTTTGTATTTTCCCGTCAACAACTTTTCTTCCCAATTCTGTTTTCGGTTTCCAACCCTCAACTGAGTGGCCTTTTGGAGTTTCTATAATTTCCTCTTTTGACTCAGCGACCACTTCTGGCAAAATATCCTCAGCATCCTCAATATTTTTCTCTTCTGCAAGTTCCTGTTTTGTTTCCTGCCTTACAATATTTGACATAATTATTTAGCTCCTAAAATTTTCTGCCTCACTTCCTCAAAATGCTTTGGTAAATCCTTTGCCTGAACTTTGTATGCGCTGAAAAAGTTTTTATTCTTTACCTCACCAGCCCATTTCGCAATATGCGCACCCGAAATTCTTTCAGCAGCAGGAAAAACATTTTCTGAAACTTTCATTTTAATTCCTGAATCTAAAATACCTTTTGCAGCCGCGTACAAGCGCGAGCCTTTTGTTGAGGGCTGTAGACCAATATCCAAAATTGCTGTTTCAACTTTCGCGGCCTTTGCGCGTGAGCCAGCAAGCAAACCAGTCAAGTAAGCAGCAGGCAAATTTCCCGAGCTAGCAGCCCAGCCAAACTTTTTCAATGCCGCGGAGTCAGCCTCTGCCAAAGTTTTGTCTCCAGCAGGCTCAAACTTTACAAACTGAACTTTAAAATTTTCTAAGCCTTTGCGCACAACAGCGCGGATTTTTCCGCTGCGCACAGATTTCAATCTCGCCTTGTAGTCTGTCTTCTTTGAATATCTCCGCCCGAACTGCAATTTGTATCTGTTTGTTATTTTTGGCATCTCACTCAACTATTTTTTCTTCTCATCAGTCAAAAGTTTTTTCTCATTAACATAAGTTGTCAAGTGCGCGCGGCTCCTGAAAACATTTCCTTTCACAAGCCCGTAAAGTTTTCTGTATGCTCCTTCAACAAGCTTCGGACGCAGCTCTTTCAAAAGTTTTCTCTGCGGGCGCACAACTCGGAACCACATGTCTTTTTTTCCAACTCTTGCCCCTTTTGCCCCCTTCCTGCTTCCAATATTCTGCCTCCTGTGTTCAACGTGCGGAGGATTTTCTTTCGCAGGAAGTTTTTTTATTTTTCCTTTCCTGATTAAATTGCGTATGTCCTGCCTTGTGATTGCGGCCTCGAGCTTTGTGCCTAACTCTGGCGAAATCCAAACCCTGCTCTCGCCGCATTTCAAAATTTTCGCGGCTAACTTTTTCTGCTTGCTTGCGTTTCTTGTTTGTTGTGCGATAAAAATTCACCATTTTTTTCTTTTTTCATATTAAGTTAATTTTTATGCACATCAAAATCTTTTGGATTTTGATTGTGCCATATTTTATCACTTAAGCCAAATTCACTTCAACTTCCCCGCCCACTTGCACAAATCCGAATTCGCTGAAAACTGTTTTGCACGCGCCGCACTGGAAAAGCTTTTGCTCTCCCTTGAGAGCGCGCGCCTCTGTGTTGCAAGTTGGGCAGTGCCCCCTTTCCATGAACATAATTTTTCACTTTTGGTTTTGATTGTGTTCGTTTTGGTAAGCCAAAACTCGCGCGTCATTGTGTAAATTTTTATTTTTTCACATCAGTTTTATCAGGCGCGACAGGTTTATCCTCGCGCGAGCTTTCTTTTTTAGTTTCAACTTTCTTTTCCTTAACTTTCGCTGTGAACGGGTTCAAAACTTTTAATTTCATTTCTCCCGCGGCTTTCATAATTTCAGCTCGCTTTTTTCCGCCAACTCCGTGCGCAATTCTCACTGCAAAATCTTTTCCAACGGCTGCGAGCTGCTGAACGTTGTGAACAAGCAATTCTCTTAAACCCGAAGAGTGCATTCCCCTGACTGCCGCAGGCGAGCCATAGCCAGCCTGAACCCGCGCGCCCCGCGAGGCTTTGTGCATTCTCATTTTTGATTGGTTCCCGCGCGGCTTTCTCCAAGTTCTCCATTTCTTTCTCTGGTTTCCCATGCGAAACCATTCCTGCCTGTAAAAATGCGGCTTCTTCGCTTTTTTTGCTTTTCGCGCTTTCAATAAGTTAACCATTTTTTATCACATAATAATTTTTAATTTCTCACCAGCTTTTTTCAGTAATGAAAATCCCATCCTGATAAACCCTGCGGTCGCGGGCTTTTATCCAACTCGCGCGCTCAATGTTTGCGCAGGTCTGCCCGACAAACTCTTTGGAATTTCCTGAAACAAAAACTTCATCTCCCTTGACCTCAACTTTGCATCCCGCCAAAATTTCGGCGGCCCTTGGCTTTTTCTCGCCCAAAAAATTTGTTATCTGCAGCTGCTGTCCTGAAACTTTTACAGTAATCGGAAAGTGCATGAAAATTACTTTCAGCTTTGCGGAAAAGTTTTTCTGGCATCCCTCTATCATTCCGCGCACAACAGAGGCGACTGCGCCGACCTCGGACTTTATTTTTCTCTTTGTCTCGGTAGTAGAAACTTTGAAAATTTTCCCATCGCTTTCAACTTTCAAAACTCCGCGGAAGAGCGGGCTTGTGAAATCTTTTTCCAAGTTTCCATTCTTACCTGAGACTGAAATCTTGAAGCCCTCTACTTTCACATTCACGCCATCTGGGATTGAAATATTTTTTTCCATTTGAATCACTTTTTGATTTTCGATAACATGAAGAGCTTGCCTGTCAATATGTGTTATGAAAAATTATTGTTTTCAACACACAATGACAGCGAGCGCGCATGGATTTCCCCTGCGCGCGAGCTCTTTCAATAAACATAAGCCAGCAATTTTCCTCCAAGCTTTTTCTCTTTTGCTTCTGTGTGCGTCATAACTCCCTTGCTTGTGCTGACAACAATAAAACCAAAAGCGAACGCAGGCAAAAATCTTCTTTCAAACTTTTCATACTCTTTGAGCGTGCAGGAAAATCTCGGTCGGACTGCGCCAGAGTCATTTATTTTTCCCAAAAGTTTTATTGAAAATCTTCCGCCGCGGCCGTCATCAATGTGCTCAAATTCTGAAATGTAGCCGTGCTTCTGCAAAACCATCAGCACATCTTTCACTAGGCTTGAGGCTGGCGCTATTGTTTCCTTTTTTCCGGCTTGGTCTCCATTCTTCAAAGCCGACATCACATCTGAAAGCAAATCGTGTCTCATTTTTTATCACAATAAAAATTTTGATAGTTGAACAATATCTGTTCCTTTCCTGAAATGATTTTTGAAATATCCTTCCTGTTTGAAGCCAAAACTTTTAAACAAGGACAACGCAGCTTTGTTGCTTGCTTTTACTCTGGCAATTAATTTTCTGAATTTTTGCCTTCGCAAAAATTCTAAGGCGTGTGCAGTGAGGTCTTTTCCAACATCGCGCTTCTGGAATTTTTCGTCCACAGCAAGCCAGCGTAAATTGGCTAAATCTATATCCTCTATTTCTGTTCTCAAAACTCCGATGATTTTTTTGTTTTCAGTTGCAACAAAAAATTTATTCTTCTTTTGAGACATTTTTTCCTCAATAATTTTCTTTGTAAATCTAAATGGCTTATAGTCATTTCCAAAATATTTCTGTGTTAGCCTTGCTATTTCTTTTGCATCTTTTTTTACTGTCATTCTTATCATTCCATCACTATGAATATTTTTTAAATCCTAAATCTTTCGCAACTTCCCTGAAGCATTGGCGGCAATACATCAGCCCATACTTTCTGATAATTCCGCCTGTGCGCCCGCACTTTCTGCATTTGTAAAATCCTTTCCCGAATTTTCTTTCTTTTTTTATTGATTTCATAATTTTCATTTCTCCTCTATAATCTTAATTCCCAAATTTTTCTCAGCCCATGCTGCCGCTTCGCTTGTATTAATTCTATGGGCTTTCCCAACTCTTGAGGAAATTCTTTTCCTGCCCACTCTATAACCCCTTCTCTCAAGCCGCACGCAAACATCCATTCCAAAAATCCCAATGTCAGGATCATACTTGACTCCAGGCAAATGTATATGCTCATGCACGCCAAAGGAAAAATTTCCCTGCGAATCAAAAACTTTCGGCGAAAGCTTGAAATCAACTGCATCTAGAGCTCTTTTTAAAAATTCCACCGCGTCTTTCCCGCGCAAAGTTATTTTCACTCCAATCGGCCTGCCCTTTGCCATTCCAAAAGTTGTGCGGCCGTGCGTGTGCGTTGTCACAATTTTTTTCTTTGTCAGGCTCTCAAAAAGTTTTTTAGCGCGGTCCAATTTTTCCCCTGCTTCCCCGCAGCCAATATTCAAAACAACTTTGTCAATCCTGATTTCGCGCATTGGATTATCCTGCGCAAGTTTTAGATCAGCCATTTAGCTCACCCAAATCCAGCGCAGGCTTTTCCCTGCCGACGACTATAATCCCGTCAAACGGAGCTTCAAATTTTTCTTTTCCTTGCTCAAGCCAAAGCTTGCGGTTAATTCCGCGCTCAATTTTCTGCACATGCGCGGTCTTTCCCAAGCTTGCCCCGCGCGTAACTAAAACCAGCGAACCTGTTTCAAATTTCAAATGCTCGGAAACTTTCTGGCTCGGAACTTCTATCACAAGCGAATCTCCAACAGCATATCCGTTTTTTTCCAGTAAAATATTTCTTCCATCATGCAGACTTGCCTGAATTTTTCCTCCAGCAACCGAGCGCTTGCCGATTATTTTGCAGATTTTTTTTCCGCTTTCTTTTGTTTCCGAAAGCTTTCCGCCGATAAATCTGTAATTGGAATTGGTTTTCGGAAGCGAAACTAAATCAAACAATCCAATTCCCCTGCGGTGGTCCGAGCAAACTTTTCCGTCCACCAAAACCTCTCTGCTCTTTATAATCTTTTTTGCCTCTCTTCCTGTGTCAGCAAGCTTCAAACTATCTCTTATCAAAGAAAGCAAAGGATAACTCTCGCTAAGCTTGTGCGCCCCGCGCGGCGCAGATATAAATCTAAAATCCTTTTTCCTCGGCGCCCATTTTATTTCCATTCTTTTTAGTCGTGTCATTATTATCACTTTTTATTTTTTCTAAGGCTCGCGCGCAGAGTAAACTCGTGCGCGCTCGCTGTCATTGTGTATCAATGAAAATTGACATATTAGTTGCGAACCCATAATCATACTTTCGCTTTCACCTCAACTTTTACTTTCGCCTTCAATCTCCTCTTGTCTTCCATGACAGGATTTGTAATCAGCAAATTGGATGGCTCAAGCGGGAGAGGGCGTTCTTTTCCTGAAGTCTGCTTTGCTTTTATATTTTCCAAAAATATTTTTAGCCTTTTCAAATCGACATCTGAAACTTTTCCAGAAGTTCCAGCGAATTTCCCACGCATAATTTTTACCTCATCTCCTTTCCTCAGAGGCAAACTCCTGCGCTTCAATTGCTTTCGCAATTCCTTGCTCAAGTGCGCGGACATAAATTTATGCCTGATGTGCAGCGGCGCATTCTGCCGGAATTTTCTTTGCTTTCCTGCTTTGGAGGATTTAGGTTGCATAAAATCAAACCACTGTGCTTGCGATTTTCCCTATCATTGAAAATCTTTCAACAGCTTCTTTTGCAATCGGGCCCTTTATTCGCGTTCCCTTGGGCTCGCCCTTTTCATTTACAATAACAGCAGCATTATCCTCAAAGCTCACGCGCATTCCATTGCGCCGCATGAACTCTCTTCGCTGGCGGACAATTACTGCGCGCACAACTTCGTGCTTTATTTTCTGGTCGCCTTTTTTCACAGTCGCGACAACCACATCTGCAATCCCGCAGCGTGCGCGCCTTTTTTTGACTCCTTTGTAATTTATCACTTGGATTATCTGCAGCTCATCTGCGCCCGAGTTGTCTGCGCATTTCAAAAAACTTTCTGTCTCAAGCCCGCGTGTTATTGTTGAGGAAACTGCTTTCATTTTTTATCACTTTATTTTAATTTTGGCAAAACTTCCACTACAACAAAACTTTTTGTTTTGCTGAGCGGGCGGCATTCTGCAATTCTTACTTTGTCACCTTTTTTTGCTGCAACGCATGCGGGATTATAAGCTGACACCGAACTGTTTCTGCGCTCGAAGCGCTCATACTTTGTGATGTAGTGCATGTGATCCCATCGGACAACTGCAGACTTCACTCCGCCGGCGCTGTTCACTGTTCCGACAAAAGTCCTGCCTCTCAATGGAACAGCTCCATGCCATGGGCATTTCACATCTGCGCATTTGCTCGCTGGAGCTTTCGCTGACAGACCAATGTTCCTGTGCTCGCGTTTTGCTTTTTGTTTTTTGCTGAATGTCATTCATTTCCACCGTTTCAATTTTATTTTAATTCTGTCATCGGGATTGCGCGCCAAAATTTTTCCATCCACTCGGACGCGCTTTCCATCGGGCATTTTGAATATGAATTTCGCGTTCTCCTTTGAAATCTTTTTCTCTCCATTTTTTGTTTCAATCACAAGCAAATTTTTTGTTTCGCTTGCAATTCTTCCTTTCAATCCAATCTGCGATTTATTTTCCGCATCGCAAACTTCTGCTTCAAGCCCAACAAGCTCGTGCTGCGCGAGGTTGTGGGCATTGATTGGCATCTAATCAACTTCAATCTGGTTTTCATCAAAACCCTCGGCAATCAAAAGTTTTTTTACTTTGTCCTTGTGGTTGCCCTGAATTTCTATTTTTTCATCCTTGAAAGTTCCGCCGGCCGCGAGCTTGCTTTTCAATTTACTCGCAATCTGCTTCGGGTTCGCGTCCTTGGAAATCCCTTCAATAATTGTAACCCACTTTCCGAACGAGCGCTTGACTGAATAAACCTTTATTTTCACAGCCTCGCGCGCCATTGCTCCGCAGACGCACAAGTCCAAAGGCAGGCCGCATGTTGGGCAAACTTCGGGCATTATTTTTTAGCCTCCGTTTTTGTTTTAGCTTTCGTTGGAACTTTTTTTGATTGTAAAATTTTCTTTTGTGTCAGCTCAGTCAAAATCCTTGCGATTGTTTTTTTTGTTGCGCGCATTTTTCCGGCGTTCGCAGGCGAGCCGCCAACTGCAATCTGCCCGCGGTCTTTTGCAATTTCCAAACGAAATTCAGCCAATCTCTTTGTCAAATCCTCTGCGCTCATTCCATGGATTTCTTTTGTTTTTATTATTGCCATAAAAATCATTTTGAAGTTTGCGCCAAAATTCTTTTCATTGCCTCAAGCTCTTTTGGAGGATTAACTAAAATCCTGACCTGCACGCCGATTTTTCCGAGCTTGACTGTTGTGTTCGCATAAGCAGTTGCAACATCTGTTTCAGCCGGGTCTCCTGCAAAGCGCAAATAGCCCATTGAATATTTTTCAATCCTTCCCATCTCGCCGCCTATTTTTCCCGCAAGCCTTATTGCAATTCCAACCGCACCCGCTTCAATCACGCGCTGCATTGTAAAACTTATCACGCGCTTTGTGTTGAGCCCGCGCTCGAGAGCTGCCGCAATCTGCTTTGAAACAATATTCGGGTCCAAATCCGGATTCTCAACCTCCTGCACATCCAGCTGCGGATTTTCAAAGCCAAATTTCTGCTTTATAGTTTCAGTCATTGTGTCAATTGTCTTTCCACCTCTGCCAATAATCATTCCGGGCTTTTGCGCAAAAATTGTAATTCTCATTGCCAGCGGGGTTCTTTGAATTTCCGCGTGGCTGTAGCCTGCGCGCGTGAATTCTTTTTCCAAAAATTCCTCCAACTGCGCGCGCCTGATATTTTCTGCAATGAATATGCGTTCTTTCATTTTTTAATCGCCATGATTTTTTTGATTGAATTGATTGCGCTCGTTTTGGTAAGCCAAAACTCGCGCGTCATTGTGTATAATTTTTACACAATAATTTGCGAGCGCGCACGAGTTTACTCTGCGCGCGAGCATTTTGTAATCTTCATTTCTTCTCTTCCTTTACTCCAACCTTCTTCTCAGTTTTTTTCTCAACAGACTTCGCGATTCTCAAAACCGCTTGAACATGAGTTACTTTCATTCGCGAGCCGAACATTCTTTTTCTGCGGGCACGCAAATATTTCGGGCCCTGATGAGCTGAAATGAAAAGCGTTCTGCCCTCAGTTGCAAGGTTTCTGTGAACTGCATTTTTTTCAGCAGACTCAAGCAACTCCAAAATCATTTCAGCAGCCTTTGTGTGGAATTTTCCATCAAGCGAAACTGTTTGCTCAATCAAGCCTGCGCAAAATTTTTTCGCCTTGGAAAAATCTTTTCTGTTGAGCGCGCGGCAAATTTTCTCAGCAGCTTTTGTGGATGCGCGCATTGTTGTGCGGGCAGACACATCTTCTTTTGTTGTTGGGAATGTGTAATTTTCATTTGGCATACAATCACAAATCCTATTTCAGCGGCATGAACTTGCTTCCCTTTGTCGCGCCGACTCCGGGAGCCGAGTGCCGCACGCCTCTTGTTGTGGCTGAAAATTCTCCGAGCCTGTGGCCGAGCATTTCTGCTTTTATGTCAACAGCAATCCATTCTTTTCCGTTGTGAACCAAAATTCTTTTTCCAACCATCTCAGGCAAAATCACCATTTCGCGTACATGGGTTTTGATTGCTTTGTTTTTTTTCCGCACGCGCTCCAAAAGTTTTTTCTCTTGAGCAGTCAGCCCGCGCAAAAGCGAGCGGCGCGCCCGCGCTGTGATTAATTTTGCAAACTCCTCTAGGGAAAGCTTCTGCAGCTCCTCAATTGTTTTTCCTTTGAATGTGAATATTTTTGCCATGTGAATCATTTTTTTAATTTTTGATTATGATGCTCAGCGTGTTCGTAAACTCACACGCTTCGCTGTCAATATGTAAATTTTTATTTTTACACATCAATGCGCGAGCTTAGGGTTTACCCAAGCGAGCTCGCTAATTATTGTGTAAAAAATATTTTTTCACACCAGTTAGCTTCTTGTTTTAGTCTTTTGAAACTCTAATGAAATCGGCGGTCAGTTTTCCAAATCCATATTCCAAAGCAGCTCTGACAACTTCTCTGGAATATTGATTAAAAAAATCTTCTCCCAAAGGTCCATCAGTCTGCCGTCCTGCATTTGTCTGGAGATATTTTCCCATATCTGTCAGGCATTGTCTCCATAAAGTTTCATCTTCAGCTCTTGTCATAATAAATCACTTCTTTTTCTTCCCTCCTCTGCTCGCGGCAATGCTGCCAACCTTCTGCCCAGGCGGAGCCCACCTGCTCATGGTTTTCGGCCAGCCGGGCTTTGTCTTTCCTCCAAATGGATGGTCAACTGGATTCATTTTTGTCGCAGAGGAGCGAGGCCACAATTTGTTGCGCGCGTGCTTTGCGTAGTGAACCTGCCCTGCGCGGATGTAAGGCTTGTCCCCGCGGCCCCCGCCTGCTGGTATGCCCACGGTCGCCAGGCAAAGCGGATTAAAATTTTTAAATTCTTTTGAGGGCATTTGCACAATTGTTTTCGCGGTTTCGTGGCCCACTATCATTGCATGCGTGCCTGCTGTCAGGCAAAGTTTCGGCCCGCCCATCGGAGTGTTTTCAATTCCAAAAATATAAGAGCCTTTCGGTATTGCTGATAGGGGCAAAACATTTCCTGTTGCTGGCGCGCCTGCGATAAAATTTATTTTCTGCCCAACGCGAATTCCCTCGGCCGCAACCACAAGCTTGTTAGCTCCGCTGCCAAATCTTACTTTAGCCAAAGGCGAATCCCTGCCGGCGTCATGAATTATATCAATCACAATTCCCTCAAGCGGCTTCTGCGGGTAGGAAATTTGTCCTGCGTATCTGTGGCCCGGGCTTCTGTATGGCGGCCCACCTTTTCCTCGCGCCCGTGAAATAATTCTTTTTCCCATTTCAATCACAGCATCCCAAATCTTGTCGCGATGTCAACTGCCTTGAATTCTGGCGCGAGTTTTATAATTGCTTTTTTTCTTCCCTTCCTGTCAATCAACGTGTTGATTTTCTCAATGCGGACCGCGAGCGCGGATTCAACAGCCCATTTTATCTGCGGCTTGCTCGCTTCCCTTCGCACAATAAAAGCTAATTTATTTTCTGTTTCAACTGCGCGGATATTTTTTTCAGTCAGCACTGGGTGCTGCAAAATTTTCCATGGATCTTTTTCAGCGGAAAATTTGAAATTTGATTTGAATTCGGATTTTTTTGCCTGAGCTTTCGCTGGAGCGGCTGCGGGGTTTCCTTCTTTTCTTTTTTGTGCCACTTTTTTCTTTTCGGCAGAAATCGAAGATTTCTGCGAGCTCGCAGAATCTTTTGGATTCTGCCGATCTTCTTTTTTAGGCTCAGCCTTTTTTTCTTCTTTTTTATTTTCAATTTTTTCTTCAGGCATAATAATCACTTTTTATTTTCTCCCTCAACCTCCGTACTCTATCATAGGCAAAAGATTTTCACCTTGACCAACAGCGAAAAGTCCTGCCAGCAATCCCGTTCCAATCATTTTTTCAAAATATTTTTCAATTCCCATAATTATCACTCAAAATTTTTCCAATTCCTTTATCGCTGCTGCGCTCCAGATTGTAAGCCTGCCAGCATGAGTGCCGGGAGCGAGCAACTCTGGATTTAAATTTTTCACGCTGGAAACATCAATGCCGGAAAAATTTCCTGCTGCGCGCGCAAGCGAAACTGAATCCGAAACAACCAAAAGCGGGCCTTTCTTTTTCCTGTAAACGCGGCCGCGCATTTTTCCCCTGCCTGCGCGCACATGCTTTTCCGAGGAGCGCGCAATTTCTTTTTCCAATTTCAAGGCTGAAAATAATTTCTCCAACTCTGAAGTTTTTTTCAGGCTCTCCAAGTTTTCAACAATAATGGGCATTTCCAAGCCATCAACTCTATGCCCGCGCGATTTCACAATTTCTATTTGTGCGCTCGCGGCAATCGCGGCAGCAAGCGCAGCTCGCATTTCCTTTTCATTTATTTTTAGAGAATAAACTTTTTCAACTTTCGGCGGATGCGGAGCGCGCCCCTTGCGGACATGCGGGGCAAATCTCAAAGTCCAATTTAATCCGGGCGGGCCATCTCTTATTCTTGGACCGCGCGCGACTTCTTTGTTTTTCATAGAGCCGTGCGTGTCCTTGACTCCCATGTACATTGCAGAAGTTCTTTTTCCTGCCATTGTGTCAGAGCCATAAGGCTGGCGCTTGTGAGATTGAATTGCAAGAACAGCACGATGGATTAAATCCGGCCGCACAGGAGTTGAAAAAACTTTTGGAAGTTTTATTTCTCCTTTCTGCGAGCCATCAAGTGAAAATAATTTTGCCATAATCATGCGCCTCTTTTGCTTGTCAGCGAAATCGAGCGGACATCAGCGGCAAACTTTCCTTTTGGCGGCCGCATTGCAGCGCGCAAGCGAATCAATCTTTTTGCAGGCCCCGGAACCGAGCCGTCCAAAACCAGAGCCTCGCCGGAAATATTTCCGTAGTGCAAAAATCCTCCTGCTGGCGTAACTTCTTTTACGCCGGTGATTTTCAAAACTTTCTTGTTGAATTCTGTGCGGGTTTGGAATCCTAATTGGCCTCCGGCAGGAACAGTTGAACGGATTTTTCCGGGCTCAGTTGTTCCCAAAGCTCCTGTCTGCCTGTGCATTTGCTGGAATTTTCTTCCAAGAATTCGCACGCCAAATCTTTTCACCGGACCTTCCCAGCCTTTTCCTTTGTTAACTGCAATCGCATCAATAAAATCCCCGGGCTTGAAAATTTCAGAAAGTTTTATTTCCTTTCCCAAAAAGTTCTTCGCAGCTTCCAATTGCTTTTCAACTGGCCCGCCGAGAGCAAGCTCAAAAACTTCTGGAGTTTTTTTGAAGCCAGAATTTGTGTGCGCGAGTAAATGCACGCGCGAGAATTTTTTTCCGTCAAGCCTTTTCATTTGCTCGTCCAAAGGCTTGATTTTTTTCAGAGAAAGTTTTCGGGAAAGATTTTTTGAAATTTTTTCAGCATGTATATCAGAAAAAGAATTTGGGCCAAAAACAGCGCGAAAGCCGAAAACAGAAATCGAGGGGCAGTCAATAATTGTTACCGAGCGCCTAATCAGCTGGCCCTTTGTTTTCGAATTTGCGTCTGTGTCAATTATCATTGCATGCGTCATGCCTGCCTTGTAGCCTGCAAATCCCAAAGGTTTTGCTTCTGCGGAATTCGGCCAGCTGTGAATGCGCGGATAAATTCGGCTAGCCCGCTTGCGCGGATAAAATCCCTGGCTTCCTCGTTTTGGTCGTCTTACTGCCGGCATTGAATCACTTTGTAAATCTAATAATTGCTGAGTCTTTTTAAGCTTAAAATATTTCCCTCTGATTTCTGAGAACACGTATACAATCAAGCTCGAGCCAGACTGTTGAAACAAAACCTTTCCAACTTTTGTTTGTTAGGAAGGTTTATAAAGATTTTCAGAGCAAGACTGTCCACTCGTCTGCGTGTGGTTTTACTTATAAATTTTCAATTGGCGCTGGGTGAGGGATTTTCTAATATATCCTTAGGCTATTTTCCTTTTTGGATAAGCCCTAGCCTTTTTTGATAAAAAGGCTTGGGTTCGAACCCTCGAGGGCCTTGCGGCCCACTAACTTAGCAGGCTAGCGCCGTACCACTTGGCTAACCCAGCACAATAAAAGTTTCTGTTATAAGAATTAAAAAGCTTGAGAATAGAGTATTCCTATGCCAATTCCGCAAATCTGCGCGCGCTTCGGGCAGAAGAAATCAGAGATTCAAAACCGCCTTAACGAGTTCAAACAAATTTTTCTTGAAGGAAATGACAAGAAACTTTTTGCTGAGCTTGCTTTCTGCTTATGCACCCCGCAGTCGCGGGCAGTTGTTTGCGATAAAGCAATTAAAAATCTGGGGAAAACCGGAATGCTTTTCTCTGGAAACGCAAAGCAGATTGAAAATAATTTGGACGGCGTGCGCTTCAACAGCAATAAAGCAAAATGGATTGTGGAAGCAAGAGAAAAATATTTGCAAAATCTTTCCAAGACATTGAAATCTTTTAAAACAAGCGTGCAGGCGCGCGAGTGGATTGTTGAAAACATAAAGGGAATTGGCATGAAAGAGGCCGGCCACTATTTGCGCAATATAGGCTTTGAGGGCGAGCATTTGGCAATTCTTGACAGGCACATTTTGAAGCATCTGGTTGAGGAAAAAATTATTCCTGAAGTTCCAAAATCTTTAACGCCGAAAATTTATTTGGAAATTGAAAAGAAGATGAAAGAATTTTCGCAGAGAGCTGGGATGAGCTTGTATGAGCTGGATTTATTTTGGTGGAGCGAGGAGAGCGGGATTGTGCTGAAATAAGCTTTTAATTTCTTCTTTCCAAAGAATTTCTGCGGGCTCATAGTCTATCGGTAGGATGTGACCCTCACACGGTCGAGAGCCAGGTTCGACTCCTGGTGGGCCCACCATTATCCCAGCACAATATTCAGCGTCCCATCCTTAAAACTTTTCTCAACAATTCCCAAATTCTGCGGCGCTTCGAATAATTTGAAATACATTTTGTTTCCGGAAACCGCACGGATTTCAATTGAGTTTGGAAGCCTTTTAATCTGAATATCATCAACTTTTTTCACATCTGGCAGCCGCATTGTATAAGAAATCTTTCCATCGATTTTTTTGATTTCTGTTTCAGGCTCGGCTGTTTCATTTATTTTGGATAATTTATTTTCAAACGCAAGAGCTGGCTGGCCCGCGCGCGCAGAAACAGGCGCTTCAACTGCTGCCCCCAATTCTTTTTTTATCTCAGGCTCCATTTGCTTGAAACCCCCGCTTGTTTGCACATTTATCTGCGGCGGCCTGCCGCCAACTTGAGAAATTGAAATAGAAATTCCTCCTCCACGCGGATTTACAATTTTAAAGCCCCGCGGCTGCCTTTGCAGTTCAGCAGAAGATTGTGCAAGCTCTCTGTCAAGCTCGCGCATTTGCTTTTCCATTTGTTTGAAAATCTGGTCAAATCCCCCGAAGCCGCCAATACCACCGAAAGCCGCAAATGGATTTGCCATTTTCTGCGGCCGTGCTTTTTCATTCAACTCCTCGCCGCAATTCGGGCAGAACTCCCATTTTTTATTTGCATCAGAGCCACAATTCGCGCACTTGTTTTTTTTGTCCCAGAACATAAAATTATTTGTGCACGAACTTATTTAAAAGCATTTTGTATAAATAATCAGTACGCTCCCGTCGTCTAGTCCGGTCAAATTTAGCCGATAGGATAATGGCCTTTCGATTTCATCGAAAGATTTTAGCGCGAAAGCGCGATGAAAAAAGCAAGCCATTGACATGGGTCCAAACGGCCTTTTCATTCACAAGAAAAATTTTCAATTTTTCTGCGCACCGAAATCTTTGATTTCGATTGCAAGGAAAGAAAAGAACCGCGGAAAAGAAAGATATCACAAAAATATTTTTCTCCACCTTCCCGTCGGGGGCACCACATTTTTGTAAGTTCCCACCTCCAAAAGCGGCCTATTTGGGCTGCCTCAAGGATGTTGGGATCGTATTTAATTTTTTATAAAAATAATTTTATTGTTTTCTGGAATTATATCAGTCTCGTTCATGGCCAATCTAATTTCTATGTTGTTAGCTTCTGATTCGATAGGAAACTTTCCTGTCAAAACTTGAGAATATCCAACATCGAGCTGTCCCATCCCATATTCAAAATATTTTTTTCCATCAGAAAAGAATTCCGCAGTGTAGTTTTTAGACTTTGTAATCCCGCGATTTTTAACAGAAATTTCAAACAAAACCCATTCCCCTCTCTGGCTTATGTTTGCGGAATCAAAAACCATCTCGGGAGCAAAAGGTGTTTTGTATAATTCTGAAATAGTTTTTTTAATATCATCAGTAAACCTCTGCCCATAGTAAGAAAAATTGTGCATTATACTTATGTCGTTTAATTTTGGGTGATCCAAGCCAAGCACGTGGCCAAGTTCGTGCATAGGACGCAGATAAGTTGCGGGAGACCATCTTCTGTAAACAGTAAGCAATTCCATTTCTGCCGCAGAGCCTTCCGCGGGAGTATTGAAAAGTCCGGTCCAAACCGTTGGTGGCGGGCCCGCTTCACCCAAAATTAGAGAGCCGCCAACAATTTTCAAATCTTCTATTTCATCATTTTTCCAACCAACCAAAATGTCCGCTTCTGATTTATTTTCAGTCAGATTGAAAGAAATTTTTCCTGAAGTGTTTAGCTCCCATTCATCCATTGATTTTTTCAAATCCTGCAAATCCAGCTCTCGCATATAAGTTTTATTAAGAAAGATTTTCAAAGGCATGTGGCCCCACCTCATTTTCTGGACAATCATAGGATGAGAAATATTCAGCTCAATTTCTCCAATGGAGTAATTTTCTGCTGAAAAAACTGCAGAGTAATTTTCTGGAACAGCAGTCAGATTATTTATCGGAACTGATGAAATATTTTTCAGATTCTCGACGCATGCAGAGGCAAGAACAATAATTAAAATTAAAACAGCGACTCTCATGAAATAATAATTGTATAAGCGATTTAAAAAAAGCTTAAATAGTTTCCTAGCCAACGAAGCGCATGGCAACAAGAGAGGGAAGAATCGTAGATGCGGCAGATAAGTTGATAAAACTCCATCCTTATGATTTCAAAGCAGATTATGGATACAACAATCTAAAATTGGGGGCGGGGACTTACTTCGAAACTCCTGTTGACAGGGCGACACGCCACAAAATTGCTGGAACAATTGCTCATAGGATAAAGCAATATGAACGCGCGAATCCGGATTGGCGCGAAGAGATGCAAAGAACAGGGCATGTTTCTCCTTCAGAAAGTTACTGTCCGTTGGGCCTTCAAGTTGGGGAAGGGAGCATTGTCCGTAAAAATAGAAAGCTGCAAATGGGCAGAAGGCGCCGCGGCAGCTGAAATTTGCATTTAAACAAACATTTATAAATCCCCAAATAGAAGGCTTCTATGCAGGAATTTAGCCAAAATAATTTCCTGTAAAAAATAAAATTGGAGTGTGAAATAAATGGGTGCATTAGTAGTTAGAAGCAAAGCAAGAGCAGCAGCAAAAGGTTCGCGCGTTTCTGGAGATTTCTTTGACGCGCTTGAC
Source organism: archaeon (assembly GCA_035291225.1). Classification (GTDB taxonomy): domain Archaea; phylum Aenigmatarchaeota; class Aenigmatarchaeia; order Aenigmatarchaeales; family JACQIB01; genus DATDSO01. Next base: position 296,210 of record DATDSO010000004.1, on the reverse strand, counting down.
AGGAGAGTTGCGGAAATGATAAAGGACGCGCAAGGAAGATGTAAAGCAAACGGCCGCGCAACTTTGAGACCAGAGGACATTTAGGAATTTTAATTGGGCGAATTTTCGCCCGCTATTTTCTTTTTTAAATTTGAGATTTCTATTTCTTTTTGTGCGGGCGTTGCCAAGCCTGGTCTAAAATTTTGACTAAAGGCGCAGGACTCAAGAAACTCTTTTGAGTTTTGATGCGAAAAATTTCGCAGATGAAAATTAAGAAATCCTGTCGGTTAGTCCGTTCGCAAGTTCAAAGCGCAGCCCTTTTCGCGAAAAGGTCTACGCCTTATCCCAAAAGGCAAATTGCCTGCGGGTAATATCAGAAAATCTTGCCGCCCGCACCATTTGTTTTATAAATAAAACATATCAAAGTTAATTATGAAAAAGCAAATAATTTTTCTGCTTGCAGTTTTGCTGATTGCAGGCTGCATATCACAAACTATAGAAGAAAAAATAGAGACAAATCCGGACTTTTCAGAGTTTCACAAGCAGTTTCCATCAGCTTCTCTCAGAATAGAGCTTGTCAATAACATCACCGCTCCAGTATTGTATGAAGAGGTTCTAAACAAATGCCCAGATGTAATAGGGCGGGCGAGATACTGGAAGGTTTCTATTTCTGATGCTGAAACAAACAAATCGCTTACAGTTTGGGTTAATGATGATGGAAACACTGTTTGCAAAGTAACTCCAGAAGGCAGGGTAGAAGTCGTGCTTACAAAAAGTTCTGAATTTGAAAATTTAACAAAAACAAAAGATACCGGAACAACCACAACAACATACGAAAGCGGAGGTTATGGAGGCGGCAGCGGGGGCAGTAGTGGCATTGCAAATATTTTTGGGGTTCAGCGCGACGGCCCAAATCTGGTTCCATCTATAGAAAATATAAAGTTTAACACAACGCATTTGTCTATTTCTTACACACTCAAAAACACCGGAACAAAAGATGCAGCAAATGCGCGGGCCCGAGCGAATATTTCAAGCCAAACTTCTGTTGATATGTATCCGTGCGGCATCTACCAAAATTTAAGTGCTGGAAAATCTCACATAGAAACATGCGATTTTCCGACAGTGTTTGGCTACAAATATGGAAACAAATATAAAATAACAATTGCTGCTGATCCGTTTGAAAAAATAGAAGAAACAAGCGAAGATGATAATAAAGTTTCAAATGATATTGACACATCGTCCTCTGAGGGCATTGACCTTGTTCCGACTTTCGGTGAAGTGGGCACAACAGATTCAAAAACACCATATGTTTTGTGGAAAGTCAGGAACAGAGGGCTGAATAACTCAATATCATTTGAAGTTAAAATTGATTTTGTAAGGGATGATGGCTATATAGCTGACAGCTGTTCAAGCGCAGTTGCTTCGCTTTTGGCAGGCGAATCATTTTCTGGGAATTGCAGCAAAACAATAGATGTCACAGGAAATTATACTCCACGCATAACAGCAGACCATTTGAACCAAGTTGTTGAAAGCGATGAGAATAACAATATACAGCCCGGTGGTGTAATATTTTCAATAGTGGGCTCAGCAACAGTTACAACACAGGCTGGCGGAACAACGACCACAACAGCTGCGCAAGGAGGTACAACGACTACAACAGTTCAAGCCACAACTACAACTTCTCCGTCCTCTTCAATAGACCTTGTTCCTGTTTTTACATCTATCACAAGCCAGGGCGGCGGCATCTCTATTGAGTATCGAATTCAAAATGCCGGATCATCGCCAACGACAACAACTTTCTACTATAATCTCAGCATATACGCGCCAAACGGATTTCTTGTTGGAGGTATTGGAGAAACCTCGCACACTAACTTTATCTATCCCGGCGCACCCCTTAGTGGAAGTTATAATGCTGCCAATCTCCCAACAGGACCCGGTGATTACAAGGTTTGGTTTATAGTAGACTCCAGAAACAATATTGCAGAATCCAATGAAAATAATAATGCTATTTCCCAAACAGTCATAGTTTCTTCATCTCCGGGTGGGGGCTTTCTGATAGCAATTTCTGACTATCTTTCAAAATTGTTTTCATCTATTTTTGGAAAGTGAGGCTCCTGAAACAAAACCTTTTTAATCAGCGACTGCAATAGCTTTCATGCGCTTTCTTGGTTTCAACTACACTGTTCCTGAGAATATGCCTACAGCCGAGGCTCTCAAGCAGAATTTCCAGCTAGCTAAAAACATGAATGCGAATTCTGTGCGAATAATTGGAAGCGATTTGGAAAAAGCAAAAATTGCAGCAGAAACCGCAGCTTCTCTTGGATTAAATATCTGGCTTGCTCCCAGAAAAATAAACGCAACCACAAAAGAGTTTGAAAAATTTCTGAAAGAGTTTGCTGTTGCTGCGGAAGAATTAAGGAAAAAATTCCTAGATTCAAAAATTGTTTTTTCTGTTGGAAACAAAATTAGTTTAGAGCTGAGAGGCTTCATAGATGGAAAAACCTACGAGGAGCGCCACCCGACCTTGGAAGCTTATTTGAAATTCGCCGGCAGCCCGCAGAAAGAGCTGGAAAAATTCCCAAAAGTTTTTAGAGCTGGCCGCGATTATGAAAACCGACTGAACAGAAAATTAAATTCCGCTCTAACAAAATTTGCCCGCGCAGTGAAATCAAAATTCAAAGGGGAAATAACTTACTCAAAAGGTTTCTGGGAAAAAATTAAATGGAGCAGGTTTGATTTCGCCGCGGGAAATTTTTATTTGAGCAGCTGGAACCGCGGGATTCTGTCAGAAGTTTTGAAGCGCGAATTGAAAGCGAGCAGGAAACCTGCAGTGCTAACAGAATTCGGCACAGCAAGTTTCCGCGGGGCTTCTGAGCTCGGGAGAGACGCGGAATTCCATTTGAAAGAGCATCCATCAATTCAGTATGATGAGGATTCCCAGATTGTTGGAATTTCCGAGCAGCTGAAAGCAATTGGCTCTGCTGAGTTGGACGGCTGTTTTGTGTGGCAATTTTTTGAGCCGGACTTGCGCGGGTTTGGAATCACACGCCCATTGAAAGATGGGTTTGTTGAGCCCAAGCGCGCGGCGGGAATTATTTCAGAATTTTATTCCAGCTGGGCTCATGCCTCGGGGCAGAAAGCAGACGTGGAGAAAGTCCATGCGAAAGTTCTGGAGCAGTTTGCGAGGAGATGAAATTATTTTTAGGAAAAATGAAGAGCATACCCTAAAATATGTGTTAGAAAAAAACAATTGCCCAGCTAAAAAGTTTTGCGGTTGAAGTTTTATTTTCACACATCAGTTAGCGAGGCGCAATCAGTTTACTGTTGCGCCGAGCCTCAAGAAAAAAATCTAAATCCTAAAATTTCTTCTTCCTCACAACCCGCACAATATACCCAGCCACTTTGTTTCTTGTGAACTTCTCATCAAACATTTTCATCTCTCCCAAAGCTTTTTTATTCTGCTCAAAGTCCTTGCTGAACTTGTCCGGATTCTTCTCTACCAAAATCTCAGAAATATTTTTCTGGAAGTGCGTTCGTATTCGTCCCATGGGTTTGATAGGTGGAGAGGGTATTTAAATCTTTCTTAATAGAACTGAACTTATGACAAATTATGCATCCGCCTGCCCGATTGGGATTTTTGTTACAGATGAAACTGGAAAGCTGAAAGAGAAAATTCTCTTCCCAAAAAATCCTGAGAAAATCGCGGAAAAATTAAAGGCTTTTGAAAGCGGAAAAGAAGTTTCTGAGCTGGCTGAGCTGAAGAAAAAATTTCCAAATCTGGAAACAAAGCAGCCGAATCCAGCTTCTGAATTTCTGCAGAAAAATTTCCGCACGCTGGCAGTAGAATTAAAATTCTGCAAAGACCAAGGGGAGCTGAACAAGTTAATTGGGGAAGTTGCTTTGGCGCGCACGCGCACGAAAATTTCTCAAACAGAAAAGCGCGACAAATTAATTGTTCAAACAATTTCCGCGCTGAATGATTTAGACAAAATTTTGAATATGATGAGCGAAAGATTGCGCGAGTGGTATGGCTTGCACTATCCAGAATTGAAAATTGTTGATCATGAGAAATTCGCAACAGAAGTTTCTGAAAAGGGCTTGAGGGAAAATTTCCAAAATTTCAAATCAAGCATGGGCATGGCTTTGTCTGAAGTGGATTTGCAAACTGTCCGCAGCTACTCGAAAACGCTGAAAGAAAATTACGAGCTGAAAAGGAATTTGGAAAATTATTTGAAGGAAGTTGTTCCGAAAGAAATGCCAAATTTGAATTCTTTGCTCGGGCATTTGCTTGCTGCAAGACTGCTGGCATTAGCAGGCTCTTTGGAAAAATTAGCGAAAATGCCTTCTTCAACAATTCAATTGCTTGGAGCTGAAAAAGCTTTATTTAGATTTTTGCGCGCAGAGCGCGAAAGCAATCGGAACCGTGGAAGGCAGCCTCAATTTGGCGGAGAAAAAATCCGCCCGCCAAAATTCGGAATTCTTTATACGCATCCGGATATTTCTGGCGCGCCAAAAGAGCAGCAGGGAAAAATCGCGCGCCTGCTTGCGAGCAAATTAACTCTTGCAGCAAGAGGGGATTTTTATTCTAAGGAAGACCACTCGGTTGAACTCTTGGCTGATTACAAAAAGAAATTGGAAGAAGTTAGGAAAGGAGCTGCTGAAAGTAAACCGGCTCAGCCACAGCAAGAAAATCGTGCGCAGGTAAGAAAATAAATTGTGCTAATTAGAAAATAATACAGATTATTATAATTGTTTTTGCAATCGCTGCTGCGGTTTTGCTGAGCGTATGAATTTATCTCGCGGGAATTGGAGGCAGAAGCTGCCTGTCTGGTGGGGGCGGTGGTTTGTTTCTTGATGCTACAACAATATTTGGTCTTGTGCCAATTCCATCTGGCCTCAGAAGTGTCGGATCATCTCCGGGGTCGGATTTGTACCGCCCTTTATCGTCAAAGAATGTAGACAAATCAACATAAACAAGCATGGGCTCCCACGATTGCGGAGCTTCTGGCAAGCCAAGCCCGTCCACGCGGGCATTGTGAAGCGATACAACATTTTCATGAAATGCGCCATCGGGAAATGTATTGGCATTGCCTGGGTATATATCAACAAATTCATAGCACGTTAGGTCATTCACAGGAATAACTATTACTTTCGCTCCCCTGCCGCCGAAGTGTGTCATTTGAGTGGGGTGGCACAAAGCTCTTTCAGAATATTTTTCACTAGGATTTCGCTGTGCATAAAGCTGGACTGCATTTCGGTTGAGGTAATCTTTCAGTATGCGTTCCTCGCCTTCAGTGATACGCCTTTGCATAAAAGCTATCTGAAGGTGAATTATTTAAACCCATCTCTCAGCAGCGTTTGATTAATAAACCTTTCTTCCTAATTTCTAACATGAACCTAAAAGAAAAATTCCCCGGAGTATTTTTGCTTGATGGAAAACTTTGCACGCTTGCGCAAAACAAAGATTTCCGCCCATTTGGCGAGCAGATAATTTCCGGCTACAGATTGTGGGACCCGAACCGCTCAAAGCTCGGGGCTTCAATAATGAAAGGAATTAGAGCAATGCCGATAAAAAAAGGCGACACAGTTTTGTATTTGGGAATCGCGCATGGATTTACAGCAAGCTTTGTTTCTGATATTGTTGGCGCGAATGGGATAATTTACGGAATAGAATTTTCCGACAGATGCTTCCGCGAGCTTTTGCCTGTTGCGGAAAAATTCAAAAACATTGTTCCCATGCTTGCGGACGCGCGCATGCCGGAAAAATATGGAATTTTTGAAAAAGTTGATGTTGTTTTCTGCGACATTGCAGACCCGCAGCAGACTGAAGTGGCTATTAGAAACTGCAAAGCTTTTCTCAAGCCCGAGGGATTTTTAATGCTTTCAATTAAAACCCAGAGCATAGATGTCGCCGGAAAGCCTTCTGAAATTTTAGAAGGCGAGCTAAAAAAGTTAGAGAAAGAGAAATTCGAAATTATTGACTGGAAAAATCTTGAGCCATTTGAGGAAAAGCATTTTTTTATTATTGCAAAGATGAGGTAGCTAGCTTGCTATTAAAACATTTTATGCTCTCCACACTTTTGTCGTTTAAAGTTATTCTAACAAGCTCGCCTTGATGCGGCATTATTCCATGAGTATCCAGCGGAAGTTTTTTCATGGAAAGTATCAGAGTTTTTATAGGAGATCCGTGGGAAATCAAAAGACACTCTTTGCCGGAGTTCTCACTAACAGCTTTCCAGAAAATTTTAAGCATCCTATCTCTAACTTTCTCTATGCGCTCGCCGAGCTTGAACTTTGTCACATGATGCATAAGATTATCATATTCTTTTGGAAAATCTCTCTCCAAATCTTTCATCTTCTTTCCTTCCCATTCTGGAATATCCCACTCTATAAGGTTTTTAGATTCTATTATTTTTGCTTCTGGCAGAAATTCTTTTACTATATTTGCAGTTTCAATTGTTCTTGCTAGCGGGCTTGTATATATTCTAGAAATTTTCCTCTTTGACAAAATTCTTCCGGCAGATTCTATCTGTTTTTTGCCTAACTCGCTTAACGGAAATGGTAGCATTCCTTTCAGAATTCCTGTCCCTGTAGTGTCTCCATGGCGCAATAGCCAAACAATAGTTTTCATATTCTCACTTCAAAACATCTAGCAACCGCTTCCTAAAAATCTTAAAATCAGAAACTCTCGCTCCAGCAGCAACCGGATGCCCGCCACCGCTTCCAATATTTTTGCTCGCAATCTTGAAAGCCGCATTCAAATCAAACTTGCGCGAGCGTGCGCTCACGTTCCACCCACCATTCTTTTTTGTGTAGAGAATTATTGTTCGGCTCGGATACAAATCAAAAAGCGTATTAGCGAGAATTGAAGTAATGCTGTAGCTGCTCTTGATTTCAAAAAAATGAATCCCTTTTGCAGGAGTTTCTAAATCAAACAAATTAATCTGCCTGTCAATTTCTTTTTTCAAAATGTTTTTCATTTTTTGGTAATTTGGATTGTAAACAAAATCAGAAAGCTTGGAAAATTCTGATAAATCAGAAGCGAGCTTTTGCATTCCATCCTCTTTCTTTATTGCTTGAATTGCATGCACAACATCAATCGCTTCATTCTCCTCTGTTGTTCCTTCAATCTCGTGGTCGCCGACAGAGCCCAAGCGCATCAGCCATTCGAGCCCATTCAGGCCTGCAGCTTTGCAGACATCCCAAGCCAAGTGAGTTGAGCAATAATACAAATCCTTTTTCTTGAATCGTGGGTTGAGATAAATTATTTCCTTGGAATTTATTTCATTAGTTGGCATGTGGTGGTCCAAAATCAAAATTTTCTTTCCTTTGAAAAAATCCAAAAACTGTGGGTAGTCTGCAAGCGGATAGTCGATGAAAATTGCGATATCGAAATTTTCTTTTGAATATTTTTTGAAATTCTTTTCATCAATATCCCCACAGAAATTTTCCGCACTCTTTCCCTGCTGGTCCAGAAAAGCAAGAACAACTGCTGCCCCGCAGACTCCATCAGCGTCATCATCATGGAAAATGCAAATTTTTCCTTCTATTTGCTGGAGAAAGCTTACTGCTCTGTTAGAGAGAGTTTCAAATTTTAGGTGGGGCATAGAAGAGGTTTGATGCAAGTGTTAATAAATGTTATTTTATGAAATCGGCGTCCAATCTTGAACCACAGTTTCAGTCCCGTCGCTGCATTTTTTCAGAATCCTATAAGAATCTTCTTTGAATGCTCCTGTGCTCGCATCAAAGGAGTATCCTTTCTCTTTTTCTTCAGAGCAAGTTGTTCGATTTGTTTTTATGCTTCCGGCAGGTATAACTACAGCAACCACTTCTCCAGAAAAGGATGGCGCCACAAAAGCGCCGGAGGGGCCGAATACTTTTTGGTTGAACGCTGTTTGGCTCTCACCGCCATAGTCTGAACCAAAAATAACTGCAACCATCACAACTGCAACAGCCGCGCCTGCTAAAGAAATGTAATAGTTGGAATTTTCTGTTTCGCGGAAATATTTTTTCATAGATTAGATTGTAGTGATGTATTTAAATGTTTTTGTGGTATATTGACTTTCATGGCATTCAGAGGCCCTGAAGGAGAATATTTTGAATCGCAGCAGCCTGTTAGAAGGCTTCCTCATATAGAAGATGTTTTCTATTATTCAACCATTAATGAAGCTCTGTTCAACCGTGAAGGGACGCAGGCAAGGCGCGATGCTAAACTTGGAGGAAAGCAGGCAGAGGCAACAAGGCTCGCGTTGGAAGTTACGAATCAAATGCTTGCTGACCTTGGGGTTCCAGATGCCCAGCAAGCCAGCTCGATGCAAGTGAAAAAAGATTTTCCGAGAGTTTATATCGCCCAGGGAGCTGTGGAAAAAATTATTCCAGTCCTAAGAACATATCCTTCTCCGTTTCCGGATGAAGGCATGTACATGGGCGCGCTTGTTGGCTGCAGTGTTCTTAACAAGGATGGCCTCACACCTTCATTTTATGTTTATGAATTTACCGACCCCGAATCTGCGCAAAGTTTTGCCCCATCAGAAAACAGGGAAATGATGGGCCTAGTGCATTTGCGCAATTTATCAAACCAGCTTGCAGAAATAGATTTAAACTATCCTCTTGCGGTTTCTATTTCCCCTGCGCAAAGGCGCGCCGGAGTTTATGAAAAAGTTGGCGGAAATTTCAAATCTGTTGCAGGTAAAACCATTGAAGTTGAGAGCATGGAATTTATGCAAGTTTAAATACTTTTAAACGGTAATTATATCTATGATAGATATCCAAAAAGCATCTGAGAAAGCTTTGAATTTTGTTCTTCATCAAAAAGATAGTAGAGGGCTGTGGAGCGATTTCCCAACGCGCTCTCATGGAGATGGAGATGATTATCCAACTGTTTATACTGCTGTGTCTCTGCTTGAGTCCAGAGTTGACCCAAATGTTCTGAGCCAGACAGCTGCGGAAATTGCGCGCAGGCAGGATGAAGGGGGCGGCTGGGGATTTAACAGGGATTTAGCGTTCCATGATGCTGACACAACTGCTCTTGCTTTAATGCTTCTTAAAAATTTCAGAGGATATGAAAAAAATATAAGAAATGCCAGACGATTTTTGCATGCCCATAAGAATACTGCTGACGGCGGATACTCGACTCATAATGATCCTGAAGCTCTCGCAGCTGTTTATGGCGTTCCAGATGGCGGTTCTTTTAGCGGCTGGTGCTCCTCTCATCCGGATGTTACTGCCACTGTTTTGCAGGCGCTCGGCAGGGATAAATCCGCGGTAAATTTTTTAGTATCATCTCAGAAATCAGAAGGCCAATGGGTCGGGTATTGGTGGATTGTCCCTTCTTATGCAACTGCACAAGCTATTCTTGCGCTTAAAGGAAATGGCAATAAGGAAACGCTAAAAAAAGGAAGAAAGTGGCTCGCAGAAAATTGCAGAAATCCTCAACAGCCTTTGCCTGCAGCCTTTTCTCTGATTGGAATTGGGGGTTGTCTAGATTATAAAAATGAGGCAGATGGTCTTGCACGATATTTAGTTGACACACAATTTCAAGATGGACTTCAATCTGGAAGCTGGGCATCCTATCCGAGCATGAGGCTTCCTGCAGGAGATGTCGTTGACCCAGAAACTGACTCCAGAATGTACAGGTCCCCATTGACAGATGAAAGAGGGATTTTCACAACAGCAACCTGCCTGCGCGCGCTTAAAGTTTATGCGAGGCGTATTGGAGATTCTTAGTAAGAAAATTTGTAACTTTAAATCTTCACACCAAACACAAACTCTTTTTCATCGAACTCAAACTTCCCTTCTCTTCCAGCAATTGCCCCGAAAGAAATCCTGCTTCCTGTTCCTTCAGAAATTTGTTTCGCAAAATCTCGGAAAGCCTTTTCCTCAGGTAAATATAAAGTAATTTTATCTTTCTTTTTCAGCCGCAGCTCTTTGCGCATTTCCTGAACTGCGCGCATGAGCTCTGCCACAAGCCATTCTTTTTTTAGTTCAGCAGAAGCATTTGTGTCCAGAAACACTTTTCCCCCGGCAAATTCTTTTCCTGATGTTTCTTCAGAAGATTTTTCTGTGAAAATAATATCCTCAGCGAAAATTTTCAGCCCAGAAACAACTGCATTTTTCTTTTTCTGCAGTTCAGCTTTCAATTTCGCTGCATCTATTTTCTGGAGTTCTTCGTTCAATTTTTTAATATCACTTCCAAATTTCTTTCCGGCAACAGCCCAGTTCGGCTTTGCTGTTATTGTGGATTCAGAAGCGCCTGTTTTCACATGCTTTACATTGGCTGCTTTTTTCAAAACCTCTTCCAGATTTTTTGCTGCATCAGCAACTTCTTTTGTTCCGGAAACTGTAATTGCAGGTAGAACATATTTCAGCTTGACTGCTTTTTCCTGCCTTGCTGCATTGCTTGCCTCAACAATTTTCTGGCAAATTTCCATTTGCTTTTCTAATTTTTCGCTCAGCATTTTCTTGTCAGCAATAGGCCAGCTTTCAAAATGAACTGAATTTTTATTTCCCAAAAATTCTGTCCAAAGGAAATCAGAAATATACGGGGCAAAGGGCGCAAGCAGTTTTGAAACAATTTCAAAAACTTTTCCAATTGCAAAGCTAACAGCAGGTTCATCTGTTCTATCTCTAACAAGCTTTATGTACCATCGCGAAAAGTCATTCACAATAAAGCTGTTTAGCGCAGCAAAGCAATTTTGGTATTCGTGGATTTCCAAATTTTTTTCAACTTCAGAAATCAAAGAGTTCGCGCGCGACAAAATCCACTGGTCCTCTATAGAAAGTTTTGAAGCTCTTTTTGGTTGTTCAAAAAATTCTTCTGAGAATACAAAAGTGTTCCACAAAGTATTTACAAGCGGAACAGTTGTGTCGGCGGCTGTCTGCGGCCCCACGCGTTTGAAATTTCCGGGCTCTGCTGTGCACATAATCAGGCGTGTTGCGTCAACTCCATACTTATCAAACATTTCATCCGGCTTGATAATGTTTCCCTTGCTCTTGCTCATTTTTTCTCCCTTATCATCAACTAAATGCCCAGCGCACACAACATTTTTGTAAGCAGGCTTTCCGAAAAGCAAAACTCCCAAAACATGAAGCGTGTAGAACCACCCTCTTGTTTGATCAATTGCCTCTGCAATAAAATCATAGGGAAAATGCTTTTCAAAAACTTCTTTGTTCTCAAACGGATAATGGAACTGCGCGAACGGCGCAGAGCCGGAATCATACCAAGTGTCAATAACTTCTGAAACCCTCTTCATTTCTCCCTTGCATTTTTTGTTTGTGCATTTCAATTTTATTTCATCAATAGCTGGCTTGTGCAAATCAATTTTTCCTAAAATTTTTTGCGTGGAAAGATTTTTCAATTCTTCTACTGAGCCCACACAAACCATTTCTCTACACGAGCTGCATTTCCAAATCGGCAAAGGAGTTCCCCAGAATTTGCTTCTGCTCAAAGCCCAGTCTTTTGCTTCCGCAATCCAGTTTCCAAATCTTCCCTCCTTTATGTAAGCGGGAAACCAGTTTATTTTTTCATTTTCTTTCACAAGCTTTTCTCTGAATTTTGAAACCGCAATAAACCATGAGTTCAGCGCATAGTATAGCAAAGGCTTTTTGCAGCGCCAGCAAAAAGGATAATCATGCTTGAGCTTTTCTGTTTTGAAAAGTTTTCCTTCCTCTGCCAAGAGCTCAATTATTTCCGGGTCAGCATCAATCACAAATTTTCCAGTGAAATCCGAAACCTCTTCAGTGAAAGTTCCATCGCGGGCAACAGGCTGGACAAAAGCCATTCCAAATTCTTTGCAGTTTTCATAGTCAACTTCTCCGAACGCGGGCGCAGTGTGCACAATTCCGGTTCCGTCTGCATCTGAAACATAATCAGCGAGAATTATTTTCCACGCAGGCTTTGAAAGTTTTCCAACAAAATAATCAAACAACGGCTCGTATTCAATTCCCAAAAGCTCTTTTCCTTTTACTTTTTTCACCATCTGCGCTTCTTTTCCAAAGTAGTGATCAACGCGACCTTCAGCCAAAATATATTGCTCATTTCCTTTTTGCACAAAAACATAATCTAATTTTGGATTCACCGCAAGCGCAATATTGCTTGGCAGAGTCCATGGAGTTGTTGTCCATGCAAGGAAAAAAATATTTGGATTTTCTTTTGTCGCCAGCCTTACAGTGACTGTTTGAACTTCAACATTTTCATAGCCCTGCGCAACCTCGTGCGAGCTCAAGGCTGTTTCGCAGCGCGGGCAGTAAGGAACAACTTTGTGCCCCTCATACAAAAGTTTTTTCTTCCACAATTCTTTCAGGCTCCACCAAACGCTTTCAATGTAATCATTATCTAAAGTAACATAGGGATTTTTCAAGTCAATCCAGTAGCCAGATTTTTCCGTAAATTTATTCCACGCTTCTATGAAAGTGAAAACATCGCTGCGGCATTCTGCATTAAATTTTCCGATTCCATAATTGAGAACTTCTTTTTTTGTCCCAAGGGAAAGTTTTTTTTCTACCTGCACTTCAACCGGCAGTCCGTGGCAGTCCCATCCGCCTTTTCTCGGAACAGTAAATCCTTTCATGTATTTGTATCTGCAAACCAAATCCTTGAAAACGCGCGTTTCCAAATGGTGCAGGGCTGGCGGGGCATTCGCAGTCGGCGGGCCTTCCAGAAAAGAAAAAAGCGGCTTGCCTTTTTCAAAATGAATTGCTCGCTCAATTTTTTTCTGCTCTCGGGCCCAGAGCTTTGAAATTTTTTCTTCAACGAGTTTGTGGTCGTAGGGCATGGCTTGTCTTGAATTGTAGAATTTAAAAAAGCTTCCAATTTTAACTGCTCTAAAAAAATAGAGTATCCATTTTAAAAGAGTTATAAATTCTAAATAATTTGGTGTTCGTATGACAGAAATGCTTTATCTGACAGACGGGGACATTCGTGAATTTGATGCAACTGTCCAGCGGGTGGGAGGCAAATTGATTTTTCTAGACCGCACAGCTTTTTATCCGATAGGAGGTGGCCAACCGAATGATGAAGGCTCGTTGACCTCAGAAAAAGGAAATTTCAAAATTGTTAATGTGAAAAAAGTTTCCGGAGAAATTGCACACGAAGTTGATAAGGAAGGCCTTGCTGTCGGAGATAAAGTTCGCGGAGCAATTGACTGGAACCGACGTTATAAACTCTCGCGCATGCACACTGCAGCACACGCGCTCTCAGCGATTTTCAACAAAGAAATCGGCTGCTTGATTACAGGAAATCAGCTCGGGTTTGAAGAAAGCAGGATTGATTTTGATCTGGAAAATTTTGACAAGGAAAAAGTTCTGCAGCTTGCGGAGAAAGCAAATGAAAAGCTCGCAGCCGGCGCAGAGATAAAAATTTATTTTCTTCCAAGAGAGAAAGCGCTCGCTATTCCGGAAATTTCAAAATTAGCTGGCGCGCTGCCGCCAAATATTCCAGAACTGAGAATAGTTGAAATCGTTGGAATAGATATTCAGGCAGACGGCGGCACGCAGGTGCATAATACAAAAGAGATTGGGAGGATTGAAGTAATAAAAATGGAAAATAAAGGAAAAAATAACAGAAGGGTTTATTTTAGGCTGGTTTGAATGGCCTATCGCGTGCGCTGTTCTAAAATTTTAGAGTATGGGTTTTATATACCAGTTATGCGTAATAACCTATAGGTAATTGAAATGCAAACCGATACTTCGCAATTTGGGCAGATTATTATAATTTCTGCAGCTTGAAGTATCCTCACTAATTGCCAAAAATTTTCTTGGGTGTTTTTATGAGGAAACTAAAATCAACAAGCCTAAGCTATAAATGGGTGAAAGAGAATGTTTCGCTTTTGGTTAGAGAGACTCTTACCGAAAGGCAGAACTTAGTTTTTATGGAGGCTTGCGAAGCTTCTGAAAAATTGAGCGCTTCTGCTTTCGTAAGGCTTTTGGTGGGAAAGCACAAGTTCTCCGAAACTTCTGTCTGGCATATACTTTCTAAGCTAAAAAGAATGGGCTTGGTTGATTTCGGAAAAAATCTTGAGAGAAAAACTTTGGTGCTTACAGAGTTTGGAAAAATGTTTTTAGGAGGTGAAAGATATGTCAAAACTTAGAAATTTAGAAAGATTAGAAAGACAGAAGCAAGCAGACGATTACCTTGCTTCATTATCACCCGAACAGCGAGCAGAAGAACTATCAATGGCGTACAAGAGAAATCAAGGTCGTGGCACCGGCGCTTTCGGTTGGTAGATGAAGCAAAAATCTTTACATTTGACAAAGGGAATTTTAAAAAGGTTTCAAATCCCCAAAATCAAAATCGCGCCCGCTGTTGCAACTATCGCCCCAATAGTTTTCCAAAATAAATTCTGCTTTTCTCCTGTTATAATCGTACTTACAGGAATTGCCAGAAGCATGAGAACCTCAAATACCGGATAAATTGTGCTTATCTCTGTTGTGGGGATTTTGTAAGCCATTAGAACAGCCAGGTATGCAATCGCTGAGGAAAGGGCGGCTCCGGCAACAAGCCATTTCTTTTTTAGAATCAGCTCCTCGGTTTTCTTCAGAGATTCTTTTTTTATGAAAATAAGCGGGATAACTCCAGGAAAGAAAAATAAAAAGAACCCGAAGAAAAACGGGTCGAAAAATTGAATTGTATATTTGTCAGCCACATTTGCCAAAGCTGAAAAGAACGAGGCAACCAAAATTATAGATATAACTTTCATTAGCAATTTTCTATTTGCTTCGCCAAAACCTGAAATTATTATGCCCGCGGCAACTACAAGAAGCCCGAAAATTTTCATTGGTGTTATGCTTTCAGCCAGCAAAATAATTCCGAGAATAAAAGCAAACGCCATTTCTGATGTGGCTACTCCGACTTGCAAAGGGATGTCGCTGTGTCTGAACTGCAATCTCTGCAAAAGGCCGGCGATCACCCATATTCCAATCGTTATTACGAAAAAAATCCATGCCTCTGGCTGTGCAGGAAGTTTTGTTGTGAAAATAAACGGAACAAAAAACAGCGAGGCTATAATTCCATAGAGCGCATTGTAGCCGATAACAGAAGTTTTCTCTTTCAGCACAAGCCTCTGCAGAGAAATTGAAATAGTCCAACATATCGCGGAGATTGCTATCAACGCAACCCAAGAATAATCTGCCATAGAACTGCTTTGCACGCTTAATTTAAATTCTACTTCAAGCACTTAGAAAATCAAAAAATAAAAAAAACAAAAAATTTCAATCTATTTACTTAATCCAAAACTAATTTAGAACTTCTTGTGTTTTGGGAAGCAATCTCTGCAGAAGACTGGTTTGCCTTCTGTTGGCTTGAAAGGGACTTCACAATCTTTCTTGCAATCAGTGCAGACAGCTTTGTGCATTTCCCTCGGGCCGCCGAAACCTTGTCCATATGCCATATATTCACCTATTTTTTTATTTTTTGATATTTTATTTCTGAAGTAAACTAAGAAGTAGACTTCGATTGCTAATATCTGATTTTTATTGGAACTGAAAGCTTAAAAGCTTGTGAGATTTCAGGTTTTTATTTCGGGAATGGCAATAGAAATTATGCAGGACTGCGAGATTTGTGGCTCAAAAAATGCGGCTTACACATCGAAAATCGAAGGCGCATCAATGCATGTTTGCAAAAACTGCGCTGGCTCAGGCAATATTATTTCAAGGCCGGCGCCGCCTCCTGCAATAAAAAAACTTCCGCGCCCGCCTGAAGGATTGGGAACAGAACTTATGGAAAATCTTTCTTCTGTTGTGAAAACTGAAAGGGAAAAAAGAAAACTCACGCGGCAGGAGCTTGCGAGAAAAATTTCCATTCAGGAGAATTTGATTGCAAGAATTGAAAATGGCTGGTCTCCTCCTTTAGATTTAATAAGAAAGTTGGAAAAATTTCTATCAGTAAAGCTTACAGAAAATTAGAAAAATAAAAATTAAAAGTCAGCAAAAAAATAGCTGACTTAAATAAAATTTAAGCCGGACTTAATCCTGACCATAAAGCATCGAACAGCGGCCCGAAAGTGTTTCCGGCTGCGTGATCGCTTTGCGTCCATAAAGCAAAGTCCTGAGTTGGATGAACATCTGCATCGTTCGTCAGAGAGACAACAACCTGCGAGTCATCTACAACAGCAAACCTGCCGTGATTTTTTTCAAGCCTGCGCACATCTGCATAAGATTTCGCGGAAGAAACTGCGTCTCCGTGTTCTTTTCCTGCATGAACTGCAATTCTGACTTTAACTCCGCGGTTAGCTGCTTTTCTCAAAACCTCTCCGTGCTTTGTATGCAGTTCTCTCAACCCATCTCCTGTTGTTACAATATGAATTTTCTTTTTTGCGGATTTGAAAACTGTATCAAGCTGTGTATGCAAAGCATGCCTTCCCTTCAAAGAGCCAGTCATTTCTCCGGGCTCAACCAAATCAACACCTGTTTTGAAAATCTTTTCAAGCTCTTTAACAATATTAGAACTTTGAACTTGGTTTATTCTTGAAATTTTCACATCGGTCTGCTCGCGCAAATGTTTTTTCGCGCGCTCAAGAGACTCTGCCGGCGCAATCGCAACATATTTTATCGGCTTTGTGGTTTGAATCATTACAAATCCCTTGTCCGCCAGAGATTCCAAAACATCATAAGTTCTGGAGTGCGGGACTTTCGCAAGCTTTGAAAGCTCTCCTGCAGAAGAAGTTCCCCTGCTGAGCAAAGCTACCCAGAGTTTTCTCTCATACAAGTTTAGGCCTATTTGCCTCAATGAATCCAAAAGCTGTTGTGTTGCTACCATTTTTTACCAACCCCATTTAATTTTTATTTCTTGCGGTAGAAAGAATTCCTTTTGGGAATTTTTCTACGCGTGAAAATCTTTTGGATTTTCACTGCAGCGGCCTTTTGCTCCGCCGCATGTTTTAATTCCAAAGTGAGTATTTATAAATTTTTTTGCCACTCACTTCAGACAAAATCACTAGGATTTTCTATATTTCTATAGGAAAGTAAAGTATATAAAGCTTTACTATGGGGCGGTTATGATGAATTTGGGTTTAATTACCCGCCGATTTGAGTGAAAAACTCTCGAAAATTTCAGATTCTTCCTTTTCTGGCAAGCCTTCCAGCGGCCGCAAAAAAAGAACATTTCGTTTTTCAAGGATTTTCAGAATCTTTTTGCTCACTTGTTCTCCAGAAACTACTGCGCCGATGTTTTCCTCATCTAAAATTTCATCTATTTCTGAAAAATTCCTTGCAGCGAAAAGCTCAATCTCTCTGCCAATATAGAAATTCTTTATTTTTTCCACTGCTTCAAAACTTTTCGCAAGCAAAACAAGCTCGCAACCCCGCTTTGCTATCATCAGCGCAGCGAATGCGTCCTCTTTTTTCTCAAGCAAAGCAAGAACTTTTCCTCCAGTCCCAAGCGGAAGCCCACCAACTGCAGAAATTTTTTCTGTAAAAATATAAGTGTTGCGCGAGCGGCACTCAATTTCAATTTCAAATTCAGGTTTGCTCAAATTTACTTGAGCATTTGTAATTCTTTTCACTGCAGCTCCAGCCTCCTCTGCAATTAATTTGGAAGAAAATTTGTGGTGCCCCGCTCTTCTTGCCCTAATTGCAAAAGATTTTTTTTCATCCAATTTCAGAACCTGCTCTGCAATATCTGTCGCAAGCAGGCGGATTTCAGCAAGCTCAGAGTGGCACTGCCAAACTGGGCTGACAGAAACAATTCCGAAAACTTTCCTTAGAACAGCAATAGCCTTCTCAATATCTTTTGTAAAAACAAAAATCCTATTTGGATTTACTTCAATCCTATATTCTATTCCTTCCTCTTTCAAGCCCGCGTTCACATTTTGCAAAAGAATATTGAACCACTTTCTCTGCACTTGGTCGCTTTTCAGAGCGAGCTCTCCCATTCGGACTAAAATGCAATCTGGCGGGCGCATGAATCCAGATTATTAGTTAATGTTAAAAAGGTTTTAGAATTTGATATTTAATTTTTTCAATTCTCTTTTCAGCTGGCCAGGATTTTTGTAAAGAATCGCGCGCATTCCAAAAGCCCGCGCGCCCTTTACATTTACAATTCTGTCATCAATGAGAACCGCTTCGCTCGGGCGCACGCGAGCGCGCCTGCATGCGAGCGCATAGATTTTTTTGTCGGGCTTTACCATACGGACTTTATATGAAAGTATCACAGGATTAAACCCCTTGTAGGCTCCCATTTTAACATTTATGTCTGCATGCATTTTCTTTGCGTTGCTTAGTATTCCTATTCTATATCCATGTCTTTTCAGAGAAAATGCAACTTTGTAAACGCTTCTTACGAGCTTCCCATTCTTTTTGTAAATAGATAGCCACTTCTTTTTTAACTTTTTTGGTTTGAATCCAAGTTCTTTTGACACAATGGACAAAAAGTTGTTATCAGAAACCCTTCCAGATTCATCGAACCTGTCTGTTATTTCAATAATTTTTTTTGCATCAACTCCGATTCCTTTTGGTAAGTATAAATGCTCAAAATCAGATATGCTGAACAAAACGCCGGCGAAATCGAAAAATATAATTTTTATCATTTCCTCTTCACCCTCGACCCTTTTGGAGAATCCTCAACAATCCATCCCATTTCAGAAATCTTTTTCCTGATTTCATCAGCAGCAGTGAAATCTTTTTTTGCGCGCGCTGCTTCTC
Organism: archaeon; assembly: GCA_035291225.1. GTDB lineage: Archaea > Aenigmatarchaeota > Aenigmatarchaeia > Aenigmatarchaeales > JACQIB01 > DATDSO01. The sequence goes on along the minus strand of DATDSO010000004.1, from coordinate 277,595 downwards.
TCTCGGACAAAAGCTTTTTAATTTCAGCTGGAATTTTTTCTTCTCTCCTCTCCGAAAGCTTTAAGCCCAAAACTTCATCAGCCCATTCAATGGCTTCCAAAACTTCCTGAGAATTTTTCTTTCCAAAACTTTTTTCATCTATCAGTTTGTTCACAGCAGTTGAAAAATTATTCAAAGCAGCAAGCGCCTGCGGCGTGTCCAAATCATCATTCACAAAATCCAAAAATTCCTTTTTAAAATTTTTTATCAATGTGGAAATATTTTTGTTTTCTTTTCCATCAGCTGCCCGCACACGCCCCACGAAATCATAAAGCCGGTTCAAAGAAGTTTCAGCTGCCCGCACAGCCTCTTCTGAAAAATTCAGCGGCGAGCGGTAGTGCGAGGTTAAAACAAAATATCTGTAAGCGAGCGGAGCTATTCCGCGCTCCAAAAGAGTTTGCATTCGCACAAAATTTCCTGTAGACTTTGCCATTTTTTCTCCTGCAGCCAACTGCAGAAAAGCTCCGTGCAGCCAGTATTTTACAAAAATTTTTCCAGTTGCAGCCTCTGCCTGCGCAATTTCATTTGTGTGATGAATATTCACATGGTCAATTCCCCCGCAGTGAATGTCAAAACTTTCCCCCAAATATTTCATGCTCATTGCAGAGCATTCAATATGCCATCCCGGAAATCCATTTCCCCAAGGGCTGTCCCATTCCATCTGCCTTTTTTTCCCGATAGGAGAAAATTTCCAGAGAGCAAAATCAGTTGGATTTTTTTTCCCTTCAACAAGCTCAACGCGCGCCCCAGCTTTCAAATTTTCTGTGAGCTCGGAAAATTTCATTCCTGTCAGCTTCCCATAATCCTTTAATTTTGAAGTGTCAAAATAAATTCCATCGCCCGCGATTTCATAAGTGAAGCCTTTTTCATCCAGAATTTTCACAAGGGCAATCTGCTCATGAATATTGCCAGTCGCTTTGCAAATTATTTCAGCTGGAATTATATTTAATTTTTGAATGTCCTCCGCGAACGCGCTAGTGTAAAATTCTGCAATTTCCCACGCGGATTTTTTTTCTTTTCTTGACTCCATTTCAATTTTATCTTCTCCAGTGTCCGCATCGCTTGTCAAGTGGCCTACATCTGTTATGTTCATCACATGCTTTACTTTGAAGCCATTGAGAATCAAAACTCTTTTCAGAATATCCTCAAAAATATATGTGCGCAGATTTCCGATGTGCGCGTAATTGTAAACAGTCGGGCCGCAAGTGTACAAGCCTACGATTTTGTCTTTGAGTGGCTTGAATGTTTGTTTTTTTCGGCCCAATGTATTAAATAATTTTAGTGGCATGAATAACACTTTTTCTTTCTTTTGGCAACCTGCCTCTTCTTTCTTTTTGCAAGCTCGGATAAAAAGAAAGAAAAGGCGGAGTGTTAAAGAGTTTTAGGGGCATAGAAGAACTAATAATGAGAGATTTTAAATATGTATATTGCGTATATTTCCTATGCTGGGTTGGCAGAGCGGCCATGCACGCGCCTGCAGTCCAAACCGCGGGGAAACGTAGTTTCCCCTCAGTTTTAGGTTAATCCTGATACCCTTCCTTTGAAGAGCATCAGGATATAATTTTGCAGTGAGCGCGATAGCTGAGTTCAACTCCCGAGCCCTTTTCGTGAAAAGGTCTAGGGCTCACCCTAAAAGGCAAATTGCCTGCGGGTATATCAGAAAATCTCAGGCCCAGCTCCAATTTATTTTCCCCTCTTAGAAATTTTCAAATCCTCAACATCTCCAACCGGGCACACAATTGAATTTGTGTTAATGTAAGTGTAAGCAGAATAAACAGCGGCAACAGCCTCGCCAACTCCAGTTATTGCCTGCTTGAATCTTGTGTCCACAACATCTCCTGCAGCGAAAAATCCCGGAACATTTGTCTCGCTTTGCCGGTTTATTATAATTTCTTTTTTCTCATTCAGCTTTACTTTTAGGGCAGAAGCCATTTCGCTGATTGGAACTGCTCCAATAGAAAGAAAAACTGCATCAATCGGAAATTCTTTTTTTCCGCTGTAAGCTTTGTCCAGCATAGCGGCCTTCAAAAATTTTTCTCCCTTGAATTCCAAAATATTTGTATTGTAAATAATTTCTATTTTTCCTTCTTTTACTTTTTGTTCAACCCGCGCCATGTTCACAGGCTCTGGATGTATTTTGTCCCCTCTGTAAATAATAAAAACTTTTTTCGCCCACTGCGTTAAAAGCAAAGCTTCTTTTGCGGCAGAATCCGAGCCGCCCACAACTGCAATATTTTTTCCCTTCCAAAGCGGCCCGTCACAAAGCGCGCAAGTAAAAATGCCGCGCGTGAAAAATTGCGCCTCCCCAGGAACATTCAAATGCCTCTCTTTCATTCCAGTTGCGAAAATAATTGTTTTCGCTATATAGGAAATCCCGCCCGCGTCCACGCGGAAGCACTGGCCATGGCCTGAAATTTTTTCAACCCGTGCCTCTTTTATTTCAACAAAATCCTTGTAATCCAAAGCGTGCTCGCGCAATTTTTCCGCAAGCTCTAATCCAGTTAAGCGGATAAATCCCGGATAATTTTCAACAATGTCTGTTGTTGTAATTGTGCCGCCGACAATCGGGTCTCCGAAAATCAAAGTTTTCAATTGCATTCTGCCAGCATACATTCCAGCAGCCAAGCCCGCGCAGCCCGCTCCGACGATTATTATGTCGTAGGTTTGCATAAGTAGAACTAGAGAAACTATGTTAAAAAGATTGTGGATTTAACAACAGCTACAACCGCGTTTGCATGCCTTGCTCATTTTTCCACAACAGTTGCAATCGCAGGATTCCATTTTCTTTGAGGAGGTTTTAGTTTTCATAGGAAATGTTTTCAAGTGGCAATTTATAAATAATGTGGCATCATAAAAGATATTATGCAAAAATCATTTTCCTGCAAAATCTGCGGATTTGCTTACAAAGAAAAAATCTGGGCGGAGAAGTGCGAGGCTTGGTGCAAAAAGCACAATAGCTGCAGCTTGGAAATTACGAAGCATGGGAAACCGCCGAAGTGATTTTTATGAAAGATAGCTTGGAAAAAAGAATTGAAAAAATCGAAGAGCGAAACGCGCGCGTTGAAATAGATAAAGCATGGGAAACGAGCTTGGCGCGCAAGGTTCTAATTGTAATTTTTACTTATGCTTCAATTGGATTTTACTTCCAGTATCTTGGAATTGAAAACGCATGGCTGAATGCAATTGTTCCAGCTGTTGCTTTTTTGATTTCAACTTTGACAATGCCTTTTTTTAAGAAAATCTGGACGAAATATTTTTACAAAAAATAAATTTTCAAGTCTATCATCTTTTTAAACTTTCTTAAAGCTCTAAACTTCTATGTCAACATCATCAGAATCCATCGCTCTCCACGAAAAACTTAAAGGAAAAATTGAAATCAAAAGCAAAATTCCAGTAACTCAGGAGAACCTGAAACTTCTTTACACTCCAGGAGTTGCGGCAGTTTCGCTTGCTGTGGCAAAAGACAAAAGCAAAGTTTATGATTACACTTCAAAATGGAATTTAGCTGCGATAGTCAGCGATGGCTCGCGCGTTCTGGGATTGGGAAAAATTGGGCCCGAGGCCGCGTTGCCTGTAATGGAAGGGAAAGCAATTCTGTTCAAGCAGCTCGGCGGCGTGGACGCATTTCCGCTTTGCATACGCGCGCAGACAGCAGAAGAAATTATAGATTTTGTGAAAAAGATTTCTCCAACTTTCGGGGCTGTGAATATTGAGGATATAGAAACTCCGAAATGTTTTGAAGTTTTTGAAAGATTGAACGCAGAATTGGATATTCCGGTTTTCCATGATGACAGGCAGGGGACTGCTGTTGTCGCGCTCGCAGGCTTGATAAATGCTTTAAGAGTTGTTGGAAAGAAAAAAGAAAACGCAAAAGTTGTAATTGCAGGAGCTGGCGCGGCTGGATTTGGAATCATGGAAATTTTGCTTGAGTATGGTTTCAAAAATTTGGTTCTTGTGGATTCTGCTGGAATAATTTACAAGGGGAGAAAAGAAAACATGAACAAATACAAGGAAATTATTGCTGACAGAACAAATGAGAAAGAAATTTTCGGCAGCCTTTCTGATGCGCTTGCTGGCGCGGATGTTTTAGTTGCAGCAACAGGAGTTGTGGGAGAAATTACAAAGGAAATGATTTCTTCCATGGGCAAGCGCGCAATAGTTTTCGCGCTCACAAATCCTGAGCCGGAAATTTCTCTCTCTGACGCAAAATCTGCGGGCGCGGAAATTGTTGGAACTGGCAGAAGCGACTTTCCAAACCAAATAAACAATTCAGTTGCATTCCCGGGAATTTTCCGCGGCGCGCTGGACGCGCGCGCAAGAAAAATAAATATGCGAATGCATATTGCCGCTGCGCAGGCTATTGCAGATTTTGTGAAAAATCCATCAGCAGAGAATATTATTCCAGCAACAACTGACTGGAAAATTTCCGCTGTTGTTGCTGCGGCGGTTGCTAAAGCTGCGAGGGAAAGCGGCGTTGTATAGATGCAAAAACTTTATAAGCCCTTTCCAGCAAAAATTATTATGCCAACAAAATTTCCCCCAGTGAAAATGTATTCCACAACATGGTGCGTTTTCTGCAAGCATGCTGAAAAATTTTTCAAGGAAAACAAAGTCCCTTACACTGATGTTAATGTGGAAGAGGACCAGAAAGCAGCAGAGGAAATGATTGAAAAATCCGGCCAGATGGGCGTGCCTGTTATAGATATCGGCGGGAAAATTATTGTCGGCTTTGACAAGCCTGCTATACAGAAAGCGCTGGGATTAAAGTAAATTTGTAATCCCTTTTTATACCTTTATCTCAGAAAATAATTATGGACGATGATTTCGTTTCAAGACTGCTGAAGGGGGAGCTTTCTGCTGCGGATAGAGCGCTTATTGAAGCGCTAAAATCTGCTCGAATGATAGGAATTGGAGGAGGGAGAAATGCTGAAGGACTGGCCACGCAAGAAAAATATTATAGAGAGCGAGTAGAAGATTTTCTAAAAATATCTTCAGGAAGAAGATTTCTGATAACAAGAGATTTCTACGACCACTGCATGTCTGAACTTTATGAAACAATGAGAAATTCAAACGAGAGGGCTGCAGTGGCTTTCTTTGCAGAAGATGGAAGCGATATGGTTTTGCGAAGATTCATAGGATATAAAGAACTTTTCAGAAATAAAGTTTGCAGAAGTGAAATATTTTCTGTTATGCTCATACCTAATCCTACTGGTGGGGATAAAACTAATTTAGGCGGCAGCTATAATATCGGCATAGAGTGGTTTGGCGACAAGGTCGAAGATTTGATAAGAGAAGCAAAAGAAAGAAAAGAGTATCCTTTGTTTTTCCATACACATCCAGCAGAAGCGTATCCATCAGAAGGCGATTTACAGACTTCCTATATTGGAGGTATAATTGGATTTTCTAAACCTTCTCCGAGATTGAAAGAAATGGCGTTTGACTCTATTGCAAGCTACATGTCAAAAAAAAGGGGAAGAGTTGCAGAAGTTCGAGAAACCCCGGAAGAAGTTGAGAAATGGCTTGCTAAATCCGACGAATCTGAAGAATCGAAAAGAAGTTTGATTGAAAGAGCAAGAAGAGATGGAGGCGTGACAGTTTCGAGACCACTTCCTTACGAAGTTCCTCGCACAGATTGGAATTCTATAATAAGCGATGACGGCCCTACGGTTCGACTGTTCTACTGCATTTCGGGGCAAACGCCAACGCAAGTTCCGTTCTATTTAGAAGGGCGTGCGTTGCCATAACTTTTATAAACCTTTCTTGCACATGATTTCCATGGACGAGCCAAATCAAAATCCTGCACAGCCGGCCGAGCTTTCAAGAGATGAAAGAAGAGAGGAAGCCAGAAAAAGATTTGAAGAGGAAAAGAAAAAAGCAGCTGACGAGCGCGAGAAAAACAAATCGCGCGGCACTTACATGAAGTATGCGATTTTCGGAATTATTGTTGGAGTTTTTGTTCTCGGTGGATTCTTTTTGTTCGGCGGGCAGAAAAATTCTGACAGCAGCTCAACTGGAAACGCCTCGCTTCTGCAGTCAGTCCACTGGCACGCTTATCCTGAAATTGTAGTTTGCGGCGAGAAAAAAGTTCTGCCATTTCCCGCGACAGAAGCAGAGCATGTTGGCTCTGGTTTGCTGCATACGCACCATTCTGAAAATTGGATACATCTGGAGGGGAAATTAGACATTGCCAGCCCGCCAAAGCTTTCAGAATATTTCAAAAATATAGCAGTTGATTTTTCTTCTGAAAGGATTTCTTGGAAAGCCGGAAACGGAATTGATATTGACGCAAGCGTGCCGGCTGTTGATAAGAAAAACGGGGATGACTGCAATGGAACTGCAGGAAAATGGAAAATGCTTGTGAACGAAAAAGAATCTGAAGATTGGGGAGAGAAAAGAATTTTTGACGGGGAGAAGTATAGGTTTGAATTTTCTTAAGAAATTTTAATACTCTAAATTTTTGGAGTATGAGCTTTATATGTCAGTTAAACCTATATTTCTTAGGTAATTGAAATGCGCATAGATACTTCACAAACTGCAGAAACTCTTCTCGTTTTGCTAATGTGAAATATCCTCATGAGCTAACCTAAATTTTTTCTAAGGTGTTATAATGAGGAACAACAAACAAACTAGCCAAAGCTATATCCGGGTGAAAGAGCACATTTCAATTATTCTTGAAAATTTTTTAACAGAAAGGCAGAAATATATTTTCAAAGAGATTTCTGAAAATTCTGGACATTTCACAGCTTCGCAATTTGTCAGAATGATAGTTGAAAAATACAAATTTTCTGAAACATCTGTCTGGCACACGATGAAGAAATTTAAAAAAATTGGGTTGGTAGAATTTGGAAATGGTTCCGGTATAGAATTAACAGATTTTGGTAAAATTGCATCAGACGATAAAAAAACAAACAAAACTAAAAATAACAAAACAAAAAGGGTTGCTGTAATAGCCGGAACTCCTGTAGATACAAGATTTGGCGTGGAGAAATTCAGGAGTTATGGCTTTAAGGTTTTCGGAAAACATATATCGAAAGATCCGGCAGAGCAAACCAAAATGCAAATATCAAATCCGAAAAAGCTTACTGAAATCGTTGCAAAAGCTGCATTAAAATGGAAAAGCGCGGCGCAGATGCGATAGTGATTTACTGCAATTCTATGGCGGGCGCAATAAATATTTCAGAAGTTAGGAAACGTGTGAGCATACCTGTCATAACACCGCATGATGTGTATAGGGAAGTGGCGAAGAAATTTGACAAAATAGGAGTTATGGCAGCTAACTGCACAAGCACATCAAATATAGAAAAGGCTATTGTAAATTCCAACCCAAACGCAACAGTCATCGGATATGCGAATCTTGACATTGTAAATGATATTGAACGCGGGGGTAAACCAAAACAAATTGTGGAGAAACACGGTGTGGATAAATTTGCAAACATCATAGATAAAAACAATATCAAAGCAATTATATTGGGATGCACGCATTTTCCATATTTCTATAAGGAAATTCAGAAGAGAACCAGCGCAAAAGTTATAGAGCCATCAGAAGAGATATTAAAAATCCTATCTAAAAATCTTCATCTGGAAAGAAATATTTAAGAAACCTTAACGCTTCCAAAAACTTTTTTTAATTTTCCGAACTCAAAAGTGTTCACAACATCTTCTGCGCGCGCCCAGCCACGGCGGGCGGTTCTCACCCCGAGCTCCATAAATCTTAAAGTATTCTTGTCATGTGAATCTGTGTCAATCGCGAGCTTGCAGCCGTGCTTTATTGCCAAACGAATATTATCATCTCTCAAATCCAACCTGTTCATTTCCCCATCAACCTCGAGAACAACTCCCAAATCAGCAGCGCGCTTGAAAATTTTTTCTAAATTAATTTCAAAAGGTTTTCTTCTGGTTATCAGCCTGCCGGTCGGGTGGCCGAGGATATTTACAAAACCAGATTCGAGCGCAACCAAAACCCTGGCAGTCATTTTTTCCTCCGAGCTTTTGAAACCGGAATGAACTGACGCAACAACAATATCCAACTTTTTCAAAATTTTTTCAGGATAATCAAGCGAGCCGTTTGGCTTTATGTCAACCTCGCTGCCGGCAAGAATTTTTATCCCGTGAATTCTTTTCCTTGCTTCCCAGATAGCATGCAAATATTTTTCAAGCCTCTCTTCGCTCATGCCATGAGCCTGAAATTCTGATTTTGAGTGGTCTGTGATTGCGATATACTCATAGCCCAAATTTTTCGCAGCCATGGCCATTTCCTCAATTGAGTGGTTTCCATCAGACCAGTTTGTGTGGATATGAAAATCTCCGCGGATGTCAGAGAGCTGGACAAGCTTTGGTAATTTTCCTGCAAGCGAGGCTTCAATCTCTCCTTTATTCTCACGCATCTCGGGCTCAATCCAGCGGAGCCCAAGCTTTTCGTAAATTTCTTCTTCAGTTTTTCCGGCAACAAATTTTTCTGTTCTGCGGTTGAACAAACCATATTCAGAAAGCTTGTAGCCTTTTCCAATTGCAATCCCGCGCAGGGCGACATTGTGGTCAACATTTCCTGTAAAGTATTGCAACGCGGCCCCATAGCTTTCTGCCGGCAGAACTCTCAAATCTGCCTGCAAACCATTTTTCAAAACAACGGTGCTTTTGGTTTCTCCTTTTCCCAAAATTCTTGCGACATCTTGAAGTGCTGTAAAAAATTCCATTACAACCGCCGGATTTTTGCTTATTACTAAAATATCCAAATCCCCTACTGTTTCTTTTCCGCGCCGGCTGGAGCCCGCAAGTTCAGCGCGCGCAACAGCAGGATTTTTTCTCAGGGCAGAAAGAATTTCATTTGCAATCGGCAGAGCTTCTCCGAGCAGATATCTCTCTTTGCTTTTATGAAACATTTCTATTGAAGCGAGAATATTTTGCTCAGACTTTTCTCCAAAACCTGGAAGGTTTCTGAGCTTGCCAGCTTTTGCCGCGGCAGCAAGCTGTTCAATTGTTTTTATTCTCAGCCTTTTGTAAAGGAAAATAGCTTTGCGCGGTCCGACTCCTCCAAGCTTCATTAAATCCAGCAAGCCCTCTGGAATTTTTTTGCTTATCTCCTCAAGCTTTTTTATTTTTCCAGTTCTGATAAATTCCTCAATGTGGCTGGAAATTGCTTTGCCGACTCCAGAAATTTCCTGCAATGCCTGCATGCCTCCGTTTTTGTAAATTTCAGAAACCTCTGTTGGCAGGCTCTCAATTGCGCGCGCTGCTTTTCTGTAGGCAATAGGCTCCCACTGAACCCGCTGGGTTTCAAGAATGTCTGCAATCTGGTTTAGGATTTCCGCGAGCTGTTTGTTTTGTGATGGCATGAAAAGAATTTCGGAAGGATGATTTATAAATTGAGAGAAAAATAATTATTTATGAACATGCTGGGATTGGTATGAATATGTTTTCAGAAAAGGAGCTTGAGAGAGAAATTATTTTCTGGCCGAAATCTCACTCTTAAGCCACTTCTCATAATCCCCATTCGCAGAAGCAGAAATTTTCATTATGCACGGCACGCTGTATGGATGGATTCTTTTAATTTCTTTTTCAACTTTTTTGTAATTTTTGGAAATAGTTTTGAAAATCAAAATCCATTCGTGGGTTTTCTCTATTTCCCCCTTCCATAAATAGGCAGAATGAACAGGAAAAATATTCGCGCACGCGCCCAAGCGTTTTTTCAAAAGATGGAGAGCGACTTTCTTCGCAACTGCCTGCGAGGGGTTTGTGATCCAAATATCTATGAAGGGCATGCACGAAATTATTTTTGCCTATTTAAGAATTCTGCTTAAGCCACAACCGCAACATTCAAAATCGTCCCAAGTGCATAGCCAACAACAGCAGCTGCCAATCCCACAACCATCATTTCTATTCCACTTTTTATCCAGCTCCTTTTTGTGTATTTTGTTTTCAGCGCGCCCGCGGCGAACATTGTTGCCATTGCCAAAATTCCAGCAGTGAACATTGCGGATTTTACAGGAAGGAAAAGGAAAGGAACAATTGTAATTATTCCAATCATTGTAGCGAGCCAGAATTTCATTGCCACGCGGAAAGGATTTTCGATTTTTTTCCGTATAATTCCAAACTCGTGAATAAGCATCTGCTCCAAAAACAATTTATCATTCTTATCCAGCCTGTTTAAAAGAATTTTTATTTCTTTTTCCGCAAATCCCATTTTCTTGTAAGCTCTCCGCATTTCTTCAAGCTCTTGGCTTCGCATTTCTTTCATCTCTATTTTCTCTTCTGAAATTGTTTTTTCAATAACTTCTTTTTCAGATTTTGCCCCCAAGTAAGAGCCGAAGAACATTGAGAGCGCTTCTGCGAACAGCGCAACAATTCCGGCGATAATCACAATTCGCGAATCAGAAGTGGCGGCGCCTACCCCAAGAACTGTTCCAAGAGCTGTAACAATTCCATCTTCCATTCCGAAAATTATTTCCTTGAGCGAGGAGTTGTAAGTGTGGTTTTCTTTTGCTTTTGGGAAGGGGCGCATGCAATCAATGCCTATTAATACTTTTCTGTTTAAAAATAAAGCATGAAACCGCAGTATCTTTTCCTATTCCCGATAAAAGAATATATAGAATTTTCTATGTTCGTTGAAGACGTCCCAAAAGCAGGGCATACAACCGAATATCTAATGAGAATTATTGAAGCAAGATACAGAAGCAAAGGCTATGATGTGAACTGGCTGCTTTTTAGCGAACATGGCGATTTGGCGAATCCGGATAGAGCGGCTGTGCCGCCATATGTGGAGATAAAACCTGAAGACAGAGTTTTAGTTGCAGGAGTTTCTTTCGAAACCCATACAACGAAAAAAGTTTATGCTGATCTTGATTTTGTTTTGAATCAGTTGCCTGAGCACAGAAGGTTGGTTGTTGGAGGATTTCACATGCATGATTGTGTTGATAGGATTGCAAAAAGGTCTTATGAGAAAGGGGCCGATACTTTTGTTGACGAGGACACAACAGAAAAATTTTATCATGGAATGCCACTTGGCGCGGTGCCTTTAGTTAGAGAAGTATGGAGAGTCAGAGATTTTCTGCCTCCAAAATTTCAGGAACAATTTAAAGATACCGCCATGTTAGGAAGAAGTGAAAAACCCTGGCTGACTCAGGAATGGTAGAAAGTCTCATTTCAAAATCTTTTTCAAAACTTCAACCACTGCCTCGACATCCTCTCTCGTTGTTTCCCGCCCTAAAGAAAACCTCAAGCTCGCCCGCGCGTCTTTTTCATTCAAGCCAATTGCGCGCAGAACATGGCTGGGCTTTGGCTCGGTTGTTGAGCAGGCAGAGCCCACGCTTGCGCAAATTCCTTTTTCTGAAAGCTGGAGAACAAGCGAGTCCCCGTCCCTTCCTTTGAAAGTAAAGTTAGAATTGTTCGGCAATCTTTTCTCTCTCGGTCCATTGAGCCAAACATTTTCAAATTTCAAAACTTCTGAAATTAATTTGTCGCGCAGCTTTTGCTGGCGGGGCATTTCCTTTTTCATTTCTTTAACGGCCATATCTGCCGCTTTTGCAAATCCAACTGCGCCTGCAATATTTTCAGTTCCCGAGCGCAAGCCCATTTCTTGACCGCCTCCATGCAATAGAGGCTCAAGCTTTGTTCCTTCTCTTACAAAAAGCGCGCCAACTCCTTTTGGCCCGTAAATTTTGTGCGAGCTAATGCTGAGCAAATCCACAGGAATTTTTTTCAAGTCAATTGGAAGTTTTCCAAAAGTTTGAACCGCATCAGTATGAAACAACACACCCCTCTCTTTGCAGATTTTGGAAATTTCTTCAATCGGCTCAATTGTTCCAATCTCATTATTCGCGTGCATAACTGAAACCAAAAAAGTTTCCGGGCGGATTAAATTGGAAATTTTTTCCGGCCTCACCAAACCATATTTGTCCACGGGCGCGATTGAAACAACCGCGCCGATTTTGCTCAGCCAGCTTGCGGTTTCCATTATGCAGCTGTGCTCAACTGCGGAAATTATTATGTGGTTTTTTCCGGAATTTTTTTGCGAGAAAAAACTTCCTTTCAATGAAAAATTATTTGCCTCTGTTGCGCCGCTTGTGAAAATAATTTCATCTGCGCGCGCGCTTAAAATTTTCGCCAAGCTTTCGCGCGCTTGCTCAATTGCATTGCGAGATTCTGTTCCCAAACTATGGAGAGAGGAAGCATTTCCAAATTTTTTTGAGAAGTAGGGAAGCATTGCTGTGAGAACTTCTCTTCTAACAGGAGTTGTGGCGGCATAATCCAAATAAATTTGCTTCATATCAAAGCTCTTTGAGAGGAGCTTTAAAAAAGGCGGCAAAAATAAAATCCATTCTATAACGGCAAGCCTCTACTACACCTAAGTTAATAAGCTTTATATACTACTTAAGATTAATTATATATAGCGATTAGTATGGCAGCGATTGAATACACAATTTCATCACAGCCTCCAGCACGCAAGCTGACCTGGAAGGTGCCACCTGCTTCGCGAACTCCACCGCCTTTGACGTTTGAGCCGCCAGCACCGCGACCCGAAGAAATAGCAAGAAGATTCGATGATGCAATTGCTGCATGCGGAAATCCTGCAATTCAACCGAGAGTTCCCAGCTATGAAGCTTGGTTGGGGGAATTGTACGATGGCAGATTATCTCATCCGTATTTTAATTTTTATCCAACGTTTATGAGAAAAACTTCAATTATGGAAGATGGCGCGCCGCCAGGTCTTGAAATAAAAGAGCGTAAGCCTCCGCTATCTGCTTTGGTTCCAAAATATCCCACGGCTATCCCGCCGCCCCCAGAGCCACCATATATGCCTTTAGTTGATGAGATTGTAAAAATTCTTGATAGAGGCGGAATTTCTCTAAAACATGAAGGAAATATGAAACCAACTGAACATTTTGGAATAAAAAATGGACATGGCGAAGGCTTCTACTCAAAAGTTTATGGTTGCCTAAAAACTCGAGAATCTCTTGATTTTACAAAAGAGCTTGTTGGATTTTCAAAAGACAATCCAGATCTAAATTTTCAAGGCAAGTTTTATACTGATTCAATTTACGATATAGATTCTCACAACAAACTTTGCCTCTACATTCCATTTAAAAATCTTGCGCCTGTTGCGGATTTTCTTGCTTCAAGAAAAAATCGGTTTCATCCTGTCGAGTTCAACCACCCAGCCGGTCTGCATTTGTTTCCGGGGGTTTCCGCTGTTATCGTTACCGGGAACGGCGGATTTGATGAGTATGTAGCAAATGTTCTACATTCTGAAAGAACCAACAAGAGCGGCAGAGAAATTTTTATTGAGACTGCCAAGCGAACTTTGGAAAAGGTGCCGGGAACGAAATATCATTTTAGATGGTTAGGAATGAAAACCGCTTAGCAACTAAAAAGTTTATAAAAGAAATCAGTTGAAAGCTATTATGGATAATTCTGAGAAACTTGGAGAGCTTTGGAAAGAAGTCCATGCAATAAACAAAAAGCATTTTCCCGATAACAATCTCGCGCCGATTTTAGGAAATGGAAAAACTCACAAGCCAAAAATAATGTTTGTTTTCATAAACCCCACAATCAGAAACCAAAGCTCTTCAAAGGATTGGAAAGGCCCGAGCTTTCCTTGGTTAGGAACAAAGCATGTCTGGAGGATTTTTCACAGGGCAGGATTTTTTGATGATGGACTAATTAAAGAAATAGAGAATTCATCAGAATGGCCTGTTGAGTTTGCAGAAAAGGTTTTGAAATTTTTGCATAACAGGAAAATTTATTTCACAAATATTGTCAAGTGGACAGGCAGTGATGCGGCCCTGCCTGATGCGCAGAAAATAAATTTGTTCTTTCCGATTTTGGAAAAAGAAATAGAAATCGTCCAGCCGGAGTTTGTTGTCGCTTTCGGGCTCATACCATTTGAGCGGCTTGCCAAGAGAAAAATAAAGCTGGCTGATTATTATTCAGAAGTCTCCAGAAAAAACAAGCTAAGCTTTTTTGAAATGAAAATAGGCTCTGCTAAAACAAAAATAATCCCATGCTACTTTCCTGTAGGACGGGGCAATCCTAAAAGAGCGGTAGAAATTTTGAAGCTTGCTAGTGAGTCAATAAATTAAATCTTCCCCACCAAATCCATGCCAGGCTTCAAAGTTTTCTTTCCGGGCTCCCAGCTAACTGGGCAGACTTGGCCTTTGTTTTCCCTGACAAATTTTAATGCCCGCAGTTTCCTCAAGATTTCTTTTGTGCTCCTGCCAACAGAATTGCTATGCATCTCAATTGAATGCAGAATTCCATCGGGGTCAATTATAAAAGTTGCGCGCAAAGAAAGCCCCTCGCCTTCAATATAAGTTCCAAACTCTCTGCATATTCTTCCTGTTGGATCAGCTGCCATTGGAAACTGGACTTTTTTTATCGCAGCAGAATTATCATGCCATGCTTTATGCGAGAAGACTGTGTCAGTGCTCACGCTCAAAACCTCTGCGCCAAGATTTTCGAACTCTCCATAATTCTCAGCAGCTTCCTCAAGCTCTGTCGGGCAGATAAAAGTGAAATCTGCTGGATAGAAAATCATCACAAGCCATTTTCCAGCAAAGCCTGAGAATTTTATTTTCTCTGTTTCATCGTTCTGAAAAACTTCAAATTCCATGTCAGGTATTTTTTCTCCAATTTTCACCATAGAATCACTGCAAATTTCTTGGGAATCAAAGCTTATAAAATTTTTTCTATATGCTAAATTGTATAAATCTATTTAAATCCCGTTCGCGCATAACACTGTGATATCATGAGGATTTTTTGCGAGGTTTTTATTCAGGATTTTCTCCCAGCAGTCCGAGCAATGGTTGCGCGCGAGCTCACGGAAAAGCACAAGCTCAAGCAAACCGAGGCTGCGGAAAAAATGGGCTGCACTCAGGGAGCGATTTCACAATACAAGCGCGAACTGCGCGGCGTGAAAGTAAAAACTCTTTTGAAGGACAAATTTATCCGCGAGGAAATTGAAAAATACGCGGCAAAACTTTTGGCAGGAGAAGTTACGCACAAGGATGAGCAGCACTTCTGCAATTTGTGCAAACTGATTTCTGTTTCTCCGGCAATAAGGCAGGCACACGAGCCGATTGGTGAACTGAGAGAGACGATGAAATAGATTTTTAAATCGCCCCTGCTATAAATCTATATGCAGAATAAAATTTTTCTTGCCCTTCTGCTCGCACCAATAATTTTAATTTCAGCCTGCGTTGGCGGAAGCGCAGAGCAGATATGCCAAGCGAAGTGTTCTTTATCTTCAAGCTCAGAATACTGCAAATGCTACAACAGCTGCTATGCTGATGCAACCGGAACAATGTCTCCGGAATGCAAGCGCCCGGGGCAAATTTCAACCCCCGAGCCAACTTATTCTTCAGCACAAGCAACCACAACTACAACTCAAACTAAAATCTCAAAAGACGAGGCGATTAGAATTGCAACAGCGGACTTGAAATCATATTTCGCTAAATCTGGCTCGAATATAGAAATAACAAAAAGTGCTGCTAGGCTATCAACATACAATAACATCCAAGTTTGGAGAATAGAAGTGACCATTATGTCAAAACTTTCTCCGGGATCGCAGTTAGCGATTTATACAGATTTAACTTCTTATGTAAATTCTGACACAGGAGAATTGCTCGAAGTTAATAATCCAGAAGAAAAATTAAATGATTTTGCCTCTGTTTCCAAAGGAGCTAAAACTGTAAACCTTCAAGACTGTGCAACAGCACAACTTCCAATGAAAATCGGGGGCTCATGCTCATGGGGCGAAAATTCTATTGTTGATGATTCTTATTTTGCCAGAGACCAGAACGGCTATGCAGGCTGCGAAGCAGGAACCGGCACGTGCCAAATAACAATTGATTTGGGCGTTGTAAGAAACATAAACAAAATAGCAACGCGGTTTTGGGATAATGATTACAGGTCCTACTATGGTTATTCAATCGAAGTCTCCACAGACAGCTCTTCATGGAAAAAAGTTGTTGATAAATTAACAATATATGTTTCTGGCCATCAGATCGACAGCTTCTCGGAGGCAAGCGCAAGATACATTCGCTACACTGGAAAGAAAAATACAATAAATGACGGGTTTCACATAATTGAAGTGGATGCGTTTGGAAAATGAACTAATCCTTCTTAACTCTAAACCTCTTCAGCAACAATGAATTAGAAACAACGCTCACAGAAGACAGCGCCATTGCAGCAGCGGCAAACTCCGGCCTCAGCAAAATTCCCCACGGCTGCAAAATTCCAGCAGCAATCGGAATCATCGCAACATTGTAAAAAAAAGCCCAGAAAAAATTCTGCTTTACTTTTTTCATTGTTGCGCGCGAAAGTTCAATAGAAGAGACAACATCGCGCAAATCATCTTTAACCAAAACAATATTTCCCGCTTCAATCGCAATATCAGTTCCAGAGCCAATTGCAATTCCAATATCCGCTTGCGTGAGCGCGGGTGAATCATTTATCCCATCTCCAACCATTGCAACTGCCCGCGCATTTTTCTGCAGCTCTTTTATTTTCTCAACTTTCTCATGCGGCAGAACCTGCGCGAGAATTTCTGAAATCCCAACCTGAGCTGCAATTGCTTTTGCAGTTCTCTCATTGTCTCCTGTAATCATTACAGTCCTTATTCCCTTTTTTCCCAAAGCAGCAACAGCCTCTGCGGAATTTTCCTTGAGCGTGTCGGCAACAGCAATTATTCCGATAATTTCTTTTCCAGAAGCAACAAGCACAGCAGTTTTTCCCTGCTCTTCCAACGATTGCAGTTTTTCCTCTGCTTCCGCAGAATCAATTTTATTTTCTTTCATAAGCAGGCGCGTGCCAACAAAAACTTTCTTTCCATTTACAATTCCTGAAACTCCTTTTCCCGGAATCGCTTTGAAATTTCTTGCAGCAGCCCCCTTATAGCTGGAAGCAATTGCCTCGGCAATGGGGTGCTCGGAATTTTTTTCAACCGCACCCGCAAGCTTTAAAGAATTTTCTTTTCCAAAATTCACAACATCGGTAACAGCAGGCTCTCCAACAGTCAAGGTTTTTGTTTTGTCAAAAACAACTACGTCCAGTTTTTCGGCCCTTTCCAGAGCATCGCCGCTCTTAATTAAAATTCCATTCTCAGCCCCCTTCCCAATTCCAACCATTACAGCAGTCGGCGTAGCCAACCCAACAGCGCATGGGCAGGCAATTATCAAAACTGCAATGAAAACTGTCAAAGCAAAAATAAAACTCTGCCCTAGCAAAATCCAGACAGCCGCCGAAAGAATTGCAATTGCAAAAACTGCCGGCACAAAAACAGAGGAGATTTTATCCGCAAGCCTTTGTATAGGCAATTTAGAGCCCTGCGCTTCCTCAACCATTTTCACAATTTGCGCAAGCATTGTTTCGTTTCCAACTTTTTCAGCTCGGAATTTCAGCACTCCATATTTGTTTATTGTAGCTCCAATAACTTTGTCACCTTTCTTTTTTCCAACAGGCATGCTCTCTCCTGTTATCGCAGATTCATCAACTGAACTTTCCCCATCAACAACAATCCCATCAACAGGAATCTTTTCTCCCGGCCGCACTATTACAACATCTCCGACAGCAACCTGCTCAATTGGAATTTCAATTTCCTTTTTAGCCCGCAGCACTCGGGCATTTTTTGACTGCAGTTTCAAAAGTTTTTTCACCGCTTCGCTTGTCCTTCCCTTTGCAATAGCTTCCAGATATTTTCCGAGAATTATCAGCGTGATAATTATTGCAGCTGTATCAAAGTAAAGCCCTGCGCTCACGCTTGGATTCAGGAGCAAAACTCCCAAGCTGTAAAAAAACGCAGCACTTGTACCAACTGAAATCAAAGTATTCATGTCAGCTGTTTTGTATTTCGCGGAAGCAATAGCTCCTCTATGGAACTGCATGCCGACCCAAAACTGGACCGGGATTGTAAGCAAAAGCAGAACATAAGGATCGGCCAGAATTTCCGGAGTGAACGGAAAAAAATCAGGAAAGCTTCCAATCATTACAAGCGCGCCAAGAACCGCCCCGACAATTAATTTTGTTTTTAGCTCAGAAATTTCCTTTGCGCGCGTGGCAGCTTCCCTATCCTCAGCAGTTTCCGTTGAAATATCAAAATTCTCATAGCCAACTTCCCTGATTGCTTTTTGCATCTGCTCAAGGGAAGTTCCTGAACTGAATTCTATTTTTGCTTTCTGGTTCCCAATATCCAACTCAAAATTTTCTACCCCGCGCAAATTTTTCAGAACATTTCCAACAGTCATGCGGCAGTGCTCACTGTCCATTCCCAAAACTTTCAGCTCAACAGAATTTTTTGCAATATCATAGCCCGCTTTCCGAACAGCTTTTTCCAAATCAGCCTCTTCTGTTTTATCATCCAAATCCACAACAGCTTTCTCGCTTGCGAAAGAAACGCTTGCGCTTTTAACTCCCCTGCAACTTTTCAAGGCCTTCTCTATCGTAAGCGCGCAGGACGCGCAGTGCATGCCTTTTATTTTCAGGATTTTTTTCATGATTAACAACTAGTTTTATGAATTAAAAAGGGGGAAATAAAAAGAAATCTAACCAAACTTTTTCAGGAAATAATTGTATATTCTTGCTAACAGCCAGCCTGCAAGATATGCGTAGATTATAATTTCAACGAGACCAATCAAAATGCTGTCAATTGAAGCGGGCGCGCTCGCGATTTTTGAAATGTCTATCCCATGGAACATTTTTGCAAACAAGTCCATAGTAGCCTGTGGGAAAACCGCTATCAAAGCAACGCACGCCAGATAGAAAATTGCTGTTGTCGCTGCAAGAGTTTTTCCAACGAGCATCGGATTAAGCTCATGCTGTCCTGCAATTTTTGCTTTCATTTATTTTTCACCCCCACTTTTTATTTTGAATTTTATTTTAAGCATTCCTCATACTGCTCTGGATGATGCCCCATGTGCTCTTTCCACTCTTGCTCTGTATAGCCCTCCGGAGCTTTGCATTTGTCTTCTCCCTGCGCATCCAAAGCTTTTTGGTAATTTTCCCCGAAATAATTTTGCTTTAAAAAATTTGTTCCAGCATAAAACACTAGCAGGGCAGCAACTGCAATTATGATGTAAGCAATTACTTTCTGCTCAAACAAAATCTTATGGATTTTGCTGAGCGACAAAATTTTCAATTTTGTCTGTTCCATAAATTTTCCACTCCAAATTTTTCATAAGCAAACCAGCCAATTGCTGTTAAAGCAACGAGCCCGCCAGCCACAAGCAAAAAATTATCAATCGGATAAGCTGCGAAAGGAAATCCCGCAATCAGCAATCCAAAATTGAAAAGCAATGTTTTGTTTGAAACGCATCCCCATTTTTTAATTATCATTGCCAGCATAATAATCAGAGTGATGAAAGCCATTGACCAAAAATAAATATTATACTCCTGCAGAAAAGCAAGAGGCATTCCAACAATCGCAATTCCAAAAACCGCAAGGAAGGCGATTAATCCCATGCAAAGCGAGTGGCAGACATTGTGCGCGCTGATGAGCGTGGCAGTGCTTGAGGCAATGCTAGCAATGCGGAGTTTTTTGTCATTTGTTTTCATTTTCATAATACCATTTGCAAAACTCAATTTAAAAATCAGCAGCCAAATTCTCCTTTCGAGCAAGTTCCGCCAGATTCTATTTTTAATTTTGGCTCACCCGGCTCTGCTCCGGCAACAACATAATCCGCGACATCAGTTGCGTTCCATTCGCCTTCATGATTCCACAAAGTCCAGAAATATTTCCATTCATTCCAGCCAATGTTCAAAGTTTTCACATAAATTCCATTTTCTGCAAGCAACTTTCCAATTTTTCTGCCAGTCATGCAAGGCATGCTGTAGCAGTAAGTTATAATTTCCTTTCCTGCCGGCAGGGCTTTGAATTCATCAACAATCTTTTTTGCAGCCTCTTTGTCTGTTTCAATTTTTATAGAAGTATTGGGAGTTGTGTAAGCGGGAATATTTATTGCGCCCACAATATGCTCTTTCTCATATTCTTCTTGGCTTCGCACATCCACAAGAACATAACTAAAATCTCCCTTGTCCATTTTTCCGCGCAGAGAGTGCGGGCTAACATGGACTGCATTTTCAGTTTCATAAAAATCTTTTATCATTGCATCATTGCTTTTTTCCAAATTATTTGAAATAAAAAATACGGAAACAGCCCCGCCTACCAATCCAAAAACCAAAGCCAGTGCCAAAATATATTTTGTTTGCATAAAAAATTATCCCATTATTTGCTCTGTCATTGATTTCATATCGCTGTAGGAAATTAATCCCTCGCGGAATTTTCCGTTTATCACAAAGCTTGGAGTTGCTTTCACTCCAGCGGCCCGAGCTTCTTTCATATCTTCAGCAATCCGCTGGCGCATTGCTCCTGCCCCCGAGCGCATGCAAGCTGAAAAATTTCCTTTGTCCATTCCCAAAGTCTCTGCCAAGTCAGCCATGTTCATATATTCTGCGCGGTTTTGGTTTTCAAAAATCTTGTCATGCATTTCCCAAAATTTTCCCTGATCGCCCGCGCATTCAACCGCAATAGCAAGAGGCATTGCCGCATCGTGAATTACCATGTGCTTGTAAACAAGCTTTGTGCTGTTCGGATAATCCTCCAGAATTTTTTTCACAATCGGGTCAGCAGCTTTGCAGGCTGGGCAAAGAAAGTCAGAATACATTACAATTTCCACTTCTCCACTCTCCGCGCCCAAAATATTTCCTCTGATTTCAGAAGGCGTGTATGGCGGCACGGAAAAAAAGAAAAGCCAAATCAATCCAACAACCAAAATCACAAATCCAGCAGCTAAAAATTTCATCATATTTTTCACTCTATGCAGCAGCCAACCAAATCTTCTGCTGTTTTTTTAATTTTTCCCTTCAATTTTTTTAATCTTTTTCCGAGATTTTCCATTAGCATTTTTCCCACCCAGCTTCTGAATAAACCAAAACAATTTCCAAAGCTCATGCGAGTCCGCAAACATTTCCAACCCTTCAGACTTGTTGAGCTTTAAAAATTTTGTCCCGCTTTCCATCATGCGCATTGTCGCAGAGAGCAAATGCTTTGAGACGCACCAAAGCTCCCCCTCGGGCGCGCCCACTAATTTTTTTAAGTATTTTTTTCTGACTTCTCTGACAGCAGCTGCAATTTCCAAATACTCAGGTTTTTTTGTTTTGTTGTGCGTGAACTGCAAATGCTCTTCTATGCTGATTAAATTCATGCACGCAATCGCAAGCTCCTGCTTTGCGGACAAATCAACGAGCTCTAAATTTTTCATTTTAATTTCCTCCTGTTTTTGAAATTATCCAACAAACTGAAAAGTTAATACTGTCAACAGTATTGAAGCAAGCACAAAAATAATTCCCTGAAATGGAAAGTAGCTCTTATTTTTGTTTTTTGCTTTTAGCCAATTATGAATCCAGATTGCTGTAACTGCTGAAAACGCGCCAGCGAGAGTTCCTGTAATCAAATCGCTT
Organism: archaeon; assembly: GCA_035291225.1. Lineage (GTDB taxonomy): Archaea > Aenigmatarchaeota > Aenigmatarchaeia > Aenigmatarchaeales > JACQIB01 > DATDSO01. The sequence continues at coordinate 256,109 of DATDSO010000004.1, read as the reverse complement.
ACTCCATATGCGCGCGCGGCTATGAGCAGGCCTCCGGTTGCTGCTGCGCAAAGCGGGCAGTGCGCAAGAGTTATTGCTGGAAAAAATAGAGAAGAAATTCCAGCAACAGCTGCTGTGATTTTTTTTCCTATCATTACTTACCACCGCAGCATGCCGGCGTTTTCTTTCTGTTTTTCTTTTCTAATTTTTCCTCTTCCACAAATTTTTTCTTTCCAAAAAGTTTTTCAAACAAAGTCATTTGAACCACCTAATGGGAGCCGCCGCTGCTTGTGCGCGTAACTTTCGCATTTCCTTCTAAATCCAAAATTTCAACTACCAAACCATCGCCCGGAGCAATGCACGGCAAAATTGCCATGTTGTGCTTGTAGTGAAAATTCAAAACCCCTTTGTCTGTTTTAATTCCTCCATCGCATTCAGTCATTCCTGCTCCAGCATCCAAGCAACTCTTGTCGTAAACTCCTGTGCCCTCGTAAGTTCCCGGCTCCAAATTCATGTTTGTGATTTTCCCTGTGAACAATTCTGTTTTTTGCGGCAGGCCTGTTGCAAGGCCTGTTGCTTTTGGCTTTAGCGACTGCATTGCGAAAAATCCTATTCCGGCAACCAGTACAATTGCCAGAGCCACCCCAACAAATTTTCCATCTATGTTTACTGTAACCATTTTATCATCTCCATTTTTTATAGAAATGATTGCTAGAAACAGCTTATACTCTATTGTATGAAACTGGTTTCACTGCGTTTTTAAATTCAGAAACAAATTATCTTCATGCTCCAGAAGTCTATTGTAAGAGAAGTTTCACCAATCCTATTGTTTGTTGCAGCCGCTCCAGTTGGCATGGCGCTAATAAACGAAACTTCAGATATTTTATTAATTGTTATAGCAATACTATTATTCATATCGCTGGCTTCATTTGGCGTTGTGATAAAATTTGCCGGAGAGTTCGGAAATTATGCCAATGTTTTGAAAGAAATGGAAGCCCACCACCACACAGAAGTCCGCGGAAAGGCGACCGCAGGAAACAGAAAGCGCCGCCTGAAAGAAATAAGAAGACTTGTAAAAGAAATCAAAAGCATTTAAAGGCAGTAAACAATTTTAATGTGATTAAATGAAAAGAAAACCAAACGTCAAAGCCATGATTATAATAATGATTCTTGGGGTTGCTGTTGTAAATTCTCTTGCTATATTCTTCTTGCATAACTCTGGATTGAACTATGAAGAGAAAGATCCAATTTTTCATGCAATACCAATGCACGAATTCCTATTAATAATTTCATCTACTGTTATCATATTTGTGAGCATGGTTGCTCTTCTATATTTTATGAGAAACGTGATGATAGATGCGCTTGAAAGTTTGGATATTAAGAAATAAAATCTATTCCGCCACGCCCTTCAAAATAACAAAATTGCTCATTCCCCTTCTTCTTCTTTCAATCAAGCCCTTTGCTTCAAGCCTGTCCAAAATCCGCGAAACAGAAACTTTTGACATTCCGGATTTTTCCACAAGAGAGCTTTGGAATTCCCCGCCATCTCCATTGCTTAACATTTCAAAAACTTTTTTCTCATCAGCCTGCAGGCTTTTCACATTAAAGGAAAATTTTTTCTTTACAGCTATCGCAGTCTCGGATATTTGTTTATCATAGAAAACCAGCAGCAAGCCAAGAATCAAAAGAACAGCATCCAAAGTAAATCCTGCGACCGCGGCAATGGGCACATCATTCTTTGCCGGGCAAATATCATCAGGCATACCGCAGTCCTGGTGCGTGTAAATATTGAGCTTTCTAACAGTGTCTGTGTAGGAAAAAAGAACAATTGACATGAGAAGCGCTACTGCAACAACAGCCGCGCCCATGTGTTTTGTTGAGATTTTTAATTGCATTTTATCACAAGCTTTACAAATAGAGTAAAGCTTTAGGGATTTAAAAGCGTTTGGATTTGCTCAAAACAAAATAAACAACCGCGCCCAGCGCAACAATTCCAAGCCCGAGCAAAGTTTCCTCAAAGTCAAAACTGAAAAGCATTGCAGCTGAAAATAAAAATCCAATTGCCGGCAGAACCGCAAAATTTCCAAAAGAAAGAGGAACTTTGAAGGGCCTCTGCGTGTGCGGCTCTTTGTATCTCAAAACAACAACAGCCAAATTAATTGCGGCAAAAACAAAAAACGCAGACCAGTCTGTTAATTGAGCGACGCGCTTAATCCCGCCGAGGGAAAGAAAAGCAATTGCCAAAATTCCCAGAAAAGCAACTGCAACCCATGGAGTTCTCCTTGCTTTGTGCACAGCCTGGAAAATTCTCGGAAGCGCGCCCATGGAGGAAATTCCATAAACCAATCGCGAGCCTGCCACGAGCAAAAACAAAGCAGTGTTGAAAGTCGCGAAAAGCGCAATAACAGAAATTATTAATTTGGAATTTGCAAATGCTCCCTCTGCCGCATGCGCGAGCGGAGCAGAGCTTGCCCCAAGCTCTCTCCAATCCAAAAGAGAAACAGCAGAAATTGAAACAAGAATATAGAGAACTGAAGAAATTGCAATTGAAAGCAAAAGCGCGAGCGGCACAATTTTTCTCGCATTCTTGACTTCCTCGGAAACATTCACTAAATCCTCAAAGCCCAAGTATGCGAAGAAAATCAAAATCGTTGCTGCAACAACACCTGAAAATCCAAAAGGCATTTCAAAATAATTCACAGAACCCAAATGCGGAATTGCAATAAAAATTATTATCAGCAGCCCAAGCATTTCAATTGAAGTGAAAATTATGTTGAGCTGCGCGGATTCTTTTATTCCCCAGAAATTTATCAGGCTCATGAGAGCAATTGCGAGAGCTGCTGTGAGAATTATTCCAGTTCCGAAAAGGCTGTTGAAGTAGCCGGCAAACCCAAGAGAGACTGCAGTTGCCGCAACGCCAATCGCGAAAATCATCAGCCAGCCAATCAGAAAAGCAAAAAGCTTTGAGCCGAAAGCTTTTTTTGCGTATAAGTAAGGGCCTGCAGATTTTGGAAACATTGAAGCGAGTTCAGCAAAACTCAAACCAGTCAAGCTCGCTAAAATTGCAGAAAGAACAAAAGCCATCCAGACAGCATTCCCTGCTTCGCCTGCTGCTTTTCCGACAAGAACATAAATTCCAGCTCCAAGAATAATTCCAACTCCATACATCACCATTTCAAAGAGCCCCAATTCTCTTTTTAATTTTGGCTGTGGCATGGGATTGTTTAATGGGGCTTATTTATAAGTTTTTTACAAACCCAAATAATCTTTTTAAATCCCCCATGCAATTAATTTTCATGGCTCTTGACATGCTGACAATCGGTGGAATAATTCTCGGAATTATAGTTCTCTACATAATTTTCCTTTTCAACCGCCTGATAAGTTTGAGAAACAGAATTCAAAACTCTTGGGCGCAGATTGATGTCCAGCTGCAGAGAAGGCTGGACTTGATACCCAATTTAATAGAGAGTGTAAAAGGCTACATGAAATATGAGAAAAAAGTTTTAACAGAAGTTACAAAAGCGCGCACAAGTTTGATGAACGCAGACTCTGTTGGCTCAAAAGCAAAAGCAAATGACATGCTTTCAGGAGCATTGAAAAGCCTGTTTGCTGTTGCGGAAAATTATCCAAAGCTTGAGGCAAGCCAGAACTTTTTGCAGCTTCAGGGAGAGCTTACTGCTACAGAAGATAAAATTTCTTTCGCCCGCCAGTTTTACAATGATTCTATTCTCGAGTATGTGAATCTGGCTCAAAGTTTCCCGGCAAACATTTTCAGAAGTATAATGGGCTTCCCAGAAAACTGGGATTATTTCAAAGCAGAGGAAGCCGGCAGGAAAGCGGTGAAGGTTAAGTTGGATGTTGAATAGAGATTTCTTTTAGCTGAAGTTTTGCTCTAGAAAAAAGCTTTTAATATTTTGCATTAAAATATTTCTTATGATAAAACCTTTCTGCCCTATTTGCAACACAGATGTTGACAATGCAGTTTGCATGGAATGCGGCTACAATCAAGCAGCAGCCGCGCCGCAGGAAATAGAAATTGAGCCGCAAGAAGCGAAAAAACTTTTAGCCGCTGGAGCAGTTCTGATAGATGTGCGCAGGCCAGATGAATTGGAAATTGCAAAAATTTCCGGCTCAATTCACATGCAGCTTGACACGCTCCCGCAGAATTTTTCAAATCTTGACAAATCAAAATTAATCATAACCCACTGTCACCACGGAGTGCGCTCGCTGCACGCCGCGCGCTTCCTCTGCCAGAAAGGTTTCCGCGCTCTCTCGCTTGCAGGCGGGATTGAAAAGTGGTCTTTGGAAATTGATTCGGCTGTGCCGAGATATTAAAAATTAATTTGGATGTCGGGTAATTACAAACCGATTTCCGCCGGCATTTTGTTCAGCAAAAATTCTTCTGGCTTTTCCAGAAAAATTATTTTCTTTCCATGCGCGTGCGCAAAGCCAATTTCCATCAGAGCAGATGCGCCGACATAGCCAGCCGGATTGCAGACAATGAGCGCGTCAGCTTTTTCAATCGCTACCAAATGCTCGCGCTCAAGTTCAAGCGCGCTCATTTTTTCACTGCCGTCAAAAACAACAAATTCTTCTCCGGGATTTTTTGCTTTCAGATTTTTAGGGCTAAGAACTTCAATTCCATAGCTTTCAAAATATTTCTTCAGCTCAGCAATTCTTTCCAAATGCTTTCTAAAACTTCCGCTAATAGTTACGCTGCGAAACTCCTGCCTCGCAGCCCCATCAATCAAATTAGAATTTGAAGGCACGATAATTTGAACTCCATACTTCTCGCAGATAGCCTGAGCGATTGCAGAGCAGCCGCGCGCTCCGTGCATCCATTTTGGATCTTCAGGCACAAGCGCCTCAAGCTCAGACAGCTTTATTTTTGAAAAAACTTCCACGTTTCTTTTTGAAAAATTTTCAAAAGAAATTGTCAGAGGGTGGTCCGCGTCTTCAAACAAAAAATTCTTTTTCAGCGCATAGCCGGCAAGCTGCATGTAGTTTAGCTCACCGCCTGTGTAGAAGGCAACGCGTGGAGTGGTTTCCAAATTTGGAAGAAGATTTTTCACAAACTCAATGACAGAGCTTGGCTTGGCATCAGAGATTTCAGAATTAATTTTTGGAAATTTTTCATTAATGCTGCCAACTCCCAAATCAATATTTTTCCTTTCCAGAACTTTTCCACTGCTAACAACAGCAAGCTCTGTTGAGCCTCCTCCAATATTTATCAGCAGGGCCGGCTCGCTTAAATTTGCTTTTCCGAGCAATGCCATTTGCAAATAGAAATTTTCAAGCTCTTGGCCAATAATGTTAAACAGCGCGCCGGTTTCCAAAAAGAATTCATCAACAAAAGAAATCTTTGCTGCGGGCGACAGCTTTCTGAAAATTCCTGTTGCGAAAATTTTTATTTTCGTATGCGGGTTATTTTTCTTTATAGAATTCATCAAATCAAAAAGCTCTTTTTTTGCCGTAGCGGAGATTCCCTTTTCAGAATCAAATCCGCTTTTGAAAGAAATGCTTTTCTGCAAAATCATTTCAGGCTTTTCGCCAGCGTGCCTGTAAACTTTTACAGTGGAAGAGCCAGCATCAATCAGAATAGTTTCCATGGGAAAATTTGCCGGTTAAGTTTTATAAATCCCGCGCATGATTTTCTTCTTATGCCCCCAACCTTCCATTCCCGCAGCGAGTCCAACAGGAACAAAACTCTGGCCCTAATGGCGGTCTTTGTTGTTTTCGTAATTCTTCTCGGCTCGTTTCTCGGATACATAACAGGCCTGGGCTATATTCTCACAATAGTTTCTTTCATAATCGCAATGCTCATGAATTTTTTCAGCTACTATTACAGCGACAAAATTTCAATTGCAATGGTGGGCGCGCAGCCTGCGGACCCGCGCAAGCACAAGCTCGCGTTTGAAGCAGTTGAATCAATGGCAATTGCTTCTGGAATTCCGCAGCCGAAAATTTTTATAATAAATGATGGAATGATAAATGCTTTTGCTTCTGGCCGCGATGAAAAACATTCTGTGATTGCAATCACAACAGGCTCGCTCGAGAAATTAACAAAATACGAACTGCAGGGAGTTGTTGCTCACGAGATGAGCCACATAAAAAACAGAGATATTTTAGTGATGAGCGTTGCAGTCGCGCTTGTTGGAGTTATAGTTTTTCTCGCTGACATTGCCTGGCGCTCAATGATTTTCGGCGGAAGGAACAGAAACAACAGAATGAACGCAGCCACGCTTGTTGTCGGGCTTGTGCTAATAATTCTCGCGCCCCTGCTCGCGCAAATGATAAAATTTGCAATCTCCCGCAAGCGCGAATATTTGGCGGACAGCGATGGGGCTTTGCTCACGCGCTACCCAGACGCGCTGGCTTCTGCTTTGCAAAAAATAAAAAAAGATCCGGAGATTTTAGAAGCTGCGAATTCAGCAACCGCTCATTTGTTTTTCGCAAACCCTTTCAAAAATCCTGACTGGTTCACGCGCTTGTTCATGACGCACCCACCGATTGATGACAGAATAAAAATTCTGAGGGGGATTAAGGTTTAACTTTTCATCTTTTGAATTTTATACGCATTCCAAAAAACATAGCCAACAGAAAGCAAAACTCCAGCGTAAACAAAATTCTGATACCTTATTTCCGGATTCACAAATCCGTTTGCGAATGTGAGGAAATTAAACAAAGTAACAACAAATGCCCACGCAATTACAATTGCTGTCAGAGTGAAATTTTCCACAACAGGCCGCAGTTTTTGCTTTCCGGCTTTTTCATTTCTTGATTGCCAGCCAAGAAATTTCACAACCGCGTATAAAACAGCAAGCGTGAGAGGGATTGAGAGAAAATAATAAAGCGGGCTTATGGAAACAAAATAAGCAGTTATTGGATTCGCCTCTCTCATTCCATGGTAAACAATTGCAAGATAGGAATAGATGTTATCAAATGCTACAAGCACAGCGAGCAAGCCCCATAGGATTTTTCTGTCAATCATTTTCCCAGCCTCTTCACCAACTCAACAAGCATTCCCAAATCATCCGGATTTCCTGCGATAAAAAGCTTTCCCTCCGCATAAGCATCCATTGGAGAAATTTCTTCTTTCAAAATATTTTCAATCGTGTCCGCATCAGATTCAATTTTAATATCAGCTTTTGGCAGGCTGCCATCTTTTGCAGAAATTTTCCCGCCAGAAATTAGAATGTAGAATTTCTCTTTTCCTAAATTAACTTGGATTTTTCTGTCCCAGCCGGAGAAATTCTCTTTAAACTTTTCTTTGTTAATTCTAAGGATTTTTTCCTTCACACGCGAAAGAATTTTCATAATTCTCAACAAATGTTTTTTCCAACTTCAGCCAGCAAACTTTTGTTTATGAAAACGGTTGCATTGGCTTTCAGCGCAACAGCAATTGCATCCGAGGGCTTTGCGTCAATTTTCAAAAGCTTGTCTGAGCCCCGCAGGAAAATATTCGAGTAATAATAATTTCCATCATATCTGTCAAAAGTAACGCGCTCAACAGAAATATTGAAGCTTTTCATTGTGTCAATGTAATTGTCATAGATGCTTGGCCTCTCCTCGATTTTTTTGTCTATTCCAGACTGGATTGCAAGCGCGCGCTCCTCGGTTGTGTCTGCAACAATTCCAGTGCAGTTCGCGCCCAAAACCAAAGTCTGCTTTCCCTGAACTTGAATCACATCTGCTTCAGCATATCCGTTAGAATCAAAATTATTCAGCTGGGCGATTGCGAAAAGTCCTGCTATCAACACTACGAAAATCAGCAGAAACAAACCAGTTGGAAGTTTCATAATTATCCTTTAAAGCTGTAATTTAAAAATGAAATGAAACAATTACTCTTATGCTCGGATAGCTCAGTTTGGATTCGAAGGGCAGATGCGCGGCAGATAAGATGTTGCGCAGATGCGATGAGACAAAAAGAGCGTCTGCCTCCTAAGCAGAAGGCCGGGGGTTCAAATCCCCTTCCGAGCGCCATTTTATTTTTTGTGGTGCCATGCATTTGGTTTTTGGATGTTGTAGGGAGAATTTTCCCGCAGCTAAACAAAAACCTTAATCTCTTTTTTTCCAGCAAGCCCGCGAATCAAATTTTTTCCAATCTCAGAATCTTTTGAAACCCGTATCTCTCCCTTGCGTCCGACTGTTGCGGTGAACAAATATTCTCCGCTTACATAAACATTCGCATTCTTTCCTGAAAACTTTTTGTCGAACTGGATGGAAATATACGCGCCGCTCTCGCCGGTTTCAAAAGCAATTTGCTTTCCCAAATTCTCAACAGCAGGCTCAACATCAATATGCACTCCGAGTTTTTCCTCAACAGCCTTTATTGTTTTTCCCTCTTTCCCAATCAGGCGCGCAATTAATTCATTATCCACGCGCGCAGCAATCCTGTCTGCAGACAAAAATTCCACAGAAACATTTTTGTCAAACTTTCTAAGTTCCTCAAGAATTTTCTCCTTTGCCAATTTCTCAACGCCGGAAATTTTCTTCCCTGTCTCAGTTGCAGGAATAACAACAGTCTGCTCCCCGTAAGTGTAGATTTCAAACTCCAAATTTCCAGTTTCAAAATCCCTGATTTCCACAAGCGGCCTTGCCAAATCTGCCTCAGTCATCCCCTGCGGCGTGCGCACAGTTAAATTCAAGTTGTAAACTTTTTCTATTTTTCCATCTGAGATGAAAATTATTGTGTCAACAACATGCGGGATTACTCCAATATCAACGCGCCCGATAAATCTCTGCACAGCATCAACTGCCTGCGTTGCGTGCACAACTCCCAGCAGGCCAATTCCTGCCATGCGCATGTCAGCGAAAATTTCAAAATCTTTTGTTTTTCGCACTTCATCAAAAACCACATAATCCGGCCGCACAAGCAAAAGCATGTCTGCGGTTTTTGCAAAGCTTCCATCGAGCGGACCATACTGCGTAATCTCATTCGGAACCTGCAAATCTCTTGGCTGCTCCATTGTCTTTACAATTTTTCCTTGAGAAAGAAAAAATTCTGCAATGCTTGCTGCAAAAGTAGATTTGCCCGAGCCAGGTGGCCCAGCAATTAAAACCCCTTCAACTTTTTCTGCAAGCCTTTGCTTTAATTTTTCCGAGAGCTTGTAATCTTCCAAAGTTAATTTCACAATTGGCCGCACTGCTGTGATTTCCATTCCATCGGAAAAAGGCGGGCGGCAAATTGCAATTCTGATATTTTTTAATTGCACAACGCTTGCCCCGTATTCTCCAATCTCAACAAAAGAATCCTCGGAATATTTCGCTGCGTCAAAAATTTCCTTCTGTATAATTTCCAGTTCTTCCGCGCTTATGGGCTCCTCGCGGATTTTCACAAGCTGAAAATTTCCGGGCTTGCCTCTTTTCGCAAGTGGAATGCATTTTTCTTTCAAGTGCACGCTCATTGTTTCTGGAGTGAAAAAATCATCCAGCTTTATTTTTTTCCCTTTCTCATAAGATTCGTAGTATTTTACTTCAAGCCCCTGCGCTTCTGCAACAAGAGCCTGCGGCAAATCGCAAGTGAGCAAAACCGCTTTTTCTTTTCGCGCAACATCCTGAATCATTGAATCTATTCTTCCGGATTTTGCGAGCAGAATATCCTCATAACTTGGCCTTTCTCCAACAAATTGCAAATTTATTTTATGCGCTTCCAAAAGGCTGCGCAATTTTTTTATTTCCTCTACTCCTATAAATCCAGTTTCTTTCCCTTTTGCTGCCTGCGCCTGCAGCTCGCCCATTACAATTTCCGGAATTATAATTTGCGCCCCGTCCAGCTCTCCGGTTTCCGCAAGCTTTGTGAGCCTGCCGTGGATTATCGCGCTTGTGTCCGGAACAATTTTTTCCATCTTTGCCTCTGTGCTCTTGGGCTTCTTTACTATTCTCATATCTATTTTCTCCTAATTCTGAAGAACTTTTCAATTAATCTAAATTATGTGCCAGAAAAAGATTTTCCAGCAGGCTTGCGCCAGCGAAAAATTAGTTAACTTTTATTTTCACAACACATATTTTATTTCAATGGTCTTCATTTCCAACTTTTATAAAAATTATTGGCAGGCAAAGCTTAAATAGCTTACATTCTAATCGATTTTATGGCAGAAAGACATTTCATAAAGAAAATAGTCCTGCTCGGAGGTCCGGTAGTGGGAAAGACAGCAGTTTTGAGAAGATATGTTAGCGATTTGTTTGATGAACGCTATGCAGGAACTATTGGAACTAGAATTTCAAAAAATGTAACAGTTCTTGCAGCAGAAGAAGCTGGGCATGACTATAGGATAACAAACTTGGTATGGGACATCAAAGGCAATCTGTACAAAAAAGAACCGCGTTTATTTGATGTATTTCTAGAAGGCGCCGAGGGGGCTTTAGTTATGTTTGATTCCACCAGAGAAGAAACATTCGAAGAGGCCTCTGGAAGCTTGGCGCGTTATGAACAAAGAGTCGGGCATACGCCTCTTGTTTTTGTCGCAAATAAAGTAGATGCGGCAGCTTCGAGGGAATTCGCAGAACGGCTCTTGAATGAGCAGGCGAGAGAGTGGAAAGCTCCGTGCTATTTAACAAGCGCAAAAACCGGAGAAGGAGTAGAAACAGCATTTAAAGCTCTATCAAGAGAAATGCTGAGAGATTAGAATATTTTCAACTCATAATTTCTCGGAAAAAATATTTTTTCCACGAAAAAACAACAGCAATTGCCGAAACCGAAAATCTTTTTAAAGCTTTCGCAAACATGGACCACAAGTCTTCACTCTGCAAAACGTAAGAAAATTTTTTGAAAGCATATTCTGCAGAAGAGAAATGCTTTATAAGCCGTTTGAATAATTTTTTCTAGATTAAAATGCAACATCCAAAATGCGCTGAGTGCGGGTCGCCAAGGATAGTCGCAAAAATGAGCGAAGTTTTTTGCGGCAAGTGCGGCTTTGTGCTTGAAGAGCAAATGTTTGTCGGAAGCTAAGGGAAAATTTCTGGAAGCCCTAGATTTTTCTATGCGGATTTATTTTATTCATATAAAAATTTTCATTCAGAGATTTGAGAAATATTTTTTCTTAATCCAAATTATGTGTTGCAGAAAACATTTCACGAAAATTTCCGGCAAATAATTTTTTTTCACACATCAATAGCGAGCGCGCACAAGTTTACTTTGCGCGCGAGCAGTCTCAAAAATTCTTAAAGAATTTTTCGACGTCTGCAATTTTAACATTCTTCTCAATCCCGCTTTTCATATCCCTAACTTTAACAGAATTTTTCTTCATTTCTTCCGGGCCTACAATAACCACAAAATTAAAATTTCCAGCTGAAGCGAACTCCATTTGCTTGCCCAAGCTTTTTCCTGTTAAATCAACCGAGCAGATTTTTCCAACTTCCCTGATTTTGTTGCAAACTTTTATTGCATCGCCCCGCACAAAATCATTCACAACTGCAACAAAAATTTTCTTTTGCTCAAAATTTTTGAAGAGCCCCTCTTCCTCCATTACCGCTACAACCCTAGAAACTCCAATAGAAATTCCTGTTGCTGGCAAATCCTGCCCGCCGAACGCGCGGACCAGATTATCATATCTTCCTCCTGAACCGCAGGAAACTTTTACAAAGCCAATCATAACTTCAAAAACCGGGCCTGTGTAGTAATCTAAACCGCGCACAAGTGAAATATCAAACTTCAAGAATTTTTCTGTTCCTAGGGCTTTTGAAAATTTGAAAAACTCTTTCAGCTCTTTCAGACCAGCAGAATTTTCAAATTTCTTTTCTATCTCTTCCAAATCCATTTTCAAAACAGGCAGAATCTTTTTGCTTTCGAAGCCCGCACGCTCTAATTCTGCTTTAACCCCCTCAGCTCCGATTTTATCCATCTTGTCCACAATCCTGAAAACATCAAATATTTTTTCCTTCGGCACGCCTGCGCTTTCAAAAATTTCATCTAAAAGTTTTCTGTTGTTCACGCGCACGGAAAAGTTTTTGAAACCCAAAGTTTGCATGCATTCGCAAACAGCAGCAACGCATTCTGCGTCCGCAAGCATTGAGCTTGAGCCGACTGTGTCAATATCCGCCTGCAAAAATTCCCTATATCTCAAAGCCTGCGGATTGTCATACCGCCAAACTTTTCCAATCTGGTAGCGCTTGAAAGGCTTTGGAAAATTTGGATTGTTTGCAACAACTCTGCCGAGCGGAACAGTAAAATCAAATCTCAATCCAAGCTCTCTGCCTCCCTTATCCTTGAAATTATAAATTTCATTTCTGATTGATTCGCCCGCGCCCTTTGCTGAAAGCAATTCAAAATTTTCAAACGCAGGCGTGTCCAGCGGAGCAAATCCATATTTTTCATAAACTTTTCTTATTGTGTCGCACACTAACTGCACGCGGTCTGCCTCTTCGGGCAGAAAATCTTTTGTGCCTTTTGCGGGCTGGAATTTTTCCATTTGAATCAATAGAAATATTTATGCTCGCCCAATTAAAAAGGCTTGTGGGATGAGCTAAGTTTTCTCCATATAGGAAAGAGATTGAAAAGCATCATCCGCCCGAATTTCATATCTGTGCCCAAGAAAAACAACCACCCCCTCCTGCAAAACAAAATCAAATCTATTGGAAGCGTGATCTTTGTTTCCATTCAGCTCCATTAATCTCTTTTCAGTTTTAGAAATCCATTTTGGTTTTACTGGGACAACATGAGTTGTGTGCCCGCCGCGCGCATGAGACAAATATCTCACAGTTGATTGCAAGCTTCCTGCACGCGCGAGCCTGCCTTCGAGCTGCTGCACCAAATCTATAAGCTCCTCTGTTTTTGCAGGTTTTGTATTATCATACAAAACATAGAGATTCAATTCTCCTGGAGCTTTTGGAAATCCCTCTGCTATTTTCGTCCCATCGAAAATTATTCTACCTTCCTCTAAAGAAATTTCTGGGCCCGCAAGCAGATCTAAGCGTGCATCATCTTGCGAAACATCAGAAGAATATGCTGTTACAACTATTTTTCCTGAATTTAGATCACCTCCTCTGCCAAAATATTTTATTGAAACCTGCGGAGCATCTGAAGGAGCTTCTGCATCTGTGAGAGCAGTTTCAATTACTTCTGTCCCGAAAGCAAATGAAAATCTGGATGCAGCGTGGATTGAAAATAATTGTGTTTGAGATTGATTAGCCGAAGCGGAAATTTTTATTTTCACGCGAGCCGCTTTTCTGCTCCTGATTGCTGGCAGATCTCTAATCTGCTTTGCCAAAACAAATCCATTCAACCGTTGCTCTCCCTCCCAATTGTTGGCAGAATATCTGCTTCCAACTTCTTCAACAACACGATAGCCATATTTTCCGGTTAAAATATTTTTAGTTCCAACCCTGACTCCAATTAATTTTTTTACTTCATCTGGCTCTGGGCTTTCCCTAACAATTATAGCAGGCTTAACTTCATTCCCATTGAAATTTGTTCCATATTCTTTCTGGATGAAATTTTCTATAGAATCAAATGCCCCATTTTCTCTTTGTTCTGGCAACACTGCTGTTTGGGCAACAAGCGCCATCTGTCCCTTCGGATAGATTGTAGTGGCTGCCACCAAATTTTCTCCATCATAAAATCCAAAAGTATCTGAATGTTTCAAGCTATCTGCGCTCAAATTATCAGGCAAGAAAGAGGCTTTAACCCACGGAGGTATTTGAAAAGATTGTTTATAGAGTGAAACTGTAGAACCCAGCTCAGAATAGGAAAGTCTTCTCGGTCGCAAAGCAAAGTCGTTCACCCATTCATTTCACCAATAGATTATTATGAGAGCTTGTATTTAAAGCTAATTCAGCAGCAGAAATTTTTAATCAAATTTTTATAAACATTAAATGATTTTTCAATTTCTTTTATTTTCACAAATTCATCCGCGGCGTGAGCTGTTTCAATTGAGCCCGGTCCGCACACAACTGTTTGTATCCCGAGTTCGGTTGAGTAAAGCTCTGCTTCTGTATAGCCGTAATTTGCGCCGTCAACAGCTTTGCCTGCTCCTGCTTTCTGTAAAAGCTTTACTATCTGCGCATTCGGCTTTACAAAATGCGGCAACCTCATCATCATAATTTCTATATCAGCTTTCAATTTTAACTTTTCCAATATATTTTTATAATCAGCAAGCGCGCTTTTTTCAGTTTCTCCGAAAGAGAGCCTGCGGGTAATTTCCATTTCGCAATAGTCAGGAACAATATTTACTTTTGCTCCGCCTTTTATTGTTCCGACATTTATTGAACCAATCCCAAGCAGCGGATGTTTTTTCTTTGCAAGCTTTTTTCCTAGCTCTTCAAGAGCAAGCGAAAATTTTGCCGCTTTCAAAATTGCAGACTCGCCCTGCCATGGCCGCGCTCCATGTGCAGCTTTTCCGAAAAATTTCACGCGGCTGTCGAAAAGCCCGCGCTGGCTCAAGCGGATGTTGTTTTCAGAGCATTCGCCCACAACTCCAAGCTTTATTCCTTTGAAAAATTCTTTTTTGTTTTTTATCAGCCAGTCTGAGCCCTTTTGCAAAGTTTCCTCATCAGCAACAAAAGCAAGCACAAGCCTGCGCTTGAATTTTTCCTTTGCAAATTCTTTCGCCGCTAAAAGCATTGCGGCAACTCCGGCTTTCATGTCGCTTGCGCCGCGGCCATAAAATTTTTCCCCTGCAATTTCGCCTGTGGGATTAAATTTCCAATTTTCTTTTTTTCCAAACGGAACAGTATCAATATGCCCGTTCAGCATCAGCCCTTCTCCTTCTCCCAATTCAGCAATCACATTGCACCTGTTTTTTTCAAACTCAATCAACTCTGCTGAAATTCCTGCTGACTCCAAAAAATCTTTTATGTAGCTTGCAATAGCTTTCTCATTTCCCGGCGGATTTTCTGAGTTTATGCGCACGAGTTCTTGGGTTAGCTCTAATACATTCATGATAAAAGCTTGTTTGGATTATTTATTAACATTTGCTTTATCTCTCTTTCTCTTATCCCATTTTGCAGCAAGAGCTTAACAAAATCTTTTAAAACCTCGCTCGGTTTTTTACTAAACTTTTGCCCGGAGTCTGAAGTTAAAATACATTTATTGGCGCCAACAAATTTTATCTGCTCTACGATTTTTTTTATTGATATTTTATCTATGTAGTACATCGAAGCTGCAACTTCTATCAATGCACCTTTTTCCGTTAGCTGTTTCTGAACTTCTTTTGGCATATCTATCTTTTGATAAATTGGGTGCGTGATTATTATTTTCTTTATTCCAATTTTAATTGCCTCTCTGATGAGAACAACGGACTCTTTCCATGAAATGTGTCCAGTCGCTAAAATACATTTATATTTTTTAATTGTTTCCAAAACTTCTATTGCTTCTTTCCTCAGGTTCTCATTTCTATCCAAAACAGATATGCCTACGACATTCTTAGCCAAGCGCGATATGAAATTCTTGCTCACCCATTCCGGAGCTATTTCATATTTGCTTTTATCCAAAAAATTTCGCGCGCTTATTGTTGGAAACCAGACTACTATGGGCGAATCTGAAAGCTCAGCTGAGGCGCGTACAACATCCACATTCAGCCCGCCGACATAATTGTTCAGAGTAACTGAACCGAAAAGCTTCATTCTAGTTTTTTTCACTTCTTTTACAAATGGGACTGTTGAAAAGAAGTGAGATTTGAGAGCAACTCCTCTCAATTTTCCAGCTTCTGTTTCAGCTAATTCTTTTGCTGTGTTTTTTCTGGGAATTATTTCTGGACCAATGTGCACATGAAAGTCAGTCGCCTGCCTTAAAATATTTTCTATTTTCATACTAATCAGCTCGCTTAGACCAGGGCGGCAGCCATGGAAATCTTTGAATTTTTTCTGGATAAATTCTCGGAAGATTTTCATCCAATTCATCAACATCAGTATTTGCCGCGCTAATTTTTATTGGTTTTAAAGTTTCATCTATAATTATAGCTTCCGCAAATCTCTCGGAGGCATATCTCCTTGCAGACTCTGCGGGCAAAAGATTAGAAAATCTTTTGGCGCGCTCTAATAATTTATCAAGAAGCGAGTTATCCATGCTGAACCCACTAGTTATCTCTTCATACCTGTTTCTATTTTCTTCTCTAATTTTAGACCACTCAACCACCTTTACTCTTGGTGTAGAAGTTCTTCCGCAGAAATCTTTCATATCAGAAATGAACCTTTTCACGGCATCTTCTGAATAGCCGTTAATATCTATAGCATAAGCATCTGCAGGCATTAGGACGAGCTCTGCGTCTATTCCATATTTTTTCAGGTATCTTAGAATATTTTCGGTAAATGAAATTGCGCTTTTGCACCTATCATCAAAAATTCCATCTTTTGCTATACCGAATGGCTGGAAAAATATGCCATCATTAACTCTTTTTTGAATTTCTTCATCATTCACTCTTACAGGAGCCAGCCTGCAAATAAATTCATAAGGAGTTGCCGGAGAAGCCAACTTTCTTACTTCTGATGGAAGAAGTGTTTGTTTTCTGCGTTTAGTTTCAAAATAGAAATACAAATCAAAAAATTGAGTTCTCAGATAAAGTCTTCTATCATCTCCGGTAACATCATAACACACCTCCCCAAAATCAGTCAGACTCAAAACATCATCCATACCGGCTCCATAGCTTCTACAATAATTGCCCAATGCTTTTAGCCCATCTGTCATTCCTTTCGAGATAGACTTTTTTGAGAAGAGAGTATTATTTGGCATAACCCTCACCTCTAAAAATTGGGCCGCGAGCGGGAATCGAACCCGCTCCAAGAGCTCCACAGGCTCCTATGCTATCCTTTACACAATCGCGGCCATTAGAAATTTTTTCAATTATTCCAGAAACTTTTTCAGAATTTTTTCTCGTTTGCGCTGGAACAGAAAATCTTCCACGCTCATCAATCTTTGTTGAGAAAACTTTTTTATTTACACGAACGCAAATTTGGCTTCCAAATTTAAGTCCAAGAATTTTTCTTAATTCAGCAGAAATCAAAGCTCTTCCCTTTTTGTCAATCGCAGACGCAAAGCTAACAGAACTCTTCCGAGCAAATGTTGTGCCGTAATTCACCTTGCATCATTGTCACCAATAATCTATTGTGCAGAAGTGGTATATATAGTTATGTGGGAAAGCGCGTTTTCTTTTTAAATTCAATCACAACAGAAAATTTATGGTTGTGGAAATTCTATTCGGAGTGATAACGGAATTTATAGCTTCTATGGGCTATGCTGGAATTTTTCTTTTAATGGCTTTGGAAAGCATGATTGCGCCTGTGCCTTCAGAAGCTGTTATGCCGTTCGCGGGCTTTTTGGTTGCGCAGGGGAAATTTGATTTTTGGCTCGCACTGATTGCTGCTTCGGTTGGTAGCATTGCAGGCTCTGCGCTTTCCTATTGGATTGGAAAAAATGGCGGCAAAATTTTTGTGCGCAAAATTGGAAAATATTTTTTGTTGAATGAAAAGCACTTGGAGGAAACAGAAAAATTTTTCAGCTCTCATGGTGGTAAGGCAATTTTTGTTTCACGGTTTATTCCAGTTGTGCGCCATTTGATTTCAATTCCTGCAGGTATGGGGAAAATGCACTTTGGGAAATTTATTTTTCTAACATCAATAGGCGCAACAGCTTGGAATGCAATCTTGCTTTATGCGGGAGTTTTGCTTGGGCAGAACTGGGAGCTTGTTGCGCAGAACACAAAATTAATTGATGCAGGGGTTTTGGTTTTGCTCTTGGTCGCGGTTGTTTGGTTTGTTTGGAGAAGAATAAAAAAATGATTATTTCTTTTCCTGAATTTCCTTTTTCATCTGCGCAATAAAATCCTCAATAGAAACTCCAAACCTAACTTTTCCATCGCGCCCGCGCACAGCCAAAGTTTTTTTCTCAATTTCTTTATCCCCAATTGTGATTGTGTAAGGAATTTTCTGCAGCTGCGAATCTCGAATTTTATATTCAACTGTTGAGTTTGAGAAATCAGTTTCAGCCCGCAGGCCAGCTTCCAATAATTTTTCTGAAATAATTTTTGCAAATTCAATTTGCTTATCCGAAACAGTAATAATTCTAACCTGCACAGGAGAAAGCCAGAGCGGGAACGCGCCCGCGCAATGCTCGATAAAAATTGCCATAAATCTTTCCAGTGAACCCAATTTAGCAAAGTGCAAAACAACTGGTCTATGCTTTTTATCATCTTCGCCGATATAATTCAAATCAAATCTTTCGGGAACATTGAAGTCTATCTGAACTGTGCTTAGCTGCCACTCTCTACCAAGAGAATCTTTGAAAAGAAAATCTGCCTTGGGTCCATAGAAGGCAGCTTCCCCAACCCCTTCAAAATATTTTATGTTATTTTTTTCCAGTATGCTAATCAGCATTTTCTGAGACTTTTCCCAGCTCTCTTCCCCTCCAAGATAATTTTCTTTATGTTCGGGATCCCATGTAGATAATCTCACTCTATAATCTTTCATTCCGAGAGCTTCCAAAATTTCTTTTATTATTTTCAAAGAGATATCGAATTCCTGAGAAATTTGCTCAAAGGTGCAATAGATATGAGAATCATCCTGCGAAAATGCCCTGACACGGGTCATATTATGACCTATCTGACCCGGATCTTCATTTCTATACAACATGGAAAAATCAGCATAGCGGATAGGTAGATCTTTATATGAGCGAGAGTTAGATGCATAAATCATGTGATGGTGCGGACAGTTCATCGGCTTCAGAACATACACATCTCCACCTTTCACGTTTGAAATTATAAAAAGATCCTCTGAAAATTTTGACCAATGTCCAGATTTTTCATATAAATCTTTTTTTGTTATTGATGGCGTCAAAACTTCTTTGTAACCATACTTACTCTGAACACCAGTAACAAAATCTGCCAAAGATTTTCTGACTATCATTCCATTCGGAGTGAATAAAGGCAGGCCAGGTCCGACAATATCTGAAAAAACAAACAAATCCAAATGTTTTCCAATATTCCTGTGGTCGCGCGCCTCCGCCTCCTCTCTCATTTTCACAAACGCGTCCAATTCTTTTTGGGTTCTGAAAGAAATTCCGTAAATCCTCTGAAGCTGCTGATTTTTCTGGTCGCCCTTCCAGTAGGCTGCTGAAGTTTTCAAAAGTTTTACTGCGCCGATTTTGTCTGCTGAAGGAATATGCGGACCTTCGCACAAGTCTGTGAATTTTCCGGTTTTGTAAATTGAAACTTTTTTGTCTGGGATTTCTTCTATCAGCTGAAGCTTGAACGGCTCGCCTGCGAAAAGTTTTTTTGCCTCTGCTTTTGAAATTTCTTTTCTTTCAAACAGCTCGGCGGATTTTATAATTTTTTTAATTTCATCTTCAATTTTCGCAAGCTCATGGTCTGAAAAAACTTTTCCAGAAAAATCATAATAGAAGCCTTGCTCAATCGGCGGCCCGATTCCCAATTTCACATTTGGAAAAAGATTTTTTATTGCAGCAGCCATTATGTGGCTGGAGCTGTGCCAGTAAACATGCTTGCCCTCCTCAGAATCAAAAGTCAGGATTTCAAATTTCGCATTCTCCTCAATTGGAAAATTTAAATCCACAAGCTTTCCATTTACTTTTGCGGCAAGCGCGTCCTTTGCCAAGCGCGCTCCGATTTTCTGCGCGATTTCTATTGGCTTCACGCCAGCAGGCCACTCTTGCGTTGAGCTGTCTGGAAATGTGATTTGGATTTTTTTTTGGGGCATGGAAACACTCTATATTGCGAATTTAAAAATTGGTAGCCCCTGGAAGATTTTCTTTTTATATATCCAAAAACTATTTTCCTTTTTGGATAAGCCCTAGCCTTTTTTGAGAAAAAGGCTTGGGTTCGAACTTCCGTCACGAGGTTTCTTTGTTTTCATCGCACTTGCGTGCTCAGAGCTTTGAAATTCTTCTTCAAAGCCTCGCATCCTTGGCCACTAGACGAAGGGGCTGTTGGTTCTGATTTGTATTGCCTGTTTATTAATTTAAATTAGAGAATTCTTTTATTGCTATGCTAACCCCTCCAAAGTCTCGCGAGGAGCGCGCGAAAGAAAAAGGCTTTTACCAATGCGAAAACTGCGGCAATTATTATGATGATTTGGAATTTTCTGCGTGCCCGAAATGCAACGCAAAGCGGCCACCTTCAATTCTAAAAATTTTATTAGACAAAATTTTCTTTTGGATAAAAATTTTCAGAAAATGATTTTGTATACATTCTTTTATGGTATCAGACAAACAGAACTAATATCCGTACAAACTTTCTCGCGCCCGTGATGCGAGATCCGTCCATTTTATTCTCGGGTCCATTTGTAATTTTCTATTTAGATTCCCTCCATAATGTCCGGTGCTTTGGCCGGCGGCCCCAAGGTCGCGGATGCGTTGTTTCAGTATTTCTGCATAGCGGCAGAATTCTTCAATGTCAGCAAACGGGTGTTCCCATGCCGGGGCAATGGCACTGATGTCTTTCTCAGTTGGACGTCCAACAGGGCTACTAGTTCTATGAGCAGTCTCCAGATCGTATCTTACTATTCTGATTTTTTCCCTGCTACCTACTTTCACAACAGAAAATAGATGGCTGCCAAAAATATGCGTGGAATCGGAATCTTCGAAACCGGCTCGCTGCATGCACAAATCTCCAATATCTACATAATTTCTCAAGCGATGAACAAATGAATCCTCAGCGAAAAGCACGAAGTGCGGACTGTATGAGGTTTCCTCCAGCAGCATATCGGAAAGAGTGCCGTCATCAATTTCTACTGGAATTTCTGTTGAGCTTTCGGAATGATTATTCCTTTTTATAAATGCGGTAATAACTTCGGATGAACGAGGTTTCGCAAAGCTTCGTAAATCTTCTCCAGGTTCTTTCAGATATATTGTAAATTGTTTTCCATCAAGCCTTTCTCCCCAGCCGAGCGGTCTCTCATATGTATAAATAATTTTGTCATTTTCATAAGAGGCTTCTTGAATCAATGCCTGCGTTGTTAGCACTTCGTCTGCCGGATGTCTGTTAGCCCATGAATATGGGCTGCCGGGCTCTCTAAGTTCTTTCAAAACAAGCAACAATGCTTTCCTTTCTTGCGGGGATGAGCGCACAACATCTATATGTCTAGAACCACTTAACCTCGAGCGTTTTTCCCAAACTGTAGGATTGAGATAACTAGCCAACCCCTCACGTTCTGGAAGGACATAAACTTTTGTGGTGTTGTTTGTATCAGTTATTTCAACAAAATCTCCAATGTTCATAGACAGCATAACTCCTATAATTTATTTATCATAGGTGGTATATAAAGTTATAATTTTACAAAAACTTTTCTGGTGCTAATTACATTTTTAAAGCCTACTGTTCTAATAACAAAAGATTATTATGGGTGAATTTGGCGGAAGAAAAGTTTTGCAGCAAAGGAAAAGCAAGCGTTGGCACAAAACTAAATTTGTCGCGCGCACGCTCAAGCTCAAGGAAAGAAAAGATCCGTTAGAGGGAGCGCCGCAGGCAAAGGGAATTGTTTTGGGCAAAAGAGGAATTGAGCAGAAGCAGCCGCACTCTGGAATCATAAAAGCAGTGCGCGTCCAGCTTTTGAAAAATGGAAAAGAAATTACAGCTTTCGCTCCGCTGACAGGAGCAATAGCCCACATAAACGAGCACGATGAAGTTTTGGTTGAGGGGCTTGGCGGCTCGCAAGGTGGATCAGTGGGCAGCATGTGGGGAGTGAAATGGAAAGTTGTGAAAGTAAATGGTGTGCCGCTTGAATCTTTGAGAACTGGGAAAGCGAAGAAAGCGGGCGGGAAGTAAAAAATAAATTTTGATTTTTATGCCAGAAATAAAATTATTCAATCGTTGGGACACAGCGGGAATTTCCGTAAATGAAAAAGGCCTAGTCGGCTACATAAATTTGCGGCCGCAGATTGTGCCACGCTCGCACGGGCGCTCAGCGAAAAAACAATTCCACAAATCTCACATGAGCATTGTTGAACGGTTGGCGAATCATTTATTTGTTCCCGGACACCGCGGAAAGAAAAATCTTTTGACAACTGGAAAAGAAACCGGAAAAACTGAAACCGCTTTCAAAATTATCCGCGAAGCTTTTGTGCGGATTGAAGAGCGCACAAAAAGAAATCCAGTTGAAGTTCTTGTGCGCGCAATTGAAAATTCTGCTTTGCGCGAGGAAATTACTTCTTTCCAAGTTGGGGGAATAATGGTTAGAAAAGCCGTGATAGCTTCCCCTCAGCGCAGGGTTGATTTGGCTTTGAGATTAATAACACAAACCTCTTACCAGAAAAAACACAGTGGGCATAAGAGAATGGCGCAGACGCTTGCAGATGAAATCGTTGCTGCCTATAACAATGATGGTCAGAATTCTACTGCAATTAAAGAGAAGGAAAGGATAGAGAGAGAAGCGGCAGGAGCGCGCTAAAGTTTTTTCTCAATCCTTCTCAAAAATTTCTTTTCTTTTTTCCAAGCTTTTTTTATTTTCGGCTCTTCAATTTCCACAAACTCTTCAACTCTTTCTGCTTCCTTTTCAAAAAGCTTTTCTGTTTTGTGGGCAATTGCTGTAAAAATGAGCGCGAGAATAACAATGTGGCTTAAAAGCTGGAAGTCAAACTTCACGCCTATTGTTGTTACAGCAATCAAGTCTTCAACAATGCTGAAAATCATGAGAAAGAAAAAGAACGCAATGAAGCGCACATAGTGCTTTGCGTGCTTGCGAAGATGGTGATGAATGCTGTGGTAGGGCGTGTGGCGCATGGAGAAGTTTTGATTACTCTATTTAAAAAAACTTTAAAAAGCCTTGGTTTAATTCTATAAATGTTGATGAAGAGCTCACGCGCAGAGTAAACTCATGCATGCTCGCTAACTGATGTGTGAAAGGAAAAAAACTAATTAGCCAGAAAATTTTTGGCGATTTGATTTTTTTGCAACACATATTGACAAGCAAGCTCTTCATTTGAAAAATTAAATGTGATTAAAAAATGGCAGGCAAAGAAGAGCATAGCGAAAAAGTCCAGCAGATGATGAGCAATCCGAAAAATATCCGCAACATTGGAATCGTTGCCCACATCCACCACGGCAAGACAGCATTAACAGACAATCTCGCTGCAAAAGCAGGGCTCATGGCTGAGAAACTTGCGGGCGTGAAAATGCTGACTTGGATTGACCCGCAGGAGCATGAAAGGCTGATGACAATTTACGGCGCGACTGTTACAATGCCATACGAATACGAGGGCTCGCCATATCTGATAAATCTTTTTGACACTCCCGGGCACGTGGACTTTGGCGCAGATGTAACGCAGGCAATGAGAGTTGTGGACGGCGGGGTTGTTGTTGTTTGCGCAGTTGAGGGAATCATGCCGCAGACTGAAACTGTTTTGAAGCAAGCATTAGCAGAAAGAGTGAAGCCGGTTCTTTTCATAAACAAAGTTGACCGCGCAATAAAAGAATTAAAATTGGGCCCTGAGCAATTGCAAAAAAGATTAGCTGAGCTTGTTGTTGAAGTGAATAAATTTATTCAAGCGCATGTTGAGCCGCAGTTCAAGGACAAATGGATTGTGCGCGTTGAGGATGGCTCTGTTGCTTTTGGCTCTGCTGTAAAACATTGGGCAACTTCTGCGCCAGCATTAAAAAAATTCGGCGTGACTTTCAAAGAAATTATCGATTTGTGCGCAGCTGACAGAGATGAAGAGCTTGGGCAGCGCACGCCGCTAAATGCAGTTGTCATGGACATGATTGTGAAACATTTGCCGAATCCAATGGATTCGCAATCTTACAGAATTCCAAGAATCTGGAAAGGAGATATGGAAAGCTCAGACGGAAAAGCTCTTGTTGCCTGCGATTCAAATGGAAAATTAATTGGGACAATTACAAAAGTTGTTTACGACCCGCGCGCCGGAATGATTTGCACTGCGCGAGTTTTTTCCGGAAAACTTTCCGAGGGGCAGGATATTTACATGGTGAACGAGGGAAGAAATGTAAAAGTCCAGCAGATTACAACTTTTATTGCGAACACAAGAATTCCAATTAAGTCTGTGCTTGCGGGAAATATTGTCGGGCTTGTTGGAATCAACAACGCAGTTGTCGGAGAAACTTTCACTGATGTTGGAAAAGAAGTTGAAACTTTTGAGGCAATCAAGCATGTGTTCGAGCCTGTTGTCACAAAATCAATTGAGCCGAAAAGCCCGCAGGATTTGCCGAAATTAATTGAGATTTTGAAAACTTTGAACCGCGAGGACCCGACTCTGAAAATTCAAATCAACCAGGAAACTGGAGAAACTTTAGTTTCTGGTTTGGGAGAATTGCATTTGGATGCGAAAGTAGAAAGAAAAATAAAAGAAAAGGGAATTGAAATTATTGCCTCGCCTCCAATAGTTGTTTACCGCGAAACTGTAATGTCAGCGAGCCCGATAATTGAAGGAAAATCCCCGAACAAGCACAACAAATTCTACATGTCTGTTGAGCCGGTTTCAAAAGAAATTTATGCTGCAATGATTGAGGGAAAAATAAAAGATGGAGTTGTGAAAGGAAAACACTCTGACTCTAGCAAGGCTTTGCTTGAGCTGGGAATGGACAAGGATGAAGCAAAATCAGCTGAGCTGATAAAAAATCACTGCATTTTTATTGACATGACAAAAGGAATCCAATATTTGAACGAGGCGTTGGAATTAGTAAAGCAGGGATTTGAAGAAGCTGTCGAAAACGGCCCGCTTTCAAAAGAACCTTGTTCCGGAATTATTGTAAAAATTAATGATGCGGAGTTGCATGAAGATGCTGTGCACCGCGGGCCCGCGCAAGTTATTCCTGCGGTCCGCTGGGCAATTCAGCAATGCATGCTGCGCGCCGGAGCAACTTTGCTTGAGCCAAAACAAATTATCAGAATTGATACTCCGCAAGATTATATTGGAAATGTTTCCGGAGAAGTCAATAACAGGCGCGGAGAAATTCAGGACATTGAGCAAGGCGAGCATTCTGCTGTAATCACTGCGAAAGTTCCTGTTGCAGAACTTTTCGGCTTTGAGGGCGCGCTGAAATCCGCAACAGCAGGAAAGGGTTTTCAGTCAATGGTTGATGTTCTTTTTGAAAAAATGCCGCGCGATCTTTTGCCGCAAGCTGTTTCGCGCGTGAGAGAAAGAAAAGGCCTGCCAAAGGAAATGCCGCAGGCTGAGGCGGAGCAGTAGAATTTTTTACATCAGACTAAAGACATTTCTTAACATCTAAAAGCGAATCAAACATCAAGTCAGGACTCTCTGCTTCCAGCCTAGCGCGCGAATGGTAGCCGTGAGAAATTCCTGCAGAGAGAGAGCCAGCTTTCTTTGCTGCCTGAATGTCAAAAATTGTATCGCCTAAATACAAAATTCCTCCTGCTTCTGTTGCGAATCTTTCAGCAATTATTTTCAATCCCGCAGCTTTATCTTTCGAGTCTCCAATCACGCATCCATCTGGAAGAAATTCTTCAAGTCCATATTCTTTAATTTCTCTTCTCAAATTTTCCACAGGATGACTGCTCAAAACAACAAGTCCTACTCCCTTTACTCTCAAATGTCCCAAAGCCTCCGCTGCTCCCGGATAAACTTGTGGGACATTTCCTTTAGCAATTTCTTCATCCAAATATTTTTTATAGAGAGGTGGGAATTCTGATGAGTCAGCAGAAACTCCTTGGCTCTGCAAAAATTCCGATGCAGTGAGCTTTGATGCAGCAAGCCATGCTTCAAAGCTCATTGTAGGTTTTCCATAATGTTCTAAAAGTTTCATGTTAGCTTTGTAAACAGGTTGCCTGTCATCACTGAAAGTTCCGCTCCAGTCTGTGCTGAAAACTTCTATTTGCATCGGAATACTGGAAAACTAAAACATTTAAAGGTTCTTCTATATTCCAGAAAATAGAAAAGCATTTATTCTTTCTCCCGCACTGATAGGGACATGGACTGGCCAATTTTCTATAAAGATGAGCTGAAGATTTCTAATTCACAAAGCTCAATTGGGATTTGCACTCTCTGGACAAGAAAAGATTTAGTTCACTCAAAAGTTCCCGAAGAAAAATTTGCAGTCTGTGGAAATCTTTACACAATTCAGGGAATCAATCCGCTCTTGAAAAATATTTTATCCAACCCGAAAATACGCTACATAATTTTGTGCGGCGCGGATTTGATGAAAAGCGGCGAGGCTTTGATGGCTTTAATGCAAAATGGAATTGATTCAGAAAGAAAAATTATCGGAGCCTCTGGCTATATCGATTCTAATGTTGATCCAAGCCTGATACAAAAATTCCGTGAGTCTGTTCAAGTAATAGATTTGCGCGGCCACGAGGCTGATGTTCCTGCAGTTTTGGAAACTCTCAATGGCGGCAGCGAGCCTTTCATGGAACCGGTTTTTATAACAGAGCTGGAAAAAACAGCTGCTCCAATTAAAACCGAAGAAGTTGCTCTGCGCATAAGGGGGAAAAATATTTCTGAAACTTGGTTGCGGGCTGTAAATGTTGTAATGAAATTCGGCGAGGAAAAAGATAGCGACTATAAAATAAAGCAGAAAGAATTTGTGGACTTGGTTGCTATTATAGATGAAGACGATGAAAAATTGGCAGAATGGCTGAACATAACTGAAAAAGATTTGGAAAATTATTACGCAACATTTTTTTCTCCAGAGAAGCCTGCCGGAGTTGAATACACTTATGGGGAGAGACTTTTCAAATTTACTTTAACTCATGTGCCGGGAAAATTCTTGGAAGAGGTTGAAGGCACGCAAGATCAGATTGAAGCAGCGGCAGCAATTTTAAAATATAGGCCGTATACGCGGCGCGCTGTTGCTTTTACTTTGAGAGAAGGAGATTCGAAATCAAAAAGCCCCCCATGCCTCACGCAAATAACTTGGCACATCCGCGATGGCAAGCTCGTGCAGACCGCAATTTTTCGTTCGCATGATATTTTTGGAGCGTGGGTTCTGAATGCTTTTGCTTTGCGCAGGCTGCAGAAAAAACTATCTGAGAAGATAGGAATACCAGCAGGAAAGATGGTAATAATTTCCAACTCAGCTCATATTTATGAAAATAATTGGAAGCAGGCGGCTGCCATGTTGGAAAAATTTCACCATGATAAAATTGTGCAGTTTGTTCAGGATGAGAACGGCTATTTTATTGTAAAAGTGGAAAACGGAGAAATAATTGTTGAGCACTACACAAAGCAAGGCCTGCCTACAGGATTTATTTTTCGCGGGACAAAGGCCCAAACTTTGTATAGAAAAGTTTTGCACGAGAATTTGATTTCTCTCACAGACCACGCAGCTTATATTGGGCATGAGGTGGCGCGCGCGGAAATATGTTTGAAAGAAGGAAAGAAGTTTGTTCAGGATGAGGCTTGAGACAAGCTCTAGGAAAGATACATTCATTCAGTTTTCGGATATTTTAGTGAAAGAATTACGTGTACGCGTTTTGGACAGGACAGTATTTTCTGCCACCATAAGCTCCTGGATTGACCTCATAGGGGTCGTCGCAACTTCCGGACGAGGCTTTAAAGGCTCTTTCAAGGAGCGCCACATCATTTTCAGGCATGACAATTATCATTAAGAAAAGAATGAAAACCCATGTTTTCTGCCAGATTTTTAAATTTACAAAATCTTCCCAAAGAAAATTTACGCAGTCGCACCTACAACCCTATCCCATGTTTCCGGGCTTACGTACTGAGATCGCTCTGCCCATCTTCTCGTTTCTTCCAGATTTTCCAAATTTCTCTCAACTTGGGCATCATAAACTACTTTATGTCTTCCGCCATCGATTCTTCTCACTTGTCCAAGTTCATGGCCGTCCACAACTCCGCCCAAAGCTCTTTCAATCGCTTCTGCATTATTTCTTGCAGAAAATCTATAGTAGGCAGTACCTTGCAGATCTCCATCAACAATTGAAACTATTTTGCCTTTTGGAACATAGGCCGCTTCAAAACTTGCCATGGAAATAGATTTAATTGGACATTTAAATATCTTGATAGCTACCTGCCGAAAGCTTTATAAATCTTGGCTTCGAAGAGAAAATACAATAACTGGTGAGGAATTATTATGGGAGAAGATACAACCCCACAAAGAGGTCCTCCTCAAGTTATTATGAGAATCAAATATTCAGGTCCGGGGGACTGGGAAATGAAGGTACCCTATGAACAAAAACCTAAGGAAAAATAAAAATTTATAATCAAAAATAAGGAGTGAATAATTATGGCAAACAAACCGCATATGAATTTGGTGACAATCGGGCACGTTGACCACGGAAAGTCAACTCTAGTTGGACGATTGCTTTATGACACTGGAAACATTCCGGAAGAGGAAATGAGAAAGCTGAAGGAAAAAGCAGCTGAATTGAAAAGGCAGACTTTTGAGTTCGCGTTTGCAATGGATGTTTCAAAAGAAGAGCGTGAAAGGGGAGTTACAATAGACATCATGCACAAGAAATTCGACACAAACAAATTCTACTTTACTGTTATTGACGCGCCCGGCCACAGAGATTTTATTAAAAACATGATTACAGGCGCGAGCCAGGCAGACGCTGCGATTTTTGTCTGCTCTGCAAAAGAGGGAGTGCAGGAGCAATCGCGCGAGCACGTTTTCCTTATCAAAGTTTTGGGAGTCCAGCAGGTTATAGTTGCAGTAAATAAAATGGACGCTGTGAATTATGACAAAGCAAAATTCGATGAAACAAAAGCGAATGCGGAAAAACTTTTGAAGCAAGTTGGATACGACACTTCAAAAATTTTGTTCCTGCCGGTTTCAGCTTATCAGGGCGACAATGTTGCAAAGAAATCCGCGAACATGTCTTGGTATACTGGACCGACTTTATTGGAAGCTTTGGACACTTTGAAAATGCCAGAGCAGCCAGTTGACAAGCCTTTGCGCGTTCCAATACAAGATGTTTACACAATCACAGGAATCGGAACAGTTCCGGTTGGCAGAGTTGAAACCGGAATTATGAAAGTAAATCAAACTGTAGTTTTCGAGCCAGCAGGAGTTCGCGGGGAAGTTAAGACAATTGAAATGCACCACGAGCAAATGCCAGAGGCAAGGCCAGGAGACAACATTGGATTTTCTGTGCGCGGCATTGACAAGAACGCAATAAGGCGCGGCGATGTTTTGGGAGACCCGCAGAATCCGCCGACTGTTGCAAAAGAATTCACAGCGCAGATAATTGTTCTGCAGCACCCGAATGTAATCACAAAAGGATACACACCAGTGTTCCACGTGCACACAGCTCAGGTTGCCTGCAAGATTACAGAAATACAAAAGAAAATCGATCCGAAAACAGGAGCAACTTTGCAGGAGAATCCTGACTTTATCAAAACAGGCGATGCGGCAATTATAAAATGCGTGCCTTCAAAGCCTTTGGTAATTGAGAAAGTCAAAGATTTCCCGCCTCTCGGACGATTCGCAATCCGCGACATGGGAATGACAGTTGCAGCCGGAGTCGTATTGGATGTTGTCAAAGCGAAATAAGATTTGAATTTTTATTTTTTCTGAAAATCTATTGAGCTAGCGGAAGCTTTAAAGCTCTACTTCTTTGCCATCCCAGCCATTCATTATGCTCTCCCTCAGATCAAATCCAAATGCGCGCTCCGTAACAGCAATTATTGGCGGAGCCTGCACCCGCTTGAAAACGGATTTTCTGAAACTTTTGTAAGTTTCGTCTACAAGCCGCGCAAAACTTTCTGCTGTATGTTTATCATAGACAGTTTTTCCTTCAGCATCGGGTTCAAAACTTCGTGGGTCCAATTTTCTTTCCTTAAAGAGTTCAACAAGTTCAGCAGGATCCATCCTCCTAACAACAAATTCATCAACAAGAGGCGAAACAACATAATAATCAAATGGATCGAACTGACCCTCGCTTAGCTCCGCAGAGGGTTTTATTCTGAAAGTTTCTTCCGGAATAATTTCTCTTCCGGACTTTCTATTGACATAACGGGCAAGCTTGTAAACATCCGTTTTTGATAAGTCCCCTATAAGAGAAATTCCGCCGCACATATCACCGTACAGTGTGGCATACCCGAGAGCAAATTCTGTTTTGTTTCCATTTGAGAGAAGAAGGGCGCCGGTTCTGTTGGACTCTCTCATCATCAGCATGCCTCTTGCCCTCGCCTGTATATTTTGGTCTGTAACAGAATCTTCCTGAGAACCAGCCGGCAAGCCTGCGCGCCGCGCGATTTCGTAGAGTTCTTGAATTGGAATTACTCTATATTCAACGCCAAGATTTTCTGCAATTCTCCTCGCTATACTTTTTGTAGTTTCTGTGTTGAATCTTGTGGGAAGATTATGGGCCACAACTTTTTCCGCACCGAAGGCTTCCGCTGTTATAGCCAAGCCGAGGGCAGAATCTATGCCGCCGGAAACTGATTGTATTGCTCTTGAAAATCCGGTCTTCCTTGCATAATCCCGCAGGCTCATCACAAGAGCTTCGTAAATTTCTTTTTCCCTGTCAAATACTGGAGGCTCAACTTCATCTCCAGCAATATCTTTTTCTCCAAAATCAAAAAATATTAAATCCTCTTCAAACTGTTTTCCAACAGCAATTAGCTTTCCGCCGGAATTGCAAACCAAACTTTGGCCGTCAAATGGAATTATATTTTTTCCATTGTCAGCCGCGCCTACTGTATTTACATAAGCAAACGGCAGGCCTGTTTGCTTAACATGCCTCTTTATCACATCTTCTCTCTTCATGCGCTTGCCTGCAAAAAACGGGGAGGCGTTTGTGTTCAGAATTATTTCTGCGCCTTTTTCTGCAAGCTCTGGCACAGGCTTTGTTTCATAATCATTATCCCACATATCCTCGCAGATGGACACTCCCAATTTTACAGACTGCCCGCGCGCCCTGACTTCAATCGGCCGCCTCTCTTTTCCTTCAAGAAAATATCTTTTGTCATCAAAATATTTGTAGTTCGGTAAAAGAGTTTTATGCGCAACGCCCGCGACCCTTCCTTCAGATAGAACAGCGGCCGCGTTGTATTTTCTGCGCATAGGATTTTCAGGCTCGCAATCTATGAAGCCGACAACAGCAGAAATTCCTCTCATGCGTGCTGCAAGTTTTTGAACAGCATCCATGTTGGCATAGAGAAATCTCCTATCTTCAACCAGATCAGAAATGCAGTAGCCTGTCAGCGCCATTTCAGGAAAAACAACAACATCCGCTGAGCTTTGCCTTGCGCGTTCCACATAATCCAAAATTTTGCGCGCGTTCCCTCTTATATCCCCGCCTGTTGGATTCATTTGCGCGAGGGCGAATCTCATTTCTAAAATCTCCCCTGCAAAATATCTGCGGTTGTTGCGAATCTTGCCCCAATAAATTCCCAATTCATAAAAACCCTTTCCATTTTTTCAGAGTCCAATTCTTTTATAGCATCTTTCACAACAACGACATCAATGCCAATATCTTTTAAATGCCTTACTGCTTTGTCAACGCAGATTTCTGTGACAACCCCATAGACAACAGCTTTTTCTGCGCCAACTTTTCTGGCATATGCTGCGACATTTGGATTTGTTCCGCAGTCTGTGGTTTGTTTTTCAAAAATTACTTGGACCCGATGAGCAGCGACTTCTTCAATTTGTCCATATGTAAGCTGAACTGTCGGAACATACAAAGGCTCTCCCAAAAGAGTTTCGGGAATTTTTTTCTGCCCCGGAGTTCCGCGGACGCAGTGCTCGTAAAAATTTACAAATTCAGAATCTTCTGGAATGTGCGCATCAACAGAGCCTGACATTAGATGACCGATATCAGAGCCATATCTTGTAAGAGCTTTCAAATTTTCTATAATAGATTCTGCTTGTGGAACGTAAAGCTTTCCGCTCGGGCGCATAAAATCTATTTGCGTATCAACATCCCAAAATAAAATTCTTGCATTCATACAATCACCTCATCACCGAATATTTTGCCAGAGTTCTCTCAGTCAGGAGTTTTAATCCTGCTGAGATTTCGACTCTGTAGGGTTCCTTAACTTCAACACGCTTTACATGATCTGGAAGTTTTGCGACAGACTCCAAACAATATGTTCTTGTTTCTTCCAGCAACTTTCTCGGGAAAACTCTTTTCCCTCCGATAACAACTGGCTCGAGAAGCGGCGTGCCTTCGCTGAGTTCCCCATTCAAGGCAAGCACATCATGAGAATATTTTCCGTCTGGACCTATGAATCTGTAAACTTGTTTTTTTCCCGGATAACTTTTTTTCTTTGATGAAAGTTTCACCTTTGGCCCATCGCAGTCTTCAACAAGCTTGTAGACTCCGGAAATTGCCGCGACTGGCCGCGCGGTTATAAGAGAAGTTCCAACTCCATACAAATCTATTCTCGCGCCGCGGCTGGTGAGTTCTTCTATTTTCATTTCATCCAAGTCGTCGCTCGCAACTATTTTTACATATTCAAGATTAGCTTCGTCCATCATTTTTCTAACTGCTTTAGAATCTTCCGCCAAGTCGCCGGAATCTATTCTCACACCCACAAGCTTTTTTCCTTTTGCTTCCAGTTCCTTTGCGACAGTAATTGCATTTCTCGCTCCCAGCAAAGTGTTGTAAGTATCTATGAGGAGAACAGATCTATCAGGAAAAGTTTCTGCATAAGCCCTGAAAGCATCGAGCTCTGTCGGGAACGACATTACAAAACTGTGGGCCATTGTGCCGGCAGCTTGAATTCCAAAAATCTTTTCTGCAAGCTTGTTGCTCGTTCCAACACAGCCTGCTATGTAGGCGGCTCTTGAGCCTTTCATTGCTGCATCTTTTCCATGCGCTCTTCTCATTCCAAACTCTAAAACTTTCGCTTCGCCGGCAGCATTAACGATTCTGCTT
The DNA here is from genome assembly GCA_035291225.1 of archaeon. Lineage (GTDB taxonomy): Archaea > Aenigmatarchaeota > Aenigmatarchaeia > Aenigmatarchaeales > JACQIB01 > DATDSO01. Next base: position 223,427 of record DATDSO010000004.1, on the reverse strand, counting down.
GCTTTTGTCGCAACCATTATTTGAGAATTTATTTTATTCAAAACCGCGGTTTCAAAATATTGGACCTGCGCACGCTTTCCGGTAAATCTGAGAACCGGAGTGTCCGGAGCAACCGGAGTTCCTTCTCTTACAGCAAAAACATCGCCATCGAATTTAAATTTTCTAAAGAAATCCACCAAGTCCTCCCCTAATTCTTTGGATTCCAGAAATTCTAAATCACCCTCGGAAAATTTCAGGCCAGTAACATAATCAATGACATCTTCCACTCCGACAGCAACATAATATCCCCAATTTTTCGGAAGCCCCCTGACAAACATATCAAATGTGGCAGATTCGTCAGCTTTGCCGCTATGCAAATATCCGGCAACCATTGTTATCTGATAATCATCTGTTAGCAAAGCTTCACTATCATCCATATTTATCACCGAATTAAATGTACTCCAAAAATGCCAGCGCTCATAATCTCCCCTCCCTCTCAAATCTTTCATAAATTGGAGTGAGGCAAAATCTATGGAAGCCGCCGCGCTGAAATTCTTTGACAAGTTCAGTTTGTTCCTGAGTCAGGCGCGCGGAATCTTCTTCTGTCAAATATCCAAGAAGCAAAGCATCGCTTGCGTGAATTCCAAGACTGAAATCTCTGTTGAGCTCGTCAATAATTTCTCTCTGTGCGGATTTGTACTTTGCATGCAAAGAGCCGAGCGGAACTTCTTCAACAACTTTTAGCGCAGTCAAAAGCCTTCCAATATCTTTGAACCATTTGTTTCCAAAAAGAGAATCAACTGGCTCGCGGGAAAAAGTAAAGCCGCCAACCCTGAACCTGAAAAGCCCGTAAGGCTTGCTGAACGACATGAGAACCGCAGGAATATTTTTATTTCCAACGTCAAATTCAAACGGCCTTGTTGAACCGACATAAGCCAAGTCAACAATAACTTTATGTCCACTGTCGCAGAGCCTGTTCACAAAATCATTTGGAATTATATTTCCATCGCGCGCTGACGGGTTTGAAACAAACCAAACTCCCTGCTCAAGATTTGATAAATCTTCTCTCTTAGGGTCAACCTCTCTTGTTTCAAGCCCCATTGCTTTTCCATATTCTTTATAGCCCTCGTATTCCCCTCTCAAAGTGTAAATTCTTTTTTCTCCTTTTGTTTTCAAATCTGAAAGCAAATGAAAAATTCCTTCGCTGGAGCCGGCTGTTGGATATCTGTTTGAAAATCTTCCGAGAGCCGGAACAAGCTCTTCGTAAGCTTTCACAACCCTTTCAATAACAGGCACGTGAAGAGAATCCAAATCAACTCTGCCGCTTGGAGTTGCTGGAACTTTCAGCGGGGTTCTGTAGAGATATGCCAGCAATCTCTCAGCGTCCTCTGCAGAAGTTGAAGTTAAAAATAATTCATATGGAAGATTGCTTCCAATGCCAACCAACGGCCTCACTTCCGGAAACAAATAGGAGTAAACTGTTTTCATAACAGGAATTTGTTTCATAGCAAAATCGCCCCCTCGTATTGCCAATCAAACCTCAGGTGCCCGTCTGGAAAGAAAATAAGTTGGCGGATATCTTCATCATTCGGCAGCGTGAGAGAATTTGCCATACAAAAGTTTTGCCCATCAACATCGTAGACAGTTGCTCCATGCGGAAGCTCCATCAGCTTGTGGCCATTCACATCAACGTAATTTCTAATTCCTTCCTTTTGATATTCTTTCAGGTGGTGCTCTTCCGCCCATTTGTAAGCAACAGGATCTCTGCTGTCTTCAGGCTTGTTTACCGGCCGAGCTGTAAGCTGTTCAACTCCATTTTCTTTTGCGAAATTTATTAAATTCTGAACCTCTTCCGCGCTGTCTATAAATCCGTCAGCCATTACGCATGCAAGCCTTACGGAAAATCTTTCGCTGTGCAAATATCTTATCAACTCCGGCAAGTCAATATAGCTTTGCCTGTATGGAAGATAGACCTCGCGGTTTTTTTCCGGCTTGTAGTGGACAATAGAAATCGCAATAGTGTTTAGCCCTTTCTCGTACCAAGTTCTAAGATGCTCTTTTGTCACAGGCTTCCTATCGGCTGTCGGTATTCCGTTGCTCTGAATTTCAACAAGAGGGAAATCAAATCTTTCAAGTTCCTCCAAATATCTTGTGACTTGATCCGGAAACAAAGTCGGCTCGCCCTTTCCTGTAATCATCGCGGTTGTGCAGCCGCTTTTCTCAGCAAGCCTTGCGGCCTTCCTGAAATTTCTCCAATTCACTTCAGGCTCTTTCAATGTTACGCCCTCCTTCGGAGTCATTTTAGAAATGCAGAAAGGGCAGCGCGCGTTGCAAGCCTCGGTCCCCGCCACAATGCTGAAGGTTTGGATTTTCATTTAACCGCCAGTTATATTGGTGTTATTATTACACTATCTTATTGTATTCTTTACACTAAAAGTTTATAAAGCTTTCGGCTGTTGGGTTCAACACATGACGAAGCCATACTTTAACTACTAGTAAGAATTAAAAGCTTAAATATAGATGCGCACAGTTAATTTTATGGCAGAATTGAAAATCGGCGTTGTTGGGTATTCGGCAAAGAAGTTTGAGAGAGAGAGCACAACAACTTCTAAAAGAAGCTTATGATAGATTGGAAGCAGAATTTCCAACACATCAGAAAATTGTTGTTTCCGGATTAACAGATGTAGGAGTTCCGTCCATTGCTTATAGAGAAGCTGCTGCCAGAAATTGGAGAACAGTAGGAATAGCTTGCTCAAAAGCTTCAGGCTATCCGTGCTTCCCAGTTAGCGAAAGAATAATTGTTGGCTCCGAATGGGGAGAAGAGAGCGAAACATTTCTTAATTACATAGATTCTCTCATAAGAATCGGCGGAGGCAATCAGGCACTGATGGAAACTGCCAAAGCAAGAAAAATGGGAAAATACGTTATAGAATTTAATTTGCTGGCATTAGAATAAACCTAGAAAATTTCTACTATCTCTCCGATTTTTTTCTTGAAAGAATAAAGCTTTGCGGGCCTGTGGGAAACATTTTGCATTATTTCTTTTGTCGGCTCAATCAGGTCCAGCGATATAATTTTCTTCCTAAAATTTCTCTTGTCAAACTTTTGGTTGAATGCGGTTTCATAAATTTTTTGCAGCTGCGTCAGCGTAAACTTTTTCGGCAGAAGGGAAAATGCAACAGTTGTATATCCCATTTTCCATTTCAATCTCTGCATTGCATACTTCGCGATTTCTTCATGGTCAAATGCGAGCTTGGGCATCTTGTAAGCTGAAAACCAGTCCGACTCGGGAACGTCCACTGTTGTACTAAGCTTGATATTATCGGATTTAATGAGAGCGAAATAAACAACAGTGATTACTCTTCCGCGCGGATCCCTTTTAGGATCTCCGAAGGTGTAGAGCTGCTCCAGATAAACATCACTGACTCCGGTTTCTTCAAGAAGCCTTCTCTTCGCTGCATCTTCCAAAGATTCTTCTTTGCGCACGAAGCCGCCCGGCAAAGCCCACTGCTCTTTGAAAGGCGGGTGGCCCCTTTTTATCAAAAGAATTTTCAGGTCGTTGTCATTTATAGTGAAAACTACAATATCCACTGTCACAAGCGGCCTGTCATTTTTTGTCGGAAAGAATTTGTCCACATAATACATTTCATCCTGCGGCATAAATAATTTTAATGGACGGCTATTTATAAAAACTCTTATGAATGATGATTTTCTGGAAATACAACAACAGATAGAGGCAAGTCAGAAATTTTAACTTTTAGTTTCTCCCCGTTTTTGAATCCCCACCTTCTCTTCAATCTGCTTCCATCGAAAGTTACAAAACCGCCCACATCCATAAGAGATTCGACTTCAAATGAATCTCCATTTTTCAACACACCTGACGATAATTCATAGTCGTCTGTCTTTTTAGGTTCTCTGACTATGTATCTAAATTCCCTTGACGTTTTCGGAAACTGACCGTCGCTCCCCGGAACATTATAATACCAACCTGTAGAGCCGGCGCCTGTTGAAACCAAAATACCTGTGCTGTATTGTCTCTCTTCAACTACAGGACCACCTCCTTTTTTGAGACGTATCCAATAGCGTGCCGAGTCTATCTCTTCTTTCACAGCTATGTCGTTCAATGCCAATTCTACATCATTTCCCATCCTTCCTTCTATGCGTGTCCATCTTTCAGTTTCAAAATCATCATCCAAAACTTTTCTAACAGCAAGCCGGAAATGTTCTGCTCTTGTAGTACAAAGCGCCCCCACACTTTTTTTGGAATCAGAATTTACAGTTAGGAGCGGTGTGCTGTTTTTCATATATTGGGCTGTGTCTAGAACGGTTCCATCTCCTCCAAGAGATATGGCAAGGTCTCTGCCATGAAAGAGCTCAGGTGCTTGATATGGTGTGTACACCCTTTGGTAAGGTACGCCCAAAGAACCTAAAACTCTTCTTACATGTTGCAGAGAATCGTAATGCCTTTCATGCCTCTCCAACTCATAAAGATAGGTACTTCTTCCAAGAACTTTTCTGGGATCCAAGAATTTTGATCTGTAGATTTCCATTGTAGTTTGTTTAGTGGAAAGCAAAACATTTCTGAGTTTCATGCTATAGCCACCTCCGCTCTTGGCATGTCCCACAAACCCTCATCAACTCTCCTAGCATTTCTTGCTCTCCAAATTTCAACAGCACTCTCATGATTTTCCACAAGAGTTTTTGTTGCAAGCTCTTCCACAAGTTTTTTGTGACTGAAATTAACCCCGCAATATTTTGCCGCCCGCAAAAGAACTTCTTCTCCAATCTGCGCGCCGTTTGTCGCTCCGGGAGATGGCGTTACAACAAATTCAATTCCATCATAATGCTCTCCTTCGCCGGGAATTTTTATTTCTCCCATAAGAAATTCGTGATTTTCTTTATCAATTATCTGCGGCCTGACACCGCCTTTTGAAACTCGTCCCAAATCTTTCAATCTCAAACTTGGATAAATCAACTGAGCCTCTTTCAGGAAAACTCTCCTGCCGAAAGGAAGATTGTAAAGCGCGCTTTCTGTTATGAAACTTCTTGTATCAGGGTCTGACCACATTTTTGCAAAGCTGCGGGCGATTCCAAAATCAAGTTTCATTGAAGCAAGATAATCAGAAATTGTTGAGATATCATCTCTCTCAAGGAAAGGAGTGAGCAGAGCGCTTGGCCCGATTCTTATCCCATCCTTGTACATGTAAGGGTCTGCGTGAATCCTTGCCATTGGAAGTTTTGTCTTGTGCGGTAAGTAGGTTTTCACATTTGTTGTTCCGCTAATTTCTATAAAATCTCCGGCAACATTCACTTGCCCATATCTTTTTGCGTATCCCATTCTTTGCGCAATTCCCAATGTGCGCGCGCCTGTTGCAACAATAACTGCGCCGGCTTTAACTTCCCCCGCGCTTGTTCGAATAACATATCCTCTGCCAGATTTTTTTATTTCAATTAATTCTGTTCCGAATGAAACCGCTGCATTTGGAAATCGCGAGCCTTCTTCAACAAGAAGATTTGCAAGAGCCCCGTAGTCGGCTGCATAGCTGAACGGCGCATGGAGAGCTGTCACATCTCTATCTTTTCTACCCGCCACTATCCTGCGTTCCAATCTGCTGATCTCATCTATTCCAATATTTTGCAAAGTCGGATACTCGGCGCGGGAATTTCTATGCCAATGATTTAATTCTTCCCTTTCCTTTTCGGTGACTCCAAGAACCATTTTGCTGCACGGCATGAGAACAGGATTTTCCGGATAGCGCAAAGCTGTGTTGACTGTCATGGTCGCGCCGCGCTTCGCCCGTTTTGCTTTTTCCGGAGTCATCATTTCAGTATCTCCTGGATGCACAGAGCCGCTGTTGCTTCCCACGTAAGAATTTACAAGACCGGGGGCAGAGCGCCGCTCTATAAGCTGGACTGTTTCGAATGCGCCGTATCTCAGAGCCTGATTGTAAGTGTTCGCGCCAACAATCCCTGCTCCGATCACAACAAGCTGCGCCTCTTCCCAAAGTTTTTGGCTTATCATAATCTTACCTTTCTATATTTACTATTACATGGTATGAATATTTAAGCTTTAAATTTACCCATATTCCAGCATCCGTTCCAGAGCTTTGTGCGCGCGGACTCTGATATCCTCAGGAATTTTAATTTCAAACTTTCTGTTTTCCAGACTCCAAACCAAGCCTTCAAGAGTGATTTTTTTCATATACGGGCAAATTGTGCACGGCGTGTAAAATTCCCTTTCAGGAAATTCTTTTTCCAAAGTCGGAAGCATCCCGCACTCGGTTAAAACAAGAAACTGCTTTGCTTCGGATGATGAAATAAATTTTCTCATCCCAGAAGTGCTGCCGGCAAAGTCTGCATTTCCGACAACTTTCGGCGGGCACTCTATATGGACCAAAACTTTCACATCAGGAATATTTTCTTTGAATATCCCGACCTGTTCAGGAGAGAAATTTTTATGCACAATACATTCCCCGTTCCAGCTTATAATCTTCTTTTTTGTTTTTCCGGAAATATTTTTTGCCATATAAATATCTGGCACAAAAATTATTTCCTTCTGCGGAAGGGATTCTATAATTTTCAGATAGTTGGCAGATGTGCAGCACACATCCGCTTCAGCTTTGACCTCGGCAGAAGTATTCACATATGCGACAACAGCGGCTTCAGGATATTTTCTTTTCAGGCTTTTCAAATCTTCCGCTGTTATGCTGTCAGCCAAAGAACAGCCGGCCTCCAAGCTTGAAATAAGAACAGTTTTTTTCGGATTCAGGATTTTTGCAGTCTCCGCCATGAAGCGCACGCCCGCGAATAAAATCACATCAGCGTCAGTTTCCCTGCATCTCCTGCTCAGCTCCAAAGAATCTCCAATAAAATCTGCAACAAACTTAACCTCATCGCGCTGGTAGTAGTGCGCGGGAATTGTTGCGTTCATTTGTTTTTTCAGCTCAATCAGCCTGCTGGCCAAATTTTCTCCAGATTTTTTCTGAAGAGAAAGATTAGCCAACACCTGCATGAAAAAACCTCCTGTAATAATCTTCAAGCATCTGATTGTGGTCGAATGCAAGTTTTCTGGCGCGCGCTTTTTCTATTGGAAGAACAAATGCACTTTTCGCATCATCTCCGCCTTTCAGTTCGCCGTCAAGATAGCGGGCAACAAAAGCAATGCTGACAACATGGGTTCTTGTGTCCCTGTTTGGATCAGAATATTCATCAAGAATACCTTTTATTTTAACTCTTAATCCTGTTTCTTCCTCAACTTCCCTTACAGCCGCATGCTTTACAGGCTCGCCAAATTCAACAAATCCTCCCGGTAGAGCAGTCTCACCGGTCTGCCTTTCAACAAACACAATTCCGCCCTTGTACTCCACAATGACATCAGTCGAAAGCATAGAGTGCGGTTCGTGCTTCAAAAGTTTTCTAACCCTTTCTGCACCGTCTATTGCTTCCACATATTCAAGCACAGGTTCAGGAACAATTCTTTTCCATTCGAGATCCCGGCGCATCATCATCCCGCGCAGCTTTGTTGAGCTCACCCCGCCGACTCTCGGAACTTCCCTTACTGGATAGCCTTTTTCCTGAAACAAGCTGTTTACAAAACTGTTGCCTCCGTAAACGACATCAAATTTTCCCGCTAATTTTTCCACATGCTCAACCCATTTTTCATCCTCCAAAATATCTGGAATCGGAAATGTCCTGTAGTTCCCTTTCAAAGAAACATCAATCATGCGTTTTCTCTCCTCATACGAAAAAGGATTTTCAGGCAAGTGGTGGTATTGGGAACTTCCTATGCCTATCAACAACTCATCCACTTCTTCCAGAGCTTTTTCCATTATGTGGACATGGCCCCTATGCAGAGGCTGAAACCTTCCAATCAGCAAACCAATTTTCATTTCATTCTGCCTCCAATATTTTTTTACGAATTTTGTTAGTGTTTCCACAACACTATCTAATTGTATAGTGTACACTAAAGTATTTAAAGCTACCGGTCCTGCAGAAATATGCTGTTTTTGATGTGGAGCGTATCGAAAAAATAGAATAAGATAGATTTGGATTTTAATGTAGAACTATGGCAGAAAAACCTTTTTAAATCTTCATCTCTCAAAGTTCTTCATGCCTCAAAAAGCGCGCATCAAACTAAGCAGCACTGACACAGCAAAGCTCGAGCAGATTTGCAAAGAGCTGAAAGGGATTACAGAAAAATTTGGAGTTGTGATGAAAGGGCCGATCCCACTTCCTACAAAGCATTTGAAAGTTGTTACAATGAAAACTCCATGCGGAGATGGCACTGGACATGGGAATGCAACTTGGGACCGCTGGGAAATGCGCGTGCACAAGCGCGTGGTTGATGTTTCTGCTGATGAAAGAACTTTGAGGCAAATTATGAGAGTGCAGGTTCCGGATGGGGTTCAGATTTCTATTGAACTCAAAGACTAAAGTTTTTGTTTTATAAATTTCAATCTGAAAGTTTTCTTGAGCCGAGGTCGCCTAGTTCGGTATGGCGCAAGCCTGGAAAAGTTATATCAGTAGACCGAAGTTGCGAAGCAACTTCTCTGCTTTAAAGAGAGCTTGTGTTCAGCAATGGACTCGGGAGTTCAAATCCCGAAACTTTTTCGCGAAAAAGTTTAGGGTTCATCCAAAAAGGCATATTCCTGCTAACGCAGCATATAACCGAGCACGCAGTGCTCGTAATATTTTTGCGAAGCAAGAACCTGAGGAAGGATCAGGAAAAACCTTGAACTGAGGAAACCTTAGGTTTTCGCGGTTCGGAAATCTCCCTCTCGGCGCCACTTCAAAATTGGAATATGTTTGAAATTTAGAACTAAAAGCATTTGAGCCCAAAAATTCAAATTATATCCCCACTTATAACTCAACAACAAACTTTATATATCGGCTGCGGTAGAAATTCTATATAGTTCGGGTGAAAAAAATGCCAGTAACAGTAAAAAACCTTTCTGAAGTTTTCGGCAAGGATGTTTTCACAAACCGCGGGGCTTATTGCGGAAGAGTTGTTGACTTGAGAGTGAATTTGCAAAAATTCAGAATCCAATCAATTGTTTTGGATGTCGCAAAGGGAAGCTTTCTCGCAGGCGTTGTGGGAAACAAGCGCGGAGTAGTTGTGCCATACACATATGTGGATTCGGTGGGAGATGTCGTGATAATCAAGCACATAACAACTCCGGCTTTGCATGAAGAAGATTCGAAAGCTGAAGATAGCCAGACTGCCACGCCATTCACGTTCTGAAAAATAAAAATTTCGGCTATTTTTTGCTTTTGATAATCTCAGCCATTGTTCCGTAAATTAATTTTCCCGCAATGCTTGCGTAAATCTCGTCAAGCTCAGGAATTCCAATTGGAGTGAACTCAACAAAATCTGCTGCAGTTAATTTTGGCGCAAGAATTTTTATTGCCTCGGAAATTTCTTGAACGCTTTTTCCGTTTGGTTCTGGATTTCCAACCGAAAGCATTGTTGCTGGGTCCAAAATATCCAAGTCGACAGACAAATAAACGGTCCCTCTAATTTTTTTAAAATCAGAAATGTTTTTCACAATTTTTATTTTGTTCTCTTTCAGAAATTTATTTTCTTCAGAAGACATTGTGCGCGCGCCAAACAAAAAAACATTTTTCGCGGGTATGATATTTTTCTCAATCAAAGCCCGCAAAAATCCATCATGCCCGCCAGAATCCTCACAGTCCGGGTGCGCGTCAAAGACAACCAAATTCTGCGGGCGAATATTTTCAACTGCAGAAATTGTTATTGTGTGCTCGCCTCCCAAAATAATTGGAAACCCGCGCTGGATTGTAAGCTTGGAAGCAACTTTCACTTTCAGCTCATCCAAAGTTTCGGCAGAAATATTTCCCAAATCTTTTATGAACGCTTGCTCGGACAAATCAATTCCATTAACAAAAGTTTCAAGTTTCGGAAAAGCCTGCCGCAAATAATCCGGTCCTGCTTCTGCGCCTTTTCTGAAAGTTTGCGTTTTTCCAAAAGCTATTCCGAGGAGTGTGAAGTCCATAAAAGAAATTTTTGCGTGGTGTTTAAATAATTCAAAAACTCGTAGAAATTATGCTTAAAGAAAAACCTGCTGTGAAAGCAATTGTTATTAGAGAAATCAGTGGAGAAAAATATTTTTTCTATCAGGAGAAAAAAGAGCCGCGTATGTTCAGAACAAATTATCCAATAACAGCAGATTTGCCTGGTGGCGGTGTTGAAGCTGGTGAAACTTACGAAGAGGCTGCTGTGCGCGAAGTTAGAGAGGAAACTGGACTTGAAGTTACTTGTGGAAAAGAAGTTTCAGAATGGCGGCACGAGCGGTCTGAAAAAAGTGATGTTCTTGTTGGAAAAACTTATTTATGCAGATATGTTTCAGGCGAGCCTGTGTTGAGCGAAGAACTTTCTGGCGGGTATTGGAAAAAAACTTCTGAGAAAGAAGGTTTGCCAAAGTGGATTGTAGATGATTTAATGGCTGCTGGCTTATAGCTATTACCACCGAGTGCTTCTAAATTGAACTTCTCCAAAATCATTATAAATACAGCCTGCAGAATATATTTGATTTTATGGGAATCTTGGGTTTGTTCGGGAAAAAGAAAGCTGATCCGCCGAGGAAAGCAGCTCCTGCAGCTAAAAAGGCAATTGTTAAGCCAGCAATGCATAAAGCAAAGCCTAAACAAAAGCCAATAATTAAAAAAGCTTCTAAACCTGCTCCAAAGCCCATAAAAAAGGCTTCTGCGAAACCTGCGCCTAAACAGCAAAAGCCTGCGTCAAAATCTGTTTCTATTCCAACACCAATTATAAACAAAATTCCAGACCAGCAGGCGTTTGAGCTTGTGAAAAAATCCAGCCTTCCTCTGGCGCCGTTTGTTTTTATAAAATCAGAAAAAGAGCTTCCACAAGTTTTGAAAAAAATTGGCTTCCCGTGCGTGCTGAAAATTTCCGGAAAAACAATTGTCCACAAAACAGAATTTGGCGGAGTGAAAACAAATTTGCAGAATGAACTTTCCGCAATCACAGCGTTCAAAGAGCTGCAGAAAATAAAAGGCTGTGAAAAAATTTTAGTTCAAAAACATTTGAGCGGAGTTGAATTAATAATTGGCGGAAAATCCGACCCGAGCTTTGGGTATATTGTTTCAGTCGGGCTTGGCGGGGCTTATGCTGAAATTCTGAGGGATGTAACTTTCAGAGTTGCGCCGATTACAGTTGTGGATGCGGAAGCAATGGTTAAAGAATTAAAAGGTTTTGAAATTTTGAATGGGGCGCGAGGGCAGAAGCCTGTGAATTTCGCTGCGCTTTATGATTTGCTTGCGAAAGTTTCCAGATTTGTTGTTTCAAATAAATTCAAAGAATTGGATTTGAATCCGGTTTTTTGTTCTGCTGACGGATGCGCGATTGCTGATGTGAGGATTGTGAAGTGAGCCGTACTCGGCGCAACGATAGCTTTAAATAGTAGAACATACTACTATAATGTAGATACTTATGGTAGGTTGGAAACAATTCAAAGCATATTTAACTGGCGACAGAAAAGTTGGTGAAGTGCCGGGCAGCACCCTACCACATTTTCCTCGTGGAGAAAGTGGCGGATATGGTACCGTACTGCCACAAGATTGTCAGCAAGGCGATTCTGAAGCTAGTGCAAGAAAGGAATTATCTTACAGAAGATTTGGAGAAGAGCGTCAAGTCTGTATCCAAGCAAAAGAGGAGCTTGTAAGAAGAGCAGGCACTCTCAACGATGAAAATTTAAAAACTTTCTACAAACTCGCTGGAGAATTTTGTAGGTACCTTTTTGAAAATACCCCCGCACCAGACTTTCTAGAATCTCTTGGCCATATTCGTGAATATGAAAGAGCGGACTCGCCGAAAGCGATAGTAGGAAGAGTTTTGAAAACATTGTCAACAGATAATGTTGCTGGTAATGAAACTCCAGAATATGTGGCAAAAGTATTAGAATCCCTTAAAGGAGTTCTACGCGATGTTGGAGAAGCTAGATCGTTCGGCAGAGAGGATCCGAATGTTAGAAACAAAGTTGAAAATTTGAATATTTATACAGCACCACTTATGGCAAAAACCATAGAATTGGAGTGGATGTTGGTTAATAAAAAAGGAAAACCTCGTTACACACCAGGCGATGTAGTTTTTGTGGTACAAGTGCTGCCAGAAATTATTGGAAAAAACAATTCTGCCTTTGGAGATGGAGATAGAGAAACATTGAGAAAATATCCCGCCCTTGATAGGTTTAGTGAAATGATGAAAAGTGTTGATTTGCAATTCCTAATGAGTCGTTTTTCCTGAAGAGGACATGACGGATGCTGGATTGCGGATGTGAGGGTTGTGAAATAAATTTATCTCGCTAGAAAAAAGCCGCTGATAATGTTTGTGTACGTATCCCAGTTGCTGATAAGATATGCAGCAACAAAAATCAAAATAGACAGGACAACCGGAACTACTTTGTTGCGTTCCCCTCTTCTTTTTTTTACATCGCCCGCTTCAGCTGCGGCTTCTCTATCTCCGAAGCCTCCTGCCTTATAGACTAAGATTGCTAAGGCGTATGCATGCTTCGTGGCACCATCTTGATCGTATCCTTTTAGAAGAAATCTATCTACTTCAGAATCAAAAGCTTTCTCGGCGGCTGTTCTAATTGCTGCATGCTTTTGCTCCCGCGTTGCATTTAGTGGCAGATTGGGCAGAGTTAGATTTGCCACTTCATAAGCACTCTCTACATTTTCTCCTGTTCTTCTTGGCTTGAGGACAACAACATCATCTTCGCTCATAATAATTCAACTCCAATAATTCAACTCCAATATTTAAAAACTCAACAATAAATGATTTTTTAAGCTTTCATTCCAAAGCTTTCTCATGCGCCCCATCTCTCAAACAAAAGGCTGCTCGCTTGCAATTGGAGAATTGCCACAAGGCTGTAGGCAGTGCATTGAAGGGAGAAAATTGGTTTTGTTTGTTTCAGGAATTTGCGACCAGGATTGTTTTTATTGCACGATTTCACACGGCCGCTGGCAGATTGATAAAGGTTTCGCAAATGAGCGTCCAATAAACTCTGATGCAGATATTTTGGAAGAGGCAAAAATCTCTGGCTCGCAGGGGGCCGGAATTACTGGCGGGGATCCCACTCAACGCTTGGAAAGGGTTGTACATTACATAAAATTGCTAAAAGAAAATTTCGGAGAAAAATTTCATTTGCACATGTACACGCACGGAATTGGTTTTACAAAAGAAAAATTAAAAATGGTTTATGACGTGGGCTTGGATGAAATTCGTTTTCATTTGAACAAGAATGCTGTGCTTGATGCAATCGCCATTAGAAAAGAGAACAAAAGAAAGTGGAAAATTGGGATGGAAGTTCCGTGCATTCCTGGAATGCAAAAATATCTCTGCTCGCTGATAGATTTTCTTGAAGCCGCTGGAGCAGATTTTATTAACTTGAATGAAATGGAATTTTCAGAGAGAAATGACAAGCGCATGATGGAGCAGCACAACTTAAGACAGGCTGAAGGGCAGATGACAGCAGTTGAGGGAAGCTATGAAACCGGACAGAAAGTTTTGGAATATGCGCGCTCGCACGCGAAAAAATTGACTGTGCATTTCTGCACAGCAGGTTTGAAAATGAACACACAATTAAAAAATAGATTAGTGAACCGCGCGCAGAATATACGCAAGCCTTTTGAGGAAATCACTGAAGATGGATTTTTGAGCAAGGGAATTATTTTCGGGCAGCCGCTGGGAAAAATTGTTTTGCAATTAAAGAAATTAAAAATTTCTGAAAAGGATTTTTCACTTGAGCAAAAGAAAAATCGCATTGAGCTTTCCGCAGATTTGGCGAAAAAACTTTCCGGAAAACTTAAATTCAAAATCGCGCTTGTGCAGGAATATCCTTCTGCTGAACCTTGGGATTTTGAAGTTGAGCCGCTGAATTACAAACCTGAGGTGAAAGCATGAGTTCTTACAGTGGAATAATAGGCGCTGTGGATATTGTCGCGGCAATAATTTTGTGGCTTTATGCAAGCAATTTGAGCGAACTTGTGTGGGTTGTAATAATCATACTTCTCTATCAGGGATTCACAAATCTTATGAAAATGTTTGTATAAGAATTTAAGCTTTTAATCTGAAATAAAAACCATGGTACTTGTCGTAATAATGGGATTGGTTGATATAATTGCTGCGATTCTATTGGCTTTGTACGCGAGCCACTTGGGCTCGTGGGTGTGGTGGATAATCGCAATTTTAGTTTACAAGGGTTTCATGAGCCTTCTCGGAATTTTTATGAGATAATTCAGAAGAAATCTGTGTCTGGCCTTCGTATTTTTTCAGATTTTATTATTGGCACAAATTCTTCCCATTCCTCTGTTGCAGAAATAAGCTCATCTGCCTGCAAATTTATTTTGAAATTTCCCAAAGAAATATTCGCGCCTGTGAAAAAGTTTTCCTGAAACACGAATTTGCGGCGCGGCTGCATAAAATATTTCCGCGCGAAAACTTTTTATATCTATCATTTCGCAGAATTTTTATTTTTGGTTGGTGAAACGTGCAGGGTTCACTGAAAAGTAAATCATCACGGCTTCCCACCCAAAGCAAGCACAATCTCAAAAACAATCAGCAAAACTATAAGTGCTTCAAGCAAAAGATTTTTCTGTACATCCACGCGGTCGGAAGCAAGCTCGTAAATTTCATCCAAGTTGTCAAGTTTTTTTGAAACTGTCTGCTTCCACTCATCAATATGCAGCCTTTCCTCAAGCAAATCATAAAGCTTTGCCAAATAATAATCTCCGAAAAATTTAGTGATGTTCATTGTGTCCTCTGTGTAGCGCGTCATTTCCATGCGCATTTCAGCGACCTCAAGCAAAACTTTTCTGACTGAGCTGAAAATCGCAAAGCCATGCAGATTTTTCAAATCCGTGTATGCGGCTTCAATTTTTTGGTCAATCAAATTGTCATAGGTTCTTAACTCAAGCAATTGCAAATTCGCAAGCTCAATTGTCAGCAAATCGTCCTCATACTTTCCTGCTGGGTCAAAAATAAATCCCGCAGACCAGTCAATAATAACCATGTCATTTTTGAAATAGCTTAGCGTTGCGCGCGTGGCATCGCGAACTTCTGCAGAGAAAAGTTTTGAAAAGTTTTTCTCTTCCCGCAAAACGCCGGAAATTTCTTCCCTGTTTTTCCTGAGAAAATCTGACCCGTCCATGTTAGGGGAATTTATACAAAAAACCATATACTCTTCAGGATAATTTTCTATTTCGTAAGATTTTGAAATGCAGCTCTTTATCTCTTTCATAATTTCAGAAAAAATATCATCAGAAAATTTCTTGTCGTCCCTGCCGGAAATTTTGAAGGGCTTTGAATAGCCCACAAGATTTTTCAGTTCTTCAGAAAAGGGGATTCTTAAAATCACAGAAACCGCGCCCACTTCATAGATGCGTGCGGAAATTGAAATTTCTGTCTTTCTATTAAAAATTTCCACTGCCCTCTTTTTCAGATTCACAAAAAGCGGCGCAGGGGTTATGTTTATGTATTTCGGGGCGAGCTGCTCAAATTCAATTTTTTCCTCTTCCGGACGCTGTCCGAAAATCTTTCTGACCCTAGACAAGTCAATCTCGCCGCCTGTGTCGTAAATCCTAAAGGAAACAACCTCACCTGAGACGTGCATGAAAACTCTTTGTGCGCGGCAGTTTATATTTTAGCAAGCGCATATACTTTTATGCCAAAATCCCAAATCGGCAACGTCACGCACTTTTTTCCAAAAGTCAGCGTTGCGATTGTAAAGCTATCAGCGCCTTTAGCAGTTGGTGCGCGCGTTTCAATTGAAAGAGGAGGCTCGGCATTTGAGCAGACAATTGACAATATGCAGATTGAGCACAAGCAGATTGAAAAAGCAGAAGCTGGAAGCGAGATTGCAATAAAAACTGTGCAAGCAACGAAAGCTGGGGCAGTTGTTTACGAAATTTAGGAAAGAGATTTTCGAAATTTACTAACCCATGCTTTGTTAATTTGTCGAGTGGAATTTATGCCAAAAGGTATTCGCATATCAGAAGAAATTCATAGGAAAATGGAAGCAGCCCGGATAGACGGCATGCCTTATAGAGTAATATCCGAACGGTTTGGTGTCTCTATAGCGACAGTCAGCAGATACTGCGAATCAATAATGCCTGATAAAAAATACAAGCCACCGCATGAATGCGATGAAAATTCTTACAAGAATAGATGGGCAAGAAAGAGTGGATACGAATCTTTCACAGATTATCAGAGCAAAAGGATAGAAGAAAGAGTAAAACGACCTGAAAATATGAGAATGTCCCATCTTATTAGAGATGGACTTGAGCGTGTGAGAGCACGAATTGCCCCACCGAAATTTCAAAAGGGCTACAGATGGCTTGCCAAACAAATTGGAACAACTCACAAAGCCGCGATGCTTTATGCAAGCGGCGCCATTCTCCCAAGACCAGAAATAGCTGGAAAAATTTCTGAAGTTCTAGGAATATCTAAAAAGTCAGAAACATTTAGAGAAGTAAGTGAGGGCAACGAATCTGTTGATGACTACCCAATCCTTTTGGATGACTTGTCTGTTGCTATAAGGAGAACTGTCTATTCCGATGAAAAAAACGAAAAAGAAGCGCTGAAAAAAGCAGGGGAAAATGCGCAGCGTGTGTTGAATTTCTTTGGCTTTTCTGATAGAATAATTGATAATGTTTTGGAGCCTGAAGAGAGGGACCTGTTCTACAATCTTGAAGAAGCGGGCTTGCTAGTATCAGAAAGAGAAGAAACAAATCTTTACACAGGCAAAAACTGGAGAATACACTATTGGATATTAAAAAAAGAAAGAATTCTCAAGCTTTCAAAAAGTTCTGTTGAGCATGATGTTGGAAGCGAAGCGGAGGAAGATGAAATTTACAGAGATATGTCAAATGATGATTGGATAGTTGGTTTAAGAAACTTAATGCTGAGGAGACCGCCACCTCCGATTAAAACTTTTTAAACTCATCTTTCCCAATAAAACCATGCCTTCACAATTAGATGTTTTCTTCTCCCCACAATCAGTGGCAGTAATCGGCGCGAGCCGCACTCCGGGAAAAATCGGCCATACAATTCTTGAAAATCTCAAGCAAAGCTTTCAGGGAAAGATTTATCCTGTGAACCCCAATACAAATGAGATTTTGGGGCTCGCGTGCTTCCCTTCTGTTTTGGAAATCGCAGAGCCTATTGACCTCGCGGTTATAGTTGTGCCAACAGCAATTGTAGAGCAGACATTGGCAGAGTGTGTAAAAAAGAAAATTAAAGGTGCTATAATAATTTCAGCTGGTTTCGCGGAAGTCGGAGATAAAAAAAGCGAGGACGTGATTAAAAAATTTGCTGAGAAAATTTTGATTATCGGACCAAACTGCTTAGGCACCGTGTCGAGCGGGAGATTCAATAATTTGTTTTTGCAGAAAGAAAGATTCAAGCTGCCGCCAGATGGTCTTATTTCTTTCGTCTGCCAGTCGGGGGCAGTTGGCTCGGCGCTTTTGGATAGTTTAGCGATGGGGGGCATTGGAATTTCAAAGTTTGTTTCTTACGGAAACGCAGCAGGCCTAGATGAAATAGATTTTCTGGAATATTTCGGGAAAGATGTTGGCACGCGCGCGATTGCTGTTTATGTTGAAAGCATCAAAGATGGAAAAAGGTTTGTTGATGTCGCAAAAAGAATAACTCCAACAAAGCCAATTGTTGTTTTGAAAGCCGGTGGAACTTCAAAAGGAAATGAAGCTGTTATCTCGCACACAGGCGCGCTCGCAGGGCCAGCAGAAGTTTTCTCTGCAGCTTTCAGGCAGGCAGGCGTTGTTGAAGTAAAAAGCTTGGAAGAGCTTTTTGATTTCGCAAAAGTTCTCGCTAGCCAGCCTGTTCTCAAAAGCAATAAAATTGCAATTATTACAAATGGCGGCGGTTTTGGGGTTTTAGCAACTGATTCTGCCGCAGCCGCCGGTTTCGAACTTCCTACCTTCAGCAAGGAGCCGGAAAGAAAACTGAGGGAATTTCTGCCTGCGCATGTGAATGTAAAAAATCCTTTGGACCTGACAGGCGATACGAACTCTGAAAGGTTCCGGAAAGCAATTGAAATCGTTATGAAAGATAAGGAAGTTGGTGGCGCGATTTTCATAACTCTTTTGCAAACTTCAAGCTTGGATGATTCTGTCATACCAGCGCTGCAGGACGCAAAGCTTTTTGGAAAGCCCTTTGTTGTCTGCGCACTCGGCAGCGAATATACTTTCAAAACCGGCCGCAAATTGGAGGCAATCGGAATTCCTGTTTATCCGACTCCTGAGCGCGCAGTGAAAGCGCTTTCTGCTCTTTGGAATTACAAAAAAGAAAAGGCTTTGATAAAAGCTGAAGTTGCTGCTGAAAAGAAAGTTGAAAAGAAACCTGCTACAAAAGCGAAGAAGAAAAAGAGATAAATTCTGAAGCTTTTTATTCTCAAAAAATGAACCTATCTTATGGCTGAAACCTACAGAATCGTTATTGTTATAGCAGTTCTCTTCGTTGCTCTTGCGCTCGTGCAGCAGGTCCGCGGGAACAATGATGCAGTTGTGCAGGATATTTTATTTGCGATTTTCTTTTTGATTTTCGGATTTGGGATTTTTGTTGTGCAGAAGCTTCTTGGCAGGCGCTTCATAGTTGAAGAACAGGATTGATTTTATAAATCTTTCTTTTCATTATTTCCTATGCGCGCGCTCTTGCCGGCTTTGATTTTCTTTATGTTAATCAGCACAAGCGCTTTTGCGGCTTTCACAGCAAACGCAGACTTCCAATTTTATCCGCAGTATGCTCCGAAAAATGCGACACCTTTCGCCTTTAATGTTTGCTATTCTGGGCTTGCGCCAGACACAAATTTTGACTTGAAAGCAACTTTGGGAAGCAGCGATGGCTCAAGCCAAGCATCGAAAACTTGGAATGGCGCAAGTTGGACCGCGTCAAACAATTATGGACCAACAATTCAAACAAATTCCTCCGGAGGGTTTTGCTCGCTTGTTTATTTGCAGACAAATCCGGGCGCGAGCGCGTATAGTTCTCTCATAGAAAATTCCGCAACCGCTTACATTGCAACAAAATTAAGAAAATCCGCGCAAACCTCAAACACATCCGGGGTTTCTTCTGTTCAAGTAAATCTCTTGGACTTATGTGATGACAATGAATGCTACGGCTCTGGCGGAACAGGCGGGGGTTGGCTCGAAGGATTTTATCCACAGCTCGCAGCTGGCTCAATTGTGAAAATAAAAAATAATTCTGACGTGCTTGCAGTATATACAACAGAAGATAATTCTGTTTCTGAAAATTATCCTGCGAGCATTGGCTATTTTAAACTCGCCGCACCAGCAGGAAATTTTACTTTGGAAATTTCAAACGCGAACGGGATTTTGAAAATTGAAAATATTTCCATTTTACAGAACGACACGACCTACGCCGGCAGCATTTTGTATTTTCTAATCTCAAGCAATATAGAAATAGAAAACTGGGGCGAAGATTACAAAATCCAACCCAACCAAACTTACAAAACTTTTCTTATAGAAAATCTAGAATACTCAAAAATTTTGGGGCAGGATTTGTCAGAATCAGTTGAATTAAATTTCTCATGGAACATTACAAACGCGAACGCCCCCGCGCAAATTTTTTCCTCTGGAAGTATTTCGCAAAATTTCACTGAATCACTTGATTCAGGAGACTGGACTCCAACAGAAAATGGCTTGTACACAGCCTGCGGGCAAATAAACTATGCGAGAGCTGGCGGATTTTCTGTGTACAATATTGCACCGAAATGGGCATCTCCTGAAGCGGGGGATTATGGAGATGCCTACTGCTTGAATATTTCCGTTGGTATAAATGAAACTCAGCAAAGCTGCGCAGTCCTTGCAGGAATAGAAACTGAGCAGGATTCTTTTGAGAAGGGGAATTCAATTCCGTTTTGGATAAAATTGAACAGCACTGCCTCGCATGATTCTGCAATAAATTGGTGGGTGGAAGATTTTTCTGGAAATAAAATCGTTCAGAAATATTTTTCAACTCCAGCCAATACTTCGAACTTTCTCATAGACAGAGGCTGGAATGGAAAGAAAACTGGAAACTTTAAAATTCGTGCGAGCTTCTTGGATGCCGGCTGTGCGGGCGCGCAGGAAAACATCGCAGAAAAACAGATTGAGATTTTGGAAAAAGATAATTTTCTAGTTTCGGCGAAAGTGGATAAGCCTGCATACAATTCCTCTCAAACTGTCAACATAACTGTTCAATTGACAAATGGGTTCTCCGTAGAAAAAACGGGTGCGCTTTCTGTCTCAGCAAAACGCAGGCTCAGCGTTTTCGGATACAACGACTCGATCGCAGGCGAAGCTTTGACTGTTCCAGCGAATTCCGTCGTTGTGAAAAATTATTCTTGGATAGTTACATCAAATGCAATTTCAGGCGATTACAAAATCAAAGCCTCTTTTGCTTATGAAAAGACAAAAAGCAGTTACCCGCAGTTTTCTGTTTCAGGCTTGCAGGATCTGGGCGAGCCCGCAATAGAAATTATCTCAGCGCCCGCAGCAAAGTTCGGAGAGTTCGTTTTTGTGTTTGCGAAATATTCTGCAAACAATTATAACCTCCCATTGAAATTTTTATCCTATTTATACAGCCCGTGGCTTTCAACTGATTTGAGCGGGGAAACTCTGAAAAGCGGTTTGGAAAATTCTTCTGTTTCTGCTTCTATAAACACTGAAAGAAATAACAGCTACTACCTTCTGCTACCAATAATTTTGAAGAACAACTGTGATTCGAAACTTTCTGACGGGAGCTATTCCGCAAAAGCGCGCACTTATTTTTCTTCCAATCCGTTGGTGGAGAAAAATTTTAACATTTCTATTGCAGGCTCGAACAATGTGCGTTGCCCGACGGTTTCGGAAAAAACTTTGGAGAAGATCAGAGAAGTTGGTGGTTTAAGAAAAGTCGTTCAAAAAGTTCCGGGAGAGTTTCCGAAGAATTTGGAAGTCGAATTGAAAAATCTTGCTCCAGAAATCGGCGGATATAATTTGGACTTCCTTGTTTCTGTAAAGAACGTGGGTAGCATTGATTTAATCACAGATGTTTATAGCTTCGTCGAACGGGAGGGAGAAGTTGTTTCTCTGAGCGAAATATCAACAAAAAAAATTATGTTGAACAAAGAAGATATTTTCGCTATTAATAATAAAATGCCTTCTATATCATTTGGCAACTATACTCTCCATGTCAGGGTTTCTGATGGTGAGAGAACTTATGAAATTTTAAAAGATATAGAATTTCGTAGGGATTCGAAGAAAATACCTGTTGTCGAAAATCCTGTCTCTCCTGAAGGGCCTAGTGGGAGGCTGTTGTTTGGAGCATCTACGTTTCTAGTCAGTGTCGTAAATGGGATAATAAAATTCTTTTCGGGTCTCTTCGGCTAAATAGAAATCGTTGCATCAATAAGTTTAAATTCTTCTTCAAGCCAATTATCTTTCATGCCTGAGAAAAAGGTTTTCGATTTGCTTGAGCCACAGCTCGCTGAAATAGTTAAAGCAAGATTTGGAGAGCCAACTGCAACTCAGGAAAAAGGAATCCCTGCGATTCTTTCGGGGGAAAATATTTTGCTCATGGCTCCCACTGGAACTGGAAAAACCGAATCAGTTTTGATTCCAATTTTTAATTTCTGGCTCAAGAAAAAACCGCAGCCGATTTCAATTCTTTACATCACTCCTTTGAAAGCTTTGAACCGAGATATGCTTGATCGAATAAGCTGGTGGGCGCAGAAATTGGGATTTGGAGTTTCTGTGAGGCATGGAGACACAACACAAAGAGAAAGAAAACTGCAAAGCGAACACCCCGATGATTTATTCATCACAACGCCCGAGCAGATGCAGGCAATGATTACCGGCAAAAAATTCCGCGAGTTTTTGAAAAATGTAAATTGGATTGTGATTGATGAGGCGCACGAACTTGTGGACAGCAAACGTGGCGTGCAATTAACTCTGGCTTTAGAGCGGCTGAAAATTCTATGCGGCAAACCGCAAATTATTGCGCTCTCCGCAACAGTCGGCTCTCCAGAGCAAGCAGCGAAATTTTTATTTAATGATTCAGAATTTCAAATTGTAAATTCAGTTGGCTTGAAAGAGCTTGACATAAAGATTGAAAGCCCCGCTCCTTCAAAAGAAGATAGGGAAGTTGCCGATAAAATTTTTATAGGCGAGGCTGTTGTATGCCGGCTAAGAAAAATCCACGAGCTTATGCAGAAAGCTCGCTCCATTCTGGTTTTCACAAACACGCGCGAGGCTGCAGAAGTTTTATCTTCAAGATTAAGAAGCTTTGACAAAGATTTAGCGCATGAAGTCCACCACTCCTCTCTTTCAAAAGAATCAAGAATTTCAGCGGAAAAAAAATTCAAAGAAGAAAAATTGAAAACGCTTATTGCAACAAGCTCCCTACAGCTTGGAATAGATATTGGCTCGATAGATTTGGTAATCCAATACCAGAGTCCACGGGAAGTTTCACAGATTGTACAAAGGGTTGGTAGAGCCGGCCATGGAGTTGGGCGGGTTTCAAATGGAATTATAATTGCAGGAGAGGGAGATGATATTTTTGAATCCGCAGTAATTGCAAGAAAAGCAAAAGCAGGCGAGCTTGAGCCTTTGCGTTTTCATGAAAAATCCCTTGATGTGCTCGCGCACCAGATTATTGGAATTTCTAATGATGAATACAAAATAGATGCGAAAAAGGCTCTGAAAATAATTCGCGGCGCTTATCCATACAGGAATTTGTCAGATGCAGAATTTTTATCCATGCTGAAATTTTTAGAGCAGCTCAGAATGCTCTGGAGCAACGAAGGCCTGAAACGCGGCCGCAAGGGTCTGAAATATTATTTTGAAAATCTTTCTGTGATTCCAGACAACAAAAACTACCGCGTGATTGATTTTTCTGCAAACGCGGCAATTGGGACTTTGGATGAAGGATTTGTTGCCGAGCATTCGGATCCGGGCTCAACTTTTATTTTCAAAGGCAGGCCTTGGCGCGTGATTCAAATTGAAAAAGAGAAAGTTTATGTTGAGCCTTCGGCTGAAATTGAGTCTGCAATTCCTGCATGGACAGGCGAGCTCATGCCTGTGCCTCGCGCTGTTGCGCAGGAAGTCGGAAAATTGAGAAAAATTATTTCTGAAAAGAAAATTTCTGACAGCGCAATAGCAGAAATCAGAAAATTTTATTCAGTCAGCACGCAGGCTGCTGCGAAAATGTTTTCCCTAATTGAAAAGCAGAAAGAGTTTTTTGTGCCGGATGGAAAAACTCTTGCTTTCGAAACCTACAAAGAGTTTACAGTTCTGCATTCGTGCAATGGCTCGCTTGCGAATGAAACTCTTGCGCGATTTGTTTCCGCAATTATTTCTGCAGAGAGTGGGCGCGCAGTTGCAGCAAAATCAGATCCGTACAGAATTGTTTTCTCTCTTGTAAAACCGGAGGAAATAAAAAATATTTTGCTCGAGCACAGACCCGAGGAGATTGAAACAATCCTCAAGCTTGCTCTTCCGAATAGTTCGCTGTTCAAGCACCGCTTTATCCAAGTTGGAAAAAGATTTGGAGTTATCAGCAAGGACGCGAGCTTTGACAGGATTAACATGGACAAGCTGATTTCAGTTTACAGAGACAGCCCGCTGTTTACAGAAACAATGAATGAAATTTTTATTGACAAATTGGATTTGGCTGGCGCAGAAGAAATTTTGCTGGAGCTGCAGGCAGGAAAGATTTCCATTCAAGAATTCAGAGGCCTTTCTCCGCTGGGAGAAGAAGGCTTGAAATATGAGCTACGCGACATTGCAAAGCCAGACAGGCCTGAAGCGGAAATTCTGAAAATTTTCAAACAGCGTTTGCTCGCAACGCGCGTTAGAATTGTCTGCATGAACTGCGGAAAATATTCTGTTGCTGAACCCGCCGGAGAGCTTGCAAAAGAATTGCGCTGCCCTCTCTGCACTTCAAAACTTTTGGCTTGCGTGCACCCTCACATGACAGAGGCACAGGAAATTATTAAAAAAAGATTGAAAGGAAAAGAGCTTTCAGAAGAGGAGCAGAAAAAATTGGAAAAACTCAGGCGCAGCGCAGATGCAATTGTTGTTTATGGAAAATTCGGGGCGATTGCTTTGGCTGGCAGAGGAGTTGGCCCGCAAACAGCAATGCGAGTGATGGCGAAAGCAATGGCAGCTGGAAAAGGAAAAAATATTTCTGAAGATGAGCTTTACAAAGAAATTTTGAATGCCGAGCGGGAATTTATCAGAACGAAAAAGTTTTGGGCCGACTAAAGCAAATCCTTCCCATTCCCATTTTGCGCAGGCGGCAATTCTTTGTCAGGAGTTTCAGAAAAACATTTATCGCGGAATTCGCAGCGCGTGCACATCCAACCCATTTCTTTCCAGCGCACGCGCGCCTCTGGAGCAGGAATTTTATTTTCATTCAAGTGCTTGTGTAAAATATTGAATCGGTTCAAAGCTTCAGCAGCCATGCCCTCATCATACTTTACATAAAACGCCTTTGTTTTCAAAGTGTTTTTTTCAACATACAGTACAGCCCCGTCTTCAATTTTCATCTGATGCATGTAAAGCTGCAGCTGCATTAGGTGGTGCGGCTGCGCCTCGTTGCTGCTTTCCAAATGCGCAGTGCTTTTCACTTCAACCATTAATTTTTTCCCGCTGGCTTTTACCAAAAGCAAATCATCAATCCTTCCGGAAACTGTAAGCCCGTTCATTTCAATTTTAAACGGAAGCTCGCTTGCTAACAAACTGATATGCGGATTTTTATCGCTTTTCATTACATTCGCAATAAATTCGTGCACAATATTTCCCACTTCAAAAACTTTCAGAAGCTCTGGCGAAGTCGGCTGCGGAAATTTGTAAGAATACCAGACTTTTCTCAGGCATGAGCCGACCTCGCTTGGGTAGTATCTGCCGATTTGCTTTGGCTTATTTTCGCGCGCGAGATGGTTTTCTATTAGCTTGTCAAAATCAATCATGAGAATTTTTCTCTGTCAGAGATTATAAAGATTTTCTGGCTCGCGCAAAGATAACTCTGCGCTCGCTAAATTATGTGTTAAGAAAATATGTACCATAAAGAAATTTTTAATCAATTAAATTTTTGCATAATGACAGGAGAGCAATTTCAAACCTCAACAAAAACTTCTCCGTTCTCAATCTTTGTTTTGAAAACATCAACTTTAATTGTTGGAATAACCTGATTTTGCCCAGTCTTTACATTATACTTCCATCCATGCCAAGGGCACGCAACAATTTCCCCATCCAGCTCTCCCTCACCCAAAGGCCCGCCCATGTGCTTGCAGGTATTGTCCATTGCATAAAAAGTTCCTGCTGCATTGAAGAGCGCAATATCCTTTCCTTTTGCAGAAACAGTTTTGCCTGTGCCTGATGGCACATCGCTTGCTTTTCCTATTGGAATCCAATCTGGCATTTTATCACAGAATTAAATTATTCTCGAAGCTTAAAAAGATTTTTTATTTCCACTCTGTCTCACTCACTCCCGCGCGCCTGTTTGCCAAAAGCGCGAGCCCAAAGAAAAATGAGGAAAGCCTGTTCAAATAAACAACTGCAAGCGAATTTACTTTTGATTTTTTTCCAGCGCGCACGCAAGCGCGCTCAGCTCTTCTGCAAACAGCTCTGCAAACATGTAGCCGCGCAGCGAGCTCAGAGCCTCCGGGCAAAATAAAATTTTTCAAATCCGGCAGTTCGCTTTCAAAAGTCCGTATGGAATTTTCCAAATATTTTACATGCAATTCAGAAATCTTTTTTCCTCCCTTGTAGCCTGCCAAGTCAGCAAGCAAAATCCTCAGCTGCTTTTGCACTTCAAGCAAAAAACTTTCTATCTGCTTATCAGAGCAGTTTGCGCGCGCGAGCCCGACAAAAGAATCCAGCTCATCCACAGCTCCAAGAGCTTCTGCAATTTCAGAAGCCTTGCTCGTGAGCTTTGCCCATAAATAAGTTTTCCCTTTGTCTCCAGAGCCTGTCCAGAGTTTCATGATTTTAATTTTCTTTTCCAATTAAAAAGCTTAACCAAAAACATAAATCACAGCCACGCCGGCAATCATTATCAGCACGCCTGCTATTCTGCTTTTCCAATCTTTTTCTTTGAAGAAGATGACGCCCCACCCGGAACCGAAAAGAATACTCAATCTCTTCACAGCAATAGCAAACGGAGCTAGCGTTAGAGTAACAGCATTATAGAAAGCAAGCTCATTTATCGCGGTAAGAAATCCCACGAGAGTAAATCCTTTCCAGTTTTTCTTTATCTCACCAAAATTTAATTTTCCTGCCCAGGCAAGCCAAATTGTTATGAGAATCGTTTCAATAAAAAGCTGAGATAACAGCACAGTCAGTGTGTTGGAATGCTGAATGGCAAGCTTTATTGTGCTTGCAGTTATGCTCCATAGAAAGGCAACTACAAACATAAGTCTTGGACCCCTTTCTTTAAACAGGGCTTCGAGCGGCTCGAGCAGCCCTTTGCTACTCTCCTTTATTTTCAAAAAATATGCCCCAAAAACAATCATCAAAATTCCAACGATTCCAATAGCATTTGGAAACTCTCCAAGAATTATTGGGCTCACAACAAGCATGAAAGCCGGAGTGAAGGCTACCAATGGAAGTGTAATTGAAAGGTCAGAAGATTCTATAGCTTTCATGTAAAGTGAAACCGAAAAAATAACTAAAATTGAATTAACAGAGATTGCAATAAAAAATATTTCATCCAGCTTTGGAATTTGCAAAAAGAAAATTAATGGAAGCAAAATTATGAATGTAAAAGCGAAAAACGCCCATGTCATCACAAGCGGGTCAACTTTTTTCATTTTTCTTTTGCTGAATAAATCTTTCAAAGACTCTGCAAAAGCAGAAACCAGCGCGAGCACAATCCAGAGCATATATACAAATCTGCTGGCAGCTTAATAAATCTTCATTAGCCAAAATTTTCTATGCAACTCTCAATCCCCTGCGCTCCAGACTTTGACTTTGAAAAAATCCTCATGAGCAAGCCATTTTATTTTTTCTACTCTCCCGAGCCAGAAAGAAAAGTTTTTTTGGATGGGCAATTTTTCAATTTATCCTTTAAACAAAGCGAACAGGAATTAATTATTAATGTTGACAAAAAATTAAATCCAGCTCAAACTCAATTTCTCAAATCGCGCATACAATTTTGTTTGGGAACAAACGAGAATATGGGAAGATTTTATGAAATGTGCAAAGCTGATTTGGTTTTGCACAAACTCCTGCCGCGCATCCGCGGCACGCGAATGGTTTCTGCTTTCTCGGATTTCGAGGCTCTTGTCGGCTGCATAATTTCCCAGAATAATTCTTTCAGGAATTATTTGGCGACAATGCAGCACTTGTATCAGGAACTAAATTTTGAGCCGAAAAATTATTTGCAACCTCTAAGAAAATTCAAGGTTGGCTACAAAGAACAATTCCTGCAGGGGCTCGCGAAACTGTATTTGCAAAATTTCCGCTTTGATGGAAGCACAAAAATAAAAGGTTTGGGAAAATACAGCTTTGCTTTGTTTGATATTTTCCAGCGCAGAAATTTCGCTGGCTTTTACTGGGACACGCTCACTGAAAGGATTTTGCGCGAGCACTATAAAATTTCCACGACAGAAAAAACCAGTCATGCGGCTGCGCAAAAACTTTGGGGAGATTACTGCGGCTTGGCTGAAATTCTTTTGCAGAAGTTTTTGAATGATACGGTTAAGGTTTAAGTTTTCTTCAAAAATCTTGCGAGCCTGCTGACAATGATATCCCAACCAACTACCTTCTGATTTTCTTCAAAGCTCATTTGAGCTATTGTTTTCTTCTGGCTTTCGGGAATAAAGTATAACGATAGCGGTGACATCATATGCGGCTGCATTTTCCCTCTTGATTTTCTGGATAGAGTTCCTATGGCCCTATGCTCAAAAAACATTGGCTTCTTCAATTTTTTATCCATGTAAGCAATGCAGTTCCGGAATTCACAGCCGCGCGGCTTGCCATCAACTAATTTCAGAATCCCATCAACTTCAATTGTTTCCAATACGAAATTCACAAAAGCTTTGGGAAATCCGTTGAGAGAATAAACAAAAAATCCGCCATCCATTGCAATGCAAGGCTTTTTCAGCTTGCCGTAAGCGAATAAAACCTTCTCTTTCACAATTTGCCTGACATCATCGCTGCGCGGCTCTGGAATTTCAAGCGAAACCTGCACAGCTTCTATTTCATTTTTCAAGAGCCCTCCGGCAACAAAATTAAACTTGCCTTTGTTTGATGTAGCGAAGTAAATTTTCTTCATAAGAATAACTAATGTGAATTGCTTTAAAAATATAGTGCCCAATCTTTTCCCATGCCCCCAGCAAACATGGACCCAGACCAATTCTCAAAATTAAAAAAAGTCGGCGAACTCGCAGCCAAAGCTTTAGAGCTCGGAGGAAAAATGGTAAAGCCCGGCGCGAGCATTTTTGAAATTGCTGAAACCCTTGAGAAAAAAATGGAGGAGTGGGGCGCGAAGCCTTCGTTCCCGATAAATATTTCCATAAATGACATTGCCGCGCACTACTGCCCACTTTTGAATGATGCGATTTTAATTAAAGAAACCGATTATGTAAAACTGGACTTGGGCTGCCAGATTGATGGATGGATTTCTGACGCAGCAAAAACTTTCAGGCCTGCGGGCAAGGATGAAATAATTTTGTGCTCGGAGAAAATGCTTGAAACCGCCCTGCCGATGTTTGTGCCCGGAACAACTCTTGGAGAAATTGGAACTGCAATTGAAAATGCTGCAAAAGAATTTGGGCTGAAGTCAATTAGAAATTTAACAGGCCATGGCATAGGCAGATACAATTTGCACGCAGGAGTTTATGTTCCGAATGTTGCTAATCCTTCAACGCGCGCTTTGCGTGAGGGAGAAGTTTTCGCCTGCGAGCCTTTTGCCACAAATGGTGCGGGCTGGGTGAAAGATTGCGATCCTGCAACAATTTTCCGCTGGCTTGCTGACAGGCCCACTCGTTCTGCAGAGGGAAGAAAAATTTTAGAGCTTGGAAAAAATGAATTTGACAAGCTCCCGTTTGCCAAGCGCTGGATTCAGAAAAAAGTTTCTGCAATAAAAATTGAGCCTGCCCTGCGCGAGTTGATTTCCACAGAAGCTCTCTGGCCTTACAAAATTTTGAAAGAGCAGGCAGGCGGAATGGTTGCGCAAAGCGAGCACACGATTATTGTTGGAGAGAAGCCGATTGTTACAACGAGGATTTGATTGGCTCGGGCTCAGAGCAAGCTCATGAGCCCTCGCTGACTAATGTGTAAAAATAAAAATCTCCAAACTTTTGGGCGCACTTAATTTTTACACATTAATTGCGAGCTGGATTGAGTTTACGAAATCCAGCGAGCTCGATTGAAAAAGTGATTTTATGATAATCGAAATCCGCGTGAAACCAAATTCCTCTTCAGAAAAAATTTCTCTGAAAGAAAATATTTTGCTAGTAAATTTAAAAGCCCCGGCAGAAAAAGGAAAAGCCAACCGCGCGCTCGTGAAATTTTTGTCAAAAGTTTTTGGCTCTGCGAGAATTGCTTCAGGAGAAACTTCCAGAAAAAAGTTTGTTGAAATTCCGCAGGAGAATTTGGAAGAAATAAAAAGAATTGTAGGTTCAATATTTTTATAAGCTTGCAATTGAAAATCTGAAATGATTTTATGGATATAGAATCTGGGAGCCCTGGCGCGCACAAATTCATAACAAACGTCGGTCTTATCACAAGCAATGGGCCGCATGGGCAAAATATTATGGCGGCAGAGTGGACTCACCAAATTTCTTATGAGCCGGGGTTAATAGCAATCTGCATTCAAGCCAGCTGTGCAACGCATGCGAACATTGAAGAGAGCAAAGAGTTTGGAGTTAGCATTGCTTCTGTTGAACAAAATGCTGTTTCGAGCATTGCCGGCGGAAGCCACGGCTTTGATGTTGATAAAATAAATGTACTGAAAAAACTTGGCGTTGAGTTTTACCCTGCTAAAAAAATAAATTGTTTAATGGTTAAAGACGCGGCGCTTAATGTGGAGTGCAAACTTTTGAAAAAATTTGAGCTGGGCGACCACATAATGTTTGTCGGGGAAGCTGTTGAGGTCTTTGTTTCTGACAAAGAGCCGCTTGCTCACACCCAAGGGAAATACTGGAAAATCGGCGAACGCATACAAAAGCCACCCAAAGAAGTTCTGGATAGGGTTGCTAAGCTTGTTGAAGAGAATAAAAAATAATTGGCCGATGAGTAGAAATTCCTCAAGAGAGTTTGGAAGAAATAAAAACCCGCTTAGCTGAATAAAGTTTATGAAATCTAAATTAAAACCTAAAGTAAAAGCATGGATGAAAAAACACTGGGGAGAGCGCTGCCCAGATTACTGCCGCACATGCGCGCTGTGCAAAGCATGGAAGTGCTATGATTATCTTTTTCAGCATCAGGAGTAAATCTATTTGAACTACAAATAGCATATTTGATTATGCGAAGAGTTGTTGAAGTCAGCAGCAGGCAGATTTTGGTTTTTGTTTACAAGAGCGAAAAATATTTTGTGGCAGAATATCCATTCTTGGAAATTGCCACCCAGGGAAGGACTGAAGAAGAAGCTCTGCACAATATACAAGAGGCAGTTGAAATACATTTGAAGTTGCGCGGCGATGAAATAAGATTGCCTCAGTCCGAGCACATTGCTTCAATAAATATTAGTCTGCCAGCTTGAGAAATTCTTCTCTGCTCATGCCGCTTTGCTTTATTCTTAATTTTAGAATGGGAAGTTTCGGCATTATTTTATTCTGCAAAATCTATTTAAAAAATAATAGTGTTACCTAAAACTTTCTGTAAATCTGCAGCGCGCATCTTGATTGTTTTTGTATGCAACCCAGGATTGAAAAAAACAAATTCATTTTCTAAAATCTCTTTGCTCAAGTAGATTTTCAAATCAGTTTTTAGGCCAAACGGCGCGACACATCCAATTTGCACACCCGCGGCCTTTTCAACTTCCTGCGCATTCGCTAGGGAAAGTTTTTTCACACCTTCGAGCTGCGCAATCTTTTTTGTGTCAACTTTTCTATCACCCGGAACTAACGCCAGTAAAAATTTTCCCGAATCAGTTTTTAAAATCATTGCTTTCACACCAGCATGCGCGTTTGGTAATCCTCTAACAGCAGCAGCCTGCTCAGAAGTATAAACAGGCTCATGCTCAGTTTCTTCAAACCAGATTTTTTGCTCTGTTAAAATCTGCTTTATTTTATTGTGGACGAAAGACATGATTACCGCTTAACAGACAATCTTTAAATCTTTTGCTTAAGAGTAATTTTTGACAATTATGCGCAGAAGACATTATGCTAGAGAGCCGAGGAAAGTTTGGGTGGCTGATGTTAGACCCGATATGGTTGATAAGTTTATCGGAAATCTTCAAAAAAGAAATCCTGGAGAAGTTTACGAAACCGGTGCGCCTGCTATGAATCTGCTCTTCGAGGGAGTTTACAGAGTAGCTTCTAGAAGATAATCTTTAGTTAATGTATAAAAATATTTGTTCACACCAGTTAGCGAGGCGCGCGGGTTTACCTCGCGCCGAGCGCATCTTTTTAAATCCGAAACAAAAAATCATAATCATGCCCCGCAAGAAATCTCAAATAGCAGCAGCCACAATGGTGAAATTTTTCAAGGAAGCTGGCGCGGAAAGAGTTGCTGACGCAGCCTGCGCCAGATTAGCAGAGGCTTTGAATTCTATTGCAGCAGACTTGGCAAAAGAAAGCTGGAGATTCGCCCAGCATGCGAAAAGAAAAACAGTCAAGTCAGAGGATGTTGAGATTGCGGTTAAGATGAGGAAATAAAATTATTTTGCCAGAATTTCTTTGACTTTAATCTGCTATTGATATACGTTATGTATCATGTGATATATGAAGGTTGTTGTTGGTGCGACTTTAGATCGCTAATAGGATACAAAAATAAATTATGCCGGCACGAGGTTGAATTTTCTTTCCGCGTAAATCTGCAACGGCTCGTAATCATGAATTTTATCCCCGAATTTGTCTCGCAGCTCTCTGAGAACTTCTCTAAAGTGCTGCGTGCTTTTCATAACAAACTCCAAATGCATATCGTAGTAGCCAACATGCTCCAAAATGTAAACGCAGTCAGGATGTGATTTGTAAAAATTTATTATTTCTTCTTCTATCGCAGGGCTTTTCGTTGAAATGAAAACATGAAAATATTCGTAGCCAAGCTTTGTAAAATTTATTCGCGGCTTAAAGCCGGCAAAAAATCCGCCCTTGATTAAATTTTTCAGGCGCTTCGCAGTTGCCTCTGGGGTTATTTTTATCTTTTTCGCAATTTCCGTTGAGCTTGCGCGGGAATTTTTCGCAAGCATCATCATTATTATTTTGTCTTTATCATCAAAGTCGGCAATTTTTTCAAACATGCTATACTTCTTTTCATAAACAAACTGCCCTTTAGGATAGAGATATTTTTCATTGAACATTCTTACTGAGGCAATTGTTAGAATTTCTTTTTTTGAAATGTATTTTCCAAATTTCGCAAAGGCATCTTTTACGGTTTGCGCAATTTCCACAAAATCTTTTGCTGAAAGCGTTACTATGGTGTTCCATGCTCCATCGCAGCTTCCGACCCAAACAACAGTCGGATATTTTTCCAGCCACTCAATTAACTCCTCTTCTTTTTCTTTGCTTAGGCTGTGAAATTTCAAAAGAAGCTTGTACATTCTAAATCCTATTTTAGGGATAACTGGCATTGCATAGAATCCTGTTAGAATATTTTCGCGCTGAAGCTTTGCTATT
Source organism: archaeon (assembly GCA_035291225.1). GTDB lineage: Archaea > Aenigmatarchaeota > Aenigmatarchaeia > Aenigmatarchaeales > JACQIB01 > DATDSO01. The sequence continues at coordinate 190,626 of DATDSO010000004.1, read as the reverse complement.
CTGTAATTCACAATATCTTTGCTTGTTCTAGCGAGCTTGGCTATTCTTGAGTTTGACAAGCGCGAGTCCTTGTCCAGGGCTATAAGTATCTTTCGGTCTATTTCGTCCATAATTACTATTTTACTAACTTTAAGCTTATAAGCTTTTAGTTTTGATGGAAAATTCTGGCGGAAGTTTCATACGCCTGAAATATCATTATAATCTTATGGTGATAAAGAAATCTGGTGACCAAGAGAGCTACCTCAACAGAGGCACTTATGACAAAGCTCTAAGAAACTTTCCTCCAGCATACCTCAGCTATCACCAGAGAGAAGAATGGTTCTTTAGGGATAATGTCCGCGTAGGCTCAAATGTTTTGGATGTCGGATGCGGAGAACTTCGGACAATTATGCCGCTTGCGGTTCATGTCGGAGCCAAAGGAAAGGTTGTCGGCATAGATTTCAACCAGAGAAGTTATGAAAATGCAAAGAGAAAAGCAGAAGTTTTTAAAAATGTTGAAATTTTAAAATTGGACGCAAGGGAATTGAATGAGCTTCCCTATGAGTTTGATTTTATTTTATTTCCATTTGAACTTCTGGGGTTGCTGGAAATAAAAGACCAAGTCCCTGTTTTGAGAAAAGCAAGAGGAAAATTAAAGCCTCGCGGAAAAATTCTTGCGACAGTTTTTTCTGAATACGCGCCGAGCGCGCAGTTTGAAATGTATCAACTCCTGTGGGGTCCGCGCGCGCCTCGCGTTAATAAAAATTATGTTTATGGCGGAGATGGATATAAAGCAGAAACTTTCACAAAATATGAAATCGCTGGATTATTTTCTCGCGCCGGATTGAAACCAGAAGTTAGAGAACTTACTAGAATGGCATACTCTGTAAGAGCAGTTGCTTAATTCTACCCAATATACCTGCTCTTCTCTTTCTCCTCTAATTTCGCTTTCTGCAATTCCTCAACAGCTTTTGTGTATTTCACAAACATATCCTCAGTGATGCTCGCTTTTATTTTCTTGAGCGCGTCATCAAAATGTTTTTTGGAAACATCTTTTGCATTTATGTTTTCTCGCAGAGCATTCAGTCCAGCTTCGCGCACAACCGCTTCTAAATCTGCGCCAGAATAGCCTTCGGTTTTCTCAGCAAGCTTTTCCAAACTAATTTCTTTCTCTAATTTCATTCCGCGCGTGTGGGTTTTCAAAATCTGCAAGCGCGTTTTTTCCTCAGGAGCCGGAACGTAAATCTGCCTGTCAAATCTTCCGGGCCTCAGCAAAGCAGAATCAATTATGTCCGGCCTGTTTGTCGCGGCAAGAACAACAACCCCTTCCATATCTTCTATCCCGCTCATTTCAGTAAGCAATTGCGAAACAACTTGCTCGCTTACATGCGCCCCGCCAGAATCTGATCCTCTTCTTGGAGCCATAGAATCAATTTCATCAAAGAAAATAATTGCTGGAGCAACCTGCTTCGCGCGCCGGAAAACATCTCGTATGTGCTGTTCTGATTCGCCAACCCATTTGCTCAAAAGCTCCGGGCCTTTTATCGCAATAAAATTAACTCCAGCCTCATTCGCAACTGCTTTTGCAATCATTGTTTTTCCGCAGCCCGGCGGCCCGAAAAGCAAAATTCCTCGCGGCGGCTTTATTCCAATATTTTTAAAACTCTCGGGATTTTTCAGCGGCCACTCAACTGCTTCTTTCAATGCTCCTTTAACATCCTCAAGCCCGCCCACATCTGCCCATTTTACTTTTGGAATCTCAATCAAAACTTCGCGCATTGCAGACGGTTGCACATTTCTCAAAGCAAATTCAAAATCTTCTAAAGTAACTTTTAATTTTTCAAGAATTTCCTTTGGTATTTCCTCGTCTTCTTTCAGGTTTTGTATCTCAGGCAAAACGCGGCGGAGCGCATGCATTGCAGCTTCCTTGGCAAGCGCAGAAATATCCGCGCCCACAAAACCATAAGTAATTTCCGCAAGCTTCTCAACCTCAACATCTTTTTCAAGCGGCATGTGGCGCGTGTGGATTTGCAGAATTTCTTTTCTCCCTTTTTTGTCAGGAACAGCGATTTCAATTTCTCTGTCAAATCGGCCGCCTCTTCTTAGCGCAGGGTCAAGTGCGTTCGGGCGGTTGGTCGCAGCAATTACAATTACTCTTCCACGCGATTTCAGTCCATCCATTAAAGTTAGCAATTGCGAAACCATTCTTCTCTCAACCTCACCGGAAACTTCTTCACGCTTTGGCGCGATTGCATCAATCTCATCAAAGAAAATAATTGTCGGCGCGTTTTTCTGGGCCTCGTCGAAAATCTTGCGGAGGTTTTCCTCGCTGCCACCGTACCATTTGCTTACAATTTCAGGACCAGCAACAGAAATAAAATTCGCGCCCGCCTCGTTTGCAACAGCTTTTGCTAATAAAGTTTTTCCTGTGCCCGGTGGTCCATGGAGCAAAACTCCTTTCGGAGCGTCAACTCCCAAGCGCTCAAAAACTTCCGGATGTTTCAAAGGAAGTTCAATCATCTCGCGGACTTTTTGCACAGCATCTCCAATCCCTCCAATATCTTCATAAGTTACAGAAGGGACTTTTGTCTCTTCAATCTCAACAGCTTCTGGCAAAAGCTCAACTTCAGTCATGTCAGTAATTTGCACAGGCCCGTCAGGATTTGTTTTTACTACAACCAATCTTGTTTCTGTTCCCATTGGCAGGAAAACTTCTTCCATGCTCACGCCAAACATTTGCTCAAATGGATCCGCGCCCCCGCGGCCTCTCGGTCTAAAGACAGGATTAGCAATTATGATATCTCCCTTCATCATCGGGCGCATGAAAATATTTTGCTTGAGAAGATTTGGGGAAACGTGGAGCATAAGGCCTTTCTCAGCTGGCGCAAGCGTGATTTTCCGTGCTTCCTTTGCTTCGGCTTTTTTTACAGTAACTGCCTCGCCAATTCCAGTGCCTGCGTTTTTTCTCACAAGCCCGTCCATGCGGATTAGATTCAAGCCAACATCTGCAGGATAAGAGCGAATTACTATTGCAACTGTTGTGCGCTTTCCAGTAATTTCAAGAACATCTCCCTCTTTCGCGCCAATTGCTTTCATTGAATTTGAATCTATGCGCGCAAGCCCGCGGCCAAAATCATCTCTCGCCGTGAGTTCGCCGACTTTTAATTTCACTTCATTTGCAGGCTTCTCTTGTTTTGAAAACATTTTTTATTCACTTTGATTTTTTGTTTTTGAAAAGCTCGTGCGTAGAGCACGCCGATGCGCGCTCGCGTTAATGTGTGTTGAGAGAAATAATTTGTAAAAACTTTTCATGGCGATTGTTTTTTTCTTCAACGCACAATTTGTTTCAATTTTTACTTTCACCCGATATATCTCTGATTTTCTGAAGCAGTTGTTTTGGGCTCCTCCTTTTTCTGAAGCTTTCCCTTCACAAAATTATCAGCGTTGTTTATTGTGTTTTCCAGAATATTTTTCAGTGCCTCTGCCGTTGCGACAGAAATCACAAAATCTCCGATTATTCTTTGAGTAGAAGTGTCGGCAAAAGATATTCTCACATTTGTGCTTTTTTTGAATTTTGTGTTTGCGGGCGATTCGTTGAACTCACTCCTGACCATAACAACATCCGAGAACATCGGGACTGTTGTTGTCTGCAGTTGCATATGACCCTGCGATTTTTTTTCTTCCATGATATCATTCCTCCATATTTTTTTCCAGCATTTGCATTTCTTTCCTTTTCAGGAAAACCGGAAAACTTTTGAACATAACTTTATCCTCCCACTCGTTCATAAAATTTTCCATGCGCCGGAAATGCTCGCGCGCGATTATGAAAACCGACGGGTCAACTGGAATGTGCGGAATTTCATCCAGCAGCCCAGGCCTTCTATATTCGTATCTGCGTTGCCCCTTTATAATAATTTGCTTCCTGCCATGCAGCTCATGAAAAAATTTATTTCTCTCAACCTGCGAGGAAAATTTTTCCCCTTCTGTATGGAAGCTTATCAATATCGCAGCATCTCCATTTACGTTTGCCCTAATCTGCACTCGCATAGTTAGTATTACAATAATGTAAACTTTATAAAGCTTTTGGTTAGGAAGATATTTATCTTCCAAATCCTATCACATTATCATGAAACTTTCCTTCTCCGCGCCAATAGACAAGCTCCTGGAAGGCGGGCTTGAATCAGGCTGCATAACAAATTTTTACGGCCCATCTGCAACTGGAAAAACAAATATTTGCTTGGCTGCAATAGCTGCTGCAGCAAAAAATAAAAAAGTTATTTACATTGACACAGAGGGCGGATTTTCTCTTGACCGCTTTGAGCAAATCTGCAACGGAACCAGTGAAAAGCTTTTGGAAAAAATAATTATTCTTGAGCCGAAAGATTGGGCAGAGCAAATTGAAAATTTTTCAAAGCTGGAAAAAATTTGCGCGAAAGAGGATATCGGGCTTATAGTTGTGGACTCTGTTGTTGCTCTTTGGAGAATTTCTATAACTGAAGCCAACGCAACTGAAATAAACCGCCAGCTCGCAACCCAGCTTTCTATGCTCAGCAAGCTCGCGCGCGAAAAAAATATTCCTGTGCTGATAACAAACCAAGTTTACTCAGACATTGAAACCGGAAAAATTGAGCTGAGCAGCAGGAATATTGTGAAATGGTGGAGCAAGAATTTAGTTGAGCTAATGCACGCCGGCAGGACTTCCTGCCGCATTGCCAGAATCGCAAAAGCCCGCTCGCTTCCGGAAGACAAAACAATTGAATTTGAGATTACTGGTGATGGATTGAAGGAAGTTTCTAAGTTAAGGATTTTCTGAGTTTATAAATTTGAAATACTTAGAAAAATTGATAAGTATGGAAGAAAAGATAATACAAAACGCGGGAAAGGTTTTGCTTGAAATTTATTTAATATGGAAAGCGGAAAACCACGTACCAAATTTTAAAAAATTGTTAGAAGTTACGAAAATAGATGAAGCTGAGTTAAAAAGAGCTCTAAAATATTGTCATGAAAAAGATTTCATAGTAGGACTGAGAATGATGGATGGGCGATTCCTTATAAAAGATATCACAGCTCGTGGTATAGATATTATAGAAAGTCCGCAAGATAAAATGGGCAAGAGGCCATTCAATGTAACGTTTAACTTTAATACAAATTTCGATATTGAAAGTATAATTAAAGGTGAGGCAAAGTTGTTTTAAATTTTCTTCCTCACTCCCTTCCTCTTCCCACTCGCCCCAACTTTTTTATTATCTTTCTTTCCCCAATCAGCTTTAGTTGGGCAATTCGGCTCCAAGCACATATTGAAAGGCCTTTTGCCTTTTCGTAAAACTTTTATCATCGGAGTCTTGCACTTGTCGCAGATTTTGTCCAGCCGCTGGAAACTCGCTTGATGCGGCAGTGGAAATCCTGTTGCGCATTTCGGCTTCCATTCTTTTGCTTTCCACTCATCTGCGCATTTTCCCTTTTCCTTTTCACAAATTCCGCATTTACACTTGCAGGCTTTTTTCGTGAAATTGCAAACCGCGCAGTGCGAATAATTGCTGCAGCCCACAAAATGTTTTTTTGTGAAAATGCTGAACAAAACTTTCAGAGTTCCGCCCTCGCATTTCGGGCACGGGCCCAAAGTGTTTGCATCCTCCTGCGTTGCAATTATTGCCGAGCCCAAATTTTTTCCAATCTTATCCTCGTTCTCTTTCAGCTCCTCACAGATTTTTCTTACATGCCTTTTGGCCGCATCAACTATTTTCTTCTGCTCAGATTTTCCTGACAGAATTTTTTCCATGTCCTCCTCCAGAGCTTTTGTCATTTGCTCATCCACAAAATCCGGAACAAATTCTTTCAGAGTGCCTGCAACTTTCATTCCCAAATCTGTCACGCGGATTGATTTGTCAGAAACATATTTCCTGTCATAGAGAGTTTGCAAAATCGCCGAGCGCGTTGCCCTAGTTCCCAGCCCGCGCTTTTCCATTTCCTTTATTATTGAAGCCTGCGACCAGCGAGAAGGTGGCTGGGTTTCTTTGTCAAGCATTTCAATTTTCTTCACAGGAACAGAATCCCCTTTTTTCAATTCAGGCAAAGCAGTCTCGTCAAACTTCGCAAGCGGCCCGTAGAATTCTATCCAACCGGGCTTCAAAGTTCTGCGCCCCAAAACTTTGTACTGCTCTTTTCCAATATTGAAAATAATTTTCATTCCTTCCCTCAAAGCAGGCTCGCCGAAAATTGCAAAAAATCTGCGGCAAACCAAATCATAAATATTTTTCTGCGGGCCCTTCAGCTTTTCCAAATCCGGCGGCTGCACGGTTGGGTGGATTGCCTCGTGAGCTGGGTCATCCCTTTTGCCTTCGGTTGGCTTGAGCGCGGGCAACGCCAAAAGTTTTTGAACAAGCTTTTTGTATTTCGGAATTTTTCCAAGAGCCTCTAAAGTTTCTCTGTAGCCAATTTGCGGCGGGAGTTTTTCCGAGCTTGTGCGCGGATAGGAAATAAATGCAGCCGTGTAGAGAGACTGCGCAATCTGCATTGTCTGCTGTGGAGAATAGCCGAAAAGTTTATAGGATTCTGTTTGCAGCGAAGTGATGTTGAAAGGGACTGGCGGATTTTCCAAATGCTCTTTCTTCTCAGCAGAATCCACAATTGCATTTTTTGCCTGAGAATTTTTTAAAGCATTTTCCGCCTCGGGCTTTTTCCAAAATTTGTCAGTCAAATGTTCTGCAAGAGTTTCCTTTCCATCCAAAAGCAAAAGAGCCTGTAGCTGCCAGAATGGAGTTGGCTTGAAAGCAAGGATTTGTTTTTCCCTTTCAGAAAGCATTGTGAGAACCGGACCTTGCACGCGGCCCGCAGAGAGAATCATAAATCTTGGGCTGGCTTTTTTTATTGCCTCCATCAGCCCGCGCGAAATATTTATTCCATAATAGAAATCCACAATGTGCCGCGTGTAGCCGCACTCAAGATTTTGGAAATCAATCTTCGGCATTATCTCCTGAAAAGATTTTACCAAATCCTGCTTTGTGAGCGTGGAGAATTTCATTCTCTTTGCTTCCTCTTTGCCGAAAATAAATTTCAGAATGTTGAAGCCTATTACAGTTCCCTCATTGTCAAAGTCGCAGGCAATTATAAAATCATCGCCCGCGCCCTTAAATTTTTCAATCAGCTCAAAATATTTTTTTGAGAAAAACGCTTTCTTGTTTGCGGAGAAATTCGGCACCCACTCAACATCAAAAATCGGGTAGTCGCGCACGCCTTTCTTTTGCTTTAATCCAAAGAGATGGCCGACTGCCGCGACTGTGATAAATTTTTTCCCATCGCGCTCAAACTCCCACCAGGGCACTCCTTCATTGCTGGATTTTTTCCTGAGATTTTTTTCCGCAAGAGCCTCAGAAATATGCTGGGCTGCATCAGGCTTTTCTGCGATTATGATTGTGGGCATTTGAATCTACAAATAAAGAATTGGAGAATGTATTTAAATTCTTCCGCGCGCACGCGCGACAACAGCTTCAGCCAAAATTTCATTTGAATCCAAAATAGGAATTTTGAAATTAGAATTCCTTGTGGCAACAGAAAGTTCTGTGCACCCAAGAACTATAGCCTCAGCATCTTTTTTACATAGGCTTACAATAATTTTTTCAATTAATTTAATGTCTTTCTCGTTATTTTTACCGGACATCACTCTAAGAATTACAGTATTTACTTCCAGCTGCTCTCTTTCTGTCGGTAAAATAATTTTTATTTTTTCTTTTGAAAAGACATTTTCATAAAAGCCGCGCATAGCAGTTGTCTGAGAGCCTAGAAGTCCGACTGATTTGTATCCTCTGCTTTTAGCGATTTTCAAAACTTCCTCAACAATGCTAACCACAGGAAGTTTTGTAGCGCGCCTAAATTTTTCTATGAAACAATGGACCGAATTGCAGTCTATTGCTATGAAATCTACACCGCCTCTCTCAAGAGTTTTTATTCCTCTAATTATTGTTGAGATTACTTTCTCATCGTCAACAATTCCTGTTTCATCAAATTCTTTTATTGGGATAGAAAAAATTATAGAAGGCGGAAAATCAGAATCTTGTACAGCCTCATATTTTTTCTGGCACACAGAAATCATTCTCTGGTAAAAATCTGCTGTTGCCGCTGGGCCCATCCCACCAAGAATTCCTATTGTTTGCATTAAGAAAATTAAATATTTCAATTTATTAATGTTTCTAATTCAACTCCGTCTCTGCTCCAAGAAATAATTCGTTCGGAATCATCACATCCGCAAAACGATTCATGCACTGCACGCAGAAAAGCTCAATTATTTCAGCTCCGTCTTTCTGCTTTACTGTTTCTCCCTCAACTAAAGAAGTTTTGCATGAGGGGCAGTGTATGTGAGACATAAAATAATTCCGGCCGCAAGCTATTTAAGCTTTGTGGTTGCGCGGAATAGATTTAAAAAAATATTTTTTGCGGTTGGGTGAGTGAAAAACTTCAGAAAAACTTCACAGTCTTGAATCCTTTTATTTTTTCTTCCCATTTTTTCCTTACAGCAATCGGCCAATTCTTGGAATCCAAACCCTTTTGCGCAAGAAATGCTGCGACCCATCTTTCAAAAGAGCCGCCAGCGCACCCAGACCAAAGCTCGCCGCTTCGCAATTTCACGGTAAATGCTTTTGGATATTTTTCTCCGTTGCAGCTTGCATTTTGAATTTCAAGCCACTCGGATTTTCTGTCTCCTCTGTAAGGCAGGTAAGCATCAAAGTCAAAAGTCCCCATCTCGTCTGTTGATTTGAAAGAGGCCTTGCCTTCATGCGCCATCCACCACGGAGCTACGCGCGCGACTTTTATTTCCAAATCCAAAACTTTGTCAAATAATTTCACATAAGCATCTTTCAGGTCGCGCCAAATTTTTATTGAATCTTTTTTCTCTCCAACCCACAAAGTTTCTGTGCGGTGGAATTCTTCCACGCGATCCAAGCCATGCGTGCCTCCGGATTCATTCCTGTAAGTTGGGCCAGACCAGTCATAAATTTTCATGGGCAGAGTTTTTTCGTCCAAAATTTTTCCCTCTAGAAAAGGCCAGAAAGGCGGGCATTGCGCATAGGAAAGCATTCCAACGCTCACGGACCTTTTTGCAACTCCCTCCAGATCAACTTTTCCAGTAACCTTGAAATGGTCCATAACCTCTTCCCAAAATTTTTCATCAGAATTTTGCGGCACAAAAACAAAATAAGCATTAGGGTAAATATTTTGCGCATGGCCGCTCTTGCTTGGAATACTCCAAGGCTCAAACTTCGGCAAAGTCATTTCAAAAAATCCTAATGGTTTGTAAATGTTTTCAATTGCAAGCTCTTTGAAAACAGTTATCAGCGCAGTAATCTCCGGCCCGAGAATCCACTGCCCCTTGCTGTGGCTTCGCTTTATCCAACCGATTTTTTCAAGCTCATCTGCCGGATCTTTGTTATAAGTCAGCTTGCGTTGCTTCCCTTCCCACATATACTCCTTGTACTCACCCTTGCCCTCATAGTGCTGATTTTTTATTTTTTCATTTACAAGCTTCATCAGCTTGTCGATGTAATTATTCTGTATCAAATCTTCGTTGAGATTTTCAAAAGAAATTTTTGCGTTCTTGCCTTTCAGCTCAAACTGGCTTGCAAAAGGGATTTTGAATTCGTGCAGTGGCTCCTGCTCTGTTTCAAAATCAACAGAATATTTTTCAGCAAAAATTTCGCGCACTCCAAGCTTTAGTTTTCTGCCAAGCTTTTCAACAAACATTTTTCTGAGCCTGATTAGAATTTCATGCGGGCGCGGGCTTCCGCTAGAAGTTATCTCCACTTCAAGCTTGTCCTTGTTTATTTTGCTGCTTGAAATTTTCCCATCGCCGGATTTTGAGAATTCCGCGTTTGCGAACTTCATCAGTTCTTCTATCTCTTTCTCCTTTTCACCAAAGAATCTGCTAAGTTTTAGCCATCCTGAAAGTTTGAATTGCATACTATCTCATTCCTATTTTTATCGCAGGTTTAAAAATGTTTAGAATTCTTTCAACTTCCTTGTGTAAGTTTTCTCCATTGCACAGTAGCTTTCCATAAGTGGCAGCCTCCAGCATCGCAAAGTCATTCGCACCGTCACCGAAAGCCAGAGTTATTTTTGCCTCCAGCTTATCGGCAAAAAACCTCAGCCACTCATCCTTGTTTCCGTTTACATTCACTGTAACTCCCGCAAGCTTTCCATTTTCAAATTTCAGCTCATTGCAGGCGAGAAAATTTATGCCGAGATTCTTGGAAATCTCGCACGCGGAAATCCCGAAACCGCCGGTTATAATAGCAATTTCAAAATTATTTTCTCTCAGGAATCGAATTGCTTCAAACGCGCCTTCTCTATAGGTAAATTTTCTTGCGGCGTGCGCTATTGTTTCATGCTCCAGCCCGCGCAAAATTTCTATTCTATTTTTCAGTCCATTCTCCCAATTTATTTTTCCTTCTAGCCCGAGCTTTGTTATTTTTTCTATTTCTTTTTCCTCACCAACAGCGCGCCCGAGCTCAACCAAAAATTCCTCCTTAACCAGCGTGCCCTCTAAATCAAAAACAGCGAGATTCATAGAAATCATAAAGATTTATCTCGCTGCTTAAGCAGCGGATGAGCTGGAGCTCGAAACAAACGACAGAAACCCAGCTAGCAAAATCTTAAAGGCCCGAATTAGAGAATTGATTGGAAGGGCATCATACTCACAAACTTTATTCGCGCTACTGGTATAAAAAGCTTTTCAGAACAGCGCATAAATAAACGGCGACAGTGCGCTTGACTGCCCAAAAACTATCAGCACTCCAACAATTAGTAAAAGGATTATCACTGGCGCGAGCCACCACGCCTTTCGCTCTTTAAGGAGAGCCCAGATTTCCCCTAAAAAAGATTTGTTGTTTGACATATTCTTAGCCTGCAGTTTGTAGTACGGAATTTTTCACTTCATCATTTAAAAACATTTGCTCGAATATTCCTTCTGCAACCAGTTTATATCCGGCCTTTGTCATATGTATGTCACTTTTGTAGAATAATGGGAATTCGTTTGAGCCTTCAAACTTATAGTAAGTGTTTATAAAATATATGCCGTTGCTCTCAGAAAAGTTCCAGACCTCATCAAAAAATTCCTGAGAGTAAACCGGATATTCATCTAAATTATATCTCTTTCTACCATCTTTCCACTCGTTTTCGTTAACTTGATGCCCATAAGGATAAGTTACAAGAATAAAATTTATGTTTCTGCCTTTTAGAAAATCTTGTATTTTTTTAACATAAGTGAACGTCCTGCTGTAGTGAGGTTCAGTTTTCTCTTTTGTAAGATTAAAGCGAGTTATAAAATATCTGTCTGTGGTTATATCTCCTTCATTTGCATAATTTTTATGCGATCGTTTTATTGCATCATCGATATTCCACAAAAACCTCCATGCCAAAACACATAAGTTGCTGCTTATTTTGCTGCAGTATTCTGGTCCTGTCCAAATCTCTGTCGTTTGGCTTTCTGGAACTGCTATGATTTCGCCTTCATCATCTTTAATCGAGATTTTTTCATAATTGTAGTCGTCCCTAAGATCTGAAATGTCAAGATTTAGTATGATTATATCTGGATTTAATTTAATACCATCTTTCTTTAGGTAAAGATATTCCAAAATTGGTGAATAGCTGGCAATGCCGGCATTCAAGACTTCTATATCATAACCTTTTTCTATTAGGATATTTTCTAGTTGTTGAGAAATTGTATCTTCTGCATTTACTCCGCTGCCCTCTGTGAAAGAATCCCCAAGCATAAGTATTCTATATTTAGCTTTTGTGAGGTTGATATCTCTATTTCTGAGGCCAACATTGTTTACACGTTCTATTACATCAAACTCTTCTGTCCTGACTTTAGCTGTTGTGTTTGGGATGAGTGCATGATGATAAGTTTGATCTGCTCTTCTGAAAGAGCCGGCATATGTTGAATATTTCGGTATGTCTATGATATGTAAACCTATTTCAACCAAAATCAAAGTGATAATTATTGAAGCTATTGCCACAGCAACATTTAATGAAATATTTTTCATATCCTTCACTAGTCCTTTGCATATTTTTCGCTGTCCCAGAAATCTTGCGGGTTGTCCTCGCGCTTTATCAGAAATTTGTCCACTACCAAACAATCGATTCCTGTACCCATCATACATTTGTAAGCATCAAACGGCGAGCATACAATCGGCTCGCCGCGGATGTTGAAAGAAGTGTTTATCAAAATCGGAATTCCGGAAAGTTTTCCAAACTCTTTTATAACAGCATAATAGAGCGGGTTCTGGAATTTCCTTATTGTCTGCAAACGGCCAGAGCCGTCAACATGCGTGACAGCAGGAATTTTTGTGCGCCATTCTTTTTTTATCGGATAAACCATCAGCATGAAATCTGTCGGTTCTGGGATGGGATCATCGCACTCAAAATATTTTTGTGCATCCTCTTCGCAGACAACTGGAGCGAACGGCCGGAATTTTTCGCGGTGCTTTACTTTCAAATTTAAAATTTCCTGCATCTTCGGGTCTGTTGCATTTGAAAGTATGCTTCTAGAGCCGAGAGCGCGTGGGCCCCATTCCATTCTCCCCTGAAACCAGCCAATAATTTGGTTTTCATGAATCATCTTTGATGTTTTCTCCACAAGCTCTTTTTCGTTTTTGAATTCGGAATATTTTATCTTGTTCTCTTCTAAAAATTTTCTTATTTCATCTGTTGAAAATTCTGGACCTAGATATGCGTTATTGAAGTGGTAGTTCCTTTCGTTTCCCAAAATCGTGTTGTAAATGTATGAGCAAACCCCTATGCTTGTGCCGCCGTCGCCAGAATCAGGCTGAATCCAGATATTTTTGAACGGAGTATTGCGCAGAATTTTTCCATTAAAAACGCTGTTGAGCCCGCAGCCGCCTGAAATTACCAAGTTTTCGCATCTGGTTTCTTTGTTGAGATGGCGCAGCATTTTTTCCATGACTTCCTCAAAAATCATTTGCAAAGCAGCCGCAATATCTTTGTGCCTCTGGTCAATTTGAGTTTCCGGAGTTCTTACTGGTCCCCCCAAAAGCTCACATAATTTTTTTGTTGGCATACGGTCAGAATAGTGATATTTGAAATAACTCAAATCCAAGCGGTAGCTTCCGTCTTCCTTTACATCAATTGCCTGCAAAAGTTTTTTGTAATAGATATTTTTTTCCTTGTCCATGGTTCCGTGAGCGCTCAGGCCCATTACTTTGTATTCAGAATTGTTTACAGAGAAGCCCAAGTAGGCTGTGATTGCCGAATACAAAAGCCCAAGCGAGTGCGGAAAGCGTATGTCTTTCATGAGATGAATTTCATTTCCCTCGCACATTCCATAAGCAGTCGTTGTCCACTCGCCAACACCATCAACTGTGAGCACAGCAGCTTTCTCAAAGGGCGAAACTAAAAATGAGGAGGCCGCGTGCGCGAGGTGGTGCTCAATGAAAATCACATCGCCCTTGTATCCGAGTTCTTTTTTTATTTTCTTTACAACTCTAAGCTTTTCATTCAGCCATGATGGTATTGAGCTTATGAAAGTTTTAAGGCTCCATGGGAACATTTCCAAATGCTGCGAAAGAACTCTTTCAAATTTCAGATATGGTTTTTCATAAAAGCCTATATAGGAAACATCTTCAATTTTTATTCCTTGGCTTTCCAAACAATATTTTATTGAATTTATCGGAAAAGAAAAATCATGCTTCTTTCTTGTGAACCTTTCTTCTTGGACTGCAGCAACTATCATACCGTCTTTCAAAAGCGCAGCTGAGGCATCGTGGTAGTAGCAGCTTATTCCCAAAATATACATGGCATCACTAAAATTGCTTGTAGTATTTTTCTGTCTCGCGTTTTTTTATGTTCAGCTCATTCCAGTAGGTTTCAGAATCTTTTTCCAATTTTGTTTCCAAAAACTTTTTTCCGACGAGCCTTGCAGCTATTGCTGTCAGGCCTACTCCGACAATATAAACGAATGAAAGCAAAATAGCATTAACTATAAGACCGATGTTGTGACCGAAATTCAGAAAGCCTTTTTTGAATCCTGAAAAAAATTCTTTTGCACTCATTGAATCACTTCATCATGCCCTTTATCTCAAAACCAATTAAAGTTAGCGCAAGAACAAGCCCCGCGACATGAAAATATTTCCACTCTGCCGGAAGCTTTCCAAGATAAGTTAGAATAAAAAAAATTATTGCTGTGAAAGCCATATAAGCTGCGAAAAACCCAACTTTCTCCCCAAACTTTTCGCTTGTTTTGTCTTTCTCAAATTGCATGCATTATCTTTGCAAAGTAAGCTTTATATGTTTTAGTGGTGCGCAGGGGTTTCTTCGGTGAACTCAACGGCTTGTATGCTTGAAAATTTATATTTTAGCAAAGCCTCGGCAAGCTTTTCATTTGAAATTACTGGAACAGAAAAGTCAGCGCATTTTCTTCTTAGTTTGCGGCCATCCTCGACTCCAAAAAAGCTGAAGCATATTTTTATTTTTTTATTTTGTATAAGATTTTCTGTTGCTGCTGGCTTGTGCGTTTCAGCTGAAATAATATTTAATTTATTTAGCAGGCTGACATAAAAATTCTGCAAATTTCCTACAATCAGAACATTGTCTCCGTTGTTCAGCGGCTTTACTCCGCTGGCTTCAAGAGATTTTGCAAACGCCTCCTCGAAAGTTTTCCCAAAGCATGCAACCTCTCCTGTTGAAACCATCTCAACTCCTGTTACTGGATCTGCACCTAAAAGCCTTGAAAAAGAAAATTGCGGAGATTTTACTGCAAAAAATTTCGGCGTGCCTTCGCTGTCGGAAATTTTCTTTCCAATAAAAACATCAGCCGCAATATCCATCAAGCTTTCTCCTATGGTTTTTGAAACGAACGGCATACTGCGCGATGCTCTTAGATTGCATTCTATAACCATAATTTCGTCATTCACTAAATATTGAACATTAAATGGTCCTTTGATTTTCAAAGCAGATGCAAGCTTCCTTGTAGACTCTCTTATTTTTTCTTTCACATCATTTGGAATAGAAAAAGTTGGTATGCAGATTGTAGCGTCTCCAGAATGCACCCCCGCATCTTCTATGTGCTCCATTATTGCTCCGATGAAAACATTCTCACCATCAGAAACAGCATCCACCTCAACCTCTCGCGCCCCGGAAATAAATTTTGAGATTACAACGGGGTGCTCGGGCGAAACTTCTGTTGCGGTCTTCAAATACTTTTCAAGCTCTTCATCATTTTTAGCGATGCGCATCGCAGCTCCGGATAAAATATAAGATGGCCTTATAATAACGGGATAGCCAACTTTTCTAGAAAATTCCTTGGCAGAGGAAATATTTTTCAGGCTGCTCCACTGCGGCTGGGAAATTTTTAGCTTATCCAAAAGCTCTGAAAATTTCGCGCGGTTCTCTGCTAGGTCAATTTTCTCAGCATCTGTCCCAAGTAGCCTAATTCCATTTTCTTTCAGTTTCAGCGCAAGGTTGTTTGGAATCTGCCCGCCAACTGAAACTACGACAGCTTCGGGCTGCTCGAAATCTATGATGTCAAGCACGCGTTCGAGAGTAAGCTCTTCAAAATAAAGCTTATCAGGAATATCGTAGTCTGTCGAAACCGTTTCTGGGTTGTAGTTAACCATAATGACTTCTCCGAAACCGCGCTTCTTCAAAGCATTTGCCATGTTAACACAGCACCAGTCAAATTCAACTGAGCTTCCGATTCTGTAAACCCCCGAACCAAGCACAATAACTTTTTTCGTTTTCTTTGGAGAAATATCGTTTGAGCCACCGTAGGAGATATAAAGATAATTTGTTTCAGCAGCCCACTCGCCTGCAAGCGTGTCAATCTGTTTTACAACGGGAACAATTCCATTGTCCTTTCTGAAATTTCTCACAAAGGACTTGCTTCTGCCGACTAGAGCAGAAAGTTTTTTGTCTGAAAAACCAAGTTTTTTCGCTTCCAAAATTATTTTTTCCTCCAGACCTATGGATTTAATCTTCTTTTCCATTTCAACTATATTTTTAATTTTCCATAAAAACCACCTATCGATTCCTGAAAGCTCGTTTATTTCCTCAACAGAAATTCCTAGCTCAAGCGCGCGAGCAATGTGAAAAATTCTTCTGTCTGTTGGATTCTTTATTTCAAAAACTATTTTTTCCTTTTCTCCTTCTTTCAAATCTGTAAGCTCTAACCCGACATCAACCATGCGAACAGCTTTCTGGAAGGCCTCCTCGAAATTTCTTCCTATTGCCATAACCTCCCCAACCGATTTCATTTGCGTTCCAATTTTTCTATCCGCTCCACTGAATTTCTGGAAATCCCAGCGCGGAATTTTTACAGTAATGTAATCGAGAGAAGGCTCGAAGCATGCGCTTGTTTTTCCTGTGATTTTGTTTGTAAGCTCGTGTAGGGTATAACCTAAACTTAATTTTGCGGCTATGTAAGCAATCGGATAGCCAGTTGCTTTGCTTGCTAAAGCAGAGCTGCGTGAAAGCCTTGAGTTCACTTCTATCACGCGAAATTCAGAACTTTCCGGATTTAGTGCAAATTGAACATTGCATTCCCCAACGATTCCAAGCGCGCGCACAATTTTGAAGCAAGCATCTCTCAAAGAATGATATTCTCTATTTGTTAAAGTTTGCGAAGGCGCAACAACAATACTGTCACCTGTGTGAATTCCCATAGGGTCAAAATTTTCCATATTGCAGACAATTGTGCAGTTGTCCCCTGGATCTCTCATAACTTCATACTCAATCTCTTTCCATTTCTCCAGATACTCCTCTATCAGAACTTGGTGGATTCTGCTATGGGCGAGCCCAAGAGAAACAATTTCCACAAGCTCTGAAATATTTTTTGCAACTCCAGAACCATGACCTCCGAGAGTATAAGAGACTCTTACCATAACAGGATATCCAATTCTGTCAGCGGCCTCAATCGCCTCTTCCATGCTTTGGGCTTTCTCGCTTTTCGGAATTGGAATTTTTTTATTTATCATAAGCTCGCGGAAAAGTTCGCGCTCGTCCGCAATTTTTATTGCTTCTGTTCCTGTTCCTAAAACACGCACATTATATTTTTCCAGAATTCTTTTTTCGTGCAGTTCCATTCCGCAGTTCAGAGCAGTCTGCCCGCCGAATCCCAAAAGAATTCCGTCGGGCCTTTCTTTTTCAATAATTCTCTCAACCCATTCTGCTGTTATTGGCAAAAAATAATTTTTGTCCGCGAATTTTTCATCTGTTTGTATTGTTGCAATGTTTGGATTTACTAAAATTGTAAAAATCCCTTCCTCTTTAAGAGCTTTAATAGCCTGCGCGCCCGAGTAGTCAAACTCGCCTGCTTCTCCAATCTTTATAGCTCCGCTTCCGATTATCAAAACTTTTTTAACCCAATCGAACCTTGGCACCATTAATCATCTCCAAAAATTTATCGAATAAGTAGGAAGTATCATTCGGGCCCGGGCTTGACTCTGGGTGGAATTGCACTCCAAAAACAGGAAGCTCTCTGTGAAAAATTCCCTCAACTGTTTTGTCGTCTGCATTTCTGAATAAAACTTCGAATCCTGTTTCATGCAAACTCTCCTCCGAAACCGCATAGCCATGATTTTGCGAAACAATAAAAGTTTTTCCGCTCGCGGAAATGCAACCGTGATTTTGCCCGCGGTGGCCGAATTTCATTTTGAAAGTTTTTCCGCCGGCAGCGAGCGCGAGCAATTGGTTTCCCAAGCAGATTCCCATTACTGGGAATCTTTGCATTAATTTTTTCGCAGAACTTACAACATAATCAGAAACCCCCGGATCTCCGGGACCGTTTGAAATTACAATTCCATCAGGCTCAAGCTCTTCTATTTGGCTTGCTGTGTACCAGGCAGGCACGCGCACAACTTCGAATTTTCTTTTCAGAAGTGAGCGGATAATGTTAAATTTTGTCCCGCAGTCTATCAGAACAATTTTTTTCTTCGCGCCCGCATTGTAAATTATCGGCTTGTGGACTGTGACAGCGGCAACCAGATTCCTTTCATTTGGATTTCGCATTTGAGAAAGTTTTTCAGCAAGCTCATCAACTGGCGCGCCTGTTGCATCTAGAATTCCAAGCATAACTCCTGCCTCGCGCAGTTTCAAAACAAGCGCGCGTGTGTCTATTCCGGAAATTCCAGGAACTCCTCTGCTTGCCAAGAAGGAAGATAAATCACTTTCAGAAGTTCTGTGGCTCGGGCGCGTGCAAACTTCTCTTACAATATAGCCTTCAATTTTCGGCCCGTCTGATTCAAAATCATCCTGAGAAATTCCATAATTTCCAATAAGCGGATAAGTCTGGCAGAGAATCTGGCCCTTGTAAGAAGGATCTGTAATTGCCTCTGTGTAGCCGACCATTCCTGTGTTGAAAACAACTTCGCCTGTGGAAGTTTTCTCTGCTCCAAAAGCCTGCCCGCGGAAAATTGTGCCGTCTTCTAAAACCAAAGTCGCGCTTCCATTTTGCATAGAACTCTATAAGTGGGTAATAGTTAAGATATAAAAATCTTACGCATTGGAAGAATTACCGTGTAACTTCAAACTCCCGCACCTGCTCCAAAAGTTTTTTCTGCGGGCTTAAAATACTTTCGCGCGGGCGCGATTATTTTTTTCAGCTCTCTGCCAACAGCATTTTTCAAATCCATAGGATGCAATCCTCCATCGACAAAAATTCTCTCCATTTCTTCATAATTTGTAAATTCAACATCCCCGCCAAATTTTTTATCGCGCTCTATCTTAAGACCTTTGTCCCGTGGAAAAATTATGAGTTTTGAAATCTGCATTATGGAATTATCCTGCAAAACTTTTGCCGGACAATATGCATTTTTAATCGCACTATCTATATACTCATCATTATCATCCAAAGAAATTCCGGAGCCTGGAATAGATTTGGACATTTTCTCGCCCGCTCCATGAAGGGAGACTATCATTGGAGTGTGGACGCAGACAGGTTTTCTCCATCCAATTTCTGGCAAGTGCTCGCGCGCCAGCATATGGATTTTCCTTTGGTCAAGCCCGCCTTGGGCCACATCGCATCCGAGCATCTTTATGTCCTCTGCCTGCATCAGAGGGTAGAGAATCTGAGAAACCTTTGCATGCTCGAAATCGCGCGCAATCTCCTGCATTGCACGGAGACCACGGTTCACGCTTATCTTCAAAGACATGTCAATTATGTCTGTCCAATATTCTTTTTTGAATTGAAAACTTACTCCCCTTACAAATTCTGCATCTAGGCCGAAAGCTTTTATTGCCTTTTCCCAAATCTTGTCTTGCCTCTCAATTTCTTCGATATTTCCTTTTAGATTTGTGTAAGCCTGCATATCTCCGAGAAGAAATATCACTTTGAAACCAGCTTTCTTGAAGTCAATTAATTTTGTTGTTGTAACTAAATTACCTAAATGCGGAGCCCTGGAGGGCTCGTAGCCGCAATAAACAACAGGAGATTTTTTTGTCTGTAAAAGTTCCACTAGCTCGCTCTCTTCTATAATTTCTTCTGTGTTTCTTTTTGCAAGTTCTACTCTGCGTTCAATGTCCATAAAATCAATTATGTCTTACTTTGTTTAAATAAAAGCCTAACTATTTCCTTTATACTTGCTGATTCTATTCTAATTCTTTTCCTGTTGTCTAAAAACTTTTTCCTGAAAGGCTCGACGCTTCCTCGGATTCCATCTATAAGGAAAATTGACTTGCCCATCTGATAGGCAAATGTGACTTCCATTAGAGTTCCGCTGCCTCCACCACAGACTATAAGGCAGTCTACACTGCTTACAAATTTTAATTCTCTCGATAGCCTTGGAAGATTTAGATTTACAGAATCGAAGCCAAGCTGTTTTGCTTTTTTTCCTTCATCGTCATCGGAACAAAAGCAAGTCACTTTCTTTCCGAATTTCAGAATTTCCTTTCCAGCTTCCATCGGAAGAGAACTTTCATCGAAGCAAATAAAAATTTCAGAGTTTGTTTTTGAAATTTCTTTTCCCAAAGCTCTCGCTATTTCTATCTCTTTCTTTTTCGGGTTAAATGATGAGCCAACAATTCCTATTTTCATGCTATCGCCTGTAAACTGCTTCCATCCTCTGAAGCAGAGGCACTGCTTGCCTTACAATATCGTAGTCTTTTTCAAAACTTCTTGCTAAGTAGGAGTCCGGCCTGCAAAGTTCCAAAAATAAATTTGGCGAGACCTGCACTTCTTTTATTTGGTATTGCGCGAGCCCAATTAAAAACTCAACTTCGCCTCTCCTTCTTGACAAATCTGGGTAGACCGATTTTACAAACTCTGAAGGTTTTATTTTTGAGCCGTCCTCTGTTGGTGTATCTTGAACTAGGTCATCTATGTGCCATACGCCATCAAAGCCAGAAATATCTTTTGAGTATCTTGTTCTTACTCCAAGCTTTGAAACTTTTTGCGGAGCGTATTTCCCCATAAGCTCCATAACAGCTAAAGCCGGATGGTATTGTCTTGCAACTTCTTCCAAAGTTCTTCCAGTAAAAGCAACTGTATCTAAGAAAACTACTTTATGCCCGTTAGGCTGCAGCTTTGGAAAACGCTTTCTATGCCCCTTTGTTTTCCATTCTGGAATTTCTACGATGCGCGAGATGTCTACTTCGAGAACCGGATTTCCGTTTGTCACGCTGGAAAATCTGTCTTTCTCCGGAGTTATGAAAAAAAGTTCTACATCTGAAGTTGCGCGCTCTTCTGCTACAATTTGTTCGACTCTTATTAGATCATCTTCGTGATCCTGAAAAATGTGCTCGACTGCTGGCTTTGATATTTTTTTAACTGTCTCTTGTGAAGCTTCTGAAAACTCTTTTATATCAGTTACTCTTGGTACCGCTTCAGAAGTTACCCACAAGATTTTGCTTCCCGAATTCTCTCGATTTTCTATAAAGTAATTCACCCATTCATATCTCCTCCTTTTTTATTTTGGTCCCGCGGGAGAGATTTGAACTCTCAGCATTCAGTTTTACAGACTGACGCTCTGCTACTGCTCTCCCATCCCCTAATATGGCTATCTGCCTTTTGGGGTGAGCCCTAGACCTTTTCTGCGAAAAGGGATTGGGAGTTGAGCTACCGCAGGAATTAAAATTTGAAGAAAGATTTTTCCTATCAGAATCCACCAAAGAAATTTTTATTTCGCCATCTGCAGCGAAAATTAAAATATCAGAGCCAAATTTTAGCTTGCAAAGCTCGCGCGCTTCCGCTGGAAGTGTAATTCTGCCGCGCTCATCGATTTTAGAAAAACACGTGAAGCTAGGTAAGTCTACTCTTCTCTTAGAACTCTTTCGGTTCTCAATACCGAAAATCGCCTATAAAGTAATTCACCTTGCATCGTTGTCACCTATAGATAATGTGTATAACTATTATTTAAAGCTATGTGGGCAAACGCAAGGAGCTTTTTATTTATTAGTCTTCAAGTGATATCATGCCCAAAGTCTGCGCAATCGTGCCCGCCTACAATGAGGAAAAGACAATCAGAGAGCTAGTAAAAAGATTGAAAAGAACTTTGCCTGAGGATGAAGTTGTTGTTATTGATGATTTCTCAAAAGATAGGACAGCAGACTTCGCGAAAAAAGCCGGCGCAGTTGTAATCTCGCATGAAAAAAATAAAGGAAAAGCCTCTGGGGTTTTGAGTGGGTTGAGCTATGCAAAAAAAATTGGGGCTGCTGCTGTTCTTATAATTGATGCTGACATGCAATATGCACCTGAGCTTGCGCGCGTTGTGCTTGATCCAATTGAAAAAAATGAAGCGGATTTTGTAATGGGGTTCCGCGATTTCTCAAAAGTTCCTTTCCGCCATTCTTTGGGGAATTTCGCCACGCGAACTATTTTCAATTTATTTTTTGGAACAAAATTTCCTGATACAAACTGCGGGCTTATTGCTTTCGGAAAAAAAGGATTTGATGTTGTGAAAGTTGTTTATGAAGGATACTATGGAGGATATTTAATTGAGCCTGCAATGCTGATTGAAGGATTGAAAATGAATTTGAGAATAAAGCATGTGCCCGTTGAGGTTTCTTATCATCAAGTTTCAAAAGTCGCGCGTGGAATCAGAATGATTTTGGGCTTGCTTGTTTACACAATCAGGCGCGGAATTGATTACAGACTGCATGGGTGGAGATGAATTTTTGAGTGAAGAGCTTTCCCTAAGTTATGTGTCGGGAGAAAATAAATTGACACCACCAAATTTTTGTGCTGTAATTTTTCTTTTCTCACATCAATAAGCGACTGCAAAAATCCTACGGATTTTTGCGCATAGAAAATCCAAAAGGATTTTCTCTGGCACGAAAAGTTACCTTTTCGTGCGAGCCATTAAGTTTCTAATTCTTTTATAAATTCTCTTTAAGAAAAGAAGTTATGAAAATCCACTGCAACGGCGGCTTTAGAGAAGTTGGGAGAAATGCTATTCTTGTTGAAACGAAAAAGGGCTCTATACTTTTGGACAGCGGGATTCATGTTGAAGACGGGGAGCCACCGCTTCCATGCAAAAAAGTTGATGCGATTCTTTTGGGCCACGCGCACTTGGACCACGTCGGCACTTTGCCGGTGCATTATAAAAAAATGCGGGCGCCTGTTTTCGGGACAGCAGCGACTTTTGACCAGGCGCATTTGCTTTTGAAAGATTCAATAAAAATCGCGCGTCTGAAAGCGCGGCCAGAGCTTTTCAACCATGCAGATTTGGAAAAAGAAATGGAGCATGAAAAGCGCGTGACTTACGGGCAGCAGTTTGAAGCCAGCGGAATTCCTGTTGATGTTTTTGACGCGGGCCATGTGCCGGGCTCGAATATTTTTGTTTTCGAAGTTGAGGGAAAAAGAATTATGTACACGAGCGATTTCAACACTTCTCCCACAAGATTGCTTAATGGCGCGCCAAAAGATTTCAAGGACATAGATATTTTGATAATGGAAAATACTTATTCTTCAAGAGATCATCCTGACAGGCGTGAGCAGGAGAAAAAACTTTTCGCGAGCGTGAATGAAGCTATTCTGAATGAGGGAATTGCTTTGCTTCCTGTATTTGCTGTTGGCAGAGGGGCGGAAATTCTTATGGTCCTGAATTCTTTCAAGCCGAAGTTTCCTGTTTATTTGGATGGGATGGCGCGCGATGCAACTGAAATAATTTTGAAATATCCTGAGCTTTTGAGGGACGCGAAAGAATTGGAGCGGGCTGTTGAAAGAGCCATACCGCTTTACACAGATGAGGAGCGCAGGGCTGCGATAAAAGAGCCGTGCGCGATTGTGACAACCGGCGGAGTTGTTGAAGGCGGGCCTGCGATTCAATATATCAAAGCTCTCTACACGCGGCCTGAGTGCTCAATTAATTTTACCGGCTATATGATTCCGAAAACCGCCGGCAGGTATTTAGTGGACACTGGAAGGTTTGTGCATCAGGGCGCGGACTTGGCTGTGAAAATGGCTATCAATCAATTTGATTTTTCTGCACATGCAGGCCGCACAGAACTTTTAGAATTTGTGAAAAAAATGCGGCCAGAAAAAATAATTTGCGTGCATGGGGACCAGTGCGAAAGATTCGCAACAGAACTAAAAGGAAGATTTGCTGTTGATGCGATTGCGCCGAGATTGGGCGATGTGCTGGAGATTTGATTAGTGGTTAATTCCAACAAAAAGTGTAACAGAGTTTTGTGTTTGATCTGTTAATGATGATAATTTAGTGTCATTTACAAATATTAAAATTTCTGGACTCCCTCTATCAGCGTACGTTGTGCCCCTTGTATAGGAATTTTCAAAACCATCTACTTTTATTGTAGATCGTGTAGTAGAGTTTACATTTGTAAGCTCGAAAGTGTAAATCTTCCCGCCGATTGTAACATCAATTGGCTGTTTGTAGTTTGCATTTACCTGTGTCAGTGGTACTGATGCTGGAGCATCTGAGCAGAGACTTCCTGTTTCAAGTCCCAGAGTGTTTTGTGTTGGGTCTGTTGAAGATGTGTATGAAATATCTTTTACATAAGTCAAGAACAGTGGGTTTCCTAAGTTTAGATAATCACTTTTTTGAATTGAATACAAAGAGCCATCAGCCTTTATTAGAACTCTTGATGGCGAATCTGCCTGCAAAAGTTCTATCTTATGTTTTATTCCATTTACACTCGCGTCAACCGGCTGTCCGTATACGAGTGTGATTTTATTTTCTGGCTTCTCTCCGGTTTTGCAGGATGAAGCACATGTGTTAATTTCTAAAATTGCGATATCCTGAGTTTTATCTGTTAAAGATGTAACTACAACATCTTTAGTGTTGATACTTATTGGCGGATTTCCTCTTAGATATGATTGGCCTTTGAAGAAGTTATATCCAATCGAATCAACTTTTATTTGCACTCTCGTTGAAGAAAAGACATCAGCCAGTTCAATTGTATGATCTGCACCATCCACATTTGTCTTTACTTGCTGTTGGTAGTTTAGATTTAAAATTTTATTTTGACACACCGTTGTGGTTGATGTAACATTAGAAGTTGTCGTAGTTACGCTAACAGTTGTGCTTGATGTTGGAGTTGGTATGATTGTCGCAGAAGTTGTTGTCGTAGGTGCGAGAATTGTGGTTGCCGGCAAAGTTGTGGTCGTGCTCGTAGTTTCGGGCGTGCCACCTGCGGTTTTCTTCAGGGAGCAGACAACTTGATAGGTTGCAGAATCCATCCAAACTATAAGAGTTGTGCCGCTTGTTGGGTCAGTTAAAATAGTTTTGTAATAGCTTGAAAGCGGAAAATCTGGACCGCATTCTTTTTTTATTTCCTCTATTTGAGCCGCAACTGTTCCCTGCGCGACAAGAATTGTGGAAATGGATGCATTTGGGTATTGCGAGAGAAAATTATTTGCAGCTGGAGAAGCTTTCAGAGCCAAATCAAGCTGGCTGGCTGTGCAGCCTGCCACCAAAAGAATTCCTAAAATAGAGAGAGAGAGAGAATTGAACGCCTTGATTTCTGATGGAAAGATTTCATGCTTCTCATAAAAAGATATGGGGGGGCATTTATAAAGTTGCTTTTTATTCCTTGCTCGCGCATTTTTCTCATGATAGAACTCGACGGCTCTGAAGCCGGCGGCCAGCTCGTGAGAACAGCTGCTGCTCTCTCAGCAATAACAGGAAAAGCTTTCAAAATTTCAAATATTCGCGGCGCAAGGCCTGAACCGGGATTGAAAGCCCAGCATTTGGAAGGCCTGAATGCTTTGAAAGAAATTTGCAGCGCAGAAGTTTCCGGGCTAGAGCTTGGCTCGCGAGAGCTTGTTTTTATTCCGAAAAAGTTTGAGCCGCGGGATTTAGAAGTAAAAATTTCAACTGCCGGCTCGATTGGTTTGGTTTTGCAGGCTTTGCTGATTGCTGCAACAAAATTTGAAAATCCTATAAAAGTAAAATTTTCTGGAGGCGGAACTTGGGGAAAGTGGGCTCCGCCTGTTCTTTATTTGGAAAAGGTATTCTGCCAGCTTGTCGGCAGCCAAATGGAAACAAAAATTTCCTGCGAGGGATTTTATCCAAAGGGCGGGGCGAACGCTGAATTTATTTTGCCGCCCGTTCAAAAAAAAGAAATTGAAATTCTTGAGCATGGGAAATTGGAAAAGCTGGAAATTTTTTCTGTTTCCTCCACGCATTTGCAGAAGGCAAAAGTTGCTGAAAGGCAGGCTGAAGCCGCGAAAAGATTTTTGTCTGAAAAGCTCTCAGCTCCAATTTCCGTTAATGTAAATTATTCCTCATCAGAGAGCCTTGGCTCTGGAATTCTTGTAGCGGGCAAATGCGAAAATTCTTTTCTGGGCGCAGACTCCATTGGAGAAATAAAAGTTTCTGCAGAGGAAGTTGGAAAGCGCGTGGTAAAAGATTTCTTGAATGAGTTTGCAAATGGAGCAGTTGACCGGCACGCAGCTGACATGCTTATGCCCTACATGGCTTTGGTTTGCACAACGGAGGCTGAAAACCGACTGAAGTGTGGGAAAATTCAAACATCTGAAATCACGCAGCACATTCTAACAAGCGTAGAACTGATAGAAAAATTCCTGCCAGTGAAATTTTCAATAGATAGAGAAAAGAAAATTATTTCTGTTTCAAGCATCAATAAAGCTTAAATAGATTTCTTTCTTATCATATCTCATGACGCCGTTTAGAAGTGCAAGAATTATAGCCAGATTTGATCCCGCTGCGCGTGTTGATTCTGTAAGGACTTTTTACGATTCGAATCCACAAAAAAGTGCGTATGCCCGACTTGACCCAGAAGATGTCAGGGTAATTGATGAGAATTGGAGGCAATATCCTGCTCAGGGGCTTTTCAATGGATCGTTATTTCATGTAGATAGAGTTGATGTTCTTGATGAAGGGTGCAGCATTTATGGCAGCCCAATTGATTTCAAAGCGCATATTGCGCGCAATGATGCTAGAATTGGTAGTATAAGGCTCTCCGAAAAAGCTATTAATGAGATAAGTGTTCTTGGGGTCGGAGCACTCGTAGAAACTGAAGACCATAAATTTGTTGTGAGAAAAAGAGTTGGGGAAAAAATCGCCCCTGATAGATATGATTGTGGTTCTTCTGGCACATGTGTAGTTAAAGACGGTGAAACAAATCCCGCAGAAAAAATGCGGGAAACATTAAAAAGAGAAATCGGAGTTGAAGCCGGAGATATCCAAAATGAATCTGTTTCCGGAATAGGGCTTGGTTGCGATTATGGCGGATATTTAGTTCATTACCGTGTTCATGTCAAAAAAACTTTTGGGCAAATGGCGGAAAATTTAGATCGACTTAAGCAAGAAGATAGGCATAAAACCGGCGCATCGAATTTGCGTTGTATGGAAGCGGGAGATTTGAGACAATTTATCCTTGATAATCATGGAGGCGTTTTAGATGATTTGATAGTTGCCGTTGTTCTGGCACAACCAGGAAGGCAACCACACGCCCTTGCAGAAAGAGTGAGAGAACTATTTGGCGATGAGGCAATTACAGGGATTTAATTCCATTTTTGCTGTTGCTCTTCATGAAAAAAGAGGATTCTGCAAGAGTTTCTATTGTTCCTGCATCAAGCCAAAAACCATTTACGATTTTGTGGGATGCTTTGCCGCTCTTTATCAATTCTGTATTCAGATCGGAAAGCTCAAGCTCGCCGCGCCACGAAGGTTTTAATTTAGATATTACTTCAAAAATAACTGGAGTGTAAAAATAAAGCCCTGTTTGAGCTAGCTTTGATTTCGGATTCTTTGGTTTTTCTTCGACTGCAATCAATTTGCCATTTTCAAAAACTGGAACGCCATATCTTTCGGGATCTTGGACCTCTTTGAAAAAGAGAACCGCATCGTCAGAACCTTTCTCAAATTCTGAAACGTGTTGCAATATATTTTCCTCGAAAACATTATCTCCCAATATGACGACGAATTTATCATTTCCAACAAAAGATTTTGCCAGTGCTGCTGCTTGTGCTATTCCTCCTGCCGTGTCCTGAATTTTGTATGTAAGATCAACTCCAAATCTTTTCCCGCTGCCCAAATAATTCATAAATGAGCCTATATGCTCTCCGCCCGTGACCAAAAGTATTTCTGTTATGCCGGCGTTCTTGAGAGTTAAAATTGGATAATCTATCATGGGCCTGTTGTATACAGGAAGAAGATGTTTGTTTGTAACTTCAGTTAAAGGTTTCATCCTTGTTCCGGTTCCACCAGCAAGCAAAACTCCTTTCATAAAAATCATTTCTCCATTTGTTTCTTCATTTCTCTGATGCCTTCATCTGTATTACGCATTGAAATTTCAAGGCTTTTAATCTTTTCTATACTAAGGTTCAGATGCTTGGGGCGCGAAGCTTCAAATTTTATTTCTCTAAGAATTGAAGGCTTTATTTTATTCTTTTCAAAAGAGAATATTTCTGCTATCTTCGTTGCGAAATCATACTTGCTTAAGCATTCGCTTCCCACAACATGAAAAATCCCTTTTTGATTTTTTTCAAGTAATTCTTCTATTGCCTTAGCCACATCATCTATGAGAGCTGGGCATGCAAACTGATCTGTTGCGATCTTTATTTCCCTTCCTTCTGACAAATTTGAAAAAACAAAATTCGCAAAACCTGTGTCTTCTTTTATACCATTATAACCGTAGAGAGTCGAGGGTCTCAAAATTAAGAAATCTCTGAGATTCGATTCGATGAACTTTTCAGCTGCGATTTTAGCTTCGCTGTAATAGTTTATTGCTCTTCGTTCAGAATCCTCTTTATATTTATCCGTCTTTGTTCCATCGAAGACAGCATCCGTAGAAATGAAAACGAATTTTTTTCCTAGTTTTTCGCATGCTGTTGCGATATTCTTCGTGCCTTCAACATTTGATTTCCAGTTTCCCTCCAGATCTACTTCACATCCGTCCATGCTGGACATTCCATTCGCATCGATAATGACATCGGGGTTTATCTTCCTGACTAGCACATCAACATCTTCTGCATTCGCTCTTTCCAGATGGAAAAACCCTTCCACTTTTCTTTCATGGTATGTACCGTATACTTCATTTTTCTCCCCAAGAATTTTCATCAATTTTTTTCCTAGAAAACCGGAAGCACCTATTATCAGAATTTTCATATTTGCTTCACTCCAAACTTATCTAAAATTTCTTTCACTTTAGGGAGAGAAGAAAGTTCAGGATAGCCGTAATCGGATTTATCATAAGGAGTTGAAGAAGCGTCAATCACAACAGTTTTTTCATCTGTAAGAGGAGCGAATATGTGGTAAATGCCCGGCTGTAGATAGATTTGGGCGAATTTGCCTTCATCTATTGTATAAACTGAAAATCCTTTTGCATCATCTGGCTTTTTCCAGCCAACTATAACTGCAAAAACTTCTCCTCTTGTTTGGGAGGTTTCGCGCATATCAGCAAAAACCCATAAAAGTGTTCCAGAAAGAGTGTATAGATTTTCTATCTGGCGGAAGTGGTGGTGCCCGCCACGGGCTATTCCTTTTTTAGTCGGTATAGAAGCGTAAATATTTTTTATCCCCGCGGAAAATAATTCATCTTCAAATCCTTTCGGAGCAATTTCACATAGGACTCCGCGCTCGTCTCCCACCACTTTATTTAGCCTTATGATCAAACCATCAATATTTGTTTTAATGATTTCTCCATCCATTTTATCGCCAAATTATTTTATATGCGGATTGAACTGCCCGCCTCTTTTTTTCAAATTCTCAACCCATTCTGCATTTTCCTGATACCACTTTATTGTTTTCGGTAGTGCCTCCTCAAATTTATGGTTAATTTTCCAACCTAGCTCTTTTTCAGCTTTAGACGGGTCCATCGCATATCTCCTGTCATGGCCCGGCCTGTCTTGTATTAATTCTATCATACTCTCAGATTTACTTAAGAACTTCAAAATAAGTTTTGCTATTTCTGAATTGGATTTTTCTGCTCGTCCGCCGAAATTGTAGGTTTCCCCAGGCTTTCCGTTTAGCAGAGCAAGTTCCAAGCCTTCGCAATGGTCAAGAACATAAATCCAGTCCCTGACATGTTTCCCATCTCCGTAGAGTGCAATAGTTTTCCCTTCCATAACCCTGAGTATTGAAAAGGGGATTAATTTCTCTGGAAACTGGAAGGGTCCATAGTTATTTGTGCAGTGTGTGACAATAACAGGGGTTCCGAAAGTATGAAAATAAGATCTGCAAAGCATATCTCCGCCAGCCTTTGCGGCAGAGTATGGAACATTCGGCTCGAAGGGCCACATTTCGTCAAATGCTCTACCGTCGTTCAAATCAAGAGAACCATAGACCTCGTCTGTTGAAACTTGTAAAAATTTTTTCACGTTTGGACTAATTCGGACAGCATCCAAAATTGTCTGGGTGCCTACAACATTTGTCATAACAAAATCTCGTGATCCAATGTGTATGCTTCTGTCAACATGAGTCTCGGCCGCGAAATTTATTACATAATCTGCCTCTCTTACTAATGGGAGGATTTTTTCGGCGTCGCAGATATCGCCTTGAACGAAATTAAATCTGTCTGATGGGAGTCCTTTAAGATTTTCCAAATTGCCGGCATAAGTAAGTTTGTCATAGCAAACTACCTTCGTGTCTTTATGCTTGGAAAGCACATGATGGATGAAATTGCTTCCTATAAATCCCGCGCCGCCGCAAACAAGCATTCTCATATCATTTATTTTCCACGAGTGCTTTTAAACTCTTATGAACCTGTAGTAGGCCAGATTTTTTATTGACCATAGATACAGATTGGAGCGCTGATGGGTTTTTAAATTTTGCATCAGCATTTCAATAATGGAATATGGGCATAACAGTTTTTGCAGGATATGTAAGGGCCGCGAGCTGACAAAGTTTCTGTCGCTTGGCAACATGCCGCCTGTAGATAGTTTTGTTTCGAAAGAAATGATACTTACAGAAAAAAAGTATCCGTTAGATGTCTACTTTTGCCATAACTGTAAACTTGTGCAGCTGCTTGATGTCGTTCCGAAAGAAGTTCTTTTTAACAAAAGCTATGCTTATTTCTCTTCCGCCTCTTTGCCGCTGGTTAGACATTTTGAAATGTATGCCAGTGAGATAAAAAAAAGATTTCTTAAAGAAGGGGATCTCGTTGTTGAGATTGGGAGTAATGATGGCGTTCTTTTGCAGTTCTTCAAGGAAAAGTTCAGAGTCCTTGGAATAGAGCCATCAGAAAATGTAGCCGAAGTTGCTCGTTCAAAAGGTATTGATACTTTATGCGAATTTTTCAATGAGGAACTCTGCAAAAGTATTGTTAAAAAATATGGGAGAGCCAAAATTATAACTGCCAACAATGTTTTCGCGCACATTGATAATCTTGATGAAATCATACGTAGCATAGAAATTCTGCTTGGAGATGATGGCGTTTTTGTGTTTGAAGCGCATTATTTATTTGATCTTATAGAGAAAAAGGAATTCGACACAATTTATCATGAACATCTATGCTACTTTAGTGTCAGACCGTTGATTGAGCTTTTCAAAAGATTTGATATGAAAGTGTTTGATGCTGAGCGTGTTGATGTTCATGGCGGTTCGATAAGAGTTTTTGTAAGCAAAAATTCTGCCATGCCAATGAGTGACAGCGTGAGTAGCCTCATTGATTTGGAAGAACATGCAGGACTTTATGGATTGGATAGATTTGTTGGATTTCAAAAAGGTGTGGAAAATATTAGAGAAAAACTGGTTAATCTCGTAAGAAGTCTGAACTCTAGTGGCAAAACTGTCGTTGGATATGGCGCTCCTGCAAAAAGCGGCACTTTGTTAAACTTTTGTGGCTTTACAGAAAAAGACTTAAAATATATTACAGACACAACGCCGCATAAAATTGGCCTTCTGACTCCTGGAACTCATATTCCTGTTGTTTCTCCGGAGATTCTAAAATCCAGAGCTCCAGATTATATACTTATGTTAGCATGGAACTATAAGAATTTTATACTAGAGAAAGAATCAGAAATTAGAAAAATTGGAACCAAATTTATTATACCTATTCCAGAAGTTGAGGTTGTTTGAAATAATAAAATCGAATGTTGTGATAAAATGAAACTCAAAGATGAAATTTTACAGCTTGTAGAAAAAAGTGGCCATAATGTTAATGAAATTGTAGCCGAGGCAGCGGAAAGGCTGGAAGAAATTTCAGAAGCTGAGAACAAATCGGATATAGGTTATGTTCTGAAGTGGCTTGAAGAAAAAAGAAAAAACTATCCTGTTAGCGTTGAAGAAATTGGCATAAATCAGCTTGAAAAATGGAGCGTTGATCCAAAAAAGGGAAATATCGTTCATGACTCCGGAAAGTTCTTTTCCATTATAGGTGTGAGGGTTGTTGGGGCAGAAGATCGTGAAGTTCCATCATGGACTCAACCTATGTTAAAACAAAATGAATGTGGTATTTCGGGGGTTATTTGTAAAAAAATTAATGGTGTAAAGCATTATCTGTTTTATGCAAAATTTGAGCCCGGAAATTTGCATAAAATACAAATATCTCCGGCTCTGCAAGTAACAGCCAGCAATCTGGAGCGCGTACATCTGGGGAAAAAACCGAGGTTGGCAGAATATTTCGAAGAGGGCGGGAAAGGAAAATTAATTAAGCAAGTTGAAGGCGTTGAAGATGGCGGAAGATTTTACATGAAAACAAACAGAACAATGATTGTTGAGGTTGAAGAGAATGAAGAAGTTCCAATGACAGATGATTATATTTGGTTGACTTTTCCGCAGATTAAGAAGTTGCTGATGGTGGATAATGTTATGAACTCTTTGGCTAGAAATGTTTGCGCTGTATTATGAATGATTTTTATGGGTAACAAACTAAGAATCGGTATTTTGGGTTGCGCGAATATAGCTGAAAAATATTCTATAGCAGCGTTCAAATCATTAATCAATGCTGAACTTGTCTGCATAGCAAGCAGAAATCCTGAAAAAGCAAAGAATTTTGCGCAGAAGCATGGAATTGAGCCTGAAAATTATAATTCTCTGATTGAAAGAAAAGATATAGATGTTGTATATATTCCTCTTCCTGTTGGACTGCATGAAGAATGGGTAATCAAAGCTGCAAATGCAGGCAAGCACGTTATTTGCGAAAAGTCTCTGACTCACGATTTGGATTCCGCGAAAAGGATGGTCGAAGCCTGCCGAAAAAATTCTGTTGCTCTCTTTGAAAATTTCATGTGTAATTTTCATCCTCAACATGAAAAAGTTTTATCTCTTTTAAACAGCGGGGCTATAGGTATCCCTTTTCTATTTCAAGGATTTTATGGATTCCCGCCATTTCCTGAAAATGATATCAGGTATGATAAAGAGTTGGGAGGCGGCAGCCTGAATGATGCCGGTTGCTATACTGTCTTCATGTCAAGAAAAATTCTTCAATCAGAGCCCGTTGCAGTAACTTGCAGCCTTGTAAAGGGTGAACAAAAAGAAGTTGATGTTATCGGCTCTGCGCTGCTCAAATTTCCTGAGGGCGGGAGCGCATTAATTGCCTTCGGGCTCAACCAAGTTTACCAGAATAATTATCTTGTGTGGGGCAGTAAAGGTCTTATAAGAGTGAATAGAGCTTATCCGATACCACCTAATATGAAGCCTCAAATAGAAATTTTAAAAAATGAAAACTCCAGAGAAACTATAACGCCCATAAACGCACCTGCTGCAAATCATTTTGAGTTAAGCTTCCAAAATTTTTGTGGTGTCGTTATAAAAACAGATTTAAAGAGAATAAACGAAGCTTATGAAACTGTCTTACAGCAGGCTAGGGTTATGGAAGCCATGAGAATATCCTCAAGAGAACAAAGGATGGTTGAAATGAAAGAATTTGGCTAAAAGTTATTTTTCATATTTTTTAATTCGCCTGAGAGCAACGAAATCATATTTTGTACTCCTTCTCCATTCTCACAGGAAATCTTTACTGCATCTATGCCAAGATCCTCTAAAGTTTTTCCACCGACTATATCTGATTTATTGGCAACTGCAATGATTGGTTTCTTAAACGTTTTTTTGACCTCTTCGAAAAGATTTTTCTGCCTCTCCAAAGTATAGCCGCATGTTTCGCTTAAATCAAAGATATAAATCACAAAATCTGAAATTGTTTTCAGCACTGCGATTGACTGAAGCTCGATAGTGTTTCTCTTTTGCGAAGGTCTGTCAAGCAAGCCGGGGGTATCAATGAATTGCACTTCTTCGAAACCAAAATTTGCGTAGCCCACCATAAGACCTTTTGTTGTGAAAGGGTACGGCTGTATCTCAGGCGCGCTACCTGTCAGTGCTTTGAGTAAAGATGTTTTTCCAACATTTGGCAGTCCTGCAATTGCAAAAGTTTTTTCCTCTTTCAAGTCCGGAAGATTTTTGAGAGATTTCCACAAATATGAAATCATTTCAAATTCGTTTGCGCATTTTCTTGTGAAGTCGGCAACGCGGCCAAAAAATTCTTTTCTCACATTCCGAGAATCCTGCGTATGCTTTGTGCGGCTGACTTTTTGCAGGAAAAGCATTTTCATTCCTTCGATTCTCTTTGAAGCCCAGCTCAAGCGGTAGGCAGCGCGCTCCAAATCTGCCTCGGAAGCGAAAACCAAAACAATTTCTCTGTAAAGCGGCGGAAGCTTGCTTACGTCTGGAACAGCTTGGCTCAGAGCTTTTAGCCGCGCCGCAGCTTCGGTTCCGCAGGTTTTTATCCGCAGACCTTCTTTCTGCTTCGCAATTTCTGCCGCCGCAGAGAAGCCTCTTTTGTATCGAGACATTTTTTCGTCTATCTCAAAAGTTTCTTTCTCAACCGCACGCGCAGCTGAAGAAAAAACTTCATCTAGAAATCTTTCTTTATCGATAGGTCGCAGACTTTTGAATGGATTTTTCATATTACAACCTCATTACTATAGGATAGAAAATAGTCGAACCACAAGCTTTAAAAACACGCTTTGTGATTGTTCTCGTAGATTTCCACCGGACATAACCTTTGCGGGTGATTTGTATCGCGACAAAAAAACCTGAAAAAAAGAAGCATGAAGAAGAGTCAAATGAGGAAGAGTCAGAAGAAAATGAAGACGGGGAAGGTGGCGGAGAAGACGATGAAGAAGAGGACTGGTAGCGCTTCTAATTTATAAGTCTTGGCGCATCAAGGAAGTATGTGATTTTGTGAATTTGGATCCGTTGAAAAAATTCCTCCTGGATAAGTGGTGGATTTTCTCCTTGATATTTATTTTTATTTTTGCTTATTGGATACGCTCTGTTGGCAATGTTCCTGATAGAATACTGAGCTTCGACCCAACTTTCTTCTACAGATTTACAAAATATTTTGCAGATTGGGGGCATTTTCCTGTTTGGGATGAGCTTAGCTATTATGTCGGCAGAGGTGATACATCTTCGAATTCGCGACTTATGTGGATAATCACAGGAACAATATACAACATTTTCAAGAGCTCGGCGAGCCTTTTCACAATAGCGTCTACAATGGCAGCTATTTACGGGGCGCTACTAATTGTGCCGGCGTTCCTTCTTGGGAGAGAATTGTCAAATAAATATGGAGGCGTGTTAGCGGCGGCTTTGACTGCAAGCGCCCCGCAGATTTTAGTAAGAACTTTTGGCGCAAGCTATGATACTGATCAGATGGCTTTATTTTTCTTGCTGTTTACGCTTTATGCTGGGTTCAGGTGTCTCAGGAAAAAAACAGTAGAGTCTTTGGCTACAGCTATTTTGATATATTCGGCGGCAATGTTGGCCTGGGGAGATTCTATGTTTACATTTGCAATTCTTTGCGGGTATTCTGTTGTCCTTCTTTTCGTGCAGAAATTTATGGAAAAGTCAAAGGGTTCTCTTAAAAATTTCTCTTATAACATATCTTTGCTTCTTGTAGTACTGATTGGAGTTCAGGCAATCGGTTTTATAACAAACACTTATGATGCAATCGGCTCAATTTTATCAATAGCGACATTTGCCCAAAAACCCGAGATTTGGATAGTTAACATATCGATAGCCGAATTGCAGCCATTCAATGTTTTCAATCTGCAGGGTTGGATGCAGGCTGTCGGTAGATTTCAAACAGGAGATGCAACAATAGATATTGGAATATTTACAATTCTTATCGGATTTATGGCAACAGGTCTTTTCTACTCTTACAAAAAAAATATTAATGCCGCGCCTCTGATAACAGCAATTTTTATTATTGCATTTTATGTTACAACGCGAGGCGTAAGATTCACAGAATTTAGCTCCGCATTGTTTCTTGTAATAATTGCTGCCGGATTTGGATACGCTATGGAAGCTTTGTCTAACAGAGGCATAATTCTAAGATCTTCTGTTTTGGGCATTGCTCTTATTGTGGTATTTTTCGCATTTGGTATTACATCGCAGGTTGGGT
Source organism: archaeon (assembly GCA_035291225.1). Taxonomy (GTDB): domain Archaea; phylum Aenigmatarchaeota; class Aenigmatarchaeia; order Aenigmatarchaeales; family JACQIB01; genus DATDSO01. The sequence continues at coordinate 154,881 of DATDSO010000004.1, read as the reverse complement.
TTTCCCTGGGCCCCGATGTAGATAAAAATTGGGATGACGCGTGGAAGTGGATGAAAGAAAGTACGCCTGAAGACGCCTTAATTGGAACATGGTGGGATCCCGGACATATGATTGCTGGTTATGCCGAGAGAAGAAATATCGCCGACGGCGCGCATTGCCCACACTCATGTAAATATACAATAAATGACAGGATAGTGGATTTAGGGAAAATCATGGTAACTGGAAATGAAAGTGAATCACTGCAGCTTATAAGAAAATATCAGGGGACCAGTTCAAAAGTTTATTGGATAGCGAGTGATGATCTTATACCCAAATTCCAGTGGCCCATGTATTTCGGCACTGGATGCGGCCCACAAAACGATGCTAAGAAATGTCCAACTTACATTTCTTTGCCTCTTCAAGGAAATGCGAATTCTAATGATGGGAGACTTATTTTTAGAAACTATTTGCTCTCGAATCAGGCCGGAGATTATCAAAGCGTTATGCTTTTTGAAACCGAACCAAAGGTAGCTTTCTACAATAATAACGGAAATGTGTATATGTTTATTGAATCTTTAACGCAGTCTGATGGTCAACTTGTTTCTGTCGGTTCGAATGAAAATGTTGTCAAGCAAGTGTTCTCTACTTTGGATCCAATTTTCAAACAGATAAATGTGAAGCCGACAAATCAGACTGTACCACTGTCTGCATGGTTTACAAAAGGTTACAATATGGCTGTCTTGATCCCTCTGAATCTGAGGGAATCTGTCTTCACGAAAATGTTCCTTCTTGAAGGAGATGGACTGAATCACTTCACCAAAGCCTTCAGCAATGATAAAGTAAAAATTTATGAAGTTGTTCCGTAGTTTATTTTTTTAGAAGAAAATTTCCGATGGCCGTGTAACCCATCTTAGTAATCTTGAATGTCCTTATGGCATCTTGCGGCGTGCAAACTATTGGCTCACTTTTATCATTATAGGAAGTATTCAAAACAATTGGAACGCCGCTTAATTTTTGGAATTTAGAAATAAGTTCGAAATATTTTGGGTTTGTTTCTTTCAAAACAGACTGCGGGCGAGCGGTACCATCTACATGAGTAACTGCAGGTATTTCACTTCTCTTTTCGGGTTTAACAACAAAAGCCATTATCATAAAAGGTGAAAGCTTGCCATTTTCAAAATATTTTTCTTCATGGCCATGAAGTATCGACGGAGCAAGCGGCCTCCATTTTTCTCTGCTCTTAACTTCATTAACTCTATCTGTATTGGCCGCAACTGTTGGATTTCCTAAAATGGTTCTGTTTCCAAGAGCACGCGGTCCGACTTCCATCCTTCCCTGAAACCAGCCGACTATTTTATCTTTATGCAAAAGTTCTGATACAACTCCTGTTATGTCCTCGTGGTATTCGTATTTTTCTCCGCTCTCTTTGATGGCTTTTTCTATTTCCTCATTTGTAAATTCCGGACCGAAATAAGCATGATTCATTATTGTCGATGGCCTACCGCCAGCTTGGACATAGGCGTGCATTGCAGCTCCCATAGCAGCACCATCATCGCTTGCGGCAGGTTGGAGATAAACGGAGTCAAAAAGACCGCTAGTTGCTATAAGCCCATTTGTTGTGCAATTCAAAGAAGTACCGCCGGCGAGGCAAATATTTTTTATACCCGCATCGTCACGCATTTTTTCGACCAACTTTAAAATTGTTTCTTGCAACGCCTTTTGTAAACTTGCCGCCAGATTTTTATGGACATCTTGAAGTGGCTCGTCCTTGTTTCTGGAATATTTCTCAAATCTTGCAATCTTTGAGTAGTCTGCCAAAATATTTCCGTTATTGAAAGATATTATATCCGAAAAATCAAATGTTGGTTTTCCCCAGGGGGCTAAGCCCATTGTTTTTCCTTCAGAAAATCTCCCCAGGCCTAAAATTTTTGTCATTCTTGTATAACATAAACCAAAAGAGTGATTTTTAAAAAAATCATATCCGAACAATCTTTCTATTTTATTGCCGTCACTTCCAATCCACCCCACGGTTGCATCACTCTCTCCGCGCCCATCCATTGTTAGGATGAGAGATTTTTTCAATCCAGATACATAGTATGAGCTTGCAGCATGCGCTAGGTGATGCCTAATTGGCTTCACTTTCTTTCCGAAGCGATTCTCCAGTATTCTAAATGAAGATGCTGTTGTCTGGTAAAGCTTCATATTGAGAAATCTATTGAAAGTATTGTGAAGATTAAATGCATATGATGGAAAAGAAAATGTAGAGCTTATGAAAAGTTTTGGATCCCAGTTCATCGCAACAATATCCACTTCGTTATCTTTTATTCCGGCATACTTTAGGCACCAATTTATTGCATCATTGGGAAAGGCGTGGCTGTGTTTTATTCTATCAAATCTTTCCTGCGAAACAAACGCGACTATTTTTCCGTCTCTTATTAAACATGCCGATGAGTCGTGATTCGTCCTGTATACCCCAGGATTGACACCTAAAACATACATAACTACAAGTTCCAACTTAAGGTATTTAAAGGTTTTATATATTTGGAACCATACCAATATTTTTATGAAAGTGCTTTTGACTCATGAGATTTTCCCGCCTCAGATACATGGAGGCGGAGAAATTGTAGTGGCAAAAATGGCAGAACTTTTATCTGAGAGAGGTATAGATGTAAAGGTCTTAACAACTGGCGATCCGAAAATAAAGAAATACAATAACATAGAAACTGTTAGAATTCCTGTAAACAGATATCTGATGAACTTAGCTTATCCATCTATTCTGAAGCACGCGAGAGACTGCGATATTATTCAAACGAATAATTACAATGCATGCTTCCCTTCATTGCTCGCCGCTAAAACTTTGAAAAAACCTATCGTATGCCTTGTGCATGGAATGTATGGAAACAGATGGTTTGATATGCGTGGCCCTTTGTTTGGGGGGATTTCTAAAAAAATAGAAGCATTTCAAATAAAACACGATTTCAACAAAATAATTTTCTTAAGTGAATATGCTAGAAATGCCGGTATAGAGATTGGCATAAAAAAAGAACTAACTGAAGTTGTAAAGCCGGGCGTGCCTAGAAACTTCAAAAGCTATAAAGTCGGTAAGAAAGAGCCTTTCGTTCTTTTTGTTGGGAGGCTTGCGAAACAGAAAGGTATAAAATATCTTATAGAGGCCGCAAGAAAAATTCCGAATACAAAATTTATTCTCGTGGGGCGCGAGGAAGATGAAGCACATCTTAAGGAAAATGCCCCCGACAACGTTGTGTTCAAGGGGTTTGTTTCGGATCGAGAACTCCTGGATTTATATTCACGTGCATTGGTTTTTTGTCTCCCATCTATAGGAGAAACTTTCGGTCTGGTATTGCTAGAAGCCATGGCTTCCGGATGCGCAATAGTTTCTACGGTACCGCTTGACTATTATGGTGAGAGGGTGGATATAAAAAATTCGGAAGCGTTGGGAGATGCCATAAATAAAATTATCCGCAACGAAAAAGCTGCATTGCAAATCGGCATGAAAAACCGTAAATTAGCAAGCGAATATAATTGGAAAAATTTTATAGATAGGGTAATTAAAATTTACGAAGATTTAATATAAAATATTTTTAATTCCTGCAAACAAACCTAAAATCCAAGCAAGCGTACGCACTGCGAAAATTAAAATATAAGCTGGCAAATCCAGAATATTTTTCGTAAGCCTGAGCGCATCATAAAGGTAAATCAGAAGCAAAGTTCCGAAGGAAATCTCGGACAATATAAAAGTAGCTGGCGCAAAATATGAAATCAGAAAGAAAAAAATCCCTACAAGGAAGAGCAGAGGCTGAACCATCATGGTAGGTTTTGAAATGTGGTCCCCGCCGACCTTTCTTGAAAATTTTTTGTACATGAACGGTGCAAATTTCCCATAATTAAACTGCTGTTTGAAAAAATCTTTCATGTTTCCTCTATGATTATGAAAAATTTTCGCATCAGGAATGTAAAGCATTTTTCCTGCCCGCGTAAGCCTATATCCGAAATCAGCATCTTCTGCTGCTCCGAGTCTATCATCAAGCAATGTTTTTTTCGCCATTGCAGTGCGAACGCATAGGTTCATGAAAGGCAAGCGCGAGACAAATTTCGGGAAATGTTTGAATCGATCTTCAAGCTCTCTCCCAATTAAGCTTTGAAAATAATTTGCTCCAGAAGAAGTTCCACAGAATCCCCCAGCTGCAACAATTTCTTTTTCGGTAAATGCTGAAACCAGATTTTTCAGCCAATTCTTTTCAACAACGCAGTCAGCATCTGTGAAAGCAATCATCTCTCCACCTGCTCTCTTAATGATTTCGTTCCGCCCCATAGAAATATTTCCGGCTTTCTGCACTGCTTTTATCTTTTTTCCGTAGGATTTCAAAAAATCCCACGTTCCATCAGTTGAAAAGGCGTCCACAACAAGCACATCATAATTTCTGTATGTGGATGCAAGCACAGAATCGATGCACGCTCGTATACTCTCTGCCGAATTCTTCACAGTTATTCCCACAGTAACTTTTGGATATTTCATAAGAATTCTGGAAGGGGGGAAAATAAAAGCTTTGAAAATCATGTGCTTTTCACAAGAGCCTCAACAGGCACTTCTATCTCTGGCTGCAACTGAACAGGGAACTGCACGGGCTTTAATCCGCCGGTCTGCGTTTTCGCCCCGCCAAGTTTTCTTTCAAGCATTTTTCTGTTAAAGAGATAGAGCAAATAATCAGTAGCATACCTCACAACGCGGATAAATTCATGCGGGTGCATATTCCTAGTAAGAGTGTAGAAAATATGTTTCGGGTCCAAATAGTAGCGCAGCATCATTTTATCCCTCAGAGACGCCATATCATCCCCAGAAATCCCGGGATAATCATACAGAACATCGAGCCTGCCATTGTCATCAAGCCATTTTGAAAAATCATTTGTGCGCATATAGCCGTTCATTTTCAGCCACTGAAAAAATTCTGTTCCGGGAAAAGGAACTGCCTGCTGGAAGAAAACCATGTCAGGATGCATTTTTTTCGCAAATTGGAAAGTGTCTTCGATTGTTTCTCTGTTGTCCCCAGGCAATCCGAGCATGAAGCAACCAAAAATTTTCAGCCCATGTTTCTGCGCAGCTCTTGTAAATTCTTCCGCCTGCTTCAGAATAATTCCCTTTTTCATTTTGTTCAGAACTCCCTGATTCCCGCTCTCATAACCAACAATCAAAATTCTGCAGCCCGCCTCTTTCATTTTTCTTAGGGTTTCTTCCGGAACATTTGCGCGCACGTTGCACGACCAAATTAATTTCATCCCGCGCGAAACTATTTCATCACATATCGCATGAGCACGCGGAATGTCAATTGTGAAAGTGTCGTCCTCAAAAAAGATTTCCTTTACATCAGGAAGATTTTTTTGAATCCACTCCATTTCATCAACAACATTTTTCGCGCTCCTTGTCCTATAGCCGTGCATTGTGAAAACCTGCGGGTAATCACAATAAACGCACCGCGCAGGGCAGCCTCTGCTCGTCCAAATCTGAATCATGGGATAGCGTGCGAGCGCGTAGCGGTAGTCCCAAACATTCAGGAATTCCTTGTAAGCTTTTGAAACAAAAGGAATTTTATCCAAGTCTTCCGGAAGCGGGCGCGGATCATTATGCACAACAGAACCGTTGTTTCTCCAAGAAAGCCCCAAAACATTTTTCAAGTCCCCGCCGGCATCCAGAGTGTTTGCCAAGTCCAGAATTGTGTAATCATATTCCTGCCGCGCGATGAAATCAATATTTTTGCTCATTACAAAAGTTTGATCAGGCAGTGCAGTCGGGTGCCTTCCGGTAAAAATAGTTCTCATTTCAGGAAAAGTTTTTTTCGCTTCATCGACGAAAGCGACATCCCTGTAAATTGTTGAAGTTGAAGTATCAATAACTAGAAGGTCAGGATGAAACTTTTGCATAATCTCCAAGGTCTGTGAGAAGTCCATATCTTTTGCGATTGCATCAACGAGCATAGGAGTGTGCTTTCCGTGTTCTTTCAGGACAACTGTAGCATAGCCTAGCCAGAATGGATAATAAAGTGTGCCGGATTTCGTAAACTCGGGCCAGCGGCTGTCCTTGCTGACCTTGAATTTTGTCGGCGGGTTTAATAGCATTATTCTCATTCAAACCACATTATAACTTGGTTATAACTTTTATAAATACCTTTAGCAATCTTAAAAACACTTCGGAATTGCTGGTCTATTAAACTTTAAATATCTCACTCACAGGATTTTAGCATGAATTATAGCAGGTACGCAGATTATATCGCTGGTGCAGTTATTATCGCTGTTCTTATACTTTACCTAGATGTATCAGTAAATTCTCCAATCGTTTTTGGTGATGAGGGCTATTACGGAACAGCAGCTCGTTGGATGGCAAAGAACCAGATAATACCGGAAAACTTTCCTCTCTTTGAAAATAAAATTTATCATGAACGCTTTACAACGTCAAAACCGATATTTTTTATTTATGAAACCTTCGGATATTTTTTTGGAGGAGAACTCCTAGTTAAAATTTTGATCGCTTTGCCGGCAGCTGTTGCCGCGGCTCTTATTTATTTGATGGGGAAAAAATATTTCGGGTGGCCTGTTGGATTAGTTTCCTCTTTTCTATTTCTCATGATACCGGCGCTCATTACTTATGGCGTTTTGGGTTACGTCGATGCCCTTTTCATGATGTTAGTTGTCGCAGCATTGCACTTCGGCATGAAATCGTTTGAAAAAAATAAGAAAAAAGACGTCTTATTAGCCGGCATATTTACTGGTCTCGCTGTAATGACAAAGATTTCCGGCAATTTTCTTTTTCTATTTTTCTTTTTATATGAAATTTTCTCAGATAAACTGAGAAATAAAAGGTTTTTAGTTGCTTTGGTGGTTTTAGCCTTTCTGATTGCATCGCCATGGATTTTGAGAAATTTTATTTCGTATGGGAGCCCATGCTACTACTCTGGAAGTTTCTTTAACGACCAGCAGTGCGGCGCGAAACTTGATGTAGAAGTTCCAAAAATCTCTGAACTCAAGTTTGAGGGGAGAGTTCAGGAAGTTAGTACAGAAGCCGATTTGTTTAAGTTTGGCATATTGAATTATTCGCGCTTCGCTTATGGCTGGACCTTGCCATTATTGTTTCTCTTCGGTTTTGCTTTTATTGCTTTAAGGAGAAGCAAGTCGGATAAAATATTGATATTGCTTTTTATTTCTACGCTCCCGCTTTTATTATTCAGCACATGGCGTGCCGAGGATACAGCACGCTACATGCTTCCAATGAACATACCACTAGTTCTTATTGCTGCCATATTTGCCGGATCTTTCTTTGATAATATCAGCAAAAAGAATTTATTGGTCGGTGTAATTATCTTGGTTGTGCTGTCCGCGTCAGCTTTTGTGTATGGATTCGAAAAAATATCCACAATGAAGCAGGTAAAACAATTTGTTCCCGGAGTCTTTGACGCATGTGATTGGGTAAAAAAGAACACCACCGAAGATTCTGTTTTATTTGCAACATATGCCTCTCAGGTAAGATATCAGTGCGAACGCAGACTTGCAGTCGCAAGAGATTCTGAAGAAATTATGCTTGGAAATGAATCTGTTTCCCATGAGCATCTGAAACTTAACGGAATAAACTATGTTTATGTTATCAATGGGCTTATCAGTCAGCAAAAGCTCCAGGAAAATTACTACGAACCTTTTGTTAAAATGATGGAGAACTCTACAAAATTCAGAAATGTTTTTGATAACACAAATAAATTCGGGCCTGCAGGAGTAAAGATCTTTGAGGTGTTATGAATGGCGCTCGGTTCGATTCTGGCATCTATGGCCATCGCTTTCATAGGAACATATTTCATAACTCCCAAATTTATAATTTTCCTTGAAAAGATTGGTTTGACCGGAATTGATCAGCAGAAAAGTGGAAAGCCGAAAATCGCTGAAATGGGCGGTCCTGCAATTTTATTTGGATTCCTTGGTGGGATCTTCCTCTTTATTTGGCTTCGAATTTTTCTTTTCGGAGGCCTTGACAAGCTTGGAGAAGTTTTTGCGGGTATATCCACCATTGTTATAATCTCACTTATCGGAATGTTTGATGACCTTGGTGGATTGATGAAGTTGCGCTCCAAGGAAATCGCCGGATATGAGAAACGTATTGGTTTAAAGCAGTGGCAGAAACCTCTTCTAACTTTGCTGGCGGCAGTCCCGTTGATGGCGACAATGACAGGAAATACAACTATGTCTATTCCTATTATTGGAACCATTGATTTTGGCATATTTTATCCTCTTATCATTGTACCTATAGCTGTTGTAGGAGCGTCCAATGCAACGAATATGCTTGCAGGCATTAACGGCGTTGAGTCTGGTATGGGAGTGGCACTTTTGGGTGGATTGGGTATTTATGGTATACTTTCTGGAAAACTTCATGCTGCAGCAATAGCATTGATAGTAGCCTCAGCGCTTCTGGCATTTTTGAGATATAATTGGTATCCCGCAAAAATTTTTCCCGGGGACTCTGCGACGTATATGATAGGAGCTACTGTCGCGGTTGTCGCGGTTGTTGGAGAGATGCAGAAGTTTGCCGTGTTCTGCTTCATTCTTTGGTTTTTTGAACTTCTACTGAAAGCGCGCGGCCGCTTTTCAGTTCAAAGTTTTGGTGAACTAGAGACAGATGGAAGCCTAAAAGCTCCCAAAAATACTCCATACTCGCTTCTTCACGTTTTTATGTTACATGGAAAATTTACAGAAAAACAAATAGCTTCAATTCTAATTTTGTTAGAAGTTATTTTTGTTGTTTTGGCGCTGTTAATCTTTTATTTTAAAATATTTGATCCTATTTTTTTATAATTAATTTTGTGTCATATGCTTTCTCATTTTGTGTTTTATGGGAGATAATACAGGCTTCAAAAAAATAAACTTTAGTTCTAAAATGTCTAAAATCTTTATATCAGTTTCGCCAAAAAATCTTAGATAGATTAGCAAAATAAAATATAGTGGTATTCCAAAAATAATTGAAAATATGAGAGAATAAATTCCTCCTATGAGATATTTTAATAATAAAATCATCAAACATAGGATTATGAAGGAAGTAACTAATTTTTTTAGATAGGCAGAATGTAATTTCAGTTTGTTTTGGCATAGAGAGATAGAAAACCAAGAAGAAATAACACCGGCAAGAAGATAGGAGAACGCTGCACCAATAAGTCCTAAAAATGGTATTAAAATTACACATAGAACAGTGTTGCAAATTCCCCCAAGTAGATTTACATTTCTGCTTTCTCTAACCATTCCTGCAGTATATAAAACCGCTGAGAGTATGTAGGAAATTCCGACTAGCAAAGATCCTATAGCGATTATCCTCATGGAGTGCGCCCCTGCCAAGTAGTCTGTCTTAGTAAACAAAAGAAGTATATCCGAAGAGAAAATAAAGAACATGACTGTTAATGGTAAAACAATGAGCAAAGAGTAGCGAATTGATTGATTCATCAGTTCATCAAACCCAGACTGCGCCTGCCTTGCCAGCTTCCCTGAGCCTATTGGCATGAGAGAATTAGATATTACCTGGAAGACCGCTCTTATCGGCGTAACTAACATAAAAGCCAATGTAAAAATACCTACATCGCTCATATTTTTCATTACACCAAGAATAATAACTGTCGACTGAAAAAGAAGTATTATTCCTAAACTGCTAATCATTGCCGGGATGGAGTAGCTCCACATTTCCGCCTCATTTATTTTATGATTTCTTATAGAAATCTTTTCCATCCGCCAAAAAAATGCAATCAATGTTGCAATAGAAAAAGCAGCGACTGGCCCGAAAAAGCTAAATCCAGAAATTATTAGAATTGTAACCAAAATTATTTTTAATGTATAGGCAAACATGTCAGTTAAAAATATCTTTCTCATATCCTGAAATCCGGAAAGATATCCCTGTGCAACTGCATATAGAGAATTTATTATAGTGTAGATTGAGATTCCTATAAGCTCTGCCCATCCCAAATATCCGGGGAAGAATGTTCTCAAAAAAGCTATCATTATTGAAATAATTAAAAGATTGAAAATTATTGTGTTTTTTAACGTGTAAAAGACTATACCTGCAACAAAGTCTTTAGCTTCTTTAGAAATATACTCCGCAATAATTTTTATCACAGAGATATTAAATCCGAGTGTTGTAAAAGCTGTCAGAAACACCGCTATGTTTGATATCGTCGAAAATATACCAACCTCTGAAGGTGAAAGCATCTTCGCTAGAATTACCCAAAAGATATAGCCAAATATCATTATAACGCTCCAGTCACCCATAAGATAGAGTGTGTTTGATAGAGCTCGTCTTATTGTACTCATGTAAATCTCCATGTCTAACAGATAAACTTATTGAAATTCTTCAAATTATAGTTTTAAATAAGGTATGGTTTTGACTCTAACCTTTTCATAGCATCCCGCGTCCATAATTCTTATAAAGATTGGCTTTCGACTTAAAATATGCCGAAACCCGATTTATCCATAGCTACGGTTAATTGGAACGGAAAAGCGTTTTTGGAAAGTTTCTTTAGCTCAATAGAGAAACAGAAATTTCCGAAGCATTCATTAGAGGTAGTTATGATTGATAATGGTTCGTCGGATGGCTCTGTTAATTTTGTTGAAAAACATTTTCCGTTTGTGAAAATAATACAACTGGAAAAAAATGTTGGATTTTCAAAGGCCGCAAATATAGCGTATGAGTCGTGTATGTCAGATTTTGTAATGGTAGCTGGTAATGATACTATCTTACCTGAAGATTTCGGGAAGAACTTTTTATCTGAAGCTAAGGATTTCGGAGCAGCGATAACCGTTGCCAATGATTATCCTTTTGGTTCGGACCTAAGCACATTCCGTCCAATGGATACTATAAACATAATTTGCGGCAATTCTGTTGGCGTAGTGAAAGATTATAACTCTTCCGCAATTCCTAGATGCGCAGTTTTTATTGCCGATAAGAAACAGGTTGGAGAACGTCTATTCGATCCAGATTATTTTGCTTATGGAGATGATACTTGGATGTGCTTCCGACTTTTATTACAAGGTAAAAAAATACTTTACAGCAAAAAATGTAAAGTTTGGCATTATGGCGCGGGTACAGGATCGCGCATATCTACATTGTCTTTCTTTACAGAGAGGAATCGTTTGTTAAACATTATAACTTTTTTCAAGCTGTCAACTATTATAAAGATATTGCCGCTCATTATTTTCGATTTTTTGGTGAAATTTTTCTCATTTCTTCTTACAGGAAACCTCAAAAGGATGTCAAATTTTTTGAAAGCTCATTTATGGTTTATTTTGTATTTTGAAAAGGTTTTGCAAAAGAGGGAAAAAATACAGAAAGAGCGCAGGCTGAATGATGATATTCTGGTTTCAAAAATGTCATATAAACTCTACGGGCACCAGAGAACTAAAGACTCGTTTTTATTTAAGCTTCTGGACCTTTTTTCGCTCAACTATTGTAAGCTTGTCAGATTGAGAATATACGAGATTGATAAAAATTCTGTGTGAAACTTATGAAAAATGAGAAAAAAATTATTATTGCTATAGCAATTTTGGCTTTTGTGATTCGTCTAGCATTTTCATTACAAAGCACTGACGTTTTGATAGAAAAAGTTATTTTTGATGATGCGTTCTACGGATACAGCATAGCTAACAACATTATTCATGGAAATGGCATGTCGCTAGATGGAAAGAATCCCACAAATGGCCTGACGCCAATGTGGACTTTGATGATATCTCCGCCATTTATTTTAAATGATAGCGACTTGCCTGTAAAGACCTCTTTGATAATAGCATCTGTCTTGGATGCGATAAGCGTTGTTCTTATTTATAGTCTGTCATCATTTTTTTTGAAAAGATATAGGATCGTGCCGTCACTTATTTATGCGGTGAATCTTTTTGTAGTTGCACAGTCTTTGAATGGACTGGAAGGCGCTTTGCAGACAACAATTATTTTGCTTGCGCTGAATTTTTATTTTAAGAAAGATATTAGAAGCCGGATTAATTTTGTTTTGTTTGGTGTTATATCCGGCATTGCAATTCTAACAAGGACGGATCTAATTTTTCTATTGGGAGCATTTTTATTAGATTCTGCTGTTAGAAAAGAACGTGGCATCCTTTTCTCAGCAAAACTGCTCGGTTTTGTGATTTTGATTGTTTCGCCGTGGTTCATCTGGAGTTACGTTAATTTGGGTACCATACAGCAAAGCAGTGCTCTGACTGTGTACGTGCATTATCATGGCTTTTTGGAAAAAACTCCCTACGGACTTGAAGATTACCCAAAAATAATTTCAAACAATTTTGTTAAAACTTTTGGAGCCGTTGTTCACCATTTCGGTTTCATATACAATACCGGTATAATAGTGAAGGCGTTATCATCAATTTTGGTGGTGTCAACGCTTCTGTTCATGATTATTAAATTTAGTAGGTTCCGTATAATAGATATCTACATTTTTTCCTTGCTGTTCTTTTATCCTGTATATCTGTGGGGAATTCATATAAGATATTTCACCCCGATAATTCCTCTCTTACTTATAGCCATGACTGTTTTGCTTTCAGAATTAACTATCTTTTGGAAAAGAGGTATTCATATCGTTCTCGCTCTAATGATAATTGTAATCGTGGTTAACGGATTTTTTCAAATAGATGCGGGGTATTTTCCTTGGGCGAAGATTTCGCGAATTAATTTGGCGTGGATTGAAAATTATACATCGCCAGATGATGTGATAGGAAGCTTCAACTCTGGTATAATTTCTTACTATTCTAATAGGAGCGTTGTAAATCTCGATGGTGTGCATAACCACGATGCCATAAAGGCAATTCTAGAAAAAGATGTTGGGGGATATATGAAACGCAGAAACATAAGTTATTGGATTGACGGTTCATATGTTATTAAAAACACCTTTGAAGATTATCTTTCTGGTAAGCCTGTAAATATTTTGAGTGAGAGCAGCTATAAAAATGTGATTGGTAATGATATTAATTTAAAGGTTTTGAATGAAAGCTGGGGTATAGCTAAACATGTATCCGGAAGAGAAATGGGATTCGTTTCATTTATTGCAAAGGTGAATTAGAATTATGCCAAGTTATTTAGAAACGCATTATGATGGACCTTGCAATGTATCTCCGAAGTACGCAGAACAGTTTGCGAAGTTCGTAGTCAAAAAGTTCAAGCCTGACGCGAAATCTATTTTGGATCTTGGAGCGAGTTACGGGGACTTTTTGCTAGCTTTTAAAAATCTTGGGTTGGAATGCTTCGGGGCAGAAATTGATAATGCCGGTATAAAATCTTGCGAGGCGAAAGAGATAAAAGTTGTAAAAGTGGACCTTAGCAAAGATAAAATAAATATTGATAAGAAGTTTGACATCATAACTTGTCTCGAAACAATCGAACATTTTACAGACCCAACAAACATTTTAGATAATGTAAAACGCCTGCTTGCGCCGGATGGAATTTTTATAATAACAACATTAAACTGGTCATTAACTTATAAAAATTTCTATCATGATTACACGCATGTTAAACCTTATAACCCACGGGCATTGAAAAGGATGTTGATGCACTACGGTTTCAAAATTGAAAAGATTTTACCCAGGCTTGGACTACCTTTGATATGGAGGTGGTCACAGCTTGCATTTGCTTTTCATATGAAACCGGAGATTTTTTGCGTCGCCAAATTAAATGAGTGATAAAATGAATTTCAAAATTGGAGCATCCAAAAGAATTAAGGGAAATGTTGAAACGCATACTTATTTCATCTCACCATACAAGTTGTCATGTGGAACTTCCCAAATTCAGAAACAAAGAGATGAAAGCTCTGTATTTTAGTGATTTTTTGAAAATTCTTGCAGTTTTTCCGGAAATAATAACGCGTGGTGGATGCGAACGCTCATTGCTTGCATTAACAGAGAGATTCGGAATGGATGTCATTGTAAACAAATTTGAACCTGAAAAATCTTACGAAGGCTGGAAAAAACAAGCAGATAAAGTCATTGAAATTAAAGCTCCGAGCAAATTCAAATTCGGTCTTAATCTGGTTGGAGAAGATCTCGGAGGTTACGACCTATACTATTCTCATGGTTACTTTATCACAAACATGATTAACATAAGAAACTCACCATCAGTGTGGTATTGCCACACTCCTAAGAGAGATTTATACCCGCCAACAGCGCGCTTCCATATAAAACAGATGAGTATGAAAAAACGTATTCCATTTCTTATGGTGTCTCCTTTCATGCGCGCATTTGACAGATTTCTGGCCGGTCGTATGACAAGAATCTTTTCTAATTCTGAAAACGTGCGTGGCAGAGTAAAACAAGCTTATGGGCGAGATACCGAAGTTGTTTACTCAACCTGCATTGATAAGGTGAGAAAAACTTCTTTCGGAGATTTCTATTTCTACCCTGGGAGACTCGCCTATAGCAAAAGGATCGAAGTTGCGATGGATGCTTTCAGACAAATGCCTGATAAAAAATTGGTTGTGGCCGGAAGCGCTGTCGATAAAAATTATCTTGAATTTCTTCAAGGAATAAAACCAAAGAATGTCGAATTGCTTACTAATCTCACGGAAGCTGAATATAAAAAACTTTACTCAGGTTGCTTGGCTACAGTCTGCATTGCAGAGAACGAGGACTTCGGTTTTATCCCGCCAGAATCAATGTCATTCGGAAAACCTTGCATCGCAGCGGATGAAGGTGGGTTCAGAGAAAGTGTTGTATCTGGAGTAAACGGGGTCTTAATAAATCGTGACCAAAAAAGCCTTATTGAAGCTGTAAAAAAATATGAAAAGGATTTTCCGCATATGGCACCATCATGCATCAAGACTGCTATGAAGTTTACAAAGGAATCTTATCTGAGAGGAGTTGAAAGGGTTTTTAAGGGGGTTATAAATGAGAGCTCTGGAAAATAGTTCACGCGTTCCCATCCTTCCGAATTTTTTCTCTAAACCAGTTCAGCATATCTTCCAAAGTTTTTTCAACAGGTATTTGTGGTTGCCATCCTGTTGTTGCAACAAATTTTCTGTTGTCAGAGCTTATTATCGGTTCATCAATATGGCGCATACGCGTCGGGTCTGTTTCAACGGAAATTTTTGTCTCTGATAGATGTATTAATTTGTCAAGTATATCGCGCATCTTATATGGTTTAGATGAGGAAATATTGTAAACTTCTCCGTGTTTGCATTTTTCAGAAGCGAGAAGGAGAGCTAGCGCCATATCCCTTCCGTCAGTTATGTCTCTGAAAGCCCCTAGGTTACCAACTTTTATCACGGGTTTCTGGAGACCTGCTTCTATTCTTGCTACCTGCACTGCCCAATCAGCTGCGGCATCTTTTGTTTTTCCCGGGCCTGTTGTGTTGAAAATTCTACAACGCACGACTTTTATTCCGAAGTTCTTAAAATATTGGTACGAAAGCAAATCTTGAGCGACTTTGCTCACACCATATGGATGCAATGGAAGAAGCGGATGTTCCTCTGTGACAGGAATATTCTTTCTATCAAAAAGTGTCTGTCCATATTCCGCGGAAGAACAAGCTACAACAACTACTGGATCGATCCCTACCTTTTTGACGGCCTCATAAATATTCACCGTACCCAAAATATTTGTTTCAAGCGTTTCTTTTGCATATGTCCACGAGGTCGTTGGCATGGACTGAGCTGCTAGGTGAAAAATTCTTTCTGGACTTATTTTTTTAATCATCCGTTCCACAGAAACTTTATTGCGCATATCACAGTGATGCACCGTGGAAATTTTTTTCATCTCCTGCACATTAGAGCCGCTCTCCTGCTCCCATGTTGTGCCATGGGTTTCCTTTCCGTTAGCAACAGCAATTCCTGCAAGTATTCCACCGATGTAACCTGTTATCCCTGTAATCAAAATCTTTTCCATATAATCACATCGAACTGCTTACTTCCCATGACTGTAAACCGTCAAATTCAAAACCGAAATCAACAATACTGCAACCCGCTGCCTGTAACGAAGCAGAGACTTCATGTTCCTTGTTTGGCTCGCAAAAGAAAAGCATGTGACCGCCGCCTCCAAGCCCGAGCACACGACCGCCGATTGCTCCAGAGTCTCTTGCAAGCCTGTAGACTTTTTCGATCGCTGGTGTTACAAAGCCTGCATGTATGTTTTTCTTTGTTTGAAAGGCGTCATCCATGAGCTCGCCAAAATAAAGCAGGTCTCCTGAAGAGAGTGCGTGGAACATTTCATAAGTTATTGATTTCAGCTTGTCGAGGGTTCCTAAAACTTTTGCGTCGTTATAAGAATCTTTTTGTGTCTTGAGAAGAGCCTGAAGCCTTCCCTCATCACCCCTGCTACCAATATAGCAAAGTATTAAACTTTTTTCTAGCTCATAAATATGGCCGCGCCGCATTTTCAGAGGAATAACGCGCGCATTGTTGCTACCTGCGTATTCAATCAAATTTATTCCGCCAAAAGCGGTTGAATATTGATTCTGCCTGCCGCCGATTCTTCCAAGCATTTCCTCAACTTTGTACGCCGCCTCGGCAATTTCATACGTGTTCATCTTTTTCTCAAGAACGTGGTTAAACGCGCCTATAACCGAGACTGCTGTAGCAGCAGCTGTCCCTAGACCTGTGTTTGGCGGCATATCGCTGCGGATAAAAACATTCGCGCCATGTTTTATCTGCAAGAGTCTGATTACCGCTTTGACAATATCCAGATCTCCTGTAAATTTCATTTCACTAGCATCGCCGTACAGGATTGCTTTTTTATGTGCTGAAGACGCTATTTGTATGCTTTGGTCATATTTTGGAACGAGCGTCGTATAGACATATCTATCTATTGAAGCATTAAGAGTCGCGCCACCCCATGTTTCCGGATAGGGCGAAATATCAGTGCCTCCTCCGCCGAAATAAATTCTTGCCGGACTCCGTGCCCTGATTATCATAAAAATACTTTTAAAACAATGCTTTTAAGCATAAGGTATTTGAGGTACATGAAAGAATATTGTGATGCTATTAGCAAGCTGATATAACACTTATTCCTGTGATTTTTGTAATGCAATTTTTATGTATCATCAAGACCAATAAAAAAACTTATGAAGCTATCTGCTTTGGAGTTGAAATTCTAGTCCGATTTATAAATGTTTTTTCTTAAATAGAATTTTTCATTCAGTTGGCTTTTATAAAAAATTATTAAAAATTCCTATAGTTAAAGGTTGCATTACAAGTTAAATAATTTTAAAGATTTTTCACTAAATTAATCTACTATTTTTTCAATTTTGCTAAGTTTCTCATTTATCGTATCAAATGTCTTAGACCATTCCGGATTTTTTTGGATGTGTATTTGCTGCTCTGCTTTAAAAATAAATATCCAATCGAAAATACCTGCGACCAACACCAACATTAGACCTACAACCGCATATAGGGGATTATTTTTTTCCAACCATAATCCTAGTATAAGAATCATGTTATAAAGAGCTATGTAGCTCTGAGTTCTTGCCATGATAATTTTCGCTTTCGCGAGTGTTTTCGAGATTTTATTAGGTTCTACTATTTCATTCAGAAATACCACCGACCTTTTTTAGTGTTTTTTTCTCGATTATATCAAGCCTTACTTTTATCAATTCGAGCTGTTTCAACCACTCGGGATTCTTCTGAAACATTAGTTGTTGTTCGGCCCTAAATATCAGCTTCCAGTCTAGCAATCCAATTAGTATGACAAAAAATATCCCCACTATAGCTAGAGTTGGGTCGTGCTTTTCAGTCCAAAGAGTTAAAAGAAGTGCCATATTGAAAAGAGATATGTAGCTCTGCGTCCGTGACTGGAGAATTTTTAGCTTAGCAAGTAATTTTGAGATTTTATGTGGTTCGGTGAGCCGATCTCCTTGTCTAGAATTTGCATCTACTGACATAACTAATCTATAACTCATTTAAGCTTAAAAACTTTACAACACCGACAATCAAATTCTTCGGGCATATATCATTCCTGTGCGCGCTCTCTTAACCAACAAAGTAGAAAACCCTTTACTTTCTAAAAATTTTCTTAATGCTAACCCATTTAATTCGTCATCTTTATCGTGGTACTCGGTTGAAATTTTATCAATCTTATCTAAGACTCTGCTTTTCATAAGAATTTTATATTCGCCCCCCTCACAATTCATTTTTAATAAGTCTATTTTTGGAACGTTAAAGCGACGCATAAAATCTTCTAAACTGATTGTGTTGACTGTTTCTACACTTGAAACTTCGCCTGCCAATTCTCTAAATAGGGAATGGGCGGCAGAACTTTTCGAGATAAAGAAATCTTCCTTACCTGTTTTATCTGATAAAGCAAAATCAAGAGGTATTATGTTATGAAATTTATTTAAAGCAATATTCTTTTGCAACATAGAAAAGTGCGTACGACAGGGCTCGAATGCATAGACCTTTTCGCAGTTTTTCGCTACCATAAGTGGAAAGACTCCTATAGTAGCTCCAACATCTAAAACAATATCCCCTTCTCTAACCTGAAAACCGTCTGGAGTAAATAGCTTTCTAAAATAAATGTTATTAAGAGTTACTCTATCAAATTCTTCATTTCTTATTGAAACTTTAAATTTGTTTCTTACCCTGATAACCGACTCCCTTCTTAGAAAATAATCTATGGGATTTTCCACATCTTTCAAAACGCTTATCGCAATCTTGAATTTATCAAGTAGTCGGTCTAAAACTTTCATTTTTTATCACTGGGACATTTACGAAAAGAGTGCATTTTAAAGTTTATAAGTAGTTAGCATATGGGTTAATTTTGTAGCAATTTAACTGTGTTATTATTTAGCTTAACAATAGCTACATACCAGCCAACTGCGCCACGGTCTCCACGCAAATATCCCAGAGGACTCTCGCCCATTGTCATGTGTATATCTTTCGAGAAGATTATGTCTGACTTGTCAATTTTTTCGAATTCCAAAACTTTAAACAGATCAACAATATACACGGCTCCTTTGCTCTCTATAAACTCTTTTAGTTTGCCATCGTTCGTAGCTTGCACAACTTTATAATCAACTTTTCCCAGCGAGTCAACAGTTCTACCATTATAAAACCAAGAAAATGTTCCTATATGGTTTAGCGCGACAACTGACCCTTTTGGGAGATTTTCATTCGCAAACTCCGCTGCTTCCCTAAATGCATAGTCCTTGTTTGACCAGAAAATCTCACCATCGCCGGTGTACTGCAAAACCGACCATATCATGAATGCGTTCAAAAATTGATAGAAAAAATATACCCCAAAAATCAAAATCGCTAGAAATTTTTTATAGGAGATTTGTGATGTTCTTTCAATGATTAAAAAGAATAGTGAGGCTATTCCAGAAATAAAAAACAGTTCGGATGGGAATTGGTAGCGAAAAACTCCTACTGGAGCAATAAACGAATAAAAAAGTATGTTAATCGCAACAAATATCCAAATGGGCTTTAATGCTCTGAATAATTCTGGTTTCATTAATATTCCTAAGAAAGCAAGGATAATTGATCCTGTCGCAAAATTCAATAAACTGCCATGTAGAATCAAAGCGCCCATGTTTTGTAAAGCCCCATACTGTTTTAGCCAGTGTGTATTAAGCAGAAGAAACAAATTACTTGATGTTATTTCACCGAAAGTTAGGAACCGCCATATTAACAGGGGGCTATAGAATATCGATAAGAACAATATGCACTTGAAAATTGGCAATTTCTTTTTCTCGGAAAAGAAATAATCAATCAAACAAGCTAAGAATGCAAAAATTCCTTCTTCGCGGGCAAATATTGTCATCGCACCAGCGAGAGAAAAAAGAATTATTTTTGTGTTTGTAGGATTTTCTTTGAATTTGAAGTAATACCAAAATAAAATTGAAAAAGCAAATATATAGAGTGATGTCTCCATTCCGTTCAAGCTGAGAAGTACGAAAAATGGGTTGAAGAGATAAATTATTAGAAATATATTTGCGAATCGTTCTTCGAAGAATTTGACAAAAATCCTGCGAACAAATATGGCAGACAGAATGAAGAGGCCGCTTGAAATGGCGGATGCTATCTGAGCCGCGCCGCTCCCGCTAAGAGGAAATAGAGATAACAAAAATGGCCATAATGGCGGCGCGCCTGTTGTTGGCTCAATTCCATTAAAGCTAAATCCGTTCCCTGCTTGTAAATTTTTTGCGATTTTTATAAAAATAAATGCATCATCGAAAACAATGTTTTCCGAAATCAAAAAATCGTTGCCCTGAGAAATTACAGCAGTGCGAATAAGTATGGCAATAATAAACGCTGTGATTAAAAATTTATTTTTCATAAAAATCAGTATTTTTGAAAAAGTTCTCCCCATTCAGTTTTCGTAAAGGCGGCGATTTTTGTCCTGCCAATCAAAGGATACCAAAACCAGTCGTGATAACTTTCAGACCCGAGAACACAGAAGTTGAAAAACCATGTGCGAAACAAGAGTGGCTCAACGAAACTGAGTGGCCCTTTTCTGAAAATTTGATCCCCGTATATTACCGGACTGCGTTTAACCTTGAAATTGAAATTAACTTTGGAAATATCTTCTCCCAGAGTTTCTATTTGCCTCGGATCCCCCATACCTAGGCCTAAATCGTGGGCTTTTTTAATGTAGGGAATTTGGAGCGGATCGAAGCCCATCATTTTTGCGGCGACCGCATCTATCGCAACCTGATCTGAGCTGGCGAGAATGTATCCTTTCTCAACCGGCTCCATTGTGCGTGGTCCGGCGCCGTCTCCACAAACGGTTCCGTCCATTACTGCAAAAATTCCGGGGTGAATTTCTTTCTGTATTATCAATAGATCAACAAGAACGTCATGTATATATTTGTGGCAGTGGTGGCGCACTTCTTTTAGTAATCCGCCAAAAGCGTTTTTCATCGCGCCAGTTGTAGTTGTGTGACCATGAGTTTTCATCGTTGGCAAATGAATTATGTTTTTGTTAAAAAACATTTTTGGTATGTAAACGCCGTCTGGAAAAACCTTTTTGTCTAGAACAGAAAGTTCGTGTTTGGGGTTGTATTTCACCCACTCTACATCTGTTAGAGGCGTGAAATTTAAACCAAACTTTTGGAAAATTGTATTCCATTTATTTAGACGCGCTCCTTTAATAGGATCTGTGACAACTGTTTTATTTTCTACTGGAAGTATTTTTTTAAATTTATCTTCTTCCAAAGTTTTCAGAACGCCTTCAAGCTGCCACGGTTGGGTTGAGCAGGCCGGATAATAAAGAGACCATGATAAATTAAGTTTGATAATGGTTTCTTTCTTACTGTCTATTTCGTTTCTATATCTTGCTAAGCGCATCAACCTTCCATAATCTTCAACAACCGTCTGTGGTTTTGTTTTCAGCACTGCTACATTGGACATAGAGATTCATCGGCAAAACTCTTTAAAAACTTTCTGAATCCGCGGATTCAAAATTTTTCATCTTAGATACATAGAAGAAACTTATAATTCCAATAGGTATTGCAATCCATAATGTCGTTAATCTTATTATTATCGTAGCTAGAGATGCTACCGTATTGCCAACGCCTGCGACTAGGAGCAATCCAACAAAACTCCCTTCGGCGGCGCCTATCCCACCCGGTAAAAGAAAGAGAGAACCAACAATCGATGAAAAAGAAAAGATGAAAACAGCTGAAGAGAGTGATATCGGTGCGCCAAGCGCCTGCAAAATTATATACAACTCGAGGCATTCAAAAAACCATGAAATAATAGAAATTAAAGTTGATACAGTTAGAACAGCCGGTGTGAATAATTTCTTTGAATTTTTATATGAATCGTGCGCATAGTATGTATATTTTTTGATTATAGGAATATGATTTAAGACCGACAATAATCTCATAAACATCGATTCATTTGATAATGTGTAAAGGACTAGACTTATTATTAAAAATATAATTAGAAGCGACCATGCATTGGCAAAAAAAACAGAAAGACCGAGAAGAGAAAGTAGAGCCAGGCCAATAGCATCTGTTAGCCTTTCTGAAAATATAACCATTATTGTATTTCTTCTTGGTATGCCTGCCTTTTCTTTTAACAATTGAGATTTCATCAATTCTCCAACTTTCGCCGGCGTTAATGACATTATAATTCCTGATGCAAAAATTGCCAATGAAATTTTTGGCTTTACTCTGAGGTTAAGTGTCCTGAGAAAATATTCCCACTTCAGAAATCTGAAAGCGTCATTAAGAAGCGTAAGTGATATTAGGAGAAAAAATGTTTCTATGGAAATTCTTCCTGCACGTTCAAAGATTTTTTCGGAGTCTCCAAATAATAATAATACCAAAAAAACTATAAAACCTGCTATAAAGATAGCTATCATATTTTTGAGAGAGAAGACCTTTGTATTTCCTGTAAATTTCTTTGGCATAATATTTTTCCTTGAAGAATGTTTATAAAGTTTTGGCATCGACATTTTTTATTCTCTTAATCAGCAGCAAAGCCAGCATGCCAACCAGGAATCCGAACCAGAGTGTTGTTATTCTTATAACAATTGTAGCCAGTGATGACATAGCTTTGCTCACACCCGACATAAGAAGAAGTACCATAAAGCTTCCTTCGGCGGCGCCTATCCCACCCGGTAAAACTAACAGAGCGCCGAAAATTGAAGAGAATGAAAATATAAAAGTTGCCGCCAACAAGCTTAGACTTACACCGAGAGAATTGAGCAGTATGTACAAGGCTAGGCATTCAAAAAACCATGATATCATTGATATCAAAGATGAAACTATTATCGTGCGTGGCGCAAATAATGCTCTTGATTTCACATATGATTCATTAAAATATTTTACGTATTTTCCTATAAATGGCATTTGTGTCGCAAAGCTCGTTAGCATAGAAAGCATTTTTTCGTTGGAAAAAATAAATAGGATTATTACAATAAAAAACACTATTATGGCAACAGACCATAGCTGCAGGAAGAATGCTGAAAGGCTCAGAATGGAAAGAACTGTCAGACCGATGGCATCTGTTAGCCTTTCTGAAAATATAACCATTATTGTATTTCTTCTTGGTATGCCTGCCTTTTCTTTTAACAATTGAGATTTCAAAACCTCACCGATTTTTGCTGGAGTAAGTGCCATCGAGAGTCCGCTGAAAAAAACTGCTGCAGATAACTTGAGAGGTATTTTTATTCCAATTACTCTGAGAAAATATTCCCATTTTAGATAACGAAACACATAATTAAGAGATGTCAACACAAGAAGGATGATTATTGTTTGGAAAGATAACTTGAAAATAGATGAAGTTATATTTGAAAAATCACCTAAGTAGAGAAGCGCCAACAAGACGCCGACACCTATAAGAATAAATTTTATCGTGTTTTTCCCAGAAAAATATTCCATCCCATCGCCTAAAGCTTTATGCCTTCTCTATCAAAAAGTGGTTTGAATTCTGTAGCATAAGGTGTTTCTAAGATTTTTTTCATGTAACCTGTTCCATGGAGATTGTACCACACCTTTGTATTGTATGCTGTTGCAATGCCGGCAAAAAGCCAGAATAGTGGGCTGTCAAAAATTATTGGCTTTAATAGCGGTACTTTTCTCAAACGCGTTTCCCAAAAGAATATCGGCTGCTTATCAGGTTCCGGTGGAACAAACGGATTCACTTCAAATTTATCTCCTATTATTTCAATATCTTTTGTTGAACCCACGCCGTCACGCTCGCATGTCCATATATGTTTCACTGTCTGTGGATCGAATCCCATATATCTGGCAACAGTGTAATCAATCGCAACCCTGTCGTGGCCGGAGAAAATCACATTGCATATTTTCGGTATTCCTGTTCTGGGAGCATTCCATTCCATGGACACTGTCCCATCGACAACATTAAAGCGGGTTTTCGTAAAAAATTTATTCATATCTGATATGAATTGATCATACACCGGATGAAGATTATGGCGGAAGCGCGGAACCATGCCCCAATGATTTTTCAGGCAGCATGTGAGCTTTGACATGCAGTGAGATTTCATTACGGGTATATTTAGAATAGAATCTGCATCGAGGAGAGTGACCGGCAAATGTATTTCTCTCATAATCGAGCTTTCCATTTCAACTCGCTTGGTGGGGTCTTTCGATAAGTTTACAAAACGCCCGCCGTATTTTTCTGCGAGCTCTTTGTGAAGCCATATCCTTGCTGCTGTATCTAACTGCTTTGTTGCAGCGAGGTCCGCATCTCCGACAGAAATTTCTGCATTAGGATAATTTTCCGTAACCTCCTGCAAAACCGCTTCAAGAACCCACGGCGAGGTGCATTGACCGGGGACAAGTTGATCTGAGACTCCATTAACCTTCAGAAAAATCTTATTTCCGTAAATATATTTTTTCCACTCGCCCAGCGCCATAGACTTTCTGACTATTTTCTGGATTTCTTCCTTCTCTACTTTTGATATTTTCAGAAAAACTACTTTATTCAAGTTCATCACATTTTTTCGTTCTTAGTCTTTGGACGAAGTCTTTAAAAAGATTAGGAACGAAAAGCTAGTTCTGGTTTATCCCAGATTGTTTTCTTCTAAATCTCTTAGAATTCGTTGGGCGGCCTCTATTCCAGATTCTATTGGGGAGGCGATATCTCTGGTTTTCGGGTATATTCTGTATATGCCTGCAAAATAGACTCCGTCAGCTTTGATTGGGGGGTTTTCAAAATTTTGATAGTATACTGCTTCAGCATTTTCGAACCTTGTTATTCGTATCCATTCAACATTTTCTGAAAATCCTGGTATAAATTTGTTGGTGGAATTCAAGTATAAATCTATTATATCCTGGTCTGTTTTTTTCCATAGTGGATCGGACTTCGGTAGATATGTTGCTATGTAGTATACGGATTTTCCTTGCGGTGCTGCGTCTTCGTACAGTGCAGTCGACTCAAACAAAACAGAAAATGGTAAGTTTTCATCAAGCACATTAAGCCAATAATAGCCTCTTGATCTCAATTTGGTTCCTACACAGACGCATATTACACTAAGATAATTTATCTTTTCCATAACCCTTCTAAGCTCAGGGCTGAGATACTCTACCAACTTCATGTATATTTGGGGCGGCAGTGTATTGATTACTACATCTGCAGCTAGTGTGTATTGTTTTCCGTTTTTTGTGTACGAGACAGATTTTTTTCCTTTGTTACAAATTTTTGTAACTGACGCGCCGTTGATTATTTCAACTCCAAGATTTTCACATTGCCTTATAAGAGCTTCAGTAATTTGCCCAAAACCGCCGTAAAGTGCACCGAACTTTTTTCTAGCAGAGTCGGCCTCTTTTGACAGCCTGCCTCCAAGCCATGCAGCCGATATGTCATCTGGCGGTCTCTGAAATTTATTTCTGGCCAGCTTCTCGAAAAAAAGTTTGTAATTGAGTTCGCCGGCTTTTTTTGTAACCCACTCCTTGGCGGTTGTCCTTTCTAAAGAAGACCAGTCAGATCTTTTCATATCAACAAGCAAAAATTTTGCTAGTCTTATTTTATCTATAAATGGTATTGGAAATTTCAATATCTCTATTGGTGTGGAAAACCCGTAGATTTTTCCTCTATAAACGAACCCAGTTTTTATTTTTTTCCAATGGAGTTTGCTCCCGAGCGACATTTCTTTTATGAATTTTATGGTAGAGGCATCTCTGCCTAATACATGATGATAAGTTTTCATTATAGAATAATCATTTCCATCCCAATTTATGTGATATGGTGAAGCCATGCCGCCGGTAAACTCCTCTCTATCTAAAATCGTTACCTCATTCCTTTTAGAGAGTTCACGCGCAGCTGCTAATCCAGAAACGCCGGCGCCCAATATCACTACTTTCATAAAAATCCTTCAAAACTTTTTATAAATCTCGGTTGGCTAAGCTTTAAAAATAAAATAAACCACAGAACTGGCGGGTGTTTTCGTTGAAAATTTTCGTAACAATACCTACTTATAATGAAGTTGAAAATATCGGAAAGCTAATTAGAGAGCTTTTAAAAAATCGTGGCATTGAAATTGCTGTTTTTGACGATAGCTCTCCGGACGGAACTTGGAAAGTTGTAAAAGAAATGGGGAAAAAAGAAAAAAGGGTGCGGCTAATTCTGAAAGAAACTAAAAGTGGGAGGGGGAACGCTGAAATAGATATGATGAAATATTGTTTGAAAAACCGTGCAGATGTTATGATAGAAATGGATGCCGACCTGTCTCATGACCCACGGTACGTCAGAGATATTTTAAAGGAAATTAAAAGCTATGATGTTGTTGTCGGCTCGAGGAATGTCGCCGGTGGGAAAGATGTTCGTGGAGATATTATGAGAGCGACCGTAACTTTCTTAGCTCAAACTTTAATGAAAATTATTCTCGGCATCAACATGAAAGATCCCTCGTCAGGTTATAGGGGGTTTAACAAAAGAGCCCTCGAAAGCATAAATTTCTCCGGCATCGCAGCAAATGGGAAAGTCGGTATGATAGTGTGTACAGAAACTATTTACGCATGTTTTAGAAAGGGGCTTAAAATAAAGGAAATTCCTATTCTATTCAAAAATCGCACAGCTGGAAAGTCGAAACTTATTGGCCCTATTTTATTTTTGAGATACGTGATAGAGATGTTAAAAATTAGACTATTCAGTAGAGCGTGAGTTAACTTGCTCATGCCTCATATTTATAAAGATTAAAGTTGCCTAATTGATTTGTAATTGTTGATTTGTATGCCAAAAGTTGTTTTCCTGAAAATAAGAAATGTTTCGAAAGAAGATGTTTTTGAAACTGTAAAAAAATCTATGCGTTTGGGCGAGTGGAAAAAATATATCCCTGGGACAAAAATTTTCATAAAGGTCAACGGAATTGCAGATCAGATGATACCGGGCGTTTCAACATCGCCGTGGGTTCTTGAAGCGGTTTTGCAGGAGGTTACGGAAAATTATCCTAATGCGAGCATCTCAATAGGTGATGCAGATCTGGCCGCATACAAGCAGCTTAACCGCGCGTTCAAGTTGTGGGGATATGATGAGCTCGCAGCAAAGTATGGCGCTAGACTAGTGAACCTTAGCAATGAGCCTTCTAGAAAAATAAAAATAAATGGAAAAATTTTAAAGGAACTCGATGTGCCTGATGTGCTTTTAGAAGCGGATTCTATCCTGAATCTTCCAGTAATGAAAACGCACATAATGACAACAATTACATGCTGCCTGAAAAATCACTGGGGGCTCATACCACGAGGAGTGAGGCATAACTTCCATCCGTTGGTTGATCAGGTAATAGCAGATGAAAATTCTTTCTTCAAAACAAAATTCAATGTAATCGATGGCACTGTTGCGATGGAGGGAAATGCACCAAAAACAGGCGTACCAAAAATATGCAACGTTATAATGGCTTCGGCTGACAGGGTAGCTGCAGATTACACTGTTGCCAGATATATGGGATTCGATCCTGAGAAAATAGCGCATTTAAAAAATTCTGAAGCTATGGGCATAGGCACAACTAAAGATATTGAAATCGTCGGAGATAAATTTGAAGTGAATCCGTTTGTTGAAGGGATTGCAAGTCAAAATGCTGTTCTAAAATGGGAAAGGCGGATGAGAAAAATTCCCGGCCTGCGTATCATACTTTTCCGCACGCCAGTTTTCGCAATACCTGCTTATTTGGCGAAGCATTACAATGCGACATGGTGGTATAGAAAGGAGGGCATACATGTTGTCAAAAAATTCTTAGAAACAGATTACGGCAGGCTGCTGTATAAACCTATAGTGAAAAAGTTTGGAATAAAGGATTTCGGAAAACTCGATTGAAATAAAGAGCTTTTAAGTTTTGATATAAATACACTTCTCATGAAAATCAGTCCGCTCATCTTAATTTTGATAGTGTCGGCTGTGATTAGATTCTCAATTGCTTCTCTTCCTCTCGAAACGGCTATGACAAGATTTCTTATAGACGACGCATTTTATGGGTATAAAATGGCAGAAGGTATAGCAAATGGAGATGGATTTAGCAACGGTTTCGGGCAGACAAATGGATCCCAGCCGCTTTGGGTTCTTATTTTATCTTTTTTTAATTTATTTAGAAGTGATGCGGAATTTATTACAAGATTGGCTCTTCTTCTACAGGCATTTTTAGGTACTGTAAATGTGGCTGGGGTTTTTCTTCTGGGGAGGCTGATAAATAAAAAAATAGCAACCATTGCTGCTGCAATCTATGGCATCAATCCAATGATTTCTATTATAGATATGAACGGTATGGAAACTTCTATAACTGTTCTTGTAATGAGCGTGTGTGCACATTTTTATTTTAAAAATTTCATGAAAAAAAACTTGCGGTTTCCTGCCATGTTGGGTGTTATTCTTGGATTATCAATGCTGTCAAGATTGGATGGAGTTTTTCTACTCGTGACGCTTGCCTTGCACAATGCCCTAACCGGCGGCAAAACACCGCGAGAGAAAGTTAAAGAAATTGTTGTATTCTCGCTAATAGCTGCATTCATAATATCTTCTTGGCTATTTTGGAGTTATGTTAATTTTGGAAAATTAGAAGGAAGTGGTGGTGTTGCCAAATATTTAATCTCTCACGGGATTTACAAAAGCTGGATTAGCATTGAACAGCAAATTTATACCGGCCTGAATTCGCTTGTAAAACTAATTTCATTTATCCCTCATTATTTCGGCGCATTCGATTTTTCTGTATATAGTTTTATCGTGGCTGCAACTATGTCTTTTCTTATAGTTGTTGGGTTCTTTTTAACAAAAAAATTCAGAATAATGATTTTGTTCACCGCTATGCTTTTGTTGTTTTTTTCTTTTTACTTTCTATCGTCGGGCTTAAGGTACATATCACCGACCATACCTTACTTTGCTATCTTCATTGGGAGTGCGATAATTTTAATTTCCGACAAAATCAAAGTCAGGGTATTTTACTTTCTAATCTTGCTGATTGTAATTTCTGCCATAGGTGGTCTGCATGTATTGCAAAATGGTTATGCACCATGGCAAGCCGTGCTTCTTGATGGGATGCTGTGGATGAGCGAAAACACCACAGAAAGAGATACAATAGCGAGTTTCAATTCTGGAATTTACAATTACATGTCCGGCAGGCGAGTTCTTAATCTAGATGGTGTTGTAAACTGGGAAGCGATAGAAGCGACAAAAGATAGAAATGTTACATCTTACATGCTTTCGAGAAATGTGTCTTATTGGGTGGATATGGAATTTTTAAATTCTTCTGTCCATGAAAGACATCTCGATGGCAAGAAAATTGAAATTCTTGACGAAGTCAGATGGTCTGACATAATAGACAAAAAAGAGAGGCTGAAACTTTTGGAAGAACGTTATTACACTTTTAAAAGCGTTTCCGGAAAAAATGTTACAATAGTCTGGTTCGTTTACAAAGTTGTCGGCAATGAATCATAGTTACATGCGGCTTTTTTAATGATACGAATTCAAATCTTTTCATGAAAATATGTATCGCATCGAGTGCCGGCGGGCATTTAACAGAAATAAAACAGCTGGAAGAAGTTTATAAAAAAACGGAGCATTTTTTCCTGACTGTAAGAAGAAGCGATACTGTAGAATTATCTAAAAGGAAAAGGGTTTTCTTTGTTGACGATAATTCGGTGATAGACTTGCCATCAAATTTTCTTGCCTCATGGAAAATTCTTTTAAGAGAAAAACCTGACATACTGATTTCAACGGGCGCCAGAACCGCCATGCCTGCGATTATAGTTGCAAAAATTCTTGGAACAAAGGTGATTTTTTTAGAAAGCCTGGCTCGTGTGAGAGACCTATCGCTCAGCGGCAAGATAGCTTACATTATATCTGATATCTTTCTGGTTCAATGGCCAGAGCTTTTGAAAGAATATCCTAGAGCAAAATATTGGGGGGCGGTTGTTTGATTTTCGTTCTTGTTGGGACTCACACGCAACCTTTTGATAGGCTGTTGAAGAAAATAGATAACCTTATAGAAGATGGAAAAATAGTGGAAAGTGTGGTGGCACAAATAGGGATTTCAGAATATATCCCAAAGAATTATAAATTCAAAAGTTTCTTTCCTGAGAAAGAAAGGTCAGCTTTAATTGGATTGGCTTCCATCGTAATTACCCATGCCGGAGCTGGAAATATAATCGATTCCATAAAAGTCGGTAAGCGCATTATAGTAGTTCCTAGGCTAAAAGATTTTGGCGAACATGTTGATAATCATCAGCTTGAGCTAGCTAAAGCATTGGAGAAAAGCAGAAAAGCAATCGCCGTCTATGATATAGAAAAACTTGGCGGGGCGATTTTTTCTGCAAAGAGATTTAAATTTAAATCCTCGGAAAAAAGTCTTATTATTGAAAAGTTAGAGAAATACATTTTTAATAATGGTGGAGAAAAATGAAAGTGTTGCACGTCGGAAAATTTTATTGGCCTGTGCGGGGCGGAATTGAAAACCATATGAAGGTGCTATGCGAAGGTCTTATCAAAAGGGGGGTTTCTGTTAGGGCTGTAGTAAGCAATAAGGATGGAAAGCTAGTAAGAGAAAAAATAAATGGCGTTGAAGTGGTTCGACTTCCGAAAATTATGTCTGTTTTTAATCAACCTATATTTGTTGGACTACGCAAAGAAATAGAAGATTACGGCCCAGACTTGATACATATACAACTACCGAATCCGTTGGCTGCATTGAAAATTATGGATGTGAAAATCCCAATAATTGCGTCATACCAAAGTGATATCGTGGGAAAGCCGCCGGTTGCTACACAAATTCTAGATTTCTACACGAAACAACTTCTTCAGAGATCTTACAGAATTTTGCCGTCTAGCGAGAATTACGCCAAGTTCTCGAAAATGTTGATGGGATTTAAAAATAAAATTACCGTTGTACCACTCTCTGTGGAGATTGATAAATTCCGCCCGATTAAAAAAGCTAAGATAAAGGAACTAAGGGAGTCTCTCGGAATAAGTGATGAGTTTATCATACTTTTTGTTGGGAGACTTATACCATACAAAGGTGTGAACTTTCTATTGAAAGCTCTTCCTATGATGAGCGGAAATTATAAAATCATTATCGTTGGTGATGGGCCTTTAATGAGACCTCTCAAATCTCTTGCAAGAGAACTTTCTGCAGATGATAGAGTAATATTTTTCGGGGAGGCGGATGACGACACATTGCCAATACTCTATGAAATGTGTGATATATTTGTTTTGCCATCCCATATGCGCAGCGAAGCTTTTGGTATTGTACAAATGGAAGCGATGGTCAGGAGAAAGCCGGTTGTTTCATGTAACATTCCTGGAAGTGGGGTTCAATGGGTAAACAAGAATGGTGAAAGTGGTATTGTGGTAGAACCAGAGAATCCCAAAGACTTAGCTGATGCAATCTCGCGACTTATGTATTCTCCTGTTTTGCGGAAAAAAATGGGAAGTGGTGGTCGTAAAAGGGTGGAAAAATATTTTGATTCTCAGAAAATGGTGAAAGATATTTTAGATATTTACAAACAGGCAGTTAAGCAGAGGTATTGTTAGCCCATCTTCCTCATCTGAAACTCAACTGCGTTTCTTATTATGTTTTCTAGAGTTCTCGTTGGACGCCAACCAATCCTTTCTGTCAGTTTAGAATTATCTCCTATAAACCCATGGATGGCTGTTGTGTGCTTCTCGTAACTTCTTATCGCATCGGTATTTACCAAAATTTTATCTTCTGGTATACCAAAGAGTTTCCCAGCTATCACCGCGAAGTCCCCTGTCAGAATTCCATGAGAAGAACAGACGTTGTATGGCTCATTTGGCTCAACTTTCTCTGCTGCTATTATGTGAGCCGCTATTGAATCATTCACATCTATAAAGTCACGAAGTGCATTTGGATTTTGGATAACTATACTGTTCCTTTTCCCTTTCATAAATTCGGCTATTTGCTTTGCTACCGTCATTGTGAAAAATCTTTCGTCCCTGGCGCGCTTCCACAATTTCATATCGCCGACTCCTTCTTGATTGAAGGACCTTATTCTAAGCACGGGAAGAAGATCATTGTAGTAATAGCTCTCTCCTACTTTCTCTGTTGCTATTTTTGATACTGCATAAGCGGACTCTGGGCGCTGATCTGATGTCTCTTTCAATGGGAGCTCATCGGAAGAACGCACAAAACCATACTGTTCAGAAGAAAGCGCGGTAAATATCTTAGATATGTTATCTTTCCCGTGACGTGCTACCGCATGCAGAATGTTAACAGTAGAAATTATATTGTTCTGTAAGACAGCTGCAGGCTCAACCAAGCTTGTAGGAACAAAGCTCATCGCAGCATAATGAAAAATAAATTCTGGCTTCACTTCCTTGATAACCTCTGATACATGGCTATAATCAATCAGATTGCAAACGTAGACTTTCATGCTGTCCCTAAGGTCCGATACATTTGGATATTTAGACATATCTCGATTAAGAACAACTCCATTGACATTTGCATTAAAGTCTATGAGCATCTTAGCCAGATTTGGGCCGAGAAATCCTCCGACTCCTGTTACAAGAACCTTTCTTCCACTCCAGAACTCTTTTGAAGGTATGACGGATGTTATGTTGCTAAACTTTTTCAGATAGTCGCCCCAATTATTCTCATCAACCATTATACCTTTAGGATATAGGCTGGCCAACTTTTGCTTTACATCTGAGCCTTCCATATGTTTCTTCACTGCTTCTAGCGGCATGATATTTTATTGTAGACAAAGATTTAAAAACCTTAGTTGTTAAGGAGCAGCAGTTGAAATTTATAGAAATCCAAAATCCGCATCAAAAGCAATAGGGAAATTCTTTGGTAAAAATTTCCCAAACTTTCCAACTAATTTTGTCTGCATGCGTGAGAATTTTATTTTTCTTCCGAAAAAATTTTTTACAAATTTGTTGTAGCGCTCCAAATTATCTAAATTCTCAATAAGCTTGTCCGCGGCAGTCATGCCCCAAATTATTCCCCCCCCAGACCAAGGTTTTGTTAAGCCTGCGGCATCACCGCATAAAACAATATTTTTCCTGCCAGAAACAATCGGGCCCTCTGGAATAATCGTGGAGAAAACTTTGCTTTTCTCAACTCCGCTTTCTTTCAAAAATTTATCAAACGTGGCAGGGGAAGTTTTTGGCTCGTCAATCAGTCCCCATTCTGCGTGGTCGCCGCGTGGGATTTTCCAGAAAAATCCATTGGCAGTCGGCCACGCATCCACGAAATCCTGCGAGCCTTTCTCTGAAGTGTAAATATAAATTCCCATTCTGTAGCGCGGCTCTTTCAAGCCAAGGGATTTCCTCACAACAGACTGCGAGCCGTCGCAGCCTACAATTAAATCAAATTGAAATCTTTTTCCATTTGAAAAAGTTTCTGTTCGCTCAACATTAATCTCTTCAACCGGCATGCCTATTAGAATTTTTGCCCCCGCATCAGCTGCAAGTTTTGCAACATAGTTATCCAGTGAGTGCCGGTTATTCGCAAACATTTTCTGCCTGAACTTTACGGAAACTGTTTTTTTCGGAAAATGTATTTTCACAAATTCAATTTCGTTTTCTATCAACGAATCGTCGCGTGGAATAAATTTCCAGAGTCTCTCGGAAATCAGGCCAGAACATGGCTTGTTTCCAATCGCGGGCTTGCGCTCAAAAACTGTAACTTCATTCCCTTCTTTTGCGAGCCTGTAAGCCAAATAGCCCCCGTTTATGCTGCAGCCGACAATTCCTATACGCATGAAAAGCCTACGGCTGAAAGGTTTATTAATGTTAAGATTTTATTGTCCATATGAATTACAAAACCTTGATGCTCCTGCCGATTGCAATTTTTATTTTGGCAGTTGTTTATGTAATTTGGGCGGGCTTTACTGAAAACATAAAATTGGATATTGACTTGAAAGGGGGCACTCAGGTTGTCCTGGAAAGCGCGGATGAGGTTACATCTAAAATGATCGAGTCCGCAGCTTATGGATATGATGTGCACGCGCGCACAGCAAAAGGGGTTTCCGGTTGGTCGACAATAATTAATATCCCTGAAAATTCTGATGTAAAAGAAATTCTTTCGGTTCTTGAAAAATCAGGCATTCCGTATTCCGGTTATTCTGTCCAGACAGTTAGCACAGAGTTGGGGAAAACTTTTTTCTCGCAGGCGCAGTTTGTTCTGATTATTGCTTTCGTGCTCATGGCAGCAACAATTTTTGTAATTTTCAGGCAGCCAATGCCGAGCCTGTATGTTGTGCTAGCTGGCTTCGCAGACATTGTTGAAGCTTTTGCCATCTCGCAGATTTTTGGAATAGAGCTTTCGCTCGCAACTTTTGCTGCCTTGCTTTTGCTGATTGGCTACAGCGTTGACACAAACATTCTTCTCACAGCGCGCGTGCTGAAAGATTCTGGAGAATTTTCAGAAAAAGTCCGCAACTCAAGAAAAACCGGATTGACAATGACAGCAGCTGCAATTGCCTCTATGGTAGCTCTATTTCTAATGGGCTCTTCAACTGTTCTTTCGCAAATAGCTTCTGTTCTTACAATAGGATTGATAGCCGATGTCATGAACACTTGGATTTTGAATGTGAGCCTGCTGCAAATTTACTTGCAAAAGAAGGGGGCGCTGTAAATGGACACTAAAATTTTCAGGGATTGGAGAATTCTCCTGTACATAATTCTTCTGATTGTTTCTGTGATTTTGATTTTGCCAACCGGAAAAACCGGAGCCGTTGTGCAGAAAGTTGATGTAGACTCGCCACTGTATGGAAAGGTTTCTGTGGGAGAAAGTATCGATTCTGTAAATGAGAAATATATTTCATCTCCCACGGACTTGACTGAGTTTGAAAATTTCATTGGCACTTTGAGGTTAATGCATTCTGGAAAGTTGGAGATTATAAATATTGAAACTCCTGGATTGAAAATAAAAATTTCCGAACCGGATAAAGGCAGGCTTAAGTTCGGAATGGATTTGGTCGGCGGCACGCGCGTTTTGCTTGAGCCTGAAGGAAATGTTAGCGAACCGGAAGTTCAGCAAATCCTTGGAACGCTGCAGACAAGGATAAATGTTTTCGGCTTAAAGGAATCAAAGTTTCAGGCCGTGAAAGATGTTGGCGGAAAGAGTTATGTGCAGATAGAAACTTCAGGTGCACTCTCGGATATTGAAGGTTTGCTTGCAAAGCAGGGAAATTTCGAGGGGAAAATTTCAAAGACTTTGAGATTTTCCGGAAATGAAACAAAACTTTTGAACGAAACCTTAACTCTATCAAATAATTCAATTTTCATTGGCGGGGGCGCTTATTCTGTAAATGAGAGTTTCGCGCTTGGGGGGATAAATTTTGAAATTGTAAACATAACTGAAAATTCTGCTTATGTTTTCGCAGATGTTTTTGAGAGCGCAGATATAAAATCAGTCTGCATTCAGGAACAACAAGGCTTTTGCATTTCGCGTGTTGTGAGGACAAAAGGTGGGTGGGAATTTAATTTTCAGGTTTTCATAACAAAAGATGCTGCAGAAAAATTCGCGAAAGCGACAAAAGATTCTCCACCGAGTGCGCAGAATACTGGATATATTGAAGATAAAATTATTTTGCTTTTGGACGGGAAAGTTATTACTGATTTGAATATCGCAAATTCCCTTGCGGGGCAGGCTTACACAGAGCCACTGATAACTGGCTTCAGAACAACAAAAGATGAAACCGTTGCGGAAAAATTAACTTTGCAGAGCATTTTGCAGTCAGGTGCGCTCCCTGTGAAATTAAATGTTGTCCGCGTGGACCAAATCTCAGCTACGCTTGGACAGGGGTTTATTTTTTCCGCAGCAACAGCAGGGTTCATAGCAGCGCTCGCAGTTTCTGCTGTGATTTTTGCACGATATAGAAAAATGAAAATTGTTGTTCCAGTAATTCTTACAACTCTTTCAGAGGTCGTGATAATTTTCGGCGCTGCTGCGCTGATTGGCTGGACAATTGATTTGTCTTCCATTGCTGGAATAATTGCTACTGTAGGAACGGGTGTGGATGCGCAGATTTTTATTATTGATGAACTGCTAGCGGGCGCGAGCTCGCAGGCGCTGACTTTCAAGCAAAAGCTCAAGCGCGCATTCTTTATGATTTTCGGCTCGGCCTCAACTGTTATAGCAGCCATGCTTCCTTTAATGGTAATTGGAATTGGAGTCATGCGCGGATTTGCGCTTACAACAATTATGGGTGTATTAATTGGAATTTTTATTACAAGGCCCGCTTTCTCGAGGATTGCTGAAAATATTTTGGGAAATGAAGAAGAGAAAAAGATTTGAGGAAAAATTTGGAAAAAAGAGGTTCTCGAATTTCATTCCTCAAAATCCTTTGGGCTGAAAACTTGAACTCCTTCGGGAGCAGAAACTCGCGGTGCAATTTTCATTCCGCCGATTGCTTTTGCACCGTGGATTGTGGCGAGGTTAACAAGCTTTTGGTCGACTTCCCCGTCTATGAAAACAGCTCCGACTGCCGGAGTTTCTTTCAGGGCATTCATCAGCTCGCGCGCAGGAACTTTTCCCAAGATTTCAAAACTCTCATCTAGCAAAAAAGCTGCGCGCGTGCCTGTAAGCTCATTCAGGGTTTCTTTGAATTTTGATTTCTGCTCTTCGTTAATTATTTTCTCTTCCTGAGGTTTTGTTTCTGCAAGCAAAGCGCGGCCGTATTTTTTGCTTTCCTCTTCTTTCAGCTGAGTGGAAACATCCACAACTTCAACTTTCATCTCGCGCTTTTCCTGCTTGAAGCCATTTCTCTGCGGAAAAAAAGCAGAGCCACTTGAAACTTCCCTTGCCTGATTGAGCGGAACTTTTTCTCTTAAGGCTTTGAAAATTTCTTTTTTTGTGAGCTCTTCAACTTCTTTTCCTTCCGGAGCACGCGCGACAAATTCAATGTCAGCAACTGCTGTTAACTCCTTTAGGATTAAATCCCCGCCTCTATCTCCGTCTAAAAATGCTGTGCATTCTTTTGATTTGCTCAATTCAGCAACTGCCTGAGGCACGCTTGTGCCTTCGATTGCAATGCAGTTTTTTATTCCTGCACGCAAAAGATTTACAACATCTGCGCGGCCTTCGCAAATTATTATTTCATTTGAGCTTTCTACTGCTGGGCCTGCAGGGCATCCTCTGAAATTCACAACTTCGCCTACGCGTATTGCTTCTTTAATTTGTTCTGTAATTTCCTGCGGTTCTGGCATGCCTTCTGCGAAAATCTGCTGGAGCAGTTCTTTTGCCCTGTCTATAACAAATTTTCTTTTTGCCGAGCGCACGTCCTCGATTTTTTCAATATTTATTCTTGAATTGCACGGGCCGATTCTTTCTATAGTTTCCATGCACGCTGCCATCAATGCTGTTTCGCTGGCGTCCAAACTTGATGGAATTATAATTTCCCCGGAAGCTTTGCCTCCGCGGATTTGTATGTTTACGTCTACTCTGCCTACTCTTCCGGTTTTTTGCAGCTCTCTTAAATCCATTTCTGGTCCAAGCAAACCTTCTGTTTGTCCGAAAACTGCTCCGATCACATCAGGCCTTTCCACTGTGCCGTCTGCTTCGAACTTCGCTATAATTGTATATTTTGAAGTTGATTGCGCTAATTTTCCCATTTTAATCCTTCTCCTGTTTTATTTTTTGTTTTCGACTAAATGAAGAACATGCATATCATTATGTGTTGAAGAAAAAATCTTGTTGCCAACGAATTTGGATGGAGTGTTTTTCTTAGTACATACTGACGCGCGCACGAGTTTACTCTGCGCGCCTTTTGAAGTTCTTCATTTATTTCTTCTAAGAAATAGAGATTCTTCGCAGCATGGTTGTGCGCGATTTTGCTTTTGTTGAGCTCTGATAGGCGAGCGAATAAGCATGATTTAAATTTCTGAAATCTGTTCGTGTGTTCTCTATTTCTCTGTTAATTATTGGCAGAAGTGGTATTTAAAGGTTCTATTTATACTGGCCTGTTTCCCTCATGAAATAAATAATCATATCTTCTTCAAGTTGCTGCGACTGCCTTCTCCATTCTTCGAATAGCCTGAAAGCAACAAGACTATCTATGGGCTTTAAAGACACGAAGATAATTTGTTTTTGCGTTTATTAAGCTTCCATTTTCGAGATAAAACAAACCAATTTAAATGCGCCTCAACAATTATTTTTGATTATATGCCCACAGGAACTGGAATAAAAGTAAAAGACGCAATGGTTTCAAAAGTTGTTACTGCAAATCCGAGCGACAGCGCTTTTTCTGCCGCGAAAATTATGAAAGAAGAAGATGTTGGAATGCTTATTGTTCTTGAAGGAAAAAGGCCGGCAGGCGTTGTCACACGTGAAGATTTGATAAATAAAATTGTTGTTCTGAAGAAAGATTTTGAGAAAGTTAAGCTAAAAGAAATTATGAATTCTCCGATTGCAACAATTTCTCCTGATGAAGATATGTCAGATGCGGCGCGAATAATGAGCCAGCGTGGATTAAAAAGGCTTCCTGTAATTTCAATGGGAAAATTAGTCGGGCTGATTTCTTACAGAGATGTTGTCAAAGTTGCGCCGGCAGCTGTTGAAATTTTGCGCGAGCGGCTCATGAGAGAAGAAGAGCCAGAATCAGAAGCTGAGGAACAAAAAACTGAACCGACAGCAGGCGAGTGCGAGTTGTGCGGAAATTACAATGAGACTTTACGCAATGTGAATGATAGATGGGTTTGCAGTGAGTGCAAGGAAGAGGCTGGAGAGCTTTAGATATTTCTTAATACCACCGTCAACTTTATAAGTGTTGTTCGTCAATATGCGTTATGATTGATGAAGCTGCTTTATCAAGAGAAAGCGTTGCGAAAAAAATCGCAGGCGAGATTGTTCTGAGCGAGGATGCCGGAAAAACAATTCAGAAATGGAGAGCTATTTTCAAAATCCCGCAGAGAGCCTTGGCTGAACAGATGGGAGTTATGCCTTCGGTTGTTTCTGATTATGAAAATTCCAGAAGGAAAAGCCCGGGGATAAAAGTTGTGAAAAGAATTGTAGACGCAATGATTACTCTGGATGAAAAAAACGGGGCCCGTGTTATAAAAGAATTTGCTGCTCCAACTGGAAAGTCTGGGTTGTCAGAAGCTATTTTGGATTTGAAGGAATTTTCAAAGCCTGTGAAAATAAAAGATTTCTGCAAAAGAATTGGGGCTGTCAGCAATGCATGCCTGCCGCTTTTTGAGGATAATTTATTTGGCTATACTGTTGTTGATTCCCACAAAGCAATAAGCGAGCTGCCGCTGAATGAAATGGTAAAACTTTATGGGCTCACGAACAAGCGCGCGCTGGTTTTCACAAAAACTTCTTCTGGACGCTCGAGCATGGTCGCGCTGAAAATGGCAGGTTTGAGACCGGCGCTTGTTGTTCTGCATGGAGCTGGAACAACAGACGAGCTTGCGCGAAGAATTGCTGAATCAGAAGGAATTCCGCTTGCAATTTGCAGGAGTGGAGATATTGAGGGTTTGCTGGCGGGGTTGAAGAAGGGGTTTTAGAAAGGTTTAAATGCTTTTCATTTCAATAATTTCTATGGGCGATATATGTTTAGTCGGCTACGGGAGTTTTATAAATCCACAGAATGTTGCAGGGATGTTTCGATACTCATCAGATGAATTGGTTTTGGTAGGCGGATATCAAAGGTTTCTTGGTGCAGTAGATTTAACTAAAGGGGTATTGTTGTAGATAGTGATGGTAGATTACAAACGAGAGAAGTTGGTGTGTGCACAATAGAGCCTTCAGAATCGCATCATTTTGTTGCAACTTTGTATAGAGGTGTTCCTAAGAAAGACATGGCTGTACATGATGAAAGGGAGAAATCCTCACATAGATTTTCTAAACTTTCCATACAGCCACGATATCTATCTAGATTTGATAGAGGTAATTTTATTGGTGGAGAAGTTTATGCTTATCATGCTGACCCTGTTACCTATGTAGAAGAAAGACTATTTAGAATCGTTCGTGATGATATTCTACCTGATGCAAGTCATTTAGAAAGATGTAGGAAAGCTGCATCTGTTCATGGAGAAGATGTTGCGCGGGCTTTCGAAGAAACAACTTTCTTAGCAGATAGAAAAACTCCGCTAAACAGATCGCAGTTCGCAAAAGCTTAGAAAATATTTCCACCCACCCTCCTGCTTCTCATAGAAAACCTCTTAATTAAAAATATTTTTGTAAATCTAATTACATTGTTATAGGAAGCTGGGGTTGATTTCGTTTGAAGAACGAAAAACAAAATTTTCAAAACAACTTCTATGCGCAACCTTAGGGTGGCAGGCGTGACTGCATATAACAATGTTATTCTATAAGAAAAAACGTAATAAGTGAACATTTTATGAAAATGAACATTCACAAGAGCTTCACAAATAGATATAACAATG
Source organism: archaeon (assembly GCA_035291225.1). Taxonomy (GTDB): domain Archaea; phylum Aenigmatarchaeota; class Aenigmatarchaeia; order Aenigmatarchaeales; family JACQIB01; genus DATDSO01. The sequence goes on along the minus strand of DATDSO010000004.1, from coordinate 114,643 downwards.
TTATAAACTATTGTGAACAGAAAGAGCAAACAACCCCATGATTTCCAATGGAAACCACTACACAACTAACCCCATCATTTCTTTTGGAACTTCACAAAGCAAAATAAAACTCTGTAATAAAAAACTTGTTCACGTGCAGGAAAGTATTTATACCTTCATTAGGTTTAGTAGGTTTGCTTCAAGTGGAAAACGAAAAATTCCAATTACAAAAAAACAAAAAAACACTGCAATAATTTCTAACACACAATGAAAAACTAAAAACAGGAGACCGATAAAAATGATACAACCACAAATCCAAATACAAACCCCACAGCAACCAAAACCCGAGCTAAACCAAATGTTCACTGAATACCTTTCAGCAAAACCGATTTTTACAAACCGCGCTTCCTTGACAACTTCTTTTGCACCCGAAACAATCCCGCACCGCGAGGAGCAAGTAAAAGCTTTAGGCAGAATTCTTGCCCCGCTGCTCAAAGGCGAGAAAGCCAGCAATGTTTTTATTTACGGCAAAACCGGCACAGGAAAAACTTTGATTTCCAAATATGTAGCAGCTGAGCTGGAAAATGTTTCTAAGCAGACAAAACAAAAGCTGAAAGTTCTATATGTTAACTGCAAAATGAAGCGCGCAGCAGACACTGAATACAGACTGCTTGCTTCGCTGATGAAAGAGCTTGGAAAAGAAGTTCCATTCACAGGCCTGCCAACTGACAAAATCTACCAAGACTTCCATGCTTTGTTGGATTCCGAAAAGCAGACAATCCTTTTGATTATTGATGAGATTGATGTTCTTGTGAAAAAGACCGGCGATGAAATTCTATATAATTTAACGCGCATGAACCAAGACTTGAAAAATTCGCGCGTGTGCTTGGTTGGAATCACAAATGATTTAGGATTTATCAACAACTTGGACCCGCGCGTGCGCTCCTCTCTTTCAGAAGAAGAATTGGTTTTCCCTCCATACAACGCAATGCAATTAATGGATATTCTCAGGCAGCGCTCGGCTCTTGCTTTTGACTCCAGCTCGCTTGAAGCAGGTGTAATAGAAAAATGCGCTGCCCTTGCTGCTCAAGAACATGGAGACGCGCGGCGCGCTCTGGATTTATTGAGAGTTGCCGGCGAGCTTGCTGAACGCTCGGGCTTGCAGAAAATTTTAGTTGAGCATGTGGACAATGCGCAGGAAAAAGTTGACTGTGACCGGGTTGTTGAAGTCGCAAAAAGCCAGCCGCGGCAGTCGCAGGCAATTTTATTTTCAATTTTGAAATTAAGCGATGTTGGCAGCGAACAGAAAAATATGAAGAACGAAAGGCTAAAAGAAATACAGACCGGCGATGTGTGCGACTACTACCACAAAATTTGCAGCCGCTACGGCCTTAAACCACTGACACAAAGAAGAATTTCAGATTTGATTGCTGAGTTTGATTTATTTGGGATAATTTCCACAAAAGTGATTTCGCGCGGAAGATATGGGCGGACTCGCGTGATTTCCCTTGCGCTTGACGAGAGCTTGATAAAGAAAGTTTATGGAGTGCTGGGGGAGGTGTTTTATTAATTGCCGAACAGGCAAAATCTTTAAAAGCTTTACAAAAGCAAAAAAGTTTTATAAATAGACAAAACAAATAATAAAACAAGATAGTTATGCCGCGTCCATTAATTATAAAACCAGAACACAAGTTTCCTTGGGAGAAAGAGAAAAGAACTTTGGCGGGCACTCTGAAATATTCTCGTGATAGGGGAAACAGCAAACTCTACATAACAGTTTTTCAATCTTTCCAATATGGCAGCGGATGGCAGAATGAAACTACAATAGGCTATGAGGTGCGAGCAGAAGATGCAGAGCACGGACCTCCAGATGAGAAAGGTTGGAGAAAGGTTTTAAATAATTCAACATTTTCTATCCCATTTGTTTATGTTGTTGATGATGGCAGGAGAAATTATCCAGTCAGAGCTGCACGCTATTTGGGGCTTGAAAGAACAGCATTGAACGAAGCAATAAAACTTTCAAAAGAAGCGAAGAGAGAAGGATTTTCTTCAGATATAAATGGAAAACCAGTTTCAGAAGCAGAGGAAACATTGAGAAAATATGATGAGATATTAAAGCTTCTCCGCGGCACAACAATAGACGGCTTTCATGTGGAAAAAGCTAGAGAGTCTGGCTGGGAAATTTTTTGGGATATTCTTGAAGCAAGCCGACCATATCCGAGAGGAACGAATAACTTCTTTGAAGAAATGGATAAAGCTACAGAACCGCAGCTAGTTGAAGCATAACAGCAGATTCTATAAACTTATTTATCCTTTCCCAACACAAATTTCCCATGCCAAATCTGCAAAAAATTATTTCAGCAGGCTATTTGCTGGAGCCCGGCTCGGAAAAAGAAATAGAAAAACTTTCCGAGCAGCAAATAAATTTTCTTGCAAACCTAAAAACAAAGCCGCTCATACTCACAAGAAAAATTATTGAAGGGGTTGCAAATCCGAAAATAAAATTAATTGAAAAAGTTGCGAGCCAGAAATATACTGTTCAGGATTTTGTGAATGCCTACAACCAGCGCTACTCAACTTTGAGGGACGCGCTTGCAAAAAACTCAGAGTTGAAAAATTTGGTTTCTATTGGCTCTGCGGGCGATGGGGAAATTTCGGTAATTGGGATGGTAAAAGAAAAAACAGAAGCTGGCACGGAAATTTTGCTTGAGCTTGAGGACACAAGCGGAACAATAAAAGCGAAAATTTCTTCCAATGGAAAAGCCCAGACAATTTTACTTGATGAAGTTATAGGAGCGCATGGCTTTTGCTCAAACAAAATTCTTGAAGCAAAGGAAATTTTTTGGCCGGACATTCCGCTGAGAGAAACAAAAAAAGTTGAATCCCCTGCGATAGTTCTAATTGCGCCAACAGCAGAAATTTTACAGAAAAATTTCAGCCAAAATTTCAATTATGCAATCTGCTTTGAGCCTGCACAAATTCCGATTTCCAAAATAGGCTTTCTTGGACTGAAAAATTCCTCTCCCACGACCGCAGAAATTTCCGGCCTGAATTTTCTGATCTCTCCTGAAAGCTGCCAGAAACTCTCCGAGCAATTAATGATTCCGGAAGAGCAGATACTGACGGAATTTTTGAAGAGAAGAAGTTTGCATGGCTCGGGCGCAGTCTGGGAGCAGCTGATTGAAAATATTCCTGATGTTTTTGTCGCGCGGGTTTCAAAGCAGTCTGCTGTTGAAAATTACAAGGGAACTTTACTGGTTGGGCTCGGCGCAGGCGAGTGCATGCTTTTGGATTTGCAGACGAGGGAAGCGGAGATTTTGAAAGTGTAAAAGCTTTTTAAACTTCAAAAAGCTCAATAATATATGGAAGCACAAAAGCGTTTTGCCCTAATTTCAGTTTCTGATAAGAGAAATATTTCTGGATTTGCTAAAAGCTTAAGGGAATTAAATTTTGAAATTGCAGCTTCAATAAAAACTTCCAAGCATCTCAAAAAATCCGGCATAAAAGTTACAGATGTTGAAGACATAACCGGCTACCCGCCGATAGCAGGCAAGCAGGGAATAAAGCTGATACACCCAAAAATATTCGGAGGAATTCTTGCAGATCCGAGAAAAAAGAAACACAGAGATGAGCTGAAAAAATATAAAATAAACCCATTTTCTATTGTGGTCTGCAATTTCTATCCGTTTGAAAAAGTTGTTTCAAAAAATAAATTTTCGCACAGCAAAGCTCTTGAAAATATAGATGTCGGCGGGCCTGCAATGGTCAGGTGCGCGGCAAAAAATTACAGCAACGTGGCTGTTATTACAGATATATCAGACTACCCCAGAATTTTAAAAGAGCTAAAGCAAAACGGAAAAGTTTCGCGGAAAACAGGGGAATCTCTGGCCGCCAAGGCTTTCAAGTATATGCTGAAGTATGACAAGCTTATTTCGAAATACTTATCTTCAAAACTTGGTTAGCATGAACGGGAAAAATAAAGTAAAAGAAAAGAAACACGCAAGTATTCCGGCTTCTGTCATTAAACAAATAAAAGACCACAACTTCAACAAAGAACTGAAAGATTCGGAATACGAAACAAAATTTAATGTCACATCAAAAGGAAGCATCATGAACCTTCTAGAAAAAATTGAAACTCTCTTTTCAAAAAACAGGAATTTTTTACTATGCAAAGTCAAAGGCGGTGACAAGCTTCTGACAAAGGTAACATTTTTCGAGAATAGCGGAATAGAATATTCTTTTTTCAGATATCGCGGAGCGCGGATGATAAAAGTAAAAATACATAGAATAATTTCGACAAGACCAATTCCGATATTCGGAAATGACGAGCAGCTGCTTATAGACAAAAAAGATTTCCTAGGCAAATTGCAGTATGCCCGCCACCGCTTCAAGCGGCACAAATACACTCTGATTAATTTGGAGAAAGTTCTGGAAAAGCTGAAATCTGATAAGAAAACCAAAGTTGTAGGAGAAATGTTAAAAACCCGCGTTAAGGATTTTGTATTAAATTCTAATGATGGTAGAATCTATGCGGTCGCGGTTACATTTTGCAAAAGCAAAAATAGAATTCAAAAACAGCTGGAAATAGAATACGCAGGCTTTATTCCGGGCTTCAGAGAATTCAAAAATAACAGCAGAGAGCAAATAGTTTCTGGCGTCTTGGGGCTGTCAAATTATTTTCATAAATCCCTGCCTAAGATACTAAAACCATCAACCGAGCGCAAATTTGAATTCGTGAAAAAGCTTTATGGCAGCCGATAATTATGCACCCACCGATATTTGTTTCAGGCCCGCATGGAGGAGGGAAGTCAACTTTAATCAAGAGTCTAATCAGTTCGAAAAATAATATGTTCATTGAAAATAATTTTGACATCGATTTCACAACAGACTTTCCCAGCATAGCAAATCTCTCTTCTTTTGAAAGAAGTTTGATAAGGCTTTACCACAGATTCTTTATAGCAAATTATGCAAATGTTATCGCCATAAAAAACCCAATAAGAATTATTCTGACAGACCGCACAATTTACGATTCAGAAGCCTACATAAATGTATACAGAAAATTGAAATGGATTTCAGATAAAGAATTCCAGAAACTCGATTTCATACTAAATAACTTTACATCGCGTCCATACGCTATTATTCTAAATCCGCCCGTTGATGTAATAAAAAATCGCCTAAGAAAAAGAAGAGAGGCCGCCACAAGAACAATGCGCGACAAGATTTTTCTGAGAGAGGACTCAGATGAATTCATAGAGCTGCTTTGGAAGCAGTTTAGAAAGTTCAAAGAATATCCAAAAGTTCTCTACATTGAAGATAACGGAAACAAACAAATCCAAAAAATAGTTTCTTGGGCCAAAAATCTAAAGTAAGGCGAAATTTGCAACCTATAAATCTTATCTACAAGTGAAGAGAAACGCTTTTATAGATGCAGCCGAAATAAATCACAACTTCTTTGCTTTTGTGATTAAATGCCAAACGGAAAAACTCTCATGCAGGTTTTTGACGCAGACTATGTTGTTGTAAACAAGAAGCCAATCGTGCGCCTGTTCGGAAAAACAGAAACAGGCGGAACAGTGTGCGCAATCTATGACAAATTTTTTCCATATTTTTATGTTCAATGCCCGGAGGAAAAATTTGATTCTGTTATTGCTGAATTAAAAAAAGAAAGAGTTGTAGAATTCTTTGACAAAAAATCCATGAAAAGAGTTATGCAGAAAAAATCTTACGACATTCGCGGCGAGCCGGCAGAAAGATTTCTTCCAATTGGATTCGGCCCGCAAACAAAACTTTTGAAAGTAATCGGCAAAGACCCGAGCGAAGTTCCGGAAATGAGAGAGATTGCAAGCAAAATGGGGCACAAAGTTTTCGAGGCTGACATACTTTTCAAATACAGGTTCATGGTTGACAATTTTCTAAAAGGAATGAACTGGGTTGAGGTTGAGGGAAAAACAATCAGCACAGGCACAATCAAATGCCCAACAATCCAAGCGGAAAGTTTCAAGCCGGTTGAGATTCTGAAAAACGCGCCGCTGAAATATTTGGCGCTGGATATTGAAACAATTTCTCCTGAGGGAAAAGCAATTGAAATGGGCCGCGACCAAATAATAATGATTTCCCTGATGTTCAGTTCAGATTACCGCGGAAAGAAAACTCAAGTGCTTATTGCGAAAAATATTTCAGGCCAAGAGCCTGATACTGTCTGCTGCGCAAATGAAGAGGAGATGCTGAAAAAACTTTTGGACATAATAAAAGATTTTGACCCGGATTTTCTGATAGGCTACAACATAAACAACTTTGACATTCCATACATTGACGGCCGCATGCGCGCTTTCAACATACAAAGGGATTTTTCGCGCGCGGACAAATCTTTAATTTCAAAAAAAGGAAACCTTGGCTACTCAAATTCAATTCTCGGTCGCGTGATTGTTGACCCGTATGAAATTATCAAGCGCGATGTTTACCTGCACTTCAAGCGATACGACCTCGGAACAATAGGCAGGGAAATGCTGGGAATAGAAAAGCTTGATGTCGGCGGCCCGCGCGGAATAAATGAATGCTGGCGCGGCGGACCCGAGGGAGTGAAAAAATTAGTGACTTACGCAAGGAGGGACAGCGAGCTTGCGCTGAAATTAGTTTTGGAAAAAGGATTGATAGACAAATTTTTTGAGATTGCAAAACTTTCCGGATTGCTTTTGCAGGATTGCTTTGCAGGCCAGTCGCAGAGAATTGAGTGCATGGTTCTGCACGAATTCCGCGACAGGAAATTTGTTTTGCCTCCGAAGCCAGATGCGGTTGAATCAGAAAAAAGAAAAGCTGAAAGGGAAAAGCACGGGCTCAAGGGAGCGATTGTTTTAGAGCCAACAGTAGGCCTGCACGCAGACGGCTGCGTTCTTGTTTTAGATTTCACTTCCCTGTATCCATCAATAGTCCGCACATTCAATATCTGCCCAACAACTTTGCTTTTGAAAGATGAGGACCTGCCGCAAAACAAATCCCCGATTGACGCAAAATTTGTAAAACCAGAAGTAAGGCAAGGAATTTTGCCAAAGCTTTTGAAATTCCTAATGGAAGCGCGCGCCTCCGCGCGCAAGCAATACAAAATAGAAACAAATCCCGAGACCCGAAGAATTCTGGACGCAAAGCAGGGCGCGCTGAAAATTCTTGCAAATTCTGTTTATGGCTATACAGGCTATGCGCGCGCGCGCCTGTATGTGATGGAAGTCGCAGGCTCAATAACCGGATACGGCAGGGAAAATATTTTGCGCACAACAGAGCTGATAGAAAAAAATTTCAAAACAAAAATTGTTTATGGCGACAGCATAACAAAAGACAGATTTGTAACTATAATGAATAGAGATGGAATTGTGGAAATTAAAAACATTGAAGAGCTGTTTATGGAAAACAAAGGCAAAACTGAATTTGCAAGAGGCAAGCAATTTATAAATTTGAAAGGCTACAAAGCACTGACACTAAATCCCAACACAAGAAAGACAGAGTGGAAGTTGGTAAAGCAAATAATCAGGCACAAAACAAAAAAGAAAATATTTCGCGTGAACCAAAAATTCGGCGAAACTATCGCAACAGAAGATCACTCAATTATAACAGAGAACAATGGAGTGCTCGGGGAAACAACTCCGCAAAATATGCCTGGCAGAAAAATGATAAGGGTTAGAAATATTCCAAAGCCAAAGCAAATAAAATCCATTGATTTGCTGGAGATTTTGTCAAAATACAAAAACAAATTAATTTACAAGAGAAGAGAAAAAATATCTTCTATCCGAGAAGAAGGCGGGTGGCTTACTTTCGGATGGACAAACAGAAAGAGCCCGGTCAAAATAAAAAGAATAATAAAATCCAATGAGGATATGGAATCTTTGTGCAGGCTTGTTGGCGCATTTATAGCAGAGGGCAGCTCCTCCACGCCAGAAACCACGAAATCAAAGTATGGCGCAAGCATAGCCTGCTCTGATGTGAAATGGCTGGAACAGCTGAAAAGGGATTATTTGAAAATTTTCAAGAATACAAAAGCAAGCATAATAAAATCAACAAAGAAAAAAAGAATTCTAAGCTATGAAAACAGCCACGGTAAAAAAACAATTGAATATGTTGACACCACGCACAAACTGCAGATGATGAATGGGCTGTCTGCTGTTTTTTTTAAAATGCTTTGCGGGCAGAAATCCCACGGAAAGAAAATTCCAGAATTTGTATATCACATCCCCAGAAAATACCAGAAAATTGTTTTGGACAATATGATAAAAGGAGATGGCTCGAGATTATTCATGAACATGAGATTGGGATATTCTGAAAAATACAAGCAGAACAATTTCAGATACGAAACCCGCTCCCTGCATTTGATAAGCGGACTTTCTTTCCTGCTTAGCCTGCTCGGGCAGAATTATACAATAAGATTCAGGCCAGCTAAGAAAACTTATATCCTTACAACAACCACTAGAAATAATTCAAACACACAAACGAAAATAACCAAGGAGAATTATAACGGCCATGTTTACGATTTGAACATTGAAGGAAGCCACATGTTTGTTGACAGCTGCGGGCAAATACTGCTTCACAACACAGACTCGCTTTTTTTGAAAACAGAAATAAATGACCTTGACCGCGCTCAATCTCTTGGCGAGGAAATAGCTGGCTTTGTGACAAAAAATCTTCCAGGCTTGGAACTGAAATTTGAAAAAATTTTCAAATCATTTTTGATTCTTACAAAGAAAAGATACGCTGGCTGGAGCTTTGAGAAAGACCAAGGAAAATGGAAAATAAAAATCGACATGAAAGGAATTGAAACCGTGCGCAGGGATTGGTGCGGGCTTGTGGGCGAAACAATGAACGAGGTTTTGAAAATTATTTTAACAGAGCAGGATGTAAAAAAAGCCTCTGCTTTTGCGCGACAAATAATTAAAGACCTGCAGGCAGGAAAAATTCCTGTTGAGAAATTGACAGTTGTAAAAGGGATTTCAAAATCAATTGAAAGCTATGGCGGTCTGAATAAATCCGGCGGGAAAATTTCCGCTCCCGCGCACGTGCAGCTCGCGAAAAAAATATTGGCCCGCGACCCTTCGCGCGGCTCAATGGTTGGCGAGCGCATACCTTATGTAATTATCAAAGGAAACCAGATGCTTTCTTTGCGTGCAGAGGATCCGGATTTTGTGAAGCAAAAAGGCTTGGAAATCGACGGCTCTTACTATATTGATAATCAGCTTCTTCCGCCGCTGGAAAGAATTTTTGAGGCGTGCGGGATTGCAAAAGCAGAGCTGATAGAAGGCTCGCGGCAGAAAAGTTTATTCGAGCTTGCTAATGGAAAATCGGTTTCTCCCGAGCAAATGGTTCTGCAAAATTTTGATGGAGTTGTTTGCAAAAACTGTGCGTGGACTTTCCGCCGCCCGCCGCTTGTCGGGCACTGCCCCTCATGCTCTGGAACTTTATATTTTTCCAGTAATGGGAGCATGGGGAAGTTTGTTGCTGTTGGATGAATTAAATTCAGCTCGGCGGCATGTGCGAATTTTTAAACTCAGAACAAGAACAATAGATATGCGCGGCATAATATGGCAGACAAAAAGATTTGAATTCGAAGACGAAGAGAAATCCAATAGGCCGCCGGGAATAAAAAAGTTAAGTGAGATGTCAAAAGGCAGAAAGATTTTTACTGATGTGGTTTGTATATGGCTTTGTATAGAAAAAGATGATAAAGATAATTATATCAATTCTCTACTTCTAAGATTTCGGGAGCTAAATCAAAAGTTTTATAAATCAGAGAAAGTTTTGATTTTGCCATTTGCTCACATGTCAAACAATCTTGAAGAGCCAGCTAGAGCAAAAGAAGTTTTAGACAAAGCAGTTAATATGTTCAAAGAGAAAGGGTTCTTGACTGATAGAGCATCTTTTGGCACGCACAAAAACGTGTTGTGGGAGATTGGTGGTTCAATAGCTGAAGCAAGTTATTTTGAATTTCCATAAATTGAGAAATATGTATCAATAAGGAAAAATGATTTCTAAATCCCAGCAAAAAATAAAATCGTTGGCAAAAGCAAACAGCCCATTGCGTGGCTTCTTTTTACTCCAGACAAATTTGCAACAAGCCCAATCGCAAGCGCAGTTAGAGAAACAAAAATTCCAACAGCTACGGTGAAAACAAAAATTAGCGCAAGAATGAAAACGAAAACCGCAGCCGAAAGCCTTGGATAGAAAACACGCCGCATGAAAAACAAAGCGCGGCGCGCGAGCAATGTTGTTATCACAGCGCCGACAACTGCTGAAAGCAAAATAAATCCAATGAAAATTAAAATTTCTGTTGAGCCCACTGGCATTAATTTTTCAACAGCAACGGCAATTCCGCTGCGCGGCCTGTTAATCAAAAACAAAGCAAACAGAGAATAAATAAAATCAGCCATGTTCACGCTGCCAATAGAAATTAAAAATTTTCTCGCGCCCTGCTCAGGAGAATTTTTCTGCGAGCCCACAGCTTCCTGCGCGATTAAAGTTGCCTGAGCATTTCCGACGCCCGGAAGCAGGCCTGCAATAATTCCAGCCAGTGAGCCTATGCTGACAGCAGAAGCTATTGTTCGTTTTTTCAGCTTTTCAGTTTCGAATGAAAAATTTTCAGGAAAGTTTGTTTTCTGCTGGAATGAAAGCAAAAGCATTGGCAGGCCGAACAAGCCCGCGAGCAAGGGAAACAGAAAATCATTTGGATAATTGTTCAGAACAATCAATCCAAGCGCCCCGCTCAAAGAAAAAACCAAAACAGCGAGAAATATCTGCCTGAAAGATTTTTCAGAAAAAATCATATACACAACAACAAAAGAAAGAATCCAAAAAAGATTTGGGCGTACAATGTCGTAGAGTTCAGGCACGATAATTGTAAATAGCGGCAGGGATGCAACTGCAAAAACAGCTCCAAGAAAATTTCCAATTACAGTAAGCCTAATTGCCTCATAGCCCCTTCCTTGCAGAAGCAAGCGATGGCCTGGTAGAACTGATAGTGCTGAAGAATCCTCAGGAGCGCCAAGTAAAATTGATGGAATGTAATTTACAAAAGAATTCACAACTGCTGCGCTAATTAGAATTATCGCAGCGCTCATTGGCTCAAACAAAAAACTCGCGCCCAAAATTATCGGAATGAAATTGTTTTGGTGCAAGCCTGGGATTAGGCCGGCGAGGACTCCGAGCGCTGTGCCGATTGTAAATGCGAATATTAATTCTAGCATAAAATCACATTAAAAATATGCTAAAAGATGGGGTATAATGGAACTTGAGAAACCAGGCAGAAACCATGGGAAACCATAAATTTTCTTTCAATTTATTAACAGCGAAATACAAATTCTTTTATGGGAAACAAAAATCTTTTCGTGCTTCTGAAAAAACTTTCCAGCGAGCTCCCGCATTTTCCTGATGGAAGAATTAATTACAGCCATGCCAAACTTGTGCCTGTGATAAACTGCACAGTTGTCTGCAAAGGAAAAGTCCTTCTCCTGAAGCGCAGCAGAAAAGTCAGAAGCTACAAAGGAAAGTGGAATACAATAGGCGGCTACTTGGATGAATTCAAATCCGTGCGGGAAAAGGCTCTTGAAGAAATAAAAGAGGAGCTTGGAGTGGAAAAGGAAAATGTGAAAAGAATAAAAGTTTTCAAATCATTCCGCGCTGCTGACAAGAAAATAAAAAAAGTTTGGATTGTTTTTCCTGTGCTCGCTGAGCTGAAAAGCAAAGGAAAAATAAAGCTTGACTGGGAGCACACGAGCTATAAATGGGCAAAGCCGGAAGAAATAAAAAGGTTCAATACAATTCCAAATCTGCACAAGGCTGTAAATAAAATGCTTGCGAAGTGAAAAATATGTTTCCCAAAATAGACCCAAAGCAAATGGAAAAAATGATGAAGCAGATGGGCATGCAAACAGAAAATATTGATGCGACTGAAGTTGTGATACGCACAGCAGAAAAAGAAATTATAATAAGCGAGCCGCAGGTTTCAAAAATAAAAATGGGTGGACAGGAAACTTTCCAGATTGTTGGAAATGTTTCAGAGAGACAAAAAGAAAGATTTTCTGATGAAGATGTGAAAACAGTTGTGGAGCAATCAGGAATTTCTGAAACAGAAGCAAAAAAAGCTCTCGAAGAAACTGGCGGAGATTTGGCTGAAGCTATAATACGTCTTAAAAAAATAGTTTAAATACAGAAAACAAGTCCTTCAATGCAAAAAATCTCCCGCTTCCAAGAAGCTCTCAGAAAAAGCAAACTGGATGCCGCAGTAATTCTCACAGATCCTAATGTAACTTACTTCACAGGCCAGCGCAATCTAGGCTCAGTTGTTTTTGTTCCTGCGGATGCGAAGCCAGTTGTTTTCACAAACACTCTGGAAAAATCCCGCGCACAGCTTTCAGGCTTTCTTTCTCTTTCTGTTGGCCGCGAAGGCGCGGACGTGCGCACGAAATCAATTTTTGAAGCAATAAAAAATTATGCCCGCGGGGAAAAATTAAAATTTAAAAAAATCGGCATGGAAAAATCTTCTCTAACAATTTCTCAGTTTGCCCGCGCCAATAAATTTCTGCGCGCGAAAACTTATGAAATCTCAAGCTCAATAACTCAGCAGCGCGCGCTCAAAGAGCCGGAGGAAATAAAATTAATCAGGCGCGCGGCAGCAATAGCAGACTCGGCGGAAAAAGCAGTAAGAGAATCCTTGCGGCCAGGAATCACAGAAGCAGAGCTCGCTGCTGTTGCTGAAACTGAAATGAGAAAGGCTGGCGCAGAATGGTTTTCCTTTGAAACAATTGTTGGCTCAGGCCCGAACTCCGCTCTGCCGCATCACACAACATCAAGCAGGAAAATAAAATCAACAGACTTGGTTGTTGTTGACTTGGGCGCAATTTACAAAAGCTATTGCTCGGACACAACGCGCACATTTTGCTTAAAGCCTCCTCTGAAAGAAGAAAAGATTTTCTCAATTGTTGCGCACGCGCAGAAATTTGCAATTGAAAAAATAAATTCAGGAAAAGCTGTTGAGGTTGATGCAGCCACGCGCGCATGGATTAAAAAATTCGGCTACAATTTAATTCACGGCACAGGTCACGGAATCGGAGTTGAAGTGCATGAGGTTCCATATGTCGGGCCGAACTCAAAAGACAAATTGCGCACAGGAACAGTTTTCACAATTGAGCCGGGAATTTACATTCCAAAATTCGGCGGCGTGAGAATTGAAGATATGTTTCTGAAAACAAAAAATGGTTTTGAGATTTTAACAAAATCAGATAGGAGTTTGGTTCCATGACGCTCATACACAAAATTGCCGCCGTAGTAATCAATGACAATAAATTTCTAATGGTTCGCAAAGTTGGAAAAGACATGTGGACAAGCCTTGGCGGACGGATTGAGCCGAATGAAACAGAAGAGCAGTGCCTGCTTCGGGAAATCAAAGAAGAGGCGAATTGCGGCGCAAAAATAATAAGGAAGCTCGGAGACTTTGAAGATAAAGCAGTTTTCGATGACGCCACTGTAAGGCTTTCAGTGTTTCTTGTTGAGCTCAGCGGCGACATTGAAATAATCGATCCCGAGCTTGAAGAGCATAAATTTATTGGCAGCAACTACAAGCAAGATGGAATAAAGCTCCCGCCATCAATTGAAAATCAGGTTATTCCGCTTTGCATAAAAGAAGGTTTGTTGAGGTGGTAGGAATCATGCCGATGCGGCAACCGCCACCGCTTTCACCCCCAACCCTCTTCCCAAACATTCCAGCGCATCCGCCTGAGCCAGAGGATTTTTCATTTCAGAAACGTTTTCAAATTCCTTTTCAGAAATTAAATTTTCCAAATTCAAATTTAATTTCTCGCACGCGGCCCGCAAAGCAACAAAGCTTTCCGAGGCTGGCTTGAAATAGGAAATTATTTTTTTGTATTTGCCAGCGTGCGCTGCCAGAAAATTTTCAACTCTTTCTTGCGTAACCTGCGTGTAAATTTTCTTTATCTCTTCAGTTTCCTCCCATTCAGGCCAGTCATAAGAATCAAACGGATACCTCTGGGAAAACTGCAATGGAACAATGCCTGGCGTGCTTACAACGCAAAACTGCATTTTCTCAAAATCTTTTGCTTTTGTTGCAACAGACATTATTGCCTTATGCAGCTGCGAATTCGGATAAGGCTTTCTGAAAGCGCACGGAATGAAAAATAAAATTTCTTTTTCTTTTGGAGGAACCCAAAACCTGCAGATAAAATCCTGCCAAACTTCAAACGCAGGATTTTTCAAAGCCTCTTCAGTTGCGCCGCGGATTTTTTTCTTGAGCCTCAAAGGAAAAGCCGGCACAAAAGAAAAATTCTCAAAATCAGTTTCGCAAAAACTTTCAAACGGCGCAACAGCTTCATTGAATTGCTTTCTGTCCAGAGGCTTCCACTCCCTGCCAAGCCACATATCCATAATCGGCGCAGCATAGTGCGGCAGAGTGTTTATCAAAATAATTTCATCCGAATGCTCTCGCGCCCATTCAACTGTTTTTTGCAGTGAAATTTTTTCGCACTTCGGCGCGTTCACAAGCAAATAGGCGCGTATGCCCCAGCCAAACTTTTTTAGAATTTCGCGCGCGTCAGCAAATTCTTTTAGCGTAAATCCTTTCTGCACAAGTTTCAATCCCTCATCATCTGCAACTTCCAAACCAATGCCAGCGAGAATTTTCACTTTATCCGATTGCATATTCTCCAAATTTTCCGGCGTGATGAATTTTGGAAAGCTTTCAACTATCAAGCTTTTCACTCCAAGCTTTTCGCATGAGCGCACAACATAGCTTCTAAAAGCAGGAACAATTTGTTTTTCATCAAGGAAGCATCCAGAGTTGAAAATTTTTATTCTGTCAATTGAGCCGGGCTTTATGTCAGCTACCTGCTCATCCCAGAATTTTTTCAGCTCATGCATATTTTTTTTCTTTGCGACAAGCCTGCCCCATCCGCAGTAAGTGCAGCCGCCCCATGCGCACTTGCCTGAATTTATTATTATTACTTTTTCGCGAAGTCCGAGGTCCATGTCTGGAGTTGGGAAGGAAAGCTTAAATAATTATAGGACAAATTAAATTGTGGTAGATGCCAGCCAAAGTTGACCTCTAAAATATATTTCCAACAGCCACCGAAAACTTTAAAAGCTTTCTGAAAAGCCTTCTTGTTTAAATAGAACAAAAGCAGATACTCTTAATGCCAGATAAAATTCCAGATAGCGTCAGCTCTACAATTGTTAGACCTGACTATGGAAATTTGATGGAGAGGTTTGAAGAGCTTGGCAGGCGCCACGGAGCTTATGTTGCAGATCCAACGCCTGAAAGTTATCTGGAGGTTCTCGAAGCTGCAGCAAGTCTGGCGCTGAGAGGTTTAGTGCAGATGAAAGATTATGAAAGAGCAACATCTTTGGAATTAGATCGACAGAAAGTAAACATTCAAAAATTATATGGGCGCGTAAGTGAACTAAGAAAACAAAAAGAAGCCGCGCAGGCAGAACTTGAGAGAGCAAAGGAAGAGCGCGCCATTCTGGAAGCCGGAGTTGAACAAAGAATTTCTTTAAGCGCCGGTGAAGTAAGAGCTAAGCTTGAAAAAGAATATTCAGAAAAAGAGGAACTTCTTCACATTGAGCTTTCTGCTGCTCAGGAAAGAGCAGGGCATCTTGAAGCCGAGCTCGGAGAGATGGGAAATCTGAGAAAAGAAGCAGACGGTCTTTGGAAAAAAGTTTTTGATGTTAACAGAAAAGAAGAGGAGCTGAAAGCGCGCGAAGCAGCTCTTGCAGTTAAAGCAGGAAAGATGGAAATATTTGAAGGTCTTCTTAGTGAGCTAGGAGGTGAAGGAGTTTCAAGACTGTCGCAGGATTTGCAGATGGCAGTTGAGGAGATGAGAAAAACTTCAAAAGCCTACGAGAAAAAATCTGGAAAAATAGCAACCGGAGATAGGGTTCTTGATGACGCGCTCTATGGGGGTTTCAAAGCAGGTTCCACAGTAATGATTGTTGGTGATGTATATTCTGGAAGGGACAGGCTCGCAAGAAAAATTGCAGCGCGCGCAATAAGTATGGGAATGCCGCTGCGCTATGTGACAACAAACATGAACGAGGAAGCTATAATAAAAGAGTTTAACGCTCTACTTGACAGAAAACCTGACAGAGAAATTCCTGATATTTATGATGCTTACACAATGGAGCAAAGGGGAAAATCTCCGAATGTTCATACGCATCTTGTTAAATGGCTTGGAACGCATGAAGATGACAGCCCGCGGGTTGTAATAGAAACCCACAAATATCCGCTGGTGGATGAAGAAAAAGAAATAGGAGCCGATCACCAAGAATCTCTTTCAAGAGTAAGAGATATGGTAGCTGAAGCTGAGGGGCTTTTGGTGTTAGTTGTTTCAGACGGAAGTCCAAACTTGGATTCCCTGAAAGAGTTTGCTGATTATGAAGTTAGAATAAGCTTCAAAGATGGTAAAGGGGAAATTGGATTGAGCAGCCGATTCCCTGTAGATGTTAAGGGACTGCAATTTGCAAAAGAGGAAAATGCTCTTTCAATCCGCCCGCGCGGAGACAGAATAGCCGGTAGGCGTTAATGAAAAATTAAATTTTCCTTCCAGAAAACTTTCCATGCTCCATAACATCATTGTTTTTCACAATCAGTTTTGTAGAAGAAATAATCTCTTTTATTTTCTTTTCTAAATCCCGCCTGTAGCTTTCAGTTTCAGCTTGCTTTAATCCATCCAAAAGCAACGGAGCTTTCTTCTCAACAAAATCAAAAAGCATTTTCTTTATGTAAGGCGAGAGATTAATATGCTCCAAGTAAATGTAATCCACTCCAGCATTTTCTAATTTTCCAAAAAGCTTTTCCAGATTTTTCGCATCAGAGGCAAAGTGTGGAAGAAGCGGCCCGACAAAAGCATATGTTCTCAAGCCTGCCTGCTTTAATTTTTTCAAAGCAGTTATGCGCGAGTCAGAAGGCGGCGCGAGCTTTTCTATAAGCGAGCCGAGCTGGTCTTCTGTTGTTGTTACAGTCATCCCGATTTCAAAATCTTTTATCTGCTTGAAAATATCTATGTCGCGCAGGCAGAGCGGAGATTTTGTAAGAATTGAAATCGGGCCAGAATATTTTTCTTCAGCAATAACTTTCAGGCACGCGCGCGTGAGTTTGAATTTGCTTTCTGCAGGCTGATAGCAATCTGTAACAGAAGAAAAGAAAATCGATTCTGTTCCAGAAAGTTTTTTTATTTCCTTTAGCAAAAGCTCAGGCGCGTTTACTTTCACGCCGACATAATCTCCCCATTCAATCTCAGGATGGTGCCACTTGCGCATGAAAGCAGCGTAGCAATACTGGCAGCCAAATGCGCAGCCTGTGTAAGGATTTACAACATAATCTGAATCAGGCAGGCCTGATTTTGTCAGAATGGATTTCGCATGGAGTTCTTCTGTTAGCATATTTTTAATTTATTTTCGATCAATTTAAACTCATCTGCAAATCTAAACATATGTTCGAGCTCTCAGACAGAGACGCAGCCGCCCGCTTGTGCAAATGGAAAATTTCTGATTATGAAATCAAAACCCCGAACATTGCGATTGTTGTAAACCCGAACCGCCAGGCAATTGCGCCTGCGGAAATGAAAAAAGAATTCGGCGTGGAAATCATAATTACGAATTCTTATATAATTCTGAAGAATGAAGAAATCACAAAGAAAGTAATTTCAGAAGGCCTGCATAAATTTCTGAATTTCAGCGGCCCGATTTACACTGACTCCGGAACTTTCCAAATGTTCTCGCAGAATATTGAAATTGAAAACGCAGAGGAGATTGTGGAGTTCCAGAAAAAATTTGGCTCGGATATTATAACTCCTGTGGATATTTTCACTTTGCCGAAAGACGATTACAAAATCGCGAATAAAAAATTAAAGCAAACTTTAGAAAGAATTGCTGCTGCTAAGAAAATTCTTGCAACACATAATTCAGGGGATGCTCTTCATTTATTAAACGGCCCAATTCAAGGCGGCTCGCATTTGAAACTGCGCGCAGCAGCCGCAAAGCAGGTTGCGAAATTAGAGCCAGATGTTTTTTCCATTGGAGGAATTGTTCCGCTAATGGAGCAGTATAGATTCAGAGAGCTCGCTGACATAATCATAACCTGCAAGCAAAATCTGCCGGCAAACAAGCCTGTGCACGCATTTGGCGCAGGCCATCCAATAACTTTTGCTTTTTTAGCAGCAGTGGGCTGCGATTTATTTGATTCTGCAATGTATTCTCTTGCTGCCCAGCGCGGGGCTTACCTGACTTTGAGCGGCACGCAAAATCTTTCTGAGCTTTCGGAATTTCCCTGCGCGTGCAAAGTCTGCGCAAATTCAAACCCATTTGAAATTAAAAAAATGGAAAAAGAAAAGCAGGAGGAATTTTTAACGCGGCACAATTTGTACACAACAATGGCTGAAATGCGAACTGTCAGAGAGGCGATTCGCGGGCAGTGGCTGTGGGAATTGGTGCAGCAGCGAGCCCGCGCGCATCCGAATTTGCTCCGCGCGCTCGCCCATGTTTGGGAAAATTATCCAAAATATTTTTCCGTCCGCGAGCTGGTTTCAAAAAAATCTGCTTTGCTTTGGCTCGGAGAGGAATCAAACTTTAGGCCTGAGATTTTGCGCGCAAAAGAATTTTTGAAAAATGTGCGCGCGAAAAAGTTTTTCCGCAAAGAGCCGTTTGGAAAAATTCCTGTTGGGCTCAAGTGGGCTTATCCATTTTCGCAGAGCATTGTTCCAAGCCAGAGATTTGAAAAAGCAAAAGCCAAACCAGAGGAAGTTTTCCGGCAAACAGTTCAATATCAATTTGGAAAATCCGCTGACAAAAAATTCAAGAAAGTTTTCGTGGAAGTTTCCAAAAACACAGGCAGGCCTGTGCGCGCGTGGGACAGCAAAAAAGTTTTGCTCGGAACTTTCAGGCCGCATGATGGATTTTTTATTCCAACGAAATTTTCTGCTGAGAAAATTCCAATGAAAAAAGTTTTTGTCAAGGACAAGGAAGTTGCCGAGCACGCAAAAGCCGGCAGGAGCGTTTTCGCAAAATTTGTTTCTCGGGCAGACAAAAATATTTTCCCCGGAGAAGAAGTTGCAGTTTATTTCAGAAAAAAGTTTTTGAATTGCGGCACAGCCGTTCTAAATTCGCAGGAAATGAAAGATTTCAAGAGAGGGGTTGCTGTTGCTGTGAGATAGAAATTTAAATCCAAAATTACATTGATTCTTATGGAATTGTTTGGTGGAAAAAAAGAAGAGCCGCGCATTGCTTCTGATGCGCGCGTTGAGAAAACTTATGTTGAGAGGAAATGCCCAAGCTGCTATGAGGATTTGGTTCAAGAGAGGCAGGAAAAGGTGGTGTATGAATTCGCTCCAGATAAAGTAGCAGATCCTTCTAAGAGAATAGTGGAATTATGGAAAGCGCAATATGGGTGCGGTAAATGTAATTTTCATAATGATTTATGGTTGCATGACGGAACAGGTTGGATTCCAGTAACAGAGGAAGATTTTAGATGTGTTCAGTCTGATGGTGTTAAAACAAATCCAGAAACTCTCAAACAATATTTACAATTTTTGCGCATCCGCGAACCGACAGAAGCTGTGAGAAGAAATATTCAGAAATTCTTCGGTGGCTGAAGCACGCCTATTCGCCCCAATTCCGCGTTCCACAAGCTTTTTAACTTCTGAAAGCAATTCATATGTCGGGTGTCAAATATGCGTGGCTTGTCTTTGAAAACCTACAAAAGAATTGAGCAGATTCTGTCTTTGCTCAGGGAAAACCAGCAGATGCACGTGCGCGGAATTGCCAGAGCACTGAACTGCCACCCGTTTATTGCAGATAAAATAATTACAGATTATTTGGATTTCTTTTTGGAAAAGCAGGGAGTGAATATTTATGGCTTCCGCGCGGTTCTTGTCAGGTTCAAGCCTGGAAAGGAAAATGCAAAGCTGGAGGATGTGATAAAATATATTGAGCTCAAAAGAAGAATTAAGGCTTCTGCAAAATCTCCCTCCCGAAAATAGAGAGCTTGCCGTCTTTCTCGGAAACCGAGCCGAGGATTTCTACATTGTCAAACTGCTCGGCTGCGACAGGCTTTGTGAAAATCGCAATTATTTTTCCCGAGCCGTCATCAATTGTCAAGAAAGTGTTTTTATTCGGAGAAATAAATTTTGAGGAAACAAATCCGTCTATGCGAACAGCCTTTCCAATCATATCTGAGCTGATGGTTGAAATTTCTATTGGCTGCGTAGTCAGGCTGTTTGTGTAAAAGTATAACGCTGTTATGCCAACGACTGAAAATGCGAGCGCGGCTATGAGGAGTTTATTCATGCAATAAAATAATTTTCAAAGTTTAAGAAAGAGAGCATGCTTTTTGTACCAGATGCTTTTCATAACCTTCAATTTGAGGAGTGGCACCTTTTGGCGCATTGCTGTTCATATCTACAAGACGTGCTTTTTCCCGCACGTCATCTGGCGCGCCAAAATGTTCCTTCAAGTAGTTTGCGATTTCTCCTTCAGCGTCTGGCTTTATAGTCAGCGCAGCTATACTTTGTAGATGTTGTAAGAGTTCTTCATTGTGGCTAATAACCTCAAAGAAAAGACACGGTCCAGCTTTTCCAGATTTAAACCCCTCAAGCTTCCCGCCATCAACCAAACCAACATATTCATCCTTTCCTTTGAGTGGTATTTTTAGTTCCGAATAATCTGGGCAAGGTCCTTTGCTTTTAGCTACATAATGCCTTCCGCCGCCTGTTGTTGCAGCAAGGCCATAAAATAAATATTTTGCTAAACATGCCATGCCGACATCTTCTCCATCGCAGTAACGCTTTCCTCCAGGAGCAAGATCTACTTGACCTTTGAATGGACATTGTCCGATTTCTATTCTTGCTTTATGCACTTTGATCATGATAATCATAGGCAGAGGTAGAATATAAAGCTTTGCCACCTTTCAATAGTGAAGAAGTTTATTCATGTAAATCAACTGAAAAAATTTCTATGTAAGTCGACCCGTGAGGGCTGAGCTCTGATTCTATTAGAGAGATTTTTGAAACCCTGAAAGAGCCAAAATCTTTTTCTTTGTTGCCGGAAATAAATTTTTGCAGGGCTGGGTTATTTTCTAACTGTCTAATTCTGCCAAGTGTCAAATGTGCTCTGAACAGCCGCTCCTCGCCAGCAAAGCCGACTTTAGAAAGTTCTGAATCTATAAAGCCCGCGAGAGCTTCGAGCTCTTTTGCGCCAGCAGAACAACCTGCCCAGACAACGCGAGCTGAGCCGGCTGACGGAAACGCGCCAATGCCAGCTATTGAAAGCGCGAAAGCAGAAAATTTTTCTGCCGCGGATGTGAGAACTTCACGAATTTCCTTCACGCGATCTTCATTTACTTCACCGATGAATTTCAGGGAGAAGTGAAGGTTCTCTGGCTCAACAAGTTTGATGTCGCAAAGCTTTTCTATTTGTTTTTGAGAGGCCAAAAGCTTTTGCTTAAGCTCTTCCGGCATCGGAATTCCAATGAAAAGGCGCATGAAAGTTATTAGTGCCTGAATTTATAAAACTTTTAGCTATAACAATGTTATACGCAAGACATTACGCTGTTATAAATTTTTCTGAGAGAGAAGAGAAAATGAAAAAAAGCCAAAAATTTCCTCCCAAAGCCAAAAAACCTTCACGTGAACTTCATATGAACTTCACGTGAAGTTATCACAAATACACTCACAAACATTAACAACCGAATCCACCTTCACGTGAATTCACGTGAAGAAAACGTGAAGATGGCGTGAAGATAAATGAACGCGTGAAGATAATGTGAAGATGATGTGAATGTTCACGCGACCTTCACGTGGACTAAAATCTTCACGTTTCAGAATTTCTAAATTGTGAAATTCTTTCTTTAGGGCCAGCCAAATTCCCTCACATTTCTAATTTTCTGCAAATTTCTTTCCAAAAGAAATTTATCTATCAGAAACTATATTCTCCAGAATATACTTTCCTTTATTCTTCACGTGAAGATAGAAAAAACCAGCAGAAAAAAGCTTTTTATTTGTGAACATTCATTAATTTTACGAATAAATCTTCATGCATAACTTCACACAACCTTCACGCAAGCAAAAAACCTTCACGTGAATATTCATTTTCAAAGGAAGCAAAGGTATGACACAACAATTTCAAAAATTCGGCTGGAGAGAAAATCCATTTGTCCTGCGCGTAGACCCAAAGCTCTTTACAGGCTACGAAGAGCAAGTGAAAGCAGCTCTCAACCACATTGACAACAAGCACAAAATTGCGATTCTCACAGGCCACACAGGCTCGGGCAAAACAAATTTTCTGAAGTGGCTTGAATCCAGTTTGGAAAAAACAAATAGAATTTACATAAGCAAACCCCCAAAGCATCCGGAAGAATTTATAGAAATTTTCACAGAAATTTTCGGGCAGAATTTATTTGAAAAAATTTTCAAGAAAAAGCCCAGCCTTTACACTTTACCAAAATACATAAACGAAAAAGTGAGAGGCCAGCAAATAATTTTCATGGTGGACGAGGCGCACGAAACCGACAAAGAAGTTTTGGAATGGCTGCGGGTTCTTGTGGACCAAATAGAAAATGTGAGCTTAATTCTCGCGGGCCTGCCAGTTCTTGAAAGCAAAATAAAAGAGCAGCTCGAAACTTTGGACCAAAGAATTACAAGCAGAATTACTTTGACCGCGCTCAGCGAAAGTGAGACCAGAGAGCTGATAAGAAAAAGAATTGAGTCTGTTGGAGGAACAGGAATAAAGCCATTCACAGAATCCGCAATTGGAATTATTTACCAGCGCACCGGCGGCTTCCCGCGCGAAGTTTTGAAAATGTGCGGCCGCTTGATTGCAGAAGCAATGGAAAAAAACTGGGACCAGATTGAAGCAGCAAACATTGAAGAAACAAAAATCGCCCCGCCCGAGCCAATTGCCCTTGAGCCTCCTGCTGTTACTTTTTCCCCAAAACCCCCTTCCGATGACCAGATAAAAAATCTCCCATCAAAGCAGCGCCAAATTTTAGAAGCTCTCTCAAAAGCAGACTGGCAAACCCCGACAGAAATTGTTGAAAAACTTGACGCGAGCAAATACGCAACTAAGGAGCATGCAATCCGCTCAATCAACAATATTTTAGTCCGTTTGATGAGAGAAGGATTTGTCCAGCGCGAAGCCCGAGGCAAGGCTTTCATTTACGCTTTGACTCCGAAGGTAAGGACGATTTTTGTGAGAAGTTAATTAACTTTCTGTTAGTTACAAAGCTTTATATACAAGAAACCACACATAATTTGTATGGATGAACATAAAGCATTGAAATGGCTTTCAGACGATCATTTGAAATACCCCCACAGAACAAAAATAGTAATTGCCAGAGAGAGAGCGATTAGAAAGAACTAATGTTCATTACGTTGTTGATGTTTCGGATATCTTAGGTTTGCCAAATTCTGTAGCAGTTTGTACAACATCTTGCGCGGTTGACAATCCAATCTCAGACTCTGTGTATGGAAGGAAGAAATCATTTACATATATTGGAAGAAGAGATGATAATTTCGAAACAGTAATAGAACTCCCAGCAGTAGCTGGAGGCGCTACTGAAGATGGAATTTACGAATTTCGCGTTCAACCTTTATCCAGGCAAATAACTTCTATAGAAGAGGTTAGAATTCATAAAAAATTGAGGATGGAAAAATACTAAATTCATAAAAAAATTCTTTTTCTGTTTGTGAAACTTTCCAGTTCAATTATGAAAAATATTGAAAATATAAATCCCCTTTCACAAACAAATCCATGCTAACCCCCCGCGAGCGCAGATTTGTTTTCGGTTTAAACTTTATAGAAATTTTCCTTGTAATAATCGCAATCAATTTTACGGTTTCAGTTTCTATAACAGAAAAAGCCGGAAACTCTTTTGAGGAATCTGCTCTATGGACAGCCTGCGCAATGACTTACTCCCACTGCGAAATACCTATTATTTATAATAGGCAGGTTAACATAATTTCAATATTCAATGCAATAATCGGCGGCGCAATCCTGATAATGATTATCTGGACTCTCGCTGAAAGATTGCTTGAAGTTGACATCAGGGTTTTGTCCATGAAAAGAAAAATTTCCACTTTGAAGAACCACTATATCGTTTGCGGCTACGGCAGAGTTGGCGAGCATGTGTGCGAAATTCTGGCAAAAGCAAAAAAAGATTTTGTTGTGATTGACAAAAAAATAGATTCAGTTGCCTCTCTGCGAGACGCGGGCTATGCTGCTCTCGAAGGCGATGCCCTAAATCCAAAAACTTTAGAGAAAGCAGGAATAGACAGGGCAAAAGGCTTGATAGCAGTTCTGGGCACAGATTCAGATAATTTATTTTTAACACTCACAGCAAATGAAATCAACCCAAATTTAACAATAGCAGCGCGCGCCCATTCCGAAAGCGTTGTTCCAAAACTCCACAAAGCCGGCGCGCAATTGATTGTTCTGCCAGAAGTTACTGGCGGATTGGAACTGGGAAGAGAAATACTAAAACAATCAGGCTCGCATGCAGGAAAATTAATAAGCAGACATAAGAAAAAATAAATTTCCCAATTATAACTTTCCTTATAAGTAATCAGTTAGCTTTTTATTGGGGGCAGAGAATAATATTTTAGCAGATAATTAAAAAAACGAAGAGCTCGCGCGCAGAGTAAACTCACGCGCGCTCGCTAAAATATGTATTAAGAAAAAAATAAATCCAGCAAAATTTTTGCGCGGAAAATTATTTTTTTCTTCAACACATAACGACGAGCATGCTCTTCATTTAATCAAAAAATAATTTTGTAATAGGAGTTGATAAAATGGAATCAAGAGTTGCAACAAAAGAAATGCTGGGCAAAACAATCGTTGGCGAGAACGGTCGCCGCTTTGGAGTTGTTGGCGATGTTAGCTTTATCTCCGAATCTGGCGAGCTGATGAACATTGTAGTTGCCGAGCCGACAAAAAATGTGGCTGAGCTTGGACTGCAAGAGGACGACCGCGGGCGAGTGATGGTCCCATTCTCCGCAGTGAAAAGCGTCGGCGATTTTGTCATTGTGAGCGAGAAGGATATTGCGTGAAGATATGCCAAACAAAGTAACAGCATATGAAGAGTTTACTCCTCATGGAAAAAGAACTCCCATTGTTCTTAGATTAAACTATGATGGCGAAAAGAAAAATAGATATGGAGATCCGAGAGTTCTTGACATAGAAGTGTTGGGATACAAACCACGGAATTCGAAAAAATATAGACCCGTTCCAAAAGAAGATAGAAGAAAAATAAGAACGCAAGCTCTCAATTATTTAAGTGGTTTGGTTCCAGGAGGATTTTCTACCGTAATGCTCGACCTAACGTTTTCTGATGTGTGTGAAGCACCTTACAGATCTTCTAGAGAACCAGAAGAAGTTGATGAAACTTTTTTTATTGATGGTGTGGCAATAGCCTAATTCTCCAAATCCCTAACCCCAGCTTCGCAAATTCTGAAAACGCATTCTCCCTCCGGCAGATTCGGCGAATCAATTATGCGCGCAATCCTTGTTTCTCCTTTTGATTTGCGGACATATATACGGTATGTAGAAA
This sequence comes from archaeon, assembly GCA_035291225.1. GTDB lineage: Archaea > Aenigmatarchaeota > Aenigmatarchaeia > Aenigmatarchaeales > JACQIB01 > DATDSO01. The sequence continues at coordinate 89,085 of DATDSO010000004.1, read as the reverse complement.
AATGCCCCATAATATGCCCGCCAATCGGAGTAGTCGGGTCCCCGAACATCATGTCCGGACGCGACATAACTTGGTTAGCCATGTAAACCGCAACATTATGAATATCAGCAAGCCTTTGCAAAGTGTGCAAGTGCCGATTCAATTTCTGCTGGCGCGGCGCGAGCTCCCCTCTTCCAGTAAAATCCGCGCGGAACAAAGCAGTCACAGAATCAACAACAATCAATTTAATATTTTTTTGCTTTATCAAATCCCCGGCTTTCTCTATAAGCAAACATTGATGGTCAGAATTATAAGCGCGAGCCACGAAAACATTTTCCAAAACTCTTTTAGGATCCAATTTCAAAGCAATTGCCATTTGCGCAATTCTCTCAGGCCTGAAAGTTGCCTCAGTGTCAATATACAAAGCCGCGCCTCCGAGCCCTCCTTTATCCAGCGGAAGCTGAACATTTACAGAAAGCTGGTGCCCCACTTGTGTTTTTGAAGAGCCAAACCCTCCGTGAAATTCTGTTGTGGCTCCTGTCTCAACTCCGCCTCCCAGAAGCGCGTCCAAAGTTTTTGAGCCAGTTGTGATTTTTCCAACTTTCAATCTGCGCTCCATAACTTTTGTCGCAGTCTCATATCCCATTTCCAGTGCGTCTCTTGCTGCCTGAATAATTTTCGCAGCAGTCGGCTCCCCAATTTCCGCAGCCTCTGCCAAATCTCCCGGAAGCGCTGCAGCAACAGCCATCATATCAACAAACCCAGCTTCCTTCATTTTCTCTGCTGTTTTCTCTCCAACCCCCGGCAGGTCCGCAACTTCAATTTGCTTTTTCGTTCCAGCCATTGCAATCAATTTATCTTTCTGGCTTGGAGCGGAGATTTCCACTTGCTCTTCAGAATCTTTTTCTTTTTTTACCATTGTTAATCACTTAGAACTCTATTTCTATATGAATTGAAAGTATAAATATGTTTGCTTTGAATTATTTTATTATGAATAATGAATTTCATTACGAGAGCGGGGCGTAAAAGATTTTTATACTAGAGAGACAATTAAAAATATACCAGCAGATGGTTGGTTGCCATCAATGCGCAGAAGAACTTCTGCAGATGAAAATATGTTGAAGATGAAAAACGTTACTAGAAAAAAATTTGACTTTATCAAGGTCAAGTACGGCCATTTTGCTAGCTGGGCAGTTTGGGCACATGAGGTAGAGACACCAAAAAGCAACATGGGAGACCTAACAGTTTTGGATCCAGAAATAAACAAGAATCTGTTATCTGAATTAAATCCTAATGTGATAATGGTGGCTCTGAACTTTTCAAAGAACGTAAAACATGAGCAATGGGGAAACTTTCATAGCAACAGGCCAATGGCTACAGACTACAAGACAAGATACGCGCTCAGAGGTTCTAGTTTGTGGGGAGCATACATGACAGACATTATCAAAGACTATCCAGAGAAAGAATCAGATAAAGTGATCGAGTTTTTGAAACACAACAAAGCCATTGAAGAGAAAAACGTAGAATTTTTCAGACAAGAACTCAGAGATATTGGAGCTACGGATCCTTTGCTTGTTGCTTTTGGGAATGCTGTTTTTGATATCTTGAAGAGATATTTTAAAGGCGAATTCAAAATTATCAAAATTCCTCATTATGCGCATTTCATAAGCAAGGAAAAATACAGAGAACAGGTTGTTCTTGCTGTAAACGATTTATAAGATAAATTTTCAGACGCTTAGAATTTTTCCAATCTCTTCCTTCGCATTCGCTTCCCTAAAATCACTAACAATAAACTCCAGCCTCTCAAACATCTGGTTTTTCCTCGCGCGCCCAGTAAGCAAAAATTCTTTTCCAGCTAAATCAACATCTCTGAAAAGTTTCCCGCGTTTTCTAAGAACAGTAGGCATGTCCATTCCCAAAAGCTTGCACGCAGAATCTCGGAAAAAAACAGCCCGCACATTTCCAGTCCCATCATCCACAACACAAGAAATTACAAGAGTGAGGCTAGGCTCTGCAATTTCTCCATGAGTTTTGCAATTATATTTTCCATCCACCTCTTTAATTCTCATTGAGCACTGCGGGCAAATCTCATAGAACTGCTCATTGTCAAAAACCTGCACAACAGCCGCGCGCAATTCCCCAGTTGCCCCATCATGCAAATTCTCAACTGAAAATTCTTTTTTCTCAGCCTTTAGAAGCTCTTCAATTTTCGGCAACGCGCTTGTTTCCAAAAGTTTTATATTCGCGCGGTTTCCTAGACGCACTTCAATTGCCCCATTATTTGCTTTCACATATGCTCCCGAAACCTCAACAGCATCCCCTACTTTTACTTTTGTCGCAACCTCAGCCTGCCTGTCCCACAAAGTCAATCTAGTTTGACCAGACTCATCCAAAAGAAACAGGCTCGCAACTTTTGATTTTTTCCCCTCGCGCTCAAATTCTTTTGGCTCAAATATTCTTGAAATCCGCGCGACAAAATTCAATGCCCTGTCCCCTTCTTTCAAATCAGAAATCTTTGTATAATTTTTCTGCCTATCAATCAAATCCAACCCCAGCTCTTTTGCGACAATAAACGCCGCGCCCTCTCTGCTGACCAAATCCGAAAGCTCTCTTTGCTTTTCTAAAATCCTGCGCTCAACTTCCTCTGCTCCCAATCCAGTTGAAGAAAGAATTTTTTGTATTATGTCCATGGGAATTGATGTGAAGGAAGGTATTTATTGGTTTCCGAGAAATTATTTTGGAAAGTATAATTGATACCAGACGAGATTAAGGATGAAAATCTTCGACAAATATTTTAATATCTTTTTCGCTTTTGATGCGCACAGCTTTTTTTAGAATAATATTTTTCCACTTTAAAGCCTCTTCGATATCTTTAGCGCGGCTTGTTAGCTTAACTTCGTTTATGCCACCACGCTTATCATAATGCACGGCGCAAAGATAATCATTATCCCAAATACCAAAGTCGATCTCTCCGGTTTTACCTTCTATCTGGCTAAGTATGCAAAAATAAACATTGATACCAGCTTCCATATCAAGTATTATTTGTTTTAAGATATTTGATCGTTTCAAATCTGATATTTTATCAATAATGAAAACTCTTATGAGCTTTATTCTCATTGCGGCTTTTCGCGCCTCTTCCATATACTTTGACTGAGTATCCCAGAATTTCAGTGATGTAAGAAATGTGCAAAAGCCTTCCTGCCTCAAATTTCTAAAATGAAAAACCCCCTCCTCGAAAACCTCCTTCGGATCCAAAAAAATAATTTCTTCACCTTTTCCATTGATATATGGAACAGAGTAAAGTTCTCTTCTATGTGCGAGATATTTCTGATAAAGAGACAAATCAAGCCGCGATTTACAAAGCTCAAGAACAAGAGGGAACTCGTTCAAATTAACCTCGCTGTTCATATGGCCGGCCTTTCTGACAAAGATTACAGAGCTATGCATTTTTTCAGCAAACTCTTTTGAATTCTTTTCGTGGACGTAGGGATCATTTTCAGAGTAAAGCACATACGAAACAGGTACGAGCTTCCTAAGCTTTTCAAAATCAAAATCTGTTTTGTAAAAGCTTTTGTTTACAACATCAAAGCGTGGATTCCCGAGAGGTCCAAGAAACGGTGAAACGAAAATCGCGCTATCAAGCTTAAGGTCGTATTTTTCAACAACACGTAAAATAAAAACAGGCGACATTGAGTGCCCGATAAAGCAAAGCTTTTCTCCTTTCTTGAAATCGCTCTTTACTTTATCAAAAACCTTCATCCAGCTTTCAAGAGTCTGATTTCTCGGATTGAAATCGTGTCCTGCCTTAGAAACTTCATTCCAATCCTCAACAGGAAATTTTGGAGCAATAACTTCCTGTCCAAACATTTCAAGCCTTTCCTTTAATTCTGGGAACCAATTCTTTTCAGGATTCCCGTAGGCTCCATGGAAAATTACAAACTTCATTAAAACTATTGTAAAAGGAAATTTAAAAACCAAACATCTAATCACAAAAACTTCCCAATCCCCAACTCTTTCAAAACAGATTCTTTTTGTTTCTCCCATTTCTCCGGCGGATTTATTTTCATGTTCAAAGAAAAAGAATCCCGCTTTTCCTTCTCAAGCTCGTCCGCTTCTTCCTCACTCATCCAATCATCAAAGTAAACAGAAAAATCTCCGAATGAGTCATCTCCAAAAACAACGCTTTCATACAGAGAATTTATTTTCTTGAAAAGCTCTCCTCTCCCGCCAATTTCTGTTTCATGCAATTTTTTCACAGAAAACTTTTCATCAATTTCTGCAATTGATGCAATAGGAATCATGCCTGCTGCATTCCCAGTAAAAAACATCGTTTCAGCTTTCTCAATATCTTTCGGGAAAAAAGTTCTGAAAGAAAATCTCACTCCAAGAGATTCTGCAATTTTTGAAACGATTCTCAGAGTTGTCCCAGGTAAAGCTCCCGCACTAACAGGCGGAGTAATCAATTCATTATCTTTAAGCAAAAGAATATTTTCCCCGCTCCCTTCAGTAAGAACCCCAGCCTCATTCACAAAAACCGCTTCCTCTGCATTATATTTGTTTTTCTCATTGAAAGAATTCAAAAGCCCCCGCGCGCTTATACTGATGGGATAATTGGAAATCATTTTGAAATTCGCAAATGGAATGCTGCGCGGTTTCGGATACAAAATAGTTTTTATCCCACCAGGATTTTCCATTTTCAAATACTGCCCGAAAGGCAGGAGCGCGTGCATTATTGTGAAATCCATTTTTGCCCCAAGCCCGATTGAATTTGTTGTTGAGTAAACAACAGGTCGCACATAAATTCGCGCATATTTTTCTCCATTAGCTCTTTCAATAGAAATTTCTTTTCCATTCAGGCTGATTTTTTTGTTCCATCCATTCAGCGCGCAGATTTGGAAAACTGTTTTGATGTGCCTCTCCATCGGATAAACAGGCGCATTCATTCCAAGCTCATCAACGCCAAACTTCATGCGCTCATAATTCAGCATAGGATGAAAGAACGAAAGCCTGTAGCCGCTCCCTTTTTTTCTGGCAATTATGCTCATTCCCTCAAACAAAGCCATTCCATAATTAACCGTCGGCGAAAGCGCAGGAACTCCCCACTTGCTAATTCTTGCAAATTTTTCCGGCTCTGGGCTAATGTAAAAATCTTCTTGCATGAAATACAGGAGAAATTGAGATTTATAAAAGAAGCGCGCAACTAACCTGAAATCTTTTTGTAAGCTTCAAGAACATCTTCGCGCCCAACAGTTTTTCTTTTATTTCTCTTTGCGTTCGCATCAGCCTCGCTTGCGATGTCTACCGTGATTTCCTCAAGAAGTTGCGCGAATTCTTTCACAGCATCCTCGCCAACTCTCATGCCAGACTTTTTCAAAATCTTTTCCACAACAGCAAGCGGATATTCCATGCGAGAGTTAAGGATTTTTGAATTTAAATCCTTTCATTCGCATGCGTGCGCACGAAAAACCGCTGTGATAGTAGTTATGAAATATATTTTATAATAGTTATCTTACATGATAGAACAAATAGACCAAATAAAATGAAATATATATTAGAAGCTATTCTCCTCAAACTCTAATAAGGAAGCAGGAGTTCACTAGATATATGGGGTAAAATATATTTCGAACTCCATACATATGCTTTATTAACACAAAAATACAAAAAATTTCAGGTGAGTTCATGCAAAAAGTGAGTGATCAAGCAAAATTAGCGTTTGAAGAAGCATTCCTACACCACAAGCCCGTGAAAATGCTTGTGAGTTTGACTAGGGACGATGTAAAATATGCAACTCAGGTCTCAAAGCATGTGGACTGCACATACTCGCACACAGTAAAAGTTCTGGATGTTTTCAAAAAGCTCGGCTTAGTGGAGTTTGAAAAAAAAGGCCGCGTGAAAATGGTGAGGCTTACCGGCGACGGGGAGGAGCTCGCGCATGATTTCGAGGGAATAAGAAAAAAGTTCTCGCGTTTCGCCTCAAACTTCAAAGAATTCCCAACAGGCAAGGAAGCAAAAGGCGCGAAGGCAAAATAATTTCTCCGAAACCCTTTTTTCAACAACATTTTTCTTCAAAAACTTTTCAGGCAATCTATATTCTCCAGAAACTATATTTTGCATAGTCAGTTTATGCAATTTTTGGCTATCGGCAAAAATCTCCCGTTGTTCAGTAAAAACTGACAAAGCCTGCTATACCCCGCACAATCCCCCTCATTTGGGGAGAAGATATTTCAAAAACCGCATTTACTCTGCAAAAGCGAAATTTTTATAAATTAGTCAGTTTACATGTACTATATGGTCAGAGCCTTCAAACACCGCCGGCAGAAAAACACGCGCATACTTTTTTCTGCAAATGTAATCCCAAGCGATATCCCGATTGAAGAAGTAATGGAAATTATATTCGGGGCCGGCCCAAAGGGCAACAATAAGGCAGCCGAGGCGGCAAAAATAATTGTTTCAACTTTCAAATCTGTCAATGAGAGAATGCTTACAACTTCTGAACTATCAAAGCTTGCGAACAGCGAGAAATTCTCGAGAGGGCAGTTTTACAATGTGATACACGACATGGTTTCCCTCGGAATAATCAGGCGCACGGACTTCGGCGACTACGAGCTTTCAACGGATTTCTCGTCTGCGCTCGTGCGCATGGCAGAATCCTACAGGAATTCGGTTAAAGAAATTGTCCGCAGGTGAAAATTCGCTAGGTTTACTGAAAAATAGCAAAATCGCGTATATAGTGATTTATATTTCACACAGAATATCTTACTGAATATTTATTGCAAAATATATAATTTAATAAATATCATCAATCAAATAGGTTTGAATAATGACTAAGTAAAATCTGTGATAACAACTATATTTTATAGACACTAATAATTTAGCCCGCAATTAGCACAAACCCAAACGAAAAAAGTGAGAGTTCGCAAGAAAAATCGAGATAAGTGAAGCTGAAGCAAAATTTTATTTCCTTTCAGAAGTTTACCCGATATACTTGCTTTGCGGCGCATCAGCGCGAGGAGTGCTGGGCTGCGCAAACGGCAACTGCACCGGCGGCGGCAACTGTAGTTTCTCGCTCAATCCCAAAGATTCAATCATACACTTGTGCAGAATTGTATTGATTACATGCAGATTAACAGCATCCGGAAGTTTTTTTTCCTTCTTCCAACCATCAATAACTTTTTCGCTTGGTCCGTCAGCGAAAAAAACATCACCGTTTATCACAATCTCAGCATAAGATTTTTTCTTGTCTGTTAAATAATCTGATTTATACTCAAAGCCAATTTTAAGTGAAGGCTTTCCAAGCGCAATGAGGTTCTGCTCTTCAATGCTCTTTATATTTGCATTGTTGCTTATCTGGGCCGCGCCAATGAACTCTTCATTTTTCTTTGCGCTGATGTTTCTAATAACCAATCCTACTACCGGCATTTTATCACATCTCTTAATTGTGCGGAAGCTTTAAAAAGCTTTTGGGCCAACAATAGGCATGAAAGCCAAAAAATCAGAATTAGTAGTTCTCGAAACGAACTTAGATGATATCGACGGAGAGGTTTTAGGAAATATGTTTTCTGCTCTTATGCCGCCTGCGCTTGACGTAAATATTATTCCAGCGACAATGAAAAAAAACCGCCCCGGACACATCGTACGGGTTATCTGCTCAAAAGAGAATTCGGAAAAGCTCGCAGAAAAATTAATGGAAGAAACCGGCACAACAGGCGTGCGCGAAATTTTATGCGACAGATGGTTTTTTCAGGAAACAAAAGTTGAAAAAAGAAAAGTGAATATAAACGGAAAAGAATTCGACATTAATTTTAAAATTTCCGAACATAATGAGAAACCGGAATTTGAGGATTTGAAAAAACTTTCGGAAAATCTAAAAATGCCGCTAAGAAAAATGAGAAAGCTGACTAAGCCTCTCTAGCGATTGAAATTCCCTCTTTTCTTCTAATATTGAAAATTGTTTTGTAAGCAAACGCCGCAGCTCCGAATCCATTATCAATATTCACAGCAGAAATCCCCGGCGCGCAGGAGTTCAACATTGATAGGAGCGCCGGCAGCCCTTTTACCCCCCGCTGATATCCGACAGAAGTCGGCACAGCGACAATTGGAATTTTCACAAGCCCAGAAAGAAAAGTTGGCAACGCAGCCTCCATTCCAGCAACAACAATCAGCATGTCAGGCTCAAATTTTTTTATGTCAGAAAATGTAGGTTTCAATCTTTGCACAGAAGAAACCCCAACATCAATCTGCAGAAAAGTTTTCATTCCGAACTCCCTGCAAATTATCTCCGCCTCTTTTGCAACAGAATAATCCGCAGTTCCAGCGGCTATAATGCCAACTGTTCCTATTGTTTCCTTTTTCCCCTCAGTTTTTCTAATTATCAAAACCTTCGCATCCCTCTCATACACAACCTTTGAAAATATTTTCCTCACAGCAGAAAAAATCTTTTGCGGGCATTTCGTAAGAATTATTGAATCAGAATAAAGAAAATATTTTTTGCAAATCTCAATAATATGCTTTGCAGTTTTCCCCGAGCAAAGCACAACTTCAGGAATTCCAGTGCGCTGCTTTTTTGAAACATCTATTTTCCCGAAATCACCCACATCAACGAAGTCAAAATTCATGGACTCTATAGAGTCGCACACCTTTTAAATCTTTATAGACCTGCAATCCCACAGCCTTTTAAAACTTCGCTCACAAAGTAGAAAAATGAAAACAAACTTATTCGACCCATCCATTTCAGGAGTTTCCGGGGACATGATTCTATCATTGCTAGCAGACAAAAAAAAACTACGCGAGCTTGAAAAACTTTTGCATGAGTATAAGGTAAAACTTGAGCTCGAAGAAACTGAAAAAGAAGAGGTGAAATGCAAAAGGCTGAAAATAGAAATCGGAAACGAAAAGCATTTCAGGAATTTCGATGAGCTGCGCGCAGCAACAAAAAAGATTCTTTCCAAAAGAAAAAGAGAAAAGGAATTTGTTTTCAAAGCCTTCAAAACTTTAGAGAATGCAGAAAAAGCAGTTCATGGTCAAATACACGAGCTGCACGAGCTTGGCTCTGTTGATACATTGATAGATTTTATTGGAACAGCAATTTCCATTCCAAAAGGGAAAAAAATATATTCCCTTCCAATTGCAGTAGGCTCTGCAGCTCCGGCTGTTCTTGAAGTCGCAAAAAAGAGAAAAGTTCCACTGCTTTTCAGGGAAAGTCCGCATGAATTGACAACTCCTACAGGGATAACTTTGCTATCTACATTCGCAAATTTTTCCAACAAAAAATTCATACCACTTTCAATAAAATACTCAACAGGCCTTTTAGAAATCCCCGGCTATCTACGCTTGATTGAAGTTAAGGAATTTAAGTGAGCAATCATGGACAAAGAATTAAAAGAGCTTTCAGGAAAAATAATTTCTGAAATTTCAAAAAAGAAAAGCGCAATAATCGCGCTCTCTGGCGGGGTTGACTCTGCTACTGTTTGCGCGCTCGCTTTCCGCGCTTTAGGAAAAAATTTAACAGCAGTTACAATAACTTCCGAGGCTTTATCTCAGCAGGATTTGGATGATGCAAAATCGGTTGCTAAAAAAATCGGTGTACGCCACATTGTTGTTGAAGTTGACAAGCTTTCTGACAAAGGTTTCAGAGAAAATTCAAAACTGCGCTGCTACTTCTGCAGAAAAATGGACACAAGAGAAATGCTGGAGCTAAAAGAAAAACTTTCTGCTGAAGTTATAATCGATGGCGCGCATGTGGAAGACCTCGGAGATTTTCGCCCGGGAATGAAAGCAATGAGCGAGGCAAAAGTCTGGAGCCCGTTTATTGAATTTGGAATTACAAAAAATCATATACGAGAAATAGCAAAAGAATTTTCTCTCCATGTTTTTGACAAGCCTGCAGGCGGCTGCACTTCCTCGCGAATTCCGCACGGCACACCAATAACAGCCGAGGCTTTAATCAGGGTTGAAAAATCAGAAGAATTTTTGCGAAGCTTAGGCTTCAAAGCTTTACGCGTGCGGGACTATGGCGAATCTGCGCTAGTGCAGATTGATAATTTTGAGCAGGCGCAACTAATGCAGGGAAAAATAATTTCTGCTTTAGAAAATTTCGGCTACAAAAGTATTTCGATTGAAAAATACATTCCTGGTGCATGGAGCAGGAAAGAAATTCCGACTTCTCAAATTGCCGTAGTCTGAGATAGAACATTATAAATTGAAATATCTAAAAAATAATTATGCCTCCACTGGGTTCGCTTACAAAGCAAGAGGAAGTTCTGGACGAATCAGTGCGCGGCAGGCTATACTCAACAATAGAGAAAAACCAAGGAGCCACTTTCACCGAACTCCGCGCGCGCATGGATTATTTTGAGTCGGTTGAAATGAGCCGCGGATCTCTACGCGGCCATTTGGATATGCTTGAGAAAAAGGGCTACATAAAAAGCGTTTGGAATGGAAAGCGAAATTTTTATTATACAGCATATTTCAAAATTCCAAGCAAGCCAATTCTCACAAGAGTTGAAGAAGTATTTCTTTCTGCAATAGGCAAAGATCCCGGCTCCTCCGGAGAAGAGCTTGCAGAAAAGACGAGCCGTGCGCCAAGCACAGTTTCTTATTATGTGAAAAGGCTGGTTGGGCTCGGGCTTGCAAGAATAGAAAGGCGCGGCAAGCGCGCTGATGTTTATAGAATTGAAAATGAAGGGCAGTAAAAAATATTGCGCTATAAGAGAAATTATAATCCAAAACTAATTTTTATAAATAGGCAACACAGATACTTCCCATGCCAAAAGCTCTTGTTCTCTTAGCGGATGGATTTGAAGACATAGAGGGAATCGCAGCAATAGATATTCTGCGCCGCGCTGGCATAACAACAGTTACAGCAGGAGTTACAGGAAATATTGTTTTAAGCAAGCACGGCGTGCGCAGCCATGCGGACGCGCGCTTCATTGACATGGACGCGAGCAAGTATGACTGCCTTGTGATTCCAGGCGGAACCGAGGGCGTTGACAATTTATTGCGAAATCCAAATATTATAAAGCTCGCGCGCGATTATGCTGAGTCAGGAAAAATAGTTGCAGCAATCTGCATGGGCCCCAAAGTTTTAGTGCAGGCAGGAGTTTTGAAAGACAAGCGCGCAACAATTTTCCCAGGGCAGGAAAAATTATTGGAGCGCCCGCGGCCGGACAAAGTTGTTGTTGACGGAAATATTATAACTTCTCAAGGGCCCGGAACAGCAGTTGAATTTGCTTTGAAAATTGTTGAGCAATTATCCGGAAGAATGACCGCCGACAAAATTCGGCAGCATATTGTTGCGTGAGAAAGTTATTAAGCTATTTTCCGTTGTTCATGTTTCACATGAGTAAATCTTCTCTCATCTCTCGGCCAATCTAAATCTACCGAATGATGGTCTGCCTGTGTCCATGGCGGATAAGAAACCACATTAACTTCAAATGGCACAATTTTTCCACCGACTTTCATTCCACGCGCCGCGTGTTTTGTTCCCGGAGGTATGTAAAGAACCCCGCCATCCTCCACAAAATATATTCTGAGAAAATTATCCGGAGTTTGCACAAGAACTTTTCCCATGCCTTTTGTAACAATATACAATTCATGGGTTCTTTCATGATAATGTGGTATGGAACCTGTAACAACAGCTTTCACGCTTCCGAACGGAAATTCAGCTCCAGCCAGAAGTTCAAATATTTCTTCGCCCACAACTTCAGTTGGCTGCACATTTCCAGGATGTCTATAAACAGTTCCCATAAAATTTCTTTGTTGCAAATCTATTTAAACCTTTCAATCGCCGCAGCAATCGCAGGCTTATTGAACCCAACAATTATTTTCCCTCCAATCTCAATAACAGGCACAGAAAACTGCCCGGATTTTTCAATCATCTCATTCGCAAGATTATCATCATTTTCAATATTTAAAATTTCAAACTCAACTTTTTTTGATTTCAAAAATTCTTTTGCCATATTGCATGCAGGGCAAACAGAAGTTGTGTAAATTTTTGCGTTCATGCAATCACGAGCATCCAGAAGTTGAGCCGCAGTTCACGCATTTGTAGCACGAGCCGCTCCTAATCATTATACTCCCGCAGATAAAGCACGGCGGCGAATCCTCCTGCAAGTCAATTGTAAATCCCTTCTCATCTTTCTTCTTTTCTTTCTCTGTAGAAATCCCAACCAAAGTTTTCTGAAAACTTTTCACCCCAAACTCTTCCTGATCTTCTGAGTTCAAATATTTTAGAGCCATCCAAGTGAAAATATAATCCATTACAGAGCGCGCAAATTTTATATCTTTATTATCAGTAATTCCAGAAGGCTCAAATCGCGTGTGAATAAATTTTCCAACCAATTCTTTAAGAGGAACACCATATTGCAGGGCCATTGAAATCGCGAGCGCAAACGAATCCATTATTCCGGAAATCGTGCTGCCCTGTTTTGACATTTTTATAAAAAGCTCTCCGGGCTGCCCATCCTCATACAAGCCCACAGTAATATATCCCTCATGCCCATTGATATTGAACTTATGAGTTACAGACTGCCGCTCGTCCGGAAGTTTTCTTTTGTTTGCTTTGAATTCTTTTTTCTCAAGTTTTGTTGAAAGCGGCTGAGTTCTCTTTGAGCCATCTCTGTAAATTGCAATTGCTTTCAATCCCATTTTCCAAGCAGCCAAATAAGTTTCTGCGATTTCTTCAGGCGTTGCTTCTGCTGGCATATTTACAGTTTTGCTAATCGCCCCGCTCAAAAAAGGCTGAACCGCAGCCATCATTTTCACATGGCCCATATAATGAATTGCTCTCTTGCCATTTGCAGGCTTGAACGCGCAGTCAAAAACTTTCAAATCCTCCTCACGCAAAAATGGCGCGCCCTCAATTGTGTCATTCTTTTCAATATAATCCAAAATTTGTTTTCTCTGCTCCTCATTGTATCCCAAATTTTCCAAAGCCTCAGGCACGGTTCTATTCACAATTTTCATCATTCCCCCGCCAACCAAGCGTTTGTATTTCACAAGCGCAATGTCCGGCTCAACTCCTGTTGTGTCGCAGTCCATCATAAAGCCAATTGTTCCAGTCGGAGCCAAAACAGATGCCTGTGAATTTCTAAATCCAAATTCTTTTCCATGCTCAAGTGCAGAAGCCCAAACATTTTTCGCTTCCGCAAGCAAATTTTCCGGCACTCCATTTTGATAAATTTTCTGCGCAGCCTCTGTATGCATTCCAATAACTTCCAAAAAAGATTTTTCATTTTCCCTATAGAAATTGAAAGGCCCGACAGTTTTTGCCAGAGCAGAAGACTGCAAATAAGCTCTGCCGCAAAGCAGAGAAGTTATTGCAGCAGAAAAATTTCTCCCTTCCTCGCTGTCGTACGCAAGCCCGCGGCTCATTAGAAGTGCTCCTAGATTCGCATAGCCGAAACCTAAAGGTCTGAAGTTTCTGCTATTTTTTGTAATCTCCTCAGTTGGATAGCTTGAGTTTGAAACTAAAACTTCCATGGCAGTAATTATCAAATCAACGGCGTGCTCAAATTTTTCAATATCTATTCCATTTTCAGTATTCTTGAATTTCATTAAATTTATGCTCGCTAAATTGCAGGAGGTGTTATCGATAAACATATATTCACTGCATGGATTGCTTCCATTAATTCTTCCGCTTGCTTTGCATGTGTGCCACATATTTACAGTTGTATCAAACTGCATTCCAGGATCCCCGCAAACCCACACAGCCTCTGCAATCATTTTTATAAGTTCGCGTGACTTGTAAGTTTCAGCAGGCGCGCCGCTTTTCACAAATTTTGTCTGCCAAGAATCATCTCGCTCAACTGCTTTCATAAATTCATCTGTCGCACGCACAGAATGATTTGCATTCTGGAAAAAAACAGAATCATACGCCCCGCCCGGAACATTGAAACCCCCATCATACCCAGCATCAATAAGCGCCCAAGCTTTTTTCTCTTCTGTTGCTTTACAATTTATGAATTCAACAATATCCGGATGATCTGAGTTTAGAATTACCATTTTTGCCGCCCTTCGCGTTTTCCCACCAGATTTAATTGTCCCCGCAGAGACATCCGCAGCTTTCATGTAAGCAACAGGTCCGGAAGAATTCCCCCCACCAGCTAAAAATTCTTTCGAGCCTCTGAGCGGCGAAATATTTATTCCCGAGCCCGAGCCGAATTTAAAAATCATTCCCTCGGTTGCATACCATCGCAAAATATCCTGCATTGTATCTTTGATGTCCAAAATAAAGCACGCGCTCGTCTGTGGACTTGCATCAACACCAACATTAAACCAAACCGGGCTATTAAAAGAAAACATTTGGTTAACAAGCATGTACGCGAGCTCACCTTCAAAAATTTTCGCAGACTCCTCATTTGCAAAATATCCGCCTGCGCGTCCCCAACTTCCAATAGTTTTCACAACCCTGTCAATCATTTGCCTTGCAGAAGTCTCCCTTTCGGGAGCCCCGAGCTTCCCACGAAAATATTTTGAAACAACAATATTTGTCGAATTCTGCGACCACTCTGCCGGAATCTCAACTCCGCGCTGCTCAAAAACAATTTCCCCCCGCTCATTTTTTATAATTGCATCTCTTTTTTCCCAGGAAATTTCATCATATGGGTGGACATTTTCTTTTGTGAATTTTCTTTTTAGCCTCAAGCCTTTTTCCGAAAAATTCATTGAACCAAGTTGCAGCATTGCTTCAGCCATATTATCACACAAAAATTCTCAGAGCAGATGCGCCCGCGCGCGATTTTCCAAAACATATTTTTAGCTGAGCCACTCTAATGGCAGAAATTTCTCGCGAGAGCAAAACACAATTCAAAACCATGAGTAAATTGACTTATAAACATTTCTATGCGCGAAAACATAAGAGAAAAATAAAAAAGTTGGTAGCCCCGATCTGATTCGAACAGATGTCAACTGGTTTCTCTTCTGAGATCAGAGCCAGTTATCCATAGCCTGAAAATTTGGCCACTAGACGACGGGGCTATTGCAATCAACGACTATTTGTCCATAACATATTTAAATTATAAGCGTAAATCTATTTTGAGTTCCATGGCAAAAATAGACAGCTCCTATTTCGGTTCAATGATAATTGACGGGAAAAAATTTGACAGAGATTTGCAGATTTTGCCATCCGGCGAAATCAGGGAAAGGGAAAGAACCCACACAGTTTCTAAAAATGAAATCTCAGATTTGCTGATGCACGAGCCAAACGTGATTGTAATCGGCACAGGAAACTCGGGACTAATGAAAGTTGATGCTGATGGAATTGTTGCCTGCCAGCTCGAGGGTGTTGAAATAATTTCCAAGCCAACTCCGCAGGCTGTTCAGGAATTCAACAAGCTCGGCCGCGGAAGAAAAGTTGCTGCTGTTTTCCATGTGACGTGCTGAATGTAAACATGAAGTTTTATAAATACGTTCTGTCTTAGTATTTCAGATGAGCTCATGGTTTTCGAAATTATTGGTTTTGTAATAGCATTGATAATTCTTAGTTCTGCAATCAGGCTCATCTACCAATATGAGCGAGGAGTGATTTTTACTTTAGGGAAATATAGCCACGTTCTAAATCCAGGACTTAATTTCATAATACCAATAATTCAAACAATGAGAAAAGTTGACATGAGAATAAAAACAGCAGAAATCCCGCGCCAGGAAGTCATGACAAAAGACAACATCCCGCTTTTGGCAAATGCGGTTGTTTATTTCAAAGTTGAAAGACCGGAAGATGTGATTATAAAAATTGAAGATTTCGAATTCGCTGTAAAGCAGTTTACACAAGCAGCTTTGAGAGATGTTATAGGAAATGCCGAACTTGATTCTGCTCTCACAGAAAGGGAAAAAATTGCTACAAACATAAAAGCAATTGTTGATTCAGAAACTTCTGGTTGGGGTATTAACATAGAATCAATAAAAATACAAGAAATGGAACTGCCTGCAGAAATGAAAAGAGCAATGGCGAAGCAAGCGGAAGCCGAGAGAGAAAAAAGAGCTGTAATAATTGCTGCAGAAGGAGAGCTGAAAGCCTCGGAGAACTTAAAAAAAGCAGCTGAAACGCTTTCCAAAAACCCAGCAGCCATTCATTTGAGAACTTTACAAACAATAAGAGACATAGCAGCCGATCCATCTGAAAAAATAGTTTTATTCTTACCTTCTGACATGGGAGAAATTGCAAAAAAGCTCATCAATAAGTAGGGGAGCTTATGCTTGATACCAAAACAAGATATCTGCAAATTGCTTTTAATGATGATTTGAGTTCTGTTTATAGAATACTTCCACTAATAGAAAAGAGTGACAGAATTTTGATAGAAGCTGGAACTCCATTTATCAAAAGAGAAGGTTTTCGCGGAATAAGCCAAATAAAAAGTTTATGGGGGGGAAATGTTGTAGCTGATTTGAAAACTATGGACGGCGCAGCTGAAGAAGTTGAGCTTGCTCAGAAAGCAGGAGCAACAGCTGCTACTGTTTTAGGCAGCGCTTCTGTTGAAACATTGAATTTATTTATAGAAAAATGCGAGGAATTGGGCTTGGATTCTATGGTTGATATGATTGGAGTCGAGGAGCCCCTGAAAGTTTTATTGAAATTAAAAAAATCGCCAATAGTAGTTATACTACACAAAGGCAGAGATGAGGAAACAACTCGCGGCAAAGTGATCAAATACAAACATATTAATAAAATAAGGAGCAAGTATGATGTTTTGATTTCTGCCGCAGGCGGTGTTGATTTGCGGGAAGCAAGAAGCGCGATTTTCAACGGCGCGAATATTATTGTTGTAAATATTGTTTCTAAATCAGACCCATGGACAGGTATTCACGACGATGAAAATGTCGCCGATATAGCAAAGAAGTTTCTGGAAACAATTGAATGATTAGCAGATTTTTATTTAGCTCTATACAAGCAATTTCTATGATATTAGTAACCAAATCCTCAGGCAGCACCGAGCCTTTCAACCGAGAAAAAATCCTGCGCACCTGCATGCGCGCAGGCGCTTCCAAACAGACAGCAGAAAAAATTTCCTCTGAAATAGAGAAAAAAATTTACAATGGAATTTCCACAAGAGAAATTTTAAAATTGGTTCTCTCGCTTTTGAAAAAAGAAAACACAGCAGCAGCCAGCCGCTATGATTTATCCGGAGCTTTGTTAAGGCTTGGGCCGGCGGGATTTGGCTTTGAAACTTTTTTCGGGGAAATTCTTTTCAACCACGGCTATTCTTTTCAGACAGATCAGTTTGTCCGAGGAGCTTCAGGAGTGATGCACGAAATTGATGTTCTTGCAGAAAAGGACGGGAAGAAATTTCTGATTGAGGCAAAATACCACAACGCTCCCGGAATTTTCACAGGCCTGCACGAGGCAATGTACACATGGGCGCGCTTTCTGGATATAAGCGCACGCACAAAAGAATTTTCCGGAATGTGGCTTGTGAGCAACACAAAATTTTCCAGTGATGCAATTAAATATGCAAATTTTGCTGGGCTCAAGCTTGTGGGCTGGCACTACCCAAAAACCGAAAGCCTGCAGTTTTTAATTGAAAGCAAAAAACTTTATCCAATAACTTTGCTTGCGAATTTAAGTGAAGAGGATGAACAGCGCTTTGGAGATGCCGGATTAATGTTGCTGAAAGACATTGACTCAATTGAAATTGAAAAACTTCGCAGCCTGACCCATATAAACTTTAAAAAACTGAAAGAGCTTAAATCCCTAGCAGCCAAAATTTTGGGTGATTGAAATGGACCAAAAGAAAAAACAAATTATCGCGCTTTTTATTTTAGTTTCATTTGTATTCAGCGGTTTTGCGTTTGCAATAATTTCCTCGCTTACAGGAGGCGGCACAACCAGCGGAGAAGAGCAGCCGATTTACGACCAGCCGCTTTCCGGAAGCGATGAGCAAAATCTGATTTCCCGCGGAAAAGTCATTATGAAAATTTACACATCAGAAAACTGCGACAGCTGTGGTGAGGCAAAATCTGAAGTTCTAAAACTCTTCTCAAAGCTGGGTTCAAATATTGTTGTTGAAAATATAGACACAAAATATTTCTACAGCGAAATTCAAAGCAATAGCTTGGAAAAGTTTCCGACAATTATAATTTTGGGAAAAGGCTCGGATAGAATTGAAAGCGCGCCAACAAGCGCAGAGCTTTTGCAAAAGGTCTGTGTGCAGTTTACAGCAAAGCCCGCAGGGTGCGCTTAAGTTTTTAAATAGGCTTTAAGATAACTTTTCATGTGCCTCTCAGGAAAATCTGTTTTATTTCTTGCTTTAGCCCAGCTTTTATTTTTTTCTTTCCCAGCATTTGCTGCGCAATCAATTACAGTAACTTCTCCAAACGGCGGGGAAACTTGGACAATTGGCTCAACAGTTACAATTTCATGGACATCATCTAATGTCAGTTATGTTTATTTAGATTTAACAAACGCCGCAGGCGGCTATGGTTACGGAGATTCAATTACAAATTTAGTCAATGTTGTTGGCAATCCCGGAACAACAAGCTGGACAATCCCAACCAATGTAAACGCCGGCACTTACAAACTAAAAATCGGAACTTGCAGCGCAAAAGCAAACAGGAATGATTGCGGGGGTGCTTCAATTGCAGATGTTTATGATTACAGCGATGGCACAATAACATTAGCCGCTGCCCCGACTACTACCACAACAACTGCAGGCTGCTCGGCTGATTCTGATTGCGCAATAACAGGCACCACTTGGGCAGGAGCAACATTCTGCGATTCCACAGGTTTAAAAGTTGAGCAATACAAAGTAGCTCCGACATGCCAATCTGGAACTTGCATTTTTACTACGAGTGTTCAGGCAGTTAAAGAAGACTGTTCATCTTCAAATAAAATTTGTGATTTCACAACAGCTGGCGGCGGTGTTTATGCATGCATAGCAGGAACCCCTCCCAGCGCATGCGCAGCAAACGCACAAATAACTACAAGATGCATCTGCGGTTCTGGTGTTTATGGTGGCGCCTATTATACTTGGAGCGGTTATGATCCAGGAGTCTGTTGCGGCAGCGGTTCAAGTGCATCTCAGATTTCTCCGGGTCCATGCCCGACCACAACAACCTTTTCGCAAACAACTACAACTGCGATGAGCAATGCAACAAACGCAACTTCAAATCAAACTGCAACAACAGCTCCATTAACTCCAGCGCAAACATCTCCTCAGCGAGGCGACCAAGGAAACGCAACTGCAACAACTCAATACTTAACCACAACAACAAATATTTTTTCAAACGCAACAATTTCAAATACTTGCCCGGTTCCAAACGGAATGGGGGTTTATTCCAACGGACTCTGCGTAATTAATTTTTGCAATCCAAGATACTATGACTGCGATGGAAATTCTGTCAACGGATGCGAATCCTCAAGGCCGTGCGGAACTCCTGCTTCTCCAGAAACTCCAACAGCAGGAAAAAAACAAACACAATGCTCTGACAACGATGGAGGAATTTCAATCTACTCTCATGGATTTGCAACAGATAAAGATGGAAAAATTTCCGAGGATGCTTGCGCGGAAAATAATTTAACAGAATATTACTGCAAAGACGGAGAAGTTTCAATGCATGAAACAACTTGCGCGAACGGCTGCAATGACGGCGCGTGCGTTTCCCCGCTTGCGAAATTAATTCAAGATTTAATTGCTTTGCTGAAATCAATATTTAATCTGAAATAATTTATTTTTGGCGCGCGAAGTTTTCCAAAAAGCCCACTGTATATTTTTAGGTTTTTAAATCGGGAAAACCAGATTTATTTATGAAAAAACTCTTGGCAATTTTTCTTTTATTCATTTTCTTAGCCGCTCCCGCCCTTGCCCAGACCGCTGCAATTTGCGGCGATGAAAAAATTTCTCTTGGTTCAAAAGGCGAAGTTAAATTAAAATTGCAGACAAACGGCACAGACTCTTCAACAAATTGCTGGCCAAGCGAGTGTAGCTTAAAATTTTACACAGCAAGCACAACTGTAATTTCTGACAAATATTTGTTGAATGGAACAGAAACATTTATCCACCAAAAATTTTGCATTGCTAATGCAGATGAAATCAAAGCCTTCAAATGCTCAAGCAAAATAAGCAATGAAACAAAAAAATGCGCGCCCGCTGTTTGTGGTGTGGGTTTAGTTGAAATCGGTTTGCTTGATGAGAAGCGGGATTTTTCCGAAGGCAACTGGACTCAAAATGTTTTTAGGCTCTGTGTGAAAGGAAATATTGAAAATGCAACAACAATTTTCAAAGAGCAAACAGGCTCTTTTGCTGAGCCTGATGTGTGCCCAACAGGATTTGAAAACACTGGCGCGTTCAAGGAAATCCATTTTAATGAAACAGAAAATTACAGGGCTTGGAGAATTTGCGTAAAATATTCTGCAGCAGCAACAACTACGACAACTAAACCTACACTAACTTTGGAGCAAGTGAAATCGCAAGCCTTATCTGATTTAGCAAAAAGGCTTAACATTTCTGTAGGTGAAATAAAAATAGAAAGCGCGCAGAAAGTAACATGGGGCGATAGTGCTATCGGCTGCCCAAAAGAAGGTTTTGGTTATTCACAAGCTATCGTGCCCGGCTACAGAGTTGTTTTGTTTTACAACAACGTAAAATATTACTATCATTCTGCTCTTTCGGGTGAGCCATTTCTTTGTGAAAAACCGGAGCCATCCGTAGAGGATAGAGCAACAACCACAACAAAAATCACAACTACAACTCTCGCGCCCACAACAACTTTTTACACCACAACAACATTCTATCCATATAAAACAACACAATCAACTTTGCCAGGCTGCAATGATAGCGATGATGGAATCTCAATTTATCAGCTTGGCACAGTCAAGGATCCCGAAGGGAAAATAAGCATTGACGGCTGTCTGAATAACCAAACTCTAAATGAATTTTATTGCTCTGACACAAATGTTTCCATATTTGTTGCAAACTGTACATCGGGTTGCGTAAATGGCGCGTGCGTGCAGGCGGGCTCGCTCTTGGCAGAAAAGGGCGCGGCGCTTGCTTCAAAAATTATTGATAATGTAAGCTATCTTATTGACTTAATTGCACAGGGTAAAATTCTGGAAAAAGGAATTGCGCTCGTTAGCAAAGGAATGGATATGATTAATGGACTTGTGGACTTACTCAGCAAACTTGTTGGAAAAGGCTCGCAGTATGCTGATACAATTGTAATACCGAATGCGAGCAACGCTACAAATGCAACAATTTTAGCAACAACCACAACCGCTTAAAAATATTGTTTTTTAAATAGGCAAAACAAAAGATTTTTATGAGAAAGCTTTATATTGGAATAGCTTTAATGTTTCTTTTATTAACATCAATTTCTCTCGCGCAGACAACCACAACACAATCTTCATGTGGCAACGGCTATTGCGATTTTTATGAAACCAAACAAAATTGCGCGAGCGACTGCACAAGTGCTGGAGCAAGCTGTTCACAGGGAGCAATACCTGCAGCAGGCTGCACATGCAACAGAGGAAATGCAAACGGTTACATAACTGAAACTTCAGGATATTGTTGCTGGAACTCTTACTCCTCAACAGCGTGCGCAACAACACTCCAAGCCTGCACGGATTCTGATGGCGGAAACAGCATTTATGTAAAAGGAACCGGCTCTGGAAATTATAGAGGAGCGACAATAAGATCCTATCAAACTATCAATGATCTTTGCGTAACTTCGGCCCAACTAAACGAAGCTTATTGTGAATCTTCAACTGGAATGCTTTCTGTAGCAGGAGTAAATTGTGGCAGTGCTGGGTGCTCTGATGGAGTTTGCTTGCAGGCAACAACCACAACCATCGCATCAACAACCACAACAACAGCGGGTGTTACAACAACCACAACAACAGCAAAACAATTAACAGCTGATTTAACTGGAGTGAAAGAAAAAACATTCCCGCAGGAAAGCATGGAGCTCAAGCTTACGGTAAAAGATGAAACCGGAAAGCTTGTCACGGACGCTTCTGTTTCCGGAACAATAAAAAAGGACGGAGTTGTTAAAAATTATCTTTACCCATCTTATTCCTACCTATGCGATTGCTATAAGGCGACTGCGTGGCTTTCAGAAAGTTATTTGGGAGATTACACAATTGAAATGAAAGCTTCGAAAACAAACTACCCCTCCGTTTCCTTGACGAAAACTTTCACAGTTGAAAAGCCCACACTAAAAATAACAGCGAAGCCTGAAAAAGAAATATATTACGGAAACGATAAGATTTCATTTATAATAACAGCAACTGACCAAAACGGAAATAAAATCCAACCCTCATGGACGGCGGACATACGAGATGAAACCGGAGCTCTGGTTCAAATCGCTTACCCATACGCAAGCGGCGATGAATACAGGTACGACTACTATGCGAAAGTTGAGGATGTCGGGAAAACTTTAACATTTAATGCGAAGGTAAAGTGGAAAGAGCAGGAAGCCTCTGCTTCAGCTTCAGTAACAATACAAAAGCGCGCGATTTCCGCTGATATAGCTCTAGAAAAAACAGACCTCAAGGCAGGAGATTACATCCGTGGAAAAATAAAAGTCATTGACCAGTCTGGCGTAGAGCTGAAAGATGCTTATGTAGAAGCGCAGCTAGTCAGCCCAGAAGGAACGCAAGTTCAGTTTTTCACAACGACATATTCAAACGGAGTTTATGAATTTGACCAAAGAAAAATAGAGGATTGGTATTCTTCAGGCGAATACAAGCTTAAAGTAAAAGTGGAAAAATATCCGGACAAAATAACATTTGAAAAAGTTCTGAAGATCACGCGCGATAAAATAACTATCAAGATAGAATTTGATAAAACATCCTACAAGCCTGGAGACAGAATGTTCCTGAAAATGCTGGTTACATCACCCACAGGCGAAGTCCTTCCGGACGCTTATGTTAATGGAGAAGTATTTCCTCTTTCACAAGAAACAAGGGAACTGCCAGGCGATTACCCACCATATGTGAGTTCAATAAAACAGTGCAAGCAATACGCAAATCCGCAGGGCCCGATATTTTATCAGGGGCAATTTATACAAAAATATTTCATTGATGAAATTTGGTTGCAGGAAACATGCCCAGTCGGAACTTATGTTTTAAGGCTTAAAGTTGGTGCGAAAGGATATGAAGAAGTTTCAATTGAAAAAGAATTCCAAGTTGTTTTGCAGAAAATAAATATTGAAAGCGGCGCGCGCGTGAAGTCGGTAAGCAATGGTGCTGACATACAGCTTTACGCAGAGCTGACAGATGAATTGGGAAAAGCCGCTGACCAAAATGTAAAACTTTCCGGTTATCTGCATCCGCTGGATGCGCAGGGCTGTGTGAAAAAAACAGAATATTATTGGGATTACAATACTAAGAGATACAATTCAAATCAATTCATTTCTCTCCCAGACTGTCCAGAAGGAAAATATGTTTTGGAGCTCTCTGCGCAAAGCCCGCGATATGCAGCTTCAAATTCAACACAGATTCTTGAAGTGAAATATGAAAAAGGATACGAGTACAGGGAATTCCGGCCAACGCCGATTGAAGGGGACGAATTCTGCCAGGCAGTTTCCTGCGGTCCTGGCTGCTTCCAAAAATCCTGCTCAGTTCCTACATGCACAAAAATATTTGACAAAGAGTGCATTTCAAAGTGCAAAACAATTTCTTCTGGTGTTGGAATAGATGTTGTGGAAAACTGCCTAAAGACCTGCGAGAAAGAGCAATGCGGTCCACAGCAATCAAGCCAGGATGAAATGTTACAAAAGCTCGAACAGATAAGAAAAGAAATCAGCGAGACAAAAGAGATTTCCAGAGAAACAGGCCAGCAGGTAAACACAGTTGAAAAACTTCTGCGTTCAATAATTACTTTCATAGCAAGACTTCTCGGACTTTCAGCAACACAAATAGAAGAATCAAAACCGCCTGAAAAAGTTTCAGCTCCGGTTGAGGCTCCAGTTCAGCCAGAAGTTCCATTTGTAGGTGGCGGGGCAATCGGCGGACATCTGGCGGAATGAGCTCTAACCATTTAATTTTTTGATTTCCCTTTCAGCCTCTTCAATTTCCTTCTGAAATTTTCTAATAACAGCCGGCACCTGCTCTGGCTCTGTGTTCAAAACTTCTGCAGCCTTTCGCAGGATTTTTTCATTTGCACGTAAATCTTTCATAAATTTATCACTTCAATTTACTCTTTTTTAAAACCTCGCTCGGTTCCAAAGTATCAGTTGCTTCTCTCACTCGCAACTCGCTCCAGTCTGGATATTCTATGTGGCAAAGCTCATGTTTCAAAACAAGCTCGCGCGCCTCTCCAATCAAAGAATAATCAACCTGCGCGAAATTTTCTTCTGGCAAAGACCTGCCTAAAACTCCATAGCCCAGTTCGGAGCCAGGAACAAATTGTATCGTGACAGACTCGCCATCTTTTGTGTAGTCTCTGTAAGTTTGCACAGGCTGCTCTGTTATTGTGTTTCTATAAAAAATATTTCCGCTATCAGGGCCCCAGAAAGTAACAATACCATCTTCAATACTGTAGCCAACACTGTCATTTTCATATTCTGTCATTTCAATCCTTCAATTATTTTGCTGCAAAGGCTTTTAACCTTATCTGTTGCAATTCCATTTCCTTGCGCCAATCCTTCTCTTCCACCACCTCTCCCGCCAAGCTCTTTGCAAGCTTCAGCAACAATTTTCTCAACATTAATTCCAGCTTTCACCGCAGTGGCGCCAGCAGAGCCGAAAACAAAAACTTTTTCTTTTGTTGTTCCGAACAAAACAATCACAGTATCAGCTCCAGAAAGCTTCAGAGAAATTTCCTGTAACTGCTTCGGGTCTGCTCCAAAAATTTCTCTCACGAGCATGCGCAGCCCACGCAAATTTTCAAACTCCATTTTTTCCGCAGAGCTCTGGGCAATTTTTCTCTGCATCTGCTCAAGTTCTTTTCTTTTCTCTTTCCACTCGGCCACAAGCTTTTCGGCAGCCGCAGGAATTTTTTCTCTTTTCACTTTCAAAATTCCAGCAGCCTCTTCCAAATTTTTCTCAACAACTTCCAAATACTTTCTAGCAGCTGGCCCAGCTTTGTAAGTTAATCTAATCGTTCCGTCAGCCGGCCTCTCAACTTTTGTAATTATAATAGGCGAAATATCTTTTGTATCGTCCCCATGAGTTCCACCACAGGCTTCAATATCAAACCCTCCGATATCCACAATTCTCAGTTCAGCGGAAGGTACAGCAGCCCCTTGGTAAATTCCAAACCCGAATTTCTTTTCAGCCTCCTGCCGCGGGTAAATTTTTTTAATAATTTTCAAATTTTTCTCGCAGACAGAATTCGCAAGCTCTTCTATTTTTTCAGCCTGTTCTGGCGTGAGAGCTTCATAGTGCGTCATGTCAATATGCGCTTTGTCGGAATCTTTTTTTGAGCCCGCCTGCCAGAGCCAAGGCCCCAAAATTTTTCTGCACGCTCCGTTAATCACATGAGTCGCATCATGGTGCAGAGTTATCTGGTATCTCCTGTCCCAGTCAATCTCCCCGGAAACATTTTCCCCGATTTTGAAATTTCCTCCATCTACATGGTGCGCAATAACCCCTTCAATTTTTTCCGCATCCAAAACCTTTTTCCCACCTAAAGTTCCATGGTCGGGCTCCTGCCCTCCGCCGCGCGGGTAAAATAAAGTTTTGTCCAGCACAACAAATTTTCCGTTGAAAAATCCAATAACTTTCCCGGAGAATTTTTTAACTTTCATGTCCTCATAATAAAGTGTCCGTGTTTCAGGCAGGCCCTCAACAGAAAATCCAAAATCTTTTTTCTCCGGAATTTCTTTCTCATGCTTTGCAGTCACGCGAGCATACAAGTCCATTGGGATGTCCAGCTTTATCCCGCGCTGCCCTGCAACTTCAGTAAGAATTTCTGGCGTAATCCCATGAGAATCATAAAGCTCAATAATCTTTTCCTCGGAAAAATTTTCATTTTTCTCAATCATACTAGAAACAGTTTTCTTTATTCTTTCCATCCCGCCCCTGTATCTCTTTTCTTCAACTCTGATAATCTCCTCAAACCTCTCCATGTTTTTCAGAAGCTCGGGATGCTGTAGCTTGAAAAATTTCGCAACATCTCTAGAGAAATCAACAACATCAAACGGAAATTTATATTTATCAATGAATCCCAAAGCCCTCCTCAAAATCACGCGCAGATTATATCCGCCGCCGACATTGCTAGGAATTCCCCCATCTGCAAGCGCGAAAAGCAGGCAGCGCGAGTGGTCTGCAATCGCATAGATGGCCTGAATAGGCTCAATCTTTTCCTCAAGCTCAATCTTGCTCACTCCGAGTTTTCTTGCAATCTCCGCGCGCAAAGCTTCAACATTCGGCGCCTCATCAACATTCAAAGCTCCTGCCATTCTCGCATACTGCAAAAAGAATTTTTCATCATACTGAACATTTCCCTGTTTGATAAATTTTTTCAACACAGGCCCGAGCACAGCATCATAGCTTGTCGGAGTTCCCTGCGAAACCCATACAAATCTTTCCAGCCCGGCTCCCATGTCAATGATTTTTTCTTTCATGGTTTCAAATTTGTCAGGCGTTCCAGCGAATTCTGTGAAAACCGCATTGCCCAATTCAATTCCAGCAACATGATATTCAAGAGAATAACCAAACGCGCCCGCCCCAAGCCATGCGTCCTCAATGAAATTTATTTTTTCAGGTTTTATTCCAAAAACTTTTGTGAGCAAATCAAAATCCAGCTCAATGCATTTTTCTTTCCAGTATCCTTTTTTTCCATCCCAGATGCTCGCCTGCTCAATGTGCGAATGGCAAGTCCAATGCCTTCCGGAAACTCCAACCTGCGGAATATCATTGAAGCGTAGAGAAGGTTGCAGAACAGTCGCGGGATTTTTTGGAAACTCAAAAACAAATTTGCTTCCGCTCATTCTGTAAAAATCCACAATGCCCGCGATTGTGAAATAAAGCGGGAACCACCTGCAGATTGTCGGATATCTCTCAAGCTCGGCGTGCCCGTTCTTCACAAAAAAATCCCGCGCGCTTTTCCACGCGGAAAAATAATCAAATTTCTTTTTTGTTATCGGCTTTCCTAGAAATTCATATTCCCTGCAGCTCGCATCATTGCATTTCTCCTGCTGGATTTGCGCCCAGAAAAACTTCCTGCAGCTTTTGCACTGCTGGCGCTTGAAATCCAAATCTTTCAGAGTTTGCAAATCCCAATATTTTTTCCAGTTTTGCTGGAATTGCGCGAGGAGTTCTTTTTTGGCGATGGGCATGAGATAAGATATTTGGTAGAATTAAAAAGGTTTATAATATTGATTATCTGAAAATGTTCATGGCTGAGTTTATTGGTAGTATTGAAGAGTTTCATAAGTTTATTGGACCAAGAATAAGAAACGCAATTCAATATCTAACAAAGAAGAAGAAAAAAGAACTAAATAGTATCTGCCAAATATGCGGAGAAAAATGCGAGTTGGAAGCTGCCCACATAAAAGGGAAAGATAGAAAGAAAATTATAGAAAATAATTTGAAGAAATTTTTTACAGATGCTGAAAAAACTAAAATAAAAATCAACCTCGAAAACACCGAAAAAATGATTATAGAAAATCATCTGCCGATAGAAGAATATTTCAAATTTCTTTGCGCGAAATGCCACTTCAAATATGATTCTGAATAGAAATATGCAAGACTAGCCGCGCCGGTCTCATAGATGAAAAATAAAATTTAATTCATCTCAACCGAAAAGCGCGCCGAGTCCAGCAGCAGCTTCCTCTGCTTTCTTCGCTGTGTCTTCTTCTTTCTTTTCCTCTTTCTTCTCTGCTTGCGCAGCTGGTGCAGCAGCAACTGCAACAGGCATCGCAGCTTTTGCAATGGCCTCATCTATATTGACTCCATCCAGTGCCGCAACTAATGCCTTTACTTTTGCAACTTCAGCAGGCGCACCAGCAGCTGTCAAAACTTTTGAAACATTTTCCTCATTGACAGGCTGCTTTGTCGCGTGCAGCAGCAAAGCGCTGTATATTAGTTCCATTTTTTTCAACTCCATTTTTTTATTTTTGGTGAATATTATTTTTTATTAAATGAAGAGCTTCCCTTAAATTATGTGTCGGAAAAGAAATTTTCGGCATACGAATTTCTGCGCAAATATTTTTTTCTTAACACACATTCTGATTTGTATTCTTCATTTTAAATTTTATTTTTTTAATTTATTCCAGCTTTCCCCGCAAGCGCATCAGCCTGCAGTTTTCCTTTCGCAAGCAGATCCTCAATAATTCCTGAATCCAAAACCCCCGCGTCAACTCCAACTCCTTTTGCTTCTCTGAATCCCTTGGCAAGCAGCAATTCAATATTCTGCTTTGTGGGCCAGCCAATAAATACTGATAAGTTCAAGCTAGCATTCGCTCCTGAAATTAAATCCGCCAAAACTTTTTCATCATCAACAGCCAGCGAATTTTTTCCGTAAAGCACCGAGCCCTCAAGCATTCCGACAACATCAAGCCCGATTTCCATTGGCTCAATTTTTACCATAGACAAAGCAGAAGCAAGCTCAGCTGAAATCACTTCTCCTTTTTTCGCAACAAGAGAATCTTTTGCAACAGCAATTTTTCCTCCCTCAACGCGCGCGGAAATTTTAACTTTTGTCAAAGCGGAAATCGCAGGACCCGGCGGAATGTCAGTCGGTCCTGCTGGCACAACAATATCTGCTGGCGCGACATCTCCGCCCTTCGCAGCAGCCCTGCTTTTGTTTTTCTGTATAAACCTGAAAATCTTAAAAGGATTTTCATTTGTCAAAATAATCGCAGGCTGGGGCGCAATGATTTTCGCAAGCTCTTTTTTCCCAGCGGTTTCCAAAGCTTTCACAAGCACAGCGGACTTTGCGACTTTTATCACAGCCCGCTCGCTCAAGTCCCTTTTTATTTTCTGGAATGAGCGCGCAGGCATTTTGTATAAGTTCAGCATTCCGCAGATTTTATATTTCCCAATAAGCTCAGCAAGCATTTCAGCCTGCTTTATTTTTTTCTCATTCGGGTTTGCTCGGCCTTTTTTGTTTTGCATAAAATCATCTCAGTTCCAATTTAACCGGTTTTCCCATAGTCAATTTCAGATAAGCATTTCTCAGATTTTCTTTCCCCTTGGGTGCGGCAGTTTCTATTGCTTTGATAACAGCTTCAATATTTTCTGCGATTTTATTATCATCAAAATCTTCCGAGCCAACAGGCACTTGAACAACAGGCGATTCTTTCAAAGCCACTCTGACAGTTTTCCGCGCGACATCAACAGCCCCTTTCAAATTTGGCAGCTGCGGCGGAATTGGCTTTGGCATTTTATTTCTGACAGCAAGCACAGGCCCGAAAGCTTTTCCAACGCTAGGCATGAGAGGAGCTTCAGCAAGAAAAGTCCAGCATTGCCCAGCCATAATTTTCATCGCCTTTTTATTTTTTCCGTAAGAATCAATTTCATCTCTTCTGATAACAGAAACTCCTTCAATCGCTTTTGCCTGAGGCAGAAGAGCATCTGCAAAAATTCCAACTTTCAAGCCTTCGCTCAACCCATGTGGCAGAATAATTTCGGTTTTTATTTTGCTGTCCGGTTTTTTCATATCAAGATTTTTCAGATTAATTGAAAGAGAAAACGTCTGCTTGAATTTTCTCTGCTTTGAGTTTTCCCGCGCAGCTTTTACAGCTGCCAAAACTTTTTCTTCAGGCATAAAAACCAGTTTTGCCACAGTGGCTACTCCCTAGGGAGTGCGTAAAATCTGATTTACACCAGACTTCATAAGCTTAATTTTGATTCTCAGGCGCAATCTCCGCATATTCTTCGCTAATCTGCTCTGCGATTGTTTCCGGCGCCCCCTTCGAATTTCCATTCGGTGCCTCAATCATTTTCAACCTGTCATCCATTGCTCCAATTGCAGAAGCAAACCCGCGCTTGAAATCATGAAAATCATTTTCCATTTCAATAAATTTTCCAGCCATCCTGTCCATATCATTCTTGAAATCCATTCTCAAATCTTCCTTATGCCTATCTAGAGCAGCCTGTATTGTTCCAAGAGTTGTCTGCTCGGTGGCGCGCATTGTTTTTGTTTCCTGCATAAAAAAAGTCAGCTCGCCAATGTTTTTCTGCGTTTCATTAACAGCTTTTTCAATTTCCCCCAAAGAATTTTTGAATCCTGAAAATCTGCCTGAATATTCCTCGGCCTGTTTTCCGAAATTTCTTATTGCTCTCTCCCCAGAATAGCGCGCGACTATAACGTCTAAAAGAAGGAACACGACTATAAGCTCAAGTGTAGGGTAGCCGGAAACCTGCAAAGCTATCAATCCGAGGGTTACAAGAGCCGACACCCAAAACAATTTTGCCATTTTAATCTTAAAAATAAACGAACCGAAGCAATATAAAGCTTTCGGTCTGGCATATATTTCAGAAAATAATGTTTCTAAGAGAACTTAGAATCAAACGTACCCGTTTCAATCTCTTTTAAGACTTCCTTCGGATTTTTCCCCTCAACATTAACCCCCAAGCTAACGCAGGTTGCTACAACTTCCTTTGTTGCTTTTTTCAAATTCTTTGTCCCGAGAGAATCCAATTTTAATTTTGCGATTTTCACAGCAGACTCAATTTTCAAATCTCCGACAGCCGGCTCTTTCCATGCTGTCTTTGCCAATTTCTCCAGCTTCAATTCTTTTTTTATTAATTGCGAAACCGGCGGAGTGCCAACAGAAATTGTGAACTGCTTTGTCGCAGGATTAATTTCAACAGAAACAGGAACAGAAATTCCGGCAAACTCTTTTGTTTTTTCATTGATAGCAGCAATCACTTGCCCAATATTTACTTTCAATGGAGCTAAAGTTGGCCCAAGAGGCGGACCTGCACTTGCCTTGCCTCCTTCCACTAAAGCTTTGACGATTACGTTTGGCATATAAAATCATCTCACGAAACCTTTAAATTACTTCTTCTCCCCTTCAGCAGTTGAAATAATTCTTACAGAATCCAAACCAACAGTAATTGGAATCGGAATCGCTGCCTCCAAAAGTTCAATTGTAATTTCCCCCTTCGCCTCATCAACTCTTGTGACTCTTCCTTTCTCATTCTTGAACGGCCCGCCCATGACTTCAACAACATCCCCGCGGTTCAATTTAATTTCAATTTTTCTTGTTTGCAGAAATTTTGCGATTTCTATCAAAGGCACATCTTTTTTTATTATTCCGCGAATATGCGGCACGCCTCCAGAGGCTTTCTCAATTGCCTGCAATTCCCCCTCTACAAACAAATATCCCTTCAGCTCATCCGGATGGAAAATAGATTTTATCGGCAGCTGCATGTTTTTTGTTTTGCTTGCGATAGTTTCCATCACAGCATTTTCTCTTCCAACTGTCGCGCGTATTGTGAATATCATTTTTTATCACACTTTGATTTTTTGTATTTATGGCGAATGTTTTTCTCCAGCACATAATTTGTTTTTCAAACTCCTCCTGCAGCAGCCCCAGCAAATTCTCCCGCCCCTTCTAAAATAAACTGCCCAAGCGAAAATTCATACACAAGGAAAATCAAAAATCCTACAACTCCCAAGAGCGCGATTCCCAGCGCAGTAATCTTTGCCGCGCTCATGAACTCTTCCTTGTCAGGCTTGCGCGCGACATCAATTGTTCTCCTGTAAAGGCTCAGCCTCTCTTTCCACTTCGCAGGCGAAACTAAGGATTTGAAATCCATAAAAATCTTCAGGATTTTTGTGTCATAAAAATGTTCAGCATTTTTATTGCCATAAGAATCAGAAATGGTTTGGAAAGTAATGTTTAAAAAGATTACTGGAAGAGGAAAAGTTTTTGCTGAAATTTACTTTTGGCGAGACCTGCCGATGGCTTTAAATATCTTTGCTTCCATTACCAATTGATAGTTATGGGAGAGCAAAGACCATTTTATATTGAAGTGCCTGACGTTCCTTTTCCTGTTCAAGCAGGCATAGCATTGCTCCACATGAACAGATTCGAAGTGCAGGAATATGTTCAGGACCCGGCAAAGGGAGTTGTTCTTGTTGATGATTCAAGATTGCTAAACAAAATATATAATGTTCTTAAAGCCGGCAGAGGAGACGGCTATTCTTCTTTGCTCGCGTATGGAATGAACAAAAGGCTTTTATATTCTGGTAAAGTTTCAGAAGCGCAGATGCGCGAAAGAATAGGAAATTTAGATGCAGATTTATGGAAACGATATTGGGTTTGGGCAGAATTTATGGATTCAACTCCAGGAAAAAGAGGCCACAGATTAGAAAGAGGAAAAAATGCAGTTCTTTATAGAGGAGATGTTAAAGTTTCTGGAGAAACTTTGGATGCGAGCAAAGCAGAAGTCGTGCAGGTAAATATTCCAACTTCAGGAAAAATTATTACAGCTGATTGGAGAGGAGTTACAGGCGCGAGTGAAGATACTCATCATTATCCAGCAAATTTAAAACATTTGAAAGAAACTTTTGATGGTTCGGGTGCTCTCGTTTGGGTTTTCGGGGGCCGCGGGTGGCCGGTCCTCAGGTCCGGCTGGGGGCCGTTTGTCAGGGATTCCGGCTGGGGTGCTGTGCTGGGTAGCAGGCAAAGTGCGGACGAGCTTGTTAAGAATTTTGAAACCGATGAGGATTGGAATCGTTCAAGATATCAGGAGGAGCTTGATGGACTTGAAAAAGAGCTCAGCGGAATCCGAAACAGAATTAAAGCATTAAGAAATCTAAAACCATAAGCCTTTTTATCTTTTGCTTTTCTATAAAAATCTCCGGGCGTGCTTGAAAAAATATGAGAGCAAGTCTGGGCTACATACACCCGCATAAGCCTTTTTAAACAACTGTTAACAATATTTAACATATGTTAAATAAATTTAACACTTTGGCGCCGTTCTTTGAGGACTGCTACAGGAGGATAGGCGTGAGAGAGTATGCGAGATTGGAAAAGATTTCCCCGCCGACAGCTTCAAAGCTCCTCAGCTCTTATAGCAAGGAAGGGCTTCTGCTGAAATCTGTTCAAAGAAACAACACATTTTTTTTCGCCAACAAGGAGAGCCAAGACTTCATAAATATTTCAAGGATTTACTGGGCGCACAAGCTGGAGCCGATTGTTGAGAGGCTTGAAAGCAAATTAACAAGCCCGACAATAGTTTTGTTCGGCTCTCTCTCAAAAGCAGAAGTCAAGCCGGATTCTGACATTGATATCGCGGTTTTCTCAGGTAAAAAAGAAATGCCCCAGAAAGATTTGGAAAAGAAATTGAAAAGAAAAATACAGATATTCTGGTTCGAGTCTGCAAGCAAAATAAAAAACAAAGAGCTCGCAGGCAACATACTAAATGGATACGTGCTTGCTGGAAGGATAGTGATATAATGGATTGGGAAGAGTGTTGCGGAAAACTTTTGTCAAAGTCCGTGAGGCCGGATTTTGGAATGATAAAATCTCTAATCAAGTCCAGCGAAAATAAATTGAAATCCGAAATGAAATTAGAAATGAGCGAAGTCACCGCTGTTTCAAAGCTCTCTCTTGCTTACGACTCTTTAAGAGAACTGCTCGAAGCTCTTGCTCTCAAGAAAGGCTACAAAGTGTATAACCACGAGTGCTATACTGCATTCCTAAAAGAAATTATGAAAGAAAGCTCAAAGGGGGATGAATTTGATTTTATAAGAAGAGCCAGAAATTCTGTGAATTATTATGGAAAGGAAATTTCTGCTGAAGAGTCCAAAACAATTATAGATAGAATAAAAAATCTCAGAACTTCAATAGCCAGCTTGCTTGAAAAATAAAATTATTCCACAAAATCTATTCCCAAAACCTTCTCAATCTCTGCAGCTTTCTTTTTATCAAAAGGCAAAACATGCCCGTTGAAAATATCACTCTTCTTAACTCCAGTAACAACAATCATTGCCCGAACCACATCGCCCAATTCCTTGTTCACCATTGCGCCCCAAATTGTTTTCGCATCCTTGTCCAATTTTCTTGTGACAGCCTCAACAACCTGCTGGCATTCTTTTATTGTAACATCAGAGCCGCCAGAAACATTTATCAGCGCGCCAGTTGCTCCATCAATATCCACATCAAGCAAAGGATTGTTCAAAGCTTTCTCAACAGCCTCAAGCGCGCGCTTGTCAGAGTCAGACTCGCCCATTCCAATCATTGCAAGCCCGCCGTCTCTCATTACAGTTCTCACATCCGCGAAATCCAAATTCACCAGTCCGGGTTTTGTAATCAATTCAGTAATTCCCTTTACAGCATTAACTAAAATTTCATCCGCAACTTTGAATGCAGTCATTATTCCAACATCAGGCACAACTTCCAAAAGCTTGTCATTTGGAATTACAATAAGCGTGTCTGCATTTTTCTGCAGCTGGTCAAATCCAAATCTTGCGTTGTCCATTCTATGTGAGCCTTCCATTGTGAAAGGAAGAGTTACAACTCCAACAGTAATTGCTCCGGCTTTTTTCGCAACCTCTGCAACAACTCCGCTCGCTCCAGTTCCAGTTCCTCCACCAAGCCCGCAAGTAATAAAAACTAAATCCGCGCCAGCTAATGCCTCTTTCAAATCATCTTTGTTTTCTTTCGCAGCTTCCATTCCAATCTGCGGGTCCGCCCCTGCCCCAAGCCCTCTTGTTAATTCTCTCCCAACCAAAACTTTTCTATCCGCATCTGTATACAATAAATCCTGCGCATCTGTATTGACAGCAACAACCTCTGCTCCGATAACTCCGACCTGCATCATTCTGGAAATTGTGTTGTTGCCCGCGCCCCCGATTCCAACAACTTTTATGTTAGCCCTTCTCGCTTCCAAAAGTTTTCTCAAATCCTCATCATCTTGGCTTGCTCTTCCAGCTCTCTCTGGCTTGTCATATCCTTTTTCAGATGGAGTTGGGCGCGCTGCCATTTAGAATCACAAAGAAAATTTCCCCAGCTCTCTTATAAACATTTGCGAGAAATTATATGAAAAAATATAATTGAGAAATTTCGATTACTTGAAAAACTTCCCATAAATTGTGTAAAAAGAAAAATCACCTGCTAGAAATTTTTGTAAATTATTTTTCTCAACACATAACTTACGCGAGCTTGGGTTTACCCAAGCGAGCCCTGCTGCTCCCCAGTTCCCTTGTCAAAAACTTCCACGAACTTTATCCGCTCAAATCCCAAGAATTTTCTAATCTCATCAGCAATTCTTTTTTTGTAGGCAGGATGGATAACAGGCGGCACTGTAATTTCCGCGTCCTTCCCAGCGAGCGCAACAGAAATTTTTTCCGGCTCAAGCTTGCTGTAGAAACTCACAAGCCCGGAAATTTTTTCCTCAGGCTTTTCAATTTTTTCTTTTACCTCTAAATCATAAACCAAAACTTTTCCGGCAAGCGGATGGTTAAAATCCACGCGAACTCTTCCGCTCGCAACTGAAATAACCCTGCCGCGCAAATTGTCCGCATCAACAGGCATTCCAACACGCGGCTCAATGTCCCTTTTTCTGAATTCAGATTCTGGCACAAGCTTCAGCAAATCCGGATTCCTATCCCCGAAAGCTTTTGCAGGCTCAACCTCAAAAGTTTTTTTCTCGCCAACTTTCATTTCCAGCAAAGCCTCATCAACTCCCGGAATCACAAATCCCTCTCCAACAATTATTTGCACTCCTTCAGCCTTGTCAAAAATCTGCCCCGCCTCTTTCAGCTTTCCAGTGTAGGAAATTTTCACGAAGTCATCTTTTTGCATGGGAGCAGTTGAATAATAATGTTTATAAAGATTTGAAAAATTTGAAATGTGAAGTTGGTTGTAAATATTTTATATACCAGATTGGTTTTTTGAAAATCTCTAAACACATCGAAAATCCCCATTATAATCAAAAATATAAACTGGCTCTGCTACTATTTTCACATGAATACAGAGCAAATTTCATCCCTTCTGGAAAAAACCGGCCAGTTTGATGAGCTTGAAATAAAAATTCTCTCCGCGCTTTTGCAACTGAGAAAAAATCGACGCGACCGCTTCAACGCAAACCAGATTTCCCAGGCAGCGAAAATTTCCGTAACCAATGCTTACAAATATTTGTACAGCCTGCAGAAAAAAGGAATTGTGGAAAGCATGGAGTCCGAGGGCTTCGGGCCCAAGAGAAAACTTTTCTGGCTCTCGCACAGCTCAAACCCGTTCCCGCGGCTGTTCGCAAATTATGCCGCCGAGTTCTTGGAGAAGAAACAATTATTCTCAGAGCTGGAGGGATTTTACTCAAAGCTCTCACAGTTCAATGACGGAGTCTGGCAAGGGCAGACAGTTGTTGAAAATTTCTCAGATGATTTTGTGGAGCGCGCAACTTTTGTCATTGATGCTGCACGGACAGAAGTTCTTGTAAGCACTCCAAAGCTTTTTGAAAATTTTGTTCTGCAGGATGCTTTGAAGCGCGCAGCTCTGCGCGGCGCAATTGTGAAAATTATTGCAGCCGAGGCTGACATTTCAAAAGCAAAAAAACTTCAGGAGGCTGGAGTTGAAATTAAATTTGGAAAAGCCCGCCCGCAAATGATTGTTTCCGACAGCATGCACGGAATTGACATTTCAAAATCAGGCCAGTGGTTTGCGAACAAGAAAACAGATTTCAAGAAAACTTTTCTCAAGCAGTGGGATGTTGCTGAGGAGATTTAGGGCTGAGATTTGTGGAGGAGCAGAAAGTTTGGTTTAGAAATTCTAAAGGCCAGAAGCTCTGCGGTCTTATTGCTTCGCAGAAAAAGCGCGCGCCGGCAATAATTTTAGTTCACGGCTTAATGCCCCGCACAGATAAGCATGAATATGGGCTGTATGACTCTCTTGCAAAGAAACTATTTTCCGCGGGATTTTCTGTTTTTCGTTTTGATTTTGGCGGCCATGGAGAGTCTGATGGGGACTATGTTGATGTCAGAGTCGCGCAAGAAGTCAATGACCTAAAATATGCAATTGATTTTTTCCTAAAACAAAATATAGATAAAAATAATTTAGGCTTAATCTCAACAAGCTTTGGCGCGACTCCGACAATCCTTCTTGCTGATAAAAGAATAAAGGCATTTCAATTAACAAGCCCATACATAATATTAGACAAGCATGCTCAATATGTTTTTTCAAGAAACTGCGGCGAAAATTGGAAAATAGAATTAGAGAAAACCGGCTTTATGACAGTAAAAAGATTTACACCGACTGATATTAGAAGACAGAGAATAGGAAAGCTCCTTATAGAAGATATAAAATCGCTCAACATGACTAGAGAAATTAAGAAAATAAAGAAGCCGATTTTCATAATCAGCGGCGGGAAAGATAGGTATGTTGACATTAAAAATGTCAGAGCTTTATTCAAGGCCGCTAACAAGCCGAAAAAGTTAAAGATTGTCCCATTCGCAGATCACAATCTATATGGCAGCCCAAAGGAGAAAAAAATCTTTCTTGAAGAAACAATAAAATGGTTCAAGAAAAATCTAAAATAGAAAGCCTTTAATACTTTTCTATTCAATAGTTATTATGACTAACGAGAAGGCTTTGAGATTTTTGCGTAGAGACGAGCATGCTAACATGCCACTTCTCTATTTAGCCGGAAGAAGAGATGTAGATATTCACACTTCAGAAAAAGGCGGGGAAGTTACTGGAGTTCTGGCTTATTGGAGGCAGGGTCCGGAATTGGGAAACCGAGTTCATGTTATGGCAGTTGACTCAGAAGCTTGCAAAGAATTATTGGAACGGGTGAGAGAACCCGGATTAAGGTGCACGGTCCAAGCACAATATGCTGATGTCGCAAAACAGGTTCTAGATACAGATGGCTTGATAAAACAAGAGCTTGTTGCGCAAAGTGTTTCTGATTACGAACCAAAACAAAGGACAAGAGCTTACAGAAGTCTAACAGATGACGAAATTTTAATGGCAGATAGGCTGTTCCACCATCATCCAGACTACGCAAGAAGAATGGCTTTAATCAGAAGCACAAGAGAAAATCCTGCGGTCTTTTCATTTGAAGATGATGGCGCAGCCTCTTTCATAAATGTAAATATGGAACTGAACAAAATTTTCAGGCTTTACAATCTTTTCACGCACCCAGAGAAAAGAAACCGAGGGCATGCCACATCTACAGCACACGGAATTACGAAATATTTGTTTGAGGAATCAGGAGCATCTGAAGTATTTGTTTATGTTGCCGAGCAAAATATTCCAGCATTAGAAGCTTTCAGAAAAGTTGGCTTTGTTCCAAGAGACAAGTATTTTGAATCTCCAGTTGCTGAGTGGATGCTTCACTCTTAATTTCTACTCCACCAAAATCCCAGGCTTGCCTGGCTTTGCCTTTTGGGATTTGTTTTCCGGGTCATATTTCTTCGGATCATTAACAGCAAAAACATTTACCTCGCAGGAAAATTCTTTTTTCAAATCATTAGACATTTCTTTGTAAACTTCAACTTCTTTTGGTATTGCATAAATGTAAATCTTCTTCGCAGATTTTCCAACAATTTTCAGAATATGCCTCACATCTTCTATTGTTTTTTCAAGAGCTTTCTCCTGCTGCTCAAGCTCCTCGCTGATAAATTTCTTTTCAGCCGCAGGCCAGATTTCTTCTGAAATAAAACTTTTGTTTCCAATCTTATGCCATAGCTCCTCGCAAATATGAGGCATGAAAGGGCTGAAAAGCAAAAGCAAAGTTTCAAAAGATTTTTTGCTGTATTCTGCTTTTTCAAATCTGCCAAGCAAATCACTTAGCTTTACCAAAGCAAAATTGTATTGAAACTTTTCCAAATTTTCTTCAACAAAAATTATGGCTCTGTGCAATTTATTTAGAAGTTTCAAATCATCCCTGCCGAATTTTTTCTTTCCGATGGAAATCAGCTTGCTCACAACGCGGCTTCCACTTTCTATTCCATCCTCAGTCCATTCAGTGTCTCTGTCAGGCGCGGCCGCAAACATTAGGAAAAATCTTGCCGCATCAATTCCGTATTTTTTTGAAACCTCATCTGGGGACACAACATTTCCCCGGCTCTTGCTCATTACAAATCCATCTTTATGCAGCATTCCTTGGTTGAACAATTTCGGAAACGGCTCTCCAAATTTCAGCATTCCCATATCCCGCAAAACTTTTGTGAAAAATCTCGCGTAGATTAAGTGCATGCACGCGTGCTCTGCGCCGCCAATATATTGGTCAACCGGCATCCAGTATTCTGCTTTTTTCTTTTCAAACGGAACTTTGGAATTTTTGCTGTCGCAGTATCTCAAAAAATACCAGCTGCTGTCAAAGAAAGTGTCCATTGTGTCAGTTTCTCTTTTGGCGGGAGATTTGCATTTCGGGCATTTTGTTTTCACAAATTTCTCGCTTGTGAGCAAAGGATTTCCTTGCCCAAACTTCACATCCTTCGGCAGGAGAATTGGCAAGTCTTTTTCAGGCACAGGGACAATTCCGCACTTCCCGCAATAAATTATTGGAATCGGCGTGCCCCAATATCTCTGGCGCGAAATCAACCAGTCGCGCAGTTTATAATTTACAACTTTCTTTCCAAGATTTTTGCTTTCCAAATATTTTGTGATTTCTTCGATTGCCTCACGATTGTTCATTCCTGAAAAATTTCCAGAATTTACTAAAACTCCATCTCCGGTAAACGCTTCATTGAGAATAAGTATTACCTCAAGCAATTCGGGAAATTCTTCGGTACCCATATCTTCATAGATGAAATGCCCCTTTCCTTTGATTTGTACCAAATCACCACCAAGCCTAGTATGGATCTGTTTTGCACTTTCTATGATGTGTTCTGCATCGCTGTCTGAATAGAATACCACCAATTTATTGAAGTAGTTTTTCAATGATGAGTCATAACTAAAATCCTTTAATTTGCTTAGCCGCAGGTACTTGTCATTCTTTTTAATGACTGATGGCGCCACCAATATTAGTTTGTTAACCTTTTTCTTATTCTCACTTAACCATCGCAGCAAGAATGCAGTTCCGGCGCTATGACCAACAAGAATGGTATTTTCATCGATTGTATTTTTTTCAAAAACACTTTTCCATTTATCATAATCTGGAAGCCAGTCTTCGGGATATAATTCATTAGATGTTTTTATTCCGTTTTTCTCCAGATTTTTCTTTAACCACGGCTTCCAATGCCTCAGATTTTCTAGCGCGCCTTTTTTTGCTGCTGCCTCAGAAGAGTTTGAACCATGAACAATAATGCAACTCTGTTTGCTTGGAGAGATGACGCGCTTGATTGGCAGCCCATACTTCTTCGCAAATTCAAAATCTCTCTGGTCATGGGCAGGCACAGCCATAACCATTCCAGAGCCATAATCAGCAATCACAAAATTTCCAGCATAGATTGGAATTTTTTCTCCGGTCGCAGGATTTATTGCATAGCTTCCTGTAAATGCCCCTTCTTTGTTTAATTCTTCGGTTTCCTTCTCGCTTGTTGATTTTATTTTTTTCAAAAAGTTTTCAACTTCAATTTTCTGTTTCTGCGTTACAAGTTCCATTAATCTTGGATGCTGCGCAGAAACAACCATGAAAGTAACTCCGAAAATTGTGTCAGGGCGCGTTGTGAAAATCGGCCATTTCTTAAGATTAGGAAAAACGCTTGGAACGAATTCCTCTCTAACAAAATCATGAAATTTGCTAAAGGCAATATGCTCAGGCTGTTCAATTCTAAACTCCCCAGTGTTCGAATCCTTCATATATTTATCAAAGGCGTATCCATCGTTGGATTTTTTTGACTTTTCCTTCTGTAAAATATATTCCTTTTGTATGCTGACAAAATCTTTTATGCCATTCTCATCAGCATACGAAATAGCAAAATGAAAATTAGCTCTTGAATCTCCATGTTTTTCAACAAATTCTTCTATCCATTTTCCAACCTCCTCATCAGAAGCGCGCGGAGAGTTTGGATTTGCCAATTTTCTTACATGCACAATAAATCCATTTTCTTTAGGATATTTTTCCACCCATTGGATTTGATCTGTTGAAATAGTCCGAATACCTGTCTTCTTGAAATAGAATTCGGCTTTCTTATGGGAATTTTCCCTGAAATCATTTCCCTCTTTTAAAGCAGAGTCATCGAGATTCGGAAAATCCTCAAGAGAAATAAATTCAATTTCAGGAAAACTTGCGAAAGCGTTTTTTATCATAGAAATTTTTGCTTTGTTCCTTGTTCCAATAAGAATTTTCTTTTTCTCTCTATCATGAGCAATTTCAAAATCAATTTCAGTCCCAAAACTTTTTCCAATCCAATTTTCCTGCATAATTTTAATTCTTTCAGGCCACTGCAATTCTTTGATTCCCTCAAGCAGCTCATCCGCATAATTTGTTGTTTTGACAAACCACTGCTCAAGCTGTTTTATTTCAACCTGCGTGTCAGTGTGCCTCCAGCAAACTCCTCCCTGAACCTGCTCGTTTGCCAAAACAGTTTGGCACTTCGGGCACCAATTTACAGCAGCTTTTTTCCTGTAGACCAAGCCTCTCTCAAAAAATTTCAAAAAGAAAAACTGGTTCCATTTGTAATATTCAGGCTCGCATGTCGCAATTGTTCTCGGCCAATCATAGCTAAGCCCAATTGCTTTCTGCTGCTTGATGAAGTTTGCTATTATTTCTTTTGTGTATTTTTCCGGATCAACTCCGGCTTTTATTGCGGCATTTTCAGCCGGCAAGCCAAAGGCATCATAGCCCATTGGATAAAGAACATTGAAACCTTTCATTCTTTTGAAGCGGCTGAAAATATCCCCAATCACATAATTTTTCGTGTGCCCCATATGCAGGCCCGAGCCGGACGGATATGGGAACATTTCAAGGCAGTAAAATTTTTTCTTCTTTGATTTCTCGCTGGACTCAAATATTTTCGCTTTCTCCCAAGCAGCCTGCCACTTTTTTTCTATTTTGATGAAGTCCATTTAATCACAATTTCTTTCTGTAAAAATAGCAGCTAACAGAACTGCCTATTTCGGATGTCCAATCTATCTCTCCCGATTTTTTATAACCATTTTCTTTCCAGAACTTAAATGCTCCATTCTCTTCAAAAGGATGATTTTTGCTTAGCGGCACAAATGCTTCTATGCACCCTTCGCGCTTTCCAATATTTTCTGCTGCCAGAAGTAGTTTAGAATCGGCTGCTTTATCTTTGTAATTTGTCTTGGTTGTAAATCCTATTATGTGCATCCATTTTCCTGCTAGAGGCTTATACAATTTCATATTAGAAAATCCCGCGGGAGTTTCATTCCCGCTCAAAATTTCAAAAATAATAAAGCCAGTAGGTTTTCCATTTTCTTCCGCCACAAAAAATTCGTTTGGAAACGACTTAAACCTCGCCAGCATGAACTCTTTGCTCCAACCATCGTCGCCGTAAGATTTTTTGTCTATTTCAAAAAGATAATCCAAATCTCTTTCCAAAGCTTCTCTAATTTTCATTTCACCACAAAACATCTTCAAAATCCAAATTTATAAGTTATGTTCTTCTATTAGAGCTGTGCGCCCGTAGCTCAGCTTGGAAACTAATTTGGTTAAGCAAATAGAGCGCTTGATGATTAGGCGAACCTTCTAATCCAAGATTGGAAGAGATGAAAGCAAGAGGTCGCGGATTCAAATTCCGTCGGGCGCGCCACTTCACCACCACTAAGTTAAGAAGCTTTAAATACCACCTATGCATAGTATATTCCAGATACTATGTCAGAATTAAAGACAGTTTTTGGAGTTTTCATATTGATAGCTTCGCTTAGCATTTTTGTTATTTCAACCTCGCTTTTCTATTTTACACAGCCAGAAGTTGTTAAGGCAAATGCAATAGAATCTCTGCAAAAAGCCTATCAGGCAAATCAGCCGCCGGATAAAATAGAAAACTTGATAGAGGAATCTAATGGAAAGCAGTTCATAGAGAGAAAAAGCACAAGCGGCTATATATTCAAATTCTATTCCGAGAAAATAAAGCAGTCAACCCAGCAGAACATAGGAACTTATTTCGGCGAAGAGCTTTTCTCACAGGGATATTACAGAAATTTCCCTTCAGAAAAAACTTCAGTTTTTGAATTGGCTGTAAGCCAATATGGAAACGGAATTTTCATGGTGGCCTCGATATTTTCATTCTTGTTTTCTCTTATAGGAGCAACTGTGCTTTATTTTAACAAAAAGAAAATCTTTGAGATATCTAAATATGCGGGTATATCTCTTATTATAGCGAGCCTCCCAATTTTAGCAATTCCTTTCTTTGAAACATTTTTGCCTTTGCCAGATGCAAGCGGAATGTACTCGGCAGCATTACAATACTTCCTCTTGCCGCTCTCTAACACTCTTATATTCTCTTACTCAATTGCGTTGATATCGGGCCTGCTTTTTTCCACCGGAGGAGCATATTTTGAAAGGAAGTCCGTGCCGAGAGAAATACAAAAAACTCTTGTGGTGGTCAATTCCAGAGAAAGAAACAACTAAAATTAATCTTTTTATTCTCACAATTCCAATCAGAAATATGACTCGCATCATTTCTGTCATTTCTGCGAAAGGTGGCGTAGGAAAAACCACCACAACAGCAAACCTTGCAGTTG
This sequence comes from archaeon, assembly GCA_035291225.1. Lineage (GTDB taxonomy): Archaea > Aenigmatarchaeota > Aenigmatarchaeia > Aenigmatarchaeales > JACQIB01 > DATDSO01. The sequence continues at coordinate 45,678 of DATDSO010000004.1, read as the reverse complement.
CTCTTGCACAGAACGGACACGGCGTTTTGGTAATAGACGGAAATGTTACGACACCGAATCTGGGCTTGCATTTTGGAATCCCGCTATATCCGAGAACACTTCATGATTTTTTGGCCGGAGAATGTGAGATATATGACACAATTTTTGTCCACGACTCCGGTGTGAGGGTGGTTCCGGCGAGCCTTTCTGTAAATGCGATAACAAGAATAGATGTTGAAAAACTCAGGGACGCTGTAGAAAAACTTTTGCCTCGCAGAGGATTTATTTTTATTGACGGCGCAGCGGGCTTGGGACGGGAAGCTAGGACTGCGATAGAAATTGCAGATGATATTATAATTGTAACTAATCCGGAAATGCCTGCAGTAACAGATGCACTGAAGGCGATAAAAATCTGCGAAAATTACAACAAAACAGTTCTGGGGGTTGTTGTGAACAGGACCACAGATAGAAATCATGAAATGACCACGAAAGAAATCCGATCCCTTTTGGAGCATCCTGTTATCGCAAAAATTCCTGAAGATATAGATGTGCAGAAATCAATTGCCAAGAAATCTCCAGTTGTTTTTCAATTTCCGCGATCAAAGGCTTCACGCGAATTCAAAAGGCTTGCTGCGAATTTGCTGGGAGAAGAATTTGTTGAAAGGAAAGGATTTTTGGATTTTCTTTTCGGAGCTTTCAGGAAATAACCTCAACCTTCCCTGCAAACTCCGCATCATTAATCCTGCCAGCAAGCAAATCCAAAACATCTTTTGTTTTCACAGAAACTTTTTCAGTCGGATTTTCGCCAACAAAAGCCTGCGCAACAACTTTTTCAGACTCAGGCGAAGCAGCTGCTGCAGATCCCATCACAAAATACCACGAGGCCTCTTTCTCCATCCCTTCAGGCAAATCATACTGAATCAAAACTCTTTCAGCGGTTGCATCAACCATCGATTCATTTATTCCGCCCGCAACAAGCAGAGAGTAAATCTCAGAATTTTTTTCATTCAAAATAATTTCTCCTGTTGGCGCCGGAATAAACATATAGCCAACGATAATTATAACTATCAAAGCCAAAACTAAAATAGCGATTTTCTTTTTTCCAATTCCTGCTTTTGGTTTTGCTTCTTCTACTTTTTCTTCAATTTTTTTATTAGACATAATAATCACGCTCTAAAACCAATTGTTGAATAAGTTGCCCCACTGCTTCCGCCAAATCCTCCGCGTGCAGCATAAGTATAACCAGCATAAGCAGTTTGCATTGCAGTTGTTGGAGTGTATCCAAATGAAGGAACGCTCGGCCTATAGCTCTGCGTTGCCCAATAATTCGCATAATTGTTTGTCGGATAATTGTAAATTCCCGCGCTCACGCTGTAAGATTTCGGCGCTGTTGAAACCAAATTCTGCGGCCGCGAGTAAGTATAACCATAAGCGTTTCCATAAAGATTCACAACAGGCATCTCTCTTGGAGGATTTGGAGTTGTATATTGAACAACGAAAATATTATTTGGATTTACTTTCACAACTCCAGTCTGGCCATTGAGATAAATTTCGCTTCCAGCTTTTACAGTCGGAGTTTGCCCCCCGCCCAAAACCCCTGCAGCAAGATTTACCAAACCAACTTTTACAGCCCCACCAATTCCAACAGAAGAATATTTTATGCTCTTGTCATTTATTGATTTCACAAGAATTCCAGCCGGATCCTTTGAATCTTTTATTCTGTAAAAAGTGTTGTGGTCAGTATTGACGCTCATTGTTGCGGCTTTTCCCAAGCTTCCTATTTTCGCTCCAGAAATTTTCCCATCAACTAACTGAACTCCAAATGAAATAAGATTTTTCTTTGCTGGGTCAACAATATTTACATCAACACTCTCATCCCCGAAAATATTTTTTATTCCAGCGGGCAGCCGCGGCAGTGTTTCAAAAGTTCCGATTAAAGCATTGACATCATTTTTAACAGTTGTTTCTATTGGCTCCGGAGTGAAAATTTTCACATACGGATCATATCCAAGCGGAACATAAGTGTCATTCCTGAAATTTGGAGTCATGTATTTGTTCGTGCAAGTGCAGCCGCAGCAGACTCTTATGATTGATCTTCCGGGTTGAACATCTGCGCCCGCAACGCCCCTGTAAGGAATCTCTGTTGAAACACAATCTTTCAGCTTGCAATTTTTATCCTTCCAGAATTTCCACCACGGGATTTTTTCTTCCCCCTCGCACATAATTCTCAAGCCCGCATAATATCCGCCAGCTTCGTTGGGCTCTCCATTAGTTAATCTGTCAACAACTTCTCCCTTTGTCCTCCCTCCCCATCCGCCTCCATCCGGATCTCTTTTTCCATCGCTAAAACCATCCCCATTCGCATCATCAAAGTAAGTGTCCTCGCAATTTTTGAACTCATCTGTCCCGGCCGCGCATGGCCACGCTGAGCATGAAAAAGAGCACGCAATCTGTATGCTTTCATCTCCTCCGGGAATGTGCTTTGCTCCGGTTTTTTGAGTTGATTTTCCATAATCCACAATTTCGCTGTAAATCGCAACCTGAGTAACCAGCTGCCCATTGCTATCAACAAGCAAATCATGCGGCGGGCAGTCAAACTTTCCGGAAATTATATCCTGAATATTTACATCTATTGAAGGAGTTCTCGGAGTAAAACTTTTTGCGGAAATCATTCTCGTAACCCACCAGCCGCCAGGATTTAAGTTCAATCTTTTAACATAATCCTGGCACGCTTGAATTGCATTGTCCTGAGATTTCTTGCACATATCCTGAACTTTCTGCGGCCAGTTCTGGATGTTTCCAACTCCATTCCCTGTAAAATCTGTCTGCCCCTCTGCAGTGCTTTCTGCTCCGAAAACATTGAAAGCAAACGCAGGCGAGGCCAGAATGAAGAAAGCAAGGGCCGATAAGAGAAGTGCGCGCATGGGTTTTTTTGGCAAAAGGGATTTATAAAGTTTGTTTTACAGACTACAGACTTTGTTATGCTAGAAGAAAATAGGAAAAAGAAAATTGGCCAGAAATTAGATAGCGGCGAAAGCGCAGCGGGGTACAACGAAATGAGCAACTTAAAACACACAGTCATAAATTTTTAATTATTAATGGCGTGGCAAAAATAATTCAAAATACTTTTTCATTGTAGGCAAGAATTCTTCAGGATGTTCTTGAAGTTCTTTCTTTAACTCATCTGGTGAAAACCATTTAATTTCTTCAACTTCATCTTCTTGTATTTTGAATTCATCTAAATTTTTATCGATATTTAATATATACCATTGAGTGAAGTGGTGAAATTCGTTATCTGTTTTTGTTTTTGGACCGAGTTCAGGTTTAATGTTCTTGAGTCCCAATTCTTCTTCAGCTTCTTTGATTATATTTTCTTCATAAGTTTCACCCTCATCAACAGTTCCAGCAACAGCAGGACCCCATTTTCTTGGGTGATGAGATTTAGAGCTGTGGCGTCTTGCAAGAAGAATTTCACCACGAGAATTGGTAATCCATAGGGCAGAGACACGATAAATATCTTCTTTCTTCACAGTGCCTCTATTTTTATGGTCTATAATTTTATCGTTTTCATCGACGATAGTTATTCTTGGTTTCGTTGTTTCTGCCATAATAAATATTGATAATTCAAGATTAAATAACTTCCGCCATTTTCCCAACCTCAATCTCAACCGCCACAACCGGCAGCTCCAATCCGAAATTCACAAGAGCCTGCGGATGAATTTCCCCGAGTAAGCCAACTTCTTTTCCATTGCAAATAATTTTCCCCACACGGCTCTCAATAAAGCTTGGATGTTCTATAGGCTCAACAGAAATAGTTTTTCCCAAAAGCCTGAACAAAGCTTCAACGCTAGACTTTGCCTCATTGAACTCCGCGCCCGCGTGGCAGAAAACAATTCCCAAATTATTTTTCTCAACCGGCTCTCCATTCGCATTTTCATAAACCTCTCCAATCTCAAAAAGATTTTGCGGAAATTCATAATGAGTATTTTCAGAAAGAACTTTCAGCAAATTCGGAATAAGCGAATTCCTAATTGTGTCATAATCCGCATTTACAGAATTCAGAACTTTCACAAAATTATTTTTTCCAGTGAGAAGCATTTTCTCAGCAAGAATTTTTTCATTTCCCAAATGCAAACTTTGAATTTCCTGCAAGCCCAGCCCAACACAAATTTCCGCGAGCTTGCGCGAGAAAATAGTTTTCTGCGTTTCCTCTCCAATAGTTGCGACATTCGGAATCTCTGGCTGAAAGTTTCCATATCCATAAGCAATCGCAACTTCCTCAACCAAATCAATCGGGTGCAGAATATCTGTGCGGTATGGCGCAACAAAAACTTCAATTGCTTTTCCTGCAGGCCGCCCATCATGTCGCATTTTTCTCAGCAGCTCAATAATTTCTGCTGGTTTCAAATCTAATCCCAAAAGTTTGTTAACATAATCAGGATTCAATTTCATTTTCGCTGGCTCAAGCAATGGGAAAGAAACTTTTTTTCCAGCAGGAGTTTCATACGGGAAATTCACAGAAACCTGCTCAACTGCCCCGCCGCGCTCACTCCAGTTGCAAACCAAAATATTCAAAATCTGCGAAACATTTTTGAAATTAGTTCCAGTGACTTCAATCAAAATATTTTTTGTTTCTGAAGTAACTTTTGTGAAATCCGCTTGGGTTATCGGAAGCACGCACAAAATTTTTCTAGCAGAATCCTTGTAAGCAGGAAATTCCCGAAAGCCTTTCAGAATTTCCCCATATTCTTTTCCGCGCGCATGCTGCTCTAAAATATCTTTCACGCGCATTGGCTCGGTTTCTCCAAGCGGAATAAACCTGTCAGCCTCAGAAATTGTTGTATATCTCAAAGGAAATTCCAATTTATCCAAATCATAAACTCCCACTCCAGCTTTTTTTCTTTTCCTTCCATGCGTGAGGCAAAGCTTGTCCTGCAGCTGCATCATTGATTTCAAAAAATTATTGTCAAAGCGTAGGCCGCGCAAAACAGCGAGCCCAATAAACGGCCGCAAGCTTTTCATTTTTGTGTCCGCCTCAACAGAAAACTTTGAGGGTTTTGCAGAAAATTTTTCCAATCCAGTTCTCACTCCAATAAATCCAGCAAGCGCGCGCGCGAATCCTTCCTCTGAAAGCATGTCAGGCCTGTTCACAAAAACCTCAACTGAAATTTCCTCTGTTGAAATCTCATTCAAAAAAATCCCGAGCATTGGGATTTTTTCAGCAAGCTCTTTGTCAGAAATTCTTTTGCCTAAAAATTTCAGCACAGTTTCTTTGTTGAGTATTATGGTTGGCATATTTATCACTTCATCCACTGATGAACCCCTCTCAAAACTTTCAAATCATTCCCTAAGGAGGGCTCTGCCCTCCTTCTGGGTTCATTCTCCCAAGAGTCTTGCTTCGCAATTATTTCATCCATTGATGTACACCACGCAATATTTTTAGGTCATTCGCATACATGTCCCTGAAATATTGAATCTTGTAATAATCCATCACAAGCCTGTCAAATCCCGGACCCCATGCAAGAACAGGAATATCTTTTCCCAAAAGAGGAGCAACAACCTCGGGCCTGAAAATCCCGGCTCCCCCGAGCTCAACCCATTTTTTGTGAACAGGATGAAAAACTTCTATTCCAACAGACATTTCTGTATAGGGAAAATAAGCAGGCCTGAACCGCGGATTCGGAAACCCCATTTTGGAATAAAATTGTTTCAAATATCCCAACAAATTTTTAAAGTTCGCGTTTTCATCAACAACAATTCCCTCAGACTGATTGAACTCAAATCCATGCTTCCAGTCTACGGTTTCATTTCTAAAGCACCTGCCGACTGCAAAATATTTTGCAGGCAAGTCCTCTTTTTTCAAATTCGCTAAAGTTTTTGCTGACAAGCAAGTTGTATGAGTTCTCAAGCAAAACTTTTTTGCGATTTCCAAATTCCACTCCCCGCCCCAGCCCTGCGATTCTTCTATTCCCGCTTCGTGCGCCCGCTTTACTTCTTCAACTAATTTTTTTTCAGGAAGTTTTCCTTTTTCCGGTTGAACGAAAAAAGTGTCATGCAATTCCCGCACAGGATGGTCCTGCGCAGTGAACAGCGCGTCAAAATTCCAGAAAGATAATTGAACAAGCGGCCCTTCCATTTCCTTGAATCCCATTTCCAGCCAGACTTTTCTTGCGTAATCAACCGCCTGCGAAACAAAATGCCTGCGCCCGGGAAAAATTTTCTGAACAGGAACAGACACATCATATTTTCTGAAAGGAACAGATTCCCACGCCCGCGCGCGGATTGCCTCAGGAGTGATTTTTGTAATTTCCTTTTCAGTGAAAACCATTCTTTCCTTTTTTTCTTCTGCAAGCTTTCTCTCAAGCAAAATTTTCAAATCATCCTCGCCTACAGGCTCGCTCGCGTTCAAAAGCTCCAGCGCGCTTTCAACAGAAGATTTTTCATTCAGCGCGCCGCGCCCAGCCTCGCTCAGCTCAACAAAATTCCCGGAAACTTTTATCCACCCATTTCTTTTTGCCCACTGGATTGCAATAGAAAAGTTTTTCGCTTTTGCCAACTCAGCCATCGTGGCTTTGTCCTTCACAGACAAAAATTTAATTAAGTTGCGCTCTGGGAGGCCGCTGGATAAATATTCTTTTCCTTCTTGTGTTAGCTGATAATTGGACATTATATCAGGAATAGTTTGAATCGCGGATTTAAAGCTTTTCACTTTCTATCCAACCAACCTTTCAAATCAACAAGCTCCCTGAAATGATTCATATCGCACAAATCGCTTTTGCAATTTTCTGTTGATCCATCTCTCTTCAGTTTTTCCAGAACAGCCTCAATAGCTTTTATCGAAGCCAGCAAAGTTGTAACAGGATAAGCAATAATTTTATATCCCATCTTTTCCAGCTCTGCTTTTGAAAGAATCGGAGTCTTGCCTCCATCAAGCATATTTACTAACAGCGGAACTTCTTTAATTTCGTTGGCGATTCTTGCGAGCTCCTCTTTGCTGCGCGGAGCTTCAACGAAAATCACATCGCAGCCAGCTTCTGCATAAGCATGAGCTCTGTCAATTGCGGATTCTAGCCCTTCAACAGCAATTGCATCAGTTCTCGCAATTATTACTAAATCTGAACCTGCTCTGGATTTCAGCGCGCTTTTTATTTTTCTTACCATATTTTCTTTTGAAATCAAAATCTTTCCATCCAAGTGGCCGCATCTTTTCGGATGCTCTTGGTCTTCTATGAATATGGCAGCAGCTCCGGAAATTTCCAGCTCTCTTATAGTCCTCGACATATTTACCTCATTCCCATACCCTCCATCAGCATCCGCAAGAATTGGCAAATCAACAGCCGAGGATATATTTTTGGTTGCCTCTGCAATTTCCTTCAAACCTATCAGCCCCAAATCAGGAAGCCCATAATTTACAGCAGCAGTTGCAAATCCACCGACAGCCAAAGTTTTGTATCCCAATTTTTCGATAATTTTTGCGGTTATGGCATCGTGAGCCACTGGCATTAAAACAGCTCCAGGCTCTCCCAGAAGCTTTCTGAATTTTCTTGATTTACTTTCCATTTACCTCACCAGAAGTTTTTAGCAGGGTGGCTCCGACAGAACTCGCCTTTAGGTGTCCATTGTTTTCTATAATTCCACTTAATAGAAGCCTGTTAACATTCCAGCGCACAGTAGATTCTGGAATCTTGAGCTTGCGGGAAATTTTCCAGATTGCGCCAGTTTTGGTTTTGTAATTTCCAGAAGAAATTTCATTCAGAATCAAAATCTGTTTTTCAGAAATAGCTCTAGACAAAACCTTTTCTAACAAATTCCTTTCAACGTAAATTGGTAGGGCATCACGACACCAATAAGTATTTACTCACAACTTGTATATAAAGCTAATACGCAATAGAAGTTGCGCATCACTCTTTCAAGAATTTCTTCATTTCTTTTTCTGCGAACTTCCTTTTCCTCTGATGCTCTTTCAAAAACTTTGTGAGCTTTTCAATTAAAATCTGCTTCAATTCTCCAGTAAGCAAAGCCCCGGATTTGTAATCATTGTAAATTTTCTGCAATTTTTTATCATCAGGCTCAAACAGGCAGCTCAAATACTGGAATGAAACATCAACATCAGGATTCCCTCCAAGCCTGCGGTGCTCCTCAACTGAAACCCTCCCGCCTGAGAAAGCGTGCTTGCGGATTTTTTCCGCAGCAGCCTCAGGAGAATCTGTAAGCGCAATATAGCTCGTTGGGTCCGAGCTGGACATTTTCCCCCCGTTCAAGCCAACAATAAATTTGTGATAAGTTGAAGAGAGTTGAACAAAATTTTGAATTTTAATTCTCTGCATTATGTCCCGCGCCAAGCGAATGTGCGGGTCCTGGTCAAATCCAACAGGCACAACTACCGGAACATCTCCTTCGAATTCTTTCAGCTGCGGGTGCAGCATATCAGAAACCTGCAAGAGCGCGGCCTGCAATTTTCCCGGAGAAATTTCCCCGTAAATCGCCTGCACTTCATTGAAAGTTGTGTGCCTCGCGCACAAGCTCGCAAGAGAATAATAAGCATTTGCTTTCTCTCCATCTTTGCTTCTTGAAGACTGAAAATAAAAATCGCAATTCTTTGGCTTAAGCCCGAGCGCAATATAGTTCAGCAAATATTCCTCTATCGCAACTTTTCTCAGCTCAGCCAAATCCGGATTCCTTGTGTTGTAAGCCTCAATGTCCGCGACAGCCAAATAAATTTTCGCGCCCAAGCTCTGGTAAAAAATAATTTGGTCAGCGACAATTTTGTGGCCCAAATGAAATTTTCCAGACGGCATCAGCCCGGTCATCATCACAAACTTTTTCTTTTTCGCAATAGCCTCAGCTATTCTGGAAAAATCCCTCTGCCCATAAACAACCCCGCGCGAGAACAAAATATTTTTTGGAAGTTTCTCGACAAAACTGGCCATGGGCCCGATTCCAAAATCTTTCATGAGCTTGTCATAGTCCACAGTTCCTGAAACTTCCCATGGGTTGACCACAAAGTTTTCTGGCATGGCAATCAGTTTGTTTAGGTTATTTTAAAGCTTTCTGCTTTAACAATTTTTTCTACTTCCAGCTTTATTGCATCTCTTACTTTTCTATGATTATCTAAACTGCTCTGGTAGGGGTCTGGAGTTTCTATGAATTCAGATTTTTCAGAATTTAAAATAAATGGCGGGCACAAATCTTTTCTGCAAAATACAATTATTTTTTCAGCGCGCGCTGCCATAGATTCTGTAAGCTGTTTTACTTTATTTTTAGAAATGTCAATGCCGACCTCTTTCATGACTTCAATAATTTCTACTGATGGATTTTTGTATATTTTTGGCGCGTTTGTGCCTGCGCTTGATGCATAATGGGAGTTAGTCAAAAAATTATAAAATGCTTCTGCCATTTGGCTTCTGCCGACATTGCCCACACATACAAAAAGAATTTTCATTTTTAATCGCCTGAAAGTTTTTTCGACCGCGCTGTTTGCGCAGCGGCCTTAGTTTGATTTACATGAGATGGCATGACGCTGAGATATTCAAAACCAAGACCCTCAAAAAAAGATATTGAATCACTGTCCCGCGCATGCGCGCCACAGACACCTAATTTTAAGTCAGGATTTGATCTAACTGCGTCATCAACAAATCTTCTTATCAATCTTTTCACAGGTTCCTGAACATTCAGAAAAGGGTTGGCTCTAAAAATTTTAGCTTTTCTATAGGCTTCCAGAAATCTTCCAGAGTCATCTCTGCTTAATCCCAAAGCCATTTGAGTAAGATCATTTGTTCCAAAGGAGCAAGTTTCTACCTCTGGTCCAATCTCTTTTCCCAGCATGCAAATAGAAGGCAACTCTACCATGATGCCAGTTTTATATTTATCATATCCAGCTTTGTCAGATTCCGGAGAAATTATTTCTTTTTGCAAATAATCTAACTCTTCAACCACAGAAACAATTGGAACTATCAATTCAATGTTTGGTTGCGTTTTGCTTGCAGTTAAGGTCCTCTTCGCCGCATCAAATATGGCTCTTGCCTGCATAGAATAAATTTCATTTTCTACAACGCCTATTCTGCATCCTCTGTATCCAGACATCGGATTTACTTCTTTCATTTCTTCATATTTGCTTTCAATATCTTCTTTTTTTATCCCAGTTTTCCCGGAAAGAAATGAAACATCAGAATCTGTTTGAGGAAGAAATTCATGAAGTGGCGGATCGAAAAATCTTATGGCTACCGGAGCTCCTTCAGCAATTTCAAAAAGTTTTATGAAATCTTCTAACTGATAGCGGTATAATCTTTCTCTGACGCCAGTATCTCCCATTAGCATTCTTTGGAAATCTGTCAACCTACTTACATCAGTATAGAACATATACTCAGTTGCGAACGGCCCAATGCCCTCAACTTTATGTTTTTTCTCGTTAGGATCTATCATGAGATGCCTGACATCCATCCTTGGCCCGCCATTGCAAACTGTTGAATTATATACTCTAACTTCTAAATTGCCCTCAGAGATATTTCCAGAGCTGGCATCAACTGTAACCACATCACCTTCTTTGAAATGCTTTAAGAAAAGCTCTCTATCAACTCCGATAACAGTGGGAACTTCTTTCATTGCTGCCATAAGTATGCTGTGGGATGATGGAGACTTAGGAACAAGGCAAACATAACCTTTTGAATTGAATACCGCAGGCACATCATAAACGGTTCGTTGAGTTTGCACATATATTTCGCCAGGCTTGTCATAAGAAATCTTTCCAGAGACAGCGCCGCCACAAATTCCAACTCCATTCGCATTTTTCATTTCATCCAACTCCTAAATTCCTTATCAGCATTTCGTTTTCGTATCGGTTGCCTATGCTGATCCTTACAAAATCTTTTGGAAGAAATCTGAAGCCATCGCTAGCGGCAACGCTTATTCTTTCGCTTATTTTATTCTTAGGAAAATTATCAAGAGGCAAAACATATGAGATTGCTCTGCTCTTTATAATATTTTCATTCTTAATTTTATTATACAAAAATTTCCTTTCTTTTTCAATGAATGCGGTGGATTTTTCTACAAAGTTTTTGTCCACCATAGCTTCGAATGCAGCAGCCTGCGAAAGAACAGAAACGGGATAAGGCGACGATATTTCTCTTAGCGCGCTGATATTTCTTTTGCTTCCGATAGCATAACCTATTCTCATTCCAGCAAGGCCATAGAGTTTTGAGAATGAGCGCGTTATGATCAGATTGTCGAATTTTTTTAAAAGATTTTCATATCCATTTTCGCTGAGCATAAGAGTTTCGTCAAGCACAACAAGCTCGAATTTTTTTAGAGATTTTATTATGAATTCTTTGCTTACAGAAAACCCAGTAGGATTGTCCGGGCTTGATATTAGAAGTATTCCTCTTTTCGAAGACAGAACAGAATGTTCATTAACGCTCAAATCTTTTTTCGGCGAAACGAAAATAGGTTTACCTCCACTAACTTTTGCATAGAATTCAAATCTCGGAAAACATGGCGCTGGCAAAATAATTTTCTTCCCTTTGAAAAATGCTAGAGCTATTAGAGTAAGCGCGCTATCAGCACCTGCTGTTATCAAAACATTTTCTTTCTTTAAGCCATTTCTTTTTGCTATTAATTTCAAAAGCTCTTCACTTTCTCCGCAGTAGATGTGCATTTTGTCAAGATTTCTCATTACTGCCTGCTTTGCGCCCGAACTCGTGCCCAAAGGATTTTTTACCATAGACAAATCAATCTTGCCGTTGCTCTTGCTGTAAGTTCTAAAATATTTCATAGAAATCACGCAAGCAGATGCCTCCTCTTAGGCATAGTTTTTGCAATAGGGTAGGCTGCGAGATAGCCGTTTACATCTGACAGAAGAGGATCATCCCCGTACTGCTCCATAAATACAGAAAGCATGCCACCACTTCTCAATCTGCTCTCAAAGTCTCGAGCTTCTGAAGCAGTTTTTTTTATAGTTTTTCCTGAGACTATCCCTCTGACAAATTTTCCCTCTACAGCAGATCCGTCAAGTTCAAATCTAATTCCAAGAGATACTGCCTTGTTAGCATAGCCCTCATTTTCTTTCAGATATTTTAGCAGAATTTTTTCAGCTGTTTCCGAAGAAATATTTCGCGCATCGCTCAATGTCTTAGTTCCTGTTTTAGCAAGCATGTCCAATATAACTGAAAACAATGGAATGTCAAATGGACCAATAGGAGATAGAGTTGGAAACGATTCTCCGTTCCTTCTACATTTTACTTCCATAGACCTTATCAGATTGTTATCTGATGCAGGAATTGTTGTTCCTCCAGTCAGAACATTATGATTATTTGCTCCAACGCCTTCCATCTCATCTGTAGCAATTTGCGCAACCCTCTCAGCGTGAGTTAGCCCCATGAACATTACAAGCTGCTGCGCATCATGCGCTGTGTGCGGACCATCTTCTCCAAACACAAAATGAGGCGTTTCAAAATCTCCAATTACTTCTTTAGTTCTGCTGGACACAAGGGGAAGATTTCCGTTATCGGATCGGAAAAGTTTGGATCGGAAAAGGTTTTTATAATCTCCATAGATTGGCACAGCTCCAGTAAATAATTCTGTATCTACAACAGCGCAAGCTGGCACTATTCCGATATAATCAACGCGCGAGTTCGACTGCCCGAAATCTCTAAAAGTGCTAAGAATCTCATTTGCGCATCTAGCTTTTTCTCTTACAGGTTTCGGTATAGAATCCCCGCCATCGTTGTTATGAGATATTCTAAGTCTTTCTATTCCTATTCCGCCAGTCCCGGTAGTTCCAATCGTAACGTACTTTATAGGAGAGCGCTGCCTTTCGGCAGCTTCAGTCAAAACTCTATTTGTTTTATGGCAAAATTCAAATACTTCTCCATCTCCCAAATTTCCGCCGGCAGATTTCAAACCAAATATCGTTCCGAGATTAACAGAATTAACGACAGCAGCTATGTCTCCTCTTTGCTGTGCTTGCGTTAGCAGTGCGCGCATAGACCCCTTTCCAAAAACATCAAATCCAGCTTGCAGGCTAACCTCGTTTCCATTATAAGATTTGTATTTTCTTTCGCCATCTTTTTCTTCAACAAATCTTGCTTTAGTTCTTCTTTCGAATGGAGCTACCTCTCTTGGACTATAAACGGTTGCAACAACATCTCCTCTTCTAGCCAATTCTTTTACAACATAAGCTCCTATCAATCCTGCTCCTATGACAACATAAGTTTTGCCAAAGTCCTTCACCTTTCATATTTTTTTCACTAGCCATTTTTCATCACCTCTTCAATTTTCTTCCCAAACTTTGTAATAGAAATCGGATGCCCATTTACTTTTTCTATCAAACCCTTAGAAGCAAGGCAGCGCAGCACAGCCTTTGCAGTGCTTTCAGGAATATTTTTGCGCAGAATTCTAACAGCACTAGAAAATGTAAGGCCCTCAATTTCATTCAAGCGCGCAATAGCTTCAAGCTCGCGCCGCGACAGAGATTTCTCTAACAGAATCTTCAATTCTTTCTTTCCAAAGTAATTCACCACTTGCCATTTTAATCACTATAGATTATTATACAGAGGTGGTATAAAAAGCAGATGGATAAAAATCCTACCCGCGGCAAAAGCATTTATTTAAGCCCGCGCTATCAGAATTGATTTTATGGTCTCGATAGAGCAAATAGAAGAGCTTGCCAAGCGCAGGGGATTTTTCTGGCAGTCCTCGGAAATTTACGGAGGCGCATCTGGCTTTTACGATTACGGCCACATCGGAACTTTGGTAAAGCGCAGGCTGGAAAATTTGTGGAGAAAATTTTTCCTTTCTCTTGGAGAAAACTTTTTCGAAATTGACGCAACCCAGATAATGCCGGAAAAAGTTTTTCAGGCGAGCGGGCATTTGGAAAGCTTTGTGGACCCGGTTGCGAAATGCAAAAAGTGCGGAACCTTCCACCGCGCAGACCACATTCTTGAGGATTTTCTGAAAGAGAATTTTGAAGGATTATCTCCAGAAAAACTTACTGAAATTATCCGCAAGCACAATATCCGCTGCCCCAAATGCAAAGGCGAGCTGGCAGAAGTTTCTGTTCTGAACATGATGTTTCCTTTAACAGCAGGAGGAGAAGCAAAATTCTATTTGCGCCCAGAAACAGCTCAAGGAGCTTTTGTAAATTTTCTGCAGGAGTTTGAAGTCGCGCGAAAAAAACTCCCGCTCGGACTCGCAATTATTGGCCGCGCTTTCAGAAATGAAATTTCCCCACGCCAGCTTACAACAAGAATGCGCGAATTCACGCAGGCGGAATTGCAAATATTTTTTGATCCAGCGAAATTGGATGAGCATGAAAATTTTGATGAAATTAAAAATCACAGATTACTTTTGCTGCCAGCTGATGCTCGCGAAAAAGGCCCGCAGGAATTCACTGTTTCGCAGGCAAACGAAAAACTAAAAATTCCAAAATTCTATTTGTACCACATGGCTGCAGTGCAGAATTTTTTCCTCAACCACTTGCAAATTCCAAAGGAAAAATTCCGCTTCAAAGAGCTGAACGAAGAGGAGCGTGCATTCTATAACAAGCTCCACTGGGACATTGAGCTCAACCTCTCAAGCATTGGCTGGAAAGAAATCGGCGGAGTTCATTACAGAACCGACCACGACCTTGCAGGCCACACGAAAGTTTCTGGAAAATCCCACGAGGTTTTTGTGGATGAGAAAAAGTTTTTGCCGCACGTGCTTGAGCTTTCTTTTGGAATAGACAGAATAATTTTTTCCCTTTTGGATTTGAATTACACAGAAGAAAAGGAAAGAAAATTCCTGCGCCTGCCCGAGGCAGTTGCCCCGTTTGCAGCAGGAGTTTTTCCATTAGTAAACAAAGACGGGCTGGACAAAAAAGCAGAGGAGATTTTTTCTTTTCTCAAGCAGCAGCTCGGAGTTTTTTATGATAGCTCAGGCTCAATCGGCAGAAGATACGCGCGCGCAGACGAGATCGGCGTTCCCTATTGCATAACAATTGACCACCAGACTTTGCAGGACAATACAGCCACTGTGCGCTTCCGCGATTCAGCAAAGCAGGAGCGCGTGCAAATTTCAAGCCTGCTGGCATTTTTGCTTGGGAATAATATGAGAGGAAAAAGCTAAACTTTTTTTAATCATCCGCCAATGCTGAACTTTATTTCGTTTGTTTGTATGTCATGTAGAGGATCCCAGAGATAATTAAAATTCCGCCAAGAATTGTAGTGACAGTTGGTATTTCTGAAAAGAAAATAAATCCATATGCAATAGAACTTAATGGCTCGAACAAGCTTAAAACACTGCCAGTGTTGGCAGCAACTTTTCTCAATCCAAAGTTAAGCAGAATGTAGCCAAGAAAAACAATAATCCCTGCTGCCAATACAGGCAGCCATAAATTTATGGTGTATGGAATAGCAGCAGGTTTATCGAAAAGGAAAATCAGAGGAAAAAGACCTGCAGAGCCGAAAAGCTGGGTCCAAAAAGTAATAGTTGGAGCTGAATATTTTTTCCCAAGAAAACGTGTGATTACAAAATAGCTGCCAAAACAAATGCCAGTTAATAGGCCGAAAAAGTTTCCACCAATGTTATCTGTGAGATTTGTTGGATTGAATAAAAACATTAGACCAATGAAGCCAACAATAATAGCGGTTAAAGTATGCATGTTGATTTTTTCTCGCAAGAATAAATAGCCGAATATTGCAGCAAATATTGGAGCAGTATAAAGCAGAAAATAAGTATTGGTTATGCTGGTGAGAAGAACTGCGAGCGTAAATGCAGCTGCCATGGCTGAAAATCCCACAATACCATTTAGAAAAAAGAATGGTATATCTTTCTTTTCAATGCTAAATGTTTCATTTTTAATTCTTCCAGTAGCGAAATTAAAAATAGTAATTAAAACAAATGCAAAGAAGATGCGGCCAAATGTCTGCGCCATTGCCGGGATTGAACTACTGGCTAAGCGGACAAAAATGCCAACACCACCCAACAGAATTGAACCAATAGCAATTGCTAAAATACCTTTTTGAAACTCAATATTTTTTCCTATCATTCTATTTATTCGCGTTCTGTATTTTTAAATTGATATGCCAAATATAATTCTATGAAATCCATCTTCATCCTCGGTGACAACTACCAGCTCTGCAAATCAGAGCTGGAAAATTATTTTGCAGCCCGCGGCTGGAAGTTTGAAATCGTAGATGAAAGCAAAAATGCTGTTGTTGCTGAAACCGAAGAGCTAAAAAAAGAAATCATAAAAGACCTGGGCGGGACAATAAAGATTTGCGAAGTGCTGGATGAGAAAACAGATTTAGAAAAATTAAAGCACCCGAAAATTTCTGATAAATTGTTTTCTGTTTCTGCATATAATTTTCCGAATAACACAAAAGCCCAGCGCGGGTTTGCTATGCGATTAAAGAAAGCAAGCAAAGGCTCAAAATTTTTCCAAGGCAAAAGCCCGCAGATTTCCGCTGTGGAAATCCTGAAAAAAGATTTGCTGGAAAAGGATTTTGTTTTACTTAACACAGAGAAAAAAATTTACCTCGCAAAAACAATTGCAGTTTACAACCCATTTGATTTCAAAAAGCGCGACATGGAAAGGCCATTCCAGCGCCCGCTGCAGGGAATGCCAATCAGGATTGCAAAAATTTTACTAAACCTTGCGCGCGTTACAGAGAAAAGCAAAGTGCTTGATCCATTCTGCGGATATGGCGCAATTCCTCAGGAAGTTTGCTCAATGGGGGCGGAGGTGATAGGAATAGACATAGATGACTTGGCTATCGACTCATCGAAAGGGAATATAGATTGGTTCCAGAGCGAGTACAAAATAAAATGCAGATATGCGTTCCTTCCGCTTGATGTAATGCAGATGGGAACAGCTTTTGAGGAGGAAAGTTTTGACGCAATTGTAACAGAGCCAAGTCTGGGGCCTCCGCTGAAAAAAGTTTCCGAAGATGATGCATTCCAAATTATAGAAGAGCTTGAAGGATTTTATTTGCAGGCTCTGCCTCAAATTAGCAGAGTTCTGAAAAAGAACAGTAGGCTATCTATTATCCTGCCAAAAATCAAGGCCGAAAACCGAAAATTTTTCGAAATGAATTTGAAGCATATTTTGCCATCAAACCTGAAAAAAATTCTGGAGTTCGAGGATGCGCGCGTGAATCAGACAACAATAAGAAAGATTTACGTTTTCGAGAAAGTATAGATTTTTATGATTAAAAATGCTACAATAACTTTGGCTGCAATCACAGCTGTAGTTTTTGTTTTGCAGATAATTTTTCCAGCTATAACAGAAAATTTTTCTTTAATGTCATCGGAGGTTTTCGCGCGTCCATGGACAATTCTCACTTCAATTTTCCTTCATGGCGGAATTGAACATTTGATGTACAATATGTTCGCGCTTGTTTTGTTTGGATTAATTCTGGAAGAAATTGTAGGAAGCAGAAAGTTTCTGCTTTTGTATTTTTCTTCTGGGCTGATAGCCTCGCTTGCAACAATCCCTTTCTACAATGCAAGCCTCGGAGCCAGCGGCGCAGTTTTTGGGATTCTCGGCGCACTCGCTATATTGCGTCCGAAAATGGTTGTGTGGATAAACTTTATTCCAGTCCCGATGTTCCTTGCGATTTTCATTTGGGCAGCAATTGATTTGTTCGGGTTTTTCTTCCCAACAAATATTGCTAACGCCGCCCACTTGGCAGGATTGATTCTGGGAGTTCTCTACGGGCTTTACTTGCGCGGCTCTTTCGGAGAAAAATTTTTTCATAAGCACAAACACAGTTTGGAAATCTCAGAAGAAAAATTCCGCGATTGGGAAGACAGAAATATGCAATTAAGAAACATCTATTAATTCTCTGTTCGCAGCGCTCTCCTTTTTTCCGGCCTCTGAAATTTTTGTGAACTCGGCATTCCTCTGCATTTCAGGAATTGAAGTCGCCCCGCAATAGCTGATTCCAGAGCGCAGCCCCCCAACCAACTGCTGTATAATTTCAACAACGCTTCCCTTGAAAGGTACAAAACCTTCAATACCTTCTGCGACATAATCAAGCGAGTCAATCTCCTCTCCTCTGCTCTCCCTGTCAATTGCAGAATCTATGGAAGCCGAGCCTCGGTAAATTTTGTATTTCTTCCCGCTTCTGATAACAGTTGTGCCGGGCGCCTCTTCTGTGCCTGCAAAAAGATTCCCGAACATTCCAGTTGAAGCCCCCGCTGCAATTACTTTTGCCAAATCTCCGGAATTTCTTATCCCCCCATCGGCAATCAGCGGCACAGAAAATTCCCGCGCAACTTTTGCGCAGTCAATTATTGCAGTAAGTTGTGGCACGCCTGCTCCTGAAACAATTCTTGTTGTGCAGGCAGAGCCCGGGCCAATTCCAACTTTAACAGCATCCGCTCCTGCTAAAATTAAATCCCTGCACCCTTCTGCTGTCGCAACATTTCCCGCAATAACCTCAACATCGCCAAAAGCTTTTTTGATTTCTTTCACAGTGTTAATTCCCAAATCAGAATGTCCGTGAGCAAGGTCCACGCAAATCACATCGCAGCCCGCCTCTAAAAGTTTTTGCGTCCTCTCCAAAAAACCCTTTTTAACCCCGACAGCCGCGCCCACGAGCAATCTTCCCTTTCTGCTTTTCACAGCAAGCGGGAATTTCCCCCCACGCAAAATATCCTTGCTTGCTATAAGCCCAGCGATTGTTCCATCTGAATGAACGAGCGGCAATTTTTCTATTCTATGCTCATGCAAAATTTCTTTCGCGCGCTCAATTGTTGTGCCGGCAGGCGCTGTAATTAATTTTCCTTCCGGAGTCATAAGCTCTGAAACTTTTTTTGAAAAATCTTTTTCAAACCTGATATCTCTGGAAGTTAAAATTCCCTTAAGCTTTCTTTCAGTATTTACAACAAGAATGCTGTGCACTCCATGCTCATCCATGATTTTTTTCACATCATGCAGAGTGCTGTCCGGAAAAACCGTGAAAGGATTTTCTATTTCAATGCTTTCTGCTCTTTTAACTCGCAAAACTTTTTCAACCTGCTTTTCTATTGGAAGAAAGCGGTGGACAATTCCAATTCCCCCTTCGCGCGCAAGAGCAATTGCCATCGTTGCCTCGCAAACGCTGTCCATGTTCGCGGCAACTATGGGGATGTTCAATTTTATTTTTCTTGTGAGAAAAGTTTCAGTAGAGACCTCTTTTCTGGAAACAACAGAAGATTTCTTTGGTACAAGCAGAACATCATCAAAAGCTAAGCCCTCTTTTATTTCCATAATAACCTTCAATTAAAGGAAGTAAAGAAATAAAAGCTTATCTGTACGCGCGCTTCAGTTTATCCTTGCAACTCTTGCAAAGCCTCAAAGTCAAACCCCTAGTATAAACCCTGCTGAGCCTCCCGACCTTTTTCACATGTTTTTTGCATTTATCACAGGTTGTCTGCATTCACTCACCAGAGTTTTTCAAAATATCCTTCATAAGTTTTCTTCCCTTGATTAACTTAGTTTTTCCAATATCATGCGATTTCATGAACTGCCTTTCCAAATTATTCAAAGCCTTGTCAGTAGCAGTCCGCAAATCCCAGTCCCAATCTTTTGAAATAAAAATCCCGCGGTCAGTCATTAATCTTGTTCTAACAGTGTATTTTGCTTTCGTGAGCTTGACCTTGTGCTTTTTCACGTGCATGAAAAAATACTGCACAGGAACCATTGGGTTTATTTTCTGTAGCGTGTCGCGAACCATTCTATCAACTGTTTCCATAATATCTATGTCTTCATCTTCAACTCCAGAAATTTGATAGTAAACTCCTTTTTTCTTGAGCGAGCCAACGAAAAATTCCAGCAAATCTTTTATTGTAATTATCCCGACAGGAAAATTATTTTCTACCACAGTCAACCCGCTGTGCCTGAATTTTTTCATTTTCTCTATTGCAGATGACAGAGAATCTTTTCTTGAAGCTGTTGGTGGAGAACTGTTCATAACAGTGCTGACAGGCAGAGAATAAATCTTGTCCATCTCAGCAGCCATTGAATACCAGCCCATTCTTTCTCTTGGCTGTTTGAAAGCTTTCAGCAAATCATGCACAGCAACAATTCCAGCGAGCTTTCCAGAATCATCAACAACAGGCACGCGCGAAATATTTTTCTCCCGCATGAGCACGCGGACTTTTCCCAAATCATCATCCTTCAAAATAACATGCGGCGCAACCATTAATTGCTCAACTGCAGTGCTTTTGAAAGATTTTATCCCAGAGGCATAATCCAAAATATCCCAGATTGATAAAATTCCCACAACAGAATTTTTTTCAATTACAGGCAAGGCTCTCAAGCCAGTCCTGCTAAGAGCTTCGGCAGCCTGCTCTATTGTCTGCTCAGGAGAAATTTCCGGCGGCTTGAAATCTATAAGCCCGGAAACTTTTTGCTTGCTCGGGTCTGAAATATTTCTTGTCGCCAGCGAGTTGAAACGCACCATTCCCAGAAATTTTCTCCCATCAAACACAGGCGCCTCATGAACATGGTGCTCTTCCATGAGAGAAATAAATTTTGTAACTGTATCTCCGGACTGCAAACCGAAAATTTCTTTGCTCATTATTTCTTTTACTTGCATAAGAATCAGGAAGTTTTCGTGAAGCATATTTATAAAGTTGAAACCAGAAGAAAAATTCTAAAGTTCTTTTAAGAATTCTCTTGCAGATCTGACTCTGCCTTCTTTTATGTTTCTATCACCAGCTTCAATCTGTTCCATAATTTCTCTATCTAGGAGAGTTTTCGCTGTGGCTTCAAGGCTATCTGAACGGTCTTTAATTGCGCTTACAATATTTATTTTTCTTTGCATTATATCTTAATAATTTTAATCGATATATGATTTAAAGCTTATTCAAACACACAATCCGGCGGCCCGACTGAAACAAATTCTTTTTGGTACAAAGAAATTTCTGTTATGCGGTTTTCGGGGAAAACTTCCTCAATTTCCTCCAGAAGTTTTTTTAAATCATACGGGCTAGAAACAAAAAGCCCGAATTCAAGATACGGGTCAGCCACATATTCTGCGATATAAGAAACTTTTGGATGCTGGCTCAGGTAGGCCAAAAGTTTCGGAAGCTCATTCAAATTTTTATTTTGTATAAAAATGCTGTAGTGGTAAAGCCCAAGTTTAGTTTCATCAACAAAAATAGAATAGCGCAAAATATAGCCCGCTTCTCTCAGCTTTCTAATCCTTTCAGCAGCAGCCGGCGCAGTCAATCCGGTTTTCTTTCCCAAGCTTACAGAATCTATCCAAGAATTTTTTGCCAGCTCTCTCAGAATAATTTTATCTTTTTCATCAAGCTTGTATTCAATCAAATTTTTCTTTTTCTCAACCATCTGCTGCGCTCCAAAATATTTTTCATAAAAGAAAGTATTTTTCCTGTGCAGAGCAACGCGGTAATCTATTATAGAGTCCTTGAACTTTTTGTAGATCTCTGCAAACCTCTCATCAATTTCTTTATTTGTTTTTCCATAAATTGAAAAAATAAAGCTCCATACTCCTGCGAATTCAGCAACCCATGAAACATACGGGCAACTGACAAGAAATTTTCTGAACTGCTCTTGCTTTGTAAGCTTCATGTTTATGAAAACAGCTGCGCCAATGAAGCCGAGTTTCTCAATATCTACCTCTGTTATGAAACTCAAAATCACTTTATCCCCCACAAGCTTCTTGATTCTGTAGTCCAGAACCTCTCTTGAAGTCCTGAGATTCTTTGCCATTCTTCCCAAAGGCTGCCGTGAGTCTCTAATTAGCTCTGCAAGTATTCTAAAATCAAGCTTGTCCATATTTACAATAATGCTTTTTAGAGCTTATAAAATACATATCTTTGTAAAAATTCACAAAGGAAGTTTTATTATCCACTGTAACAATGTTATGGTAGTGATAAACAATGACACAAAAAACAATTAACATTGCTCTGAATACTGGTTACCTATCTGGCGCTCGCGAATGTATGCATAATGTTTGGCAAGGTGCCACAGTATTTTCTTATTTACCCCCAAACATAGCGCCAGAACATTTGTCAAAATATGGATATCCGCAATTTAGAATAGGAGATCAAAAAGCTGATATAGAATTCTTGCGCATGGCGCGACATATAGGCCCACCTCGCGATATTGTAGCTGCTGCTCAGACTAATGCTATTATTTTCGATCACGGCGGTTCTGAAATTTTTGCAGACCCGGATGGAAGATTATCGTTAGAAGACCAAACTCTTGTGCAAATAGGATATGTTGGCAAATCGAATCCGCTCTTTCTTGCATATTTAGACGATCGCGGGCTTCTCAGAGAGAAAAAGGAGAGTTATAGACATTTCATTCGTGAAATCGGTGCAGTTTCTGCTGTGGTAGAAGGCGATGGGCTAACATTATTTTTAGAAATGCCACCTCGCTATAGACTTACAGGACCAGCATTTGATGAAATGGGCGGCAGACTTGGAACCCATAACAAAGAAGAAGCAGTTTACGTATTTCCAAGCGGGCAGAAAATTGTTATGATTACCAAAAAAGCTAATAGGGATTTCCAGAGGCAGCATCCAGATATAGTTAGGAAAAACCAATTATTCGCAGTCTGGCCTGCATCTGATGCAGATTACCAATCAATGGTTGAAGAAGTTTTGCTTGGGGAAAAAATAAGTTGATGAAAATTTTTTGCTGTCGCATAGAAAACATATTATGGCTTGAAAAACGTAACACTCGAATAGAACACACTATTATCTTTTCTCACAACAGCCCAAAGCATATTCGCGCGAATATTGTGTGCAAGCCTGACTGCTCTGCTCAATTCAGGAAAAGAAAAAGTAAATCCATCTGGCACAGAAAAAACAATCCAGCGCGTATGTTCATGCGCCTGTTTTGGCCCGCGCTTTAGAGGTTTCACACCTTTATTGTAAACCCGGAAGTCGCAGCCGAATTTGAATCCAGTTCTCACAGGGCAACCTCTATCCCGCAAATCCTTGTAAACATAATACCTGAAGTAAAATCTCTTGTCAATTTTTTTGCAGTATTCATAGAAATCCTCCCATGAAAATTCTTTTTCCTCATGGTTCACAACAGCAATTCTCTTTTTGAAAAGCAAATAGCACGCTTCAATAATCGAGAGCTCAAGCCTGTCCTCTTTCAATTTTCCAAAATAATCAGACTCAAAAATATCCTTGGCTCCTTCTCGGTCCCAGAGTATTACTTTGTCTTCTGCAAGTTCGGCTTTTAGCATTTGCATATTTTCTATTTTGAAACCAATGCTTATAAGTTTAATAGAGCTCGCGCGCAAAGTAAACTTATGCGCGCCAGAGAAAATCCATACGGATTTTCTATGCGCAAAAATTCAAAAGAATTTTTGCAGTCGCTAACTAATATGTAAAAAATAATTTACAGAAATTTTTATGGAAAAGGTTTTCCATCAACACATAATTTAGATTCGTTCAATCACTTCTTCTTCCTCTTGCTGCCCCACTTCAATTTCGCATTGTAGCACCCGCGGTGGAATATTTTGTCGTCTAAAAGAACATAGCTCTTTTTTCCCGAGCGCACTTCATTGTGTATGAGCCCTTTGCACTTGTCGCAGCGCCCAACAATGTTGCTGCGCGAAACTCCGCGTTTTGCCATGATTAAGCTTGGAAAATTGTATTTAAATCCTTAACTAATGTTCTTCATTTTCAGTAGAGCATCCAGAATTTTTATTATCTTAGGATTTTTAATCTTCGACGCTGTCCTTGAAAAGAAATCCCCCAGAATTTCTTTCCTATCAGGCTGAACCTTTCCATACTCGTAAGCCTGTATTAGCATCTCCAGTTTCTCAACATCAGACAAAAATTTTGCCTCCTCGCTTTCCGTATTTTCATAATCTTCCCACAGTTCGAAAATTTCTTTTCCTTCTGCGCCGCCAATCACAGCAGAAATTTTTTTCATTGCCTCGGCGGCGTTTCTTTTTGAAACTTCTGCGTTGGCCTCTTTCTCTTTTGTTATTATGTCTCCAGTCAAAGCCTCTTCCAAATCATGCACGACAGCCATCTTAACTAATTTATTTTTGTCCAGATTTTTATCAGCTAAAACTAAACAAAGAACAGCAGCCCGCCAGCTGTGCTCTGCAACGCTTTCTGGATTTCTAACTTTTCTATTTACCCAACCAGTCCTCAAAGTTCTCTTCAGCTTTCCGCAGATTTTTGCAAACTCGATTAAAGATTTTTCATCCATGAAATCACGGCTTCACTTCATTGATAATGTAGAATGTGCAATCCGTGTCATTGTCAACAACAGCCCACAAAGCAACCGCGCGAATGTTCTGCGCAAGCTTCATTGCTTTTTCCAGCTGCGCGAGCTCGCATGGATAATCTTCTGCGCTCGCAAAAACAATCCACTTTACTGCAGGAGCATTTTCAGGCTTTGCCCCTCTGTCATAAACTCTGAAGTCGCAGCCCTTGAAGCCCATTCTAACAGGCAGCCCGCGCTCGCGCAAATCCTTGTAAATAAACCAACGCGCAATAAACCTCGGGTCTCTTGCTCCGCAGAAATTAAAAAATTCTGAAAATTTAAATTTTCCTGTATTTTCTTTTTCAATATCAAGCCTGCCTCTCTCTAACAAAGAAGCTGCCTCAATCAAATCCAGCTCAAGCTTTTCACCTTCCAAATTTCCATACCATCCATTGTCAAAAATTTCCTTCCCGCCGGTTTCAACAAGGATTTTTTCTCCTGAAAGCTTTCCTGATACTGACATGTTTAGCTTTTAGAAAGAGAAGTTTATAAGTTTGTGATTGTGCTCGCGCGCAGAGTAAACTCATGCGCGCTCGCTAACTAATGTGTGTTAAAAATAATTCGCAAAATTTTTGCCTGAAGAATTTTTCTCAACACATATTGACTGCGAAATGATGGTGCGCAAAATATTTTTTATATCTCGCAACAGCATTGAGCACAGCGAGGCGAATGAGCTTTGCGAATTCGCTGAGCTTCACCCAACCTCAATTCCCCTCTCACTCAGCCTGTCCCTGCAAGTCCTGCAGAAATTATTCTCCTTTCTGTCAACATCCGCAACAGAAGGGGAAAAAGCCATTGCACATTTTGAAAATTTATCATGCTCAAGCCCAAGCACATGCCCAACCTCATGCACAGCCTCTTTCACAACTCTTTCCTGCAGAAGCCCGAGCGATGGTCTCTCACCGTAGAATTCTGTGCGAAGGCGGTGAACAGAAACAATCGCTGCGCCCATTCCAGCCTCTTCCAACCCAAAAACAAAATTCAATCCATTATAATACAAATCCTCATTGCACACAAAAAGCGCAGGAACATTTTTTTCTATTGCTGTCCCAACTCCAGCAGCTGTAAGCATTTTCAAAACTTTCTCAGCATCATACTGTCTTCTCATTGCATTGAAAGCTTGCTGCGCCATTTCAACTGCTGGCTCAATTTTTGTTTTGCAGTTCAGCAAATCCGGCAGAGAATTTTGCAAACTCTCAAGAATTTTTTCATTCACGCGGCCCACAGGGATTATTCTGATTAGCATGGAAATAATTGGCAGCTCGGATTTAAAAACAAATTCAAATTTTCACAACGCTCAGGACAGAATCAACCCTGTCCCTTACAGAAGAAAGCGGCACTTCATGCGTAACAACTCCAAGCTCTTTCAGGTTTGCATCAACTATACCATCAATCTCTATCTGCCAGTCCGGGCTTGTGCTGCGGAAGCTGTCAGCAGGCGGAGTAAAGGCAGCCGGCAGCTTGAAAATATGAGTGTAAGTTTTTCCCCAATTTCTAAAAATTTCCTCTGCGATTTTATCCAACTCTGCGCTTGAACCAAATTTTTTCCTGACAGAAAGAAAATATGCGTAAATATCTATCACGCTCCTGTCGCAGACAACAATATCAAACTTTTTTTCTGCTTCGATTTCTTCCTGAACCTGACGGAGCAAAACCCACATCTGCGCCTCAGCAGAATTATTTTCTTCTGTTCCAGTCGGCAGCGGGCACTCGCGCACAAATTCTCTTAGCATTCCGGCATTCGCCCCTCTTGATTTTAATTCTCCAATAAGAGAATGCGCAAGAGAAGTTTTTCCAATTCCGTGCGTGCCTATTAAGCCGATTTTCATGTTGAAAACCTCTGGTTTTCAACAGGCTGTTTTAAGCCTAAAGTTTTAAACATCATGCGAGCTCTTGCGTGCGAACGATTTAAAAGAATTTGTATTGCAAGAGATATGATTTATTTTATGCTTCATCTGTTTTCATAAAATTGTATTGATTGCCAATATTCGCCGGAATAGTCTGGTCGGAGACATTCTCCAAGTGCATAAGCGTAAGCTCCCCTCGGAGCTTTTTTAGAAAGGTCTTTCTGAAACCGCTCTTCGACATCTTCTTGAGTGTATTGAAATGTATGCTCGCTAGATGGATCTTCGAAAGTTCCGCCGCACTGGACTTTAACAAGTTTTGGCCCACCGCATGGTCTGGCTATCGTTGGAATATTTTTTGGATTCAACTCAACTAGACTTTTTCTTGGCATACAATGAGATGCGAGCAGCTCTCATTTAAGATTAATGCATATGAAAATCAGATTAGTAATGTGTGCAACAAATTCTTATCTATGGTTTATTTAATCAAATCGTAATTATATTTGTAGAGAAATATGGTGGGGCAGGCGTGATTTTCTAATATACCGAAGGCAATCTGCCTTTTGGGATTATCCCTAAACTTTTTTGCGAAAAAGTTTGGGGGGTTTGAACACGCGACTGCACGGTCTTCAGCATCGCAGTTGCAAATAAGCAACACGTGCGCTTGCGGAGTCGGCTATGCACAGAAATTGCAAAGCAATTTCAATGCTCCTTACTCCCGGGCTGAGCTACTGCCCCACGAGAAACGATTGGAACGAATTAATTTAAATGCGTTAGCGTTGCTCTTTGAAAGGATCTTTTATCCATGCAGGAACTGCCGGACCATCTCTTCTATCTTTAACAGGCTCGCCATTCGGCCCTATTATGTGATCACTTCTGTTAGCAGCGTATCTGTAGAAAACCAATCCAGATTTTCCATCTGGCAAAGGGTTATCATTTGGAATTCTTGGGCCATTTATATCTTTTCCAGCAAGAGCTTCGTCTAGAATTCTAGCGACATTGACAGCATCTTGAGTGCTTTTAGGATACACAGTTAAAAATTTTCCAACTTGCGTTCCTCTCATTACATTTTCCAACGCGTCTATGCTACCGACAAATTTGTGATCAACACTCATTCCCCTAAGAAGAGGTCCAACAATGGCAATAACTTTTCGTGTGTCTCCCGCGCTTGCTGTTACATGCAGCTTAAATCCTTCTTCAGGCAAATCGTTCCTTATCATATCCATAAAAATTCTATCCGGCTCGTAGCCCTGCTTTTTTAATTCTCCCCTGAAATCTCCCGTGGCTTGCATAACAGCTTCTCTCATACCCCCAGAACGTGTTACTGCTCTATAACTAACTTCTCCAGCGGCTGCTCTTCTTGCAATTTCTTTGAGTTCATCAGGTGTGTAAGTTCTCTGAGTTCCTCTCAGTGGACCAGCTGAATCTATTTTTCTATATACAGAATCTAAATTCGCTGGTGTCGGTGATTTGGCTCCAGCTTCTTCTCCCATCAGCCTCAAAGCAGTTTCTCTTATTCCGTCAGCTCTTGTTAGAACATCTGGCGTATACTCGCCCTGTCGAACAGCTTCTGTAAGATTTCTTATTTCTTGAGGTGTGTAAGTTCTCCGAGTTCCTGTCACATTTCCGGTTTGCTCCACGGCTCTGTAGAAATCAGAAAAACTTCTAGCGCCCCTTATAATAGCCTCGCTTCTCGGCGGAACCATAAACTTATTTCTATCTACAACCTTATAAATCTATATTCTCTTTTTAATCATCCTCACAGCAAACTCAAAAACTTTTTCTGCTGGCAAATTGTCCGTGTGCAGAATTATATCAAACGGCTTCAAGTCTTTTCCAAATTCAATCCCATAAGTTTTTTTGTAGAGCAAATAATTCTGCTTATCGCGCTTTTTTATTTTCGTGACAGCAGAAGAAAAAGAAATTTTATCCCTGCTAACCATGCGGGCAGCGCGCGTTTTTTCAGAAGCAGTTATCCACAATTTAATTGCGCGCCCCCTGTAAAGCCACGGCATGGTCCAGCTGCTCAGAACGCAGTTTCCTTTTCTTGCAAGCGCGGCAATATACTTGTCAAAATCTTTGTCAATGGAAGAATATTTTTTACGCATTTCTGTAAATCTAATTCCTTCGGAAGTGCCCCACCAGCCTTTTCCTTGCGGAGCAAAGCCGTATTTTTTTGCAAACTCTTTCAGCAAATCTCCAGTGTTGTAGTGCTTGATTTTGTAGTGCTTGGAAATTCTTTCTGCTAAAGTAGTTTTCCCTGTAACTGGCGGGCCGCAAACAAATATTGGCAGGAGCTTTAGCATAGCTTTTTATTCTTGTGCCACAATAAAAAGATATTGGTGGTAAAATGCAGCTTAAAAAAATCCATTTGTTTGTTTTGTTTGTTGCAGTCAATCTGGTAGAAGATTTTATTGCAATTTTCATATCAGGCGGGACATTTACTCTGCCTGTAATTTCTGTTCTGATTTTGGTCGCGCTCGTATTCAGCTTCATAGAAGATTATGTGGAGCATTTATACAGAATCAAAAACTGGATTGCGCGCAGGAAAATGAAAAAGCAGTGGAGAGAATTCGCTGCTGAAGTATAGAAATATTTATAAACACATCAAGAAGAACAAATTTTTATGGAAGATATATTTTCAGTGGAAAATATTTCAGAAAAAGTAAAGGAGACAATGAGGAGCAGAAAAAAGGTTTTTCTAATTTCTTCAGGCATTTTGACGCTATCATATTTTTTTAGAATTGACTTGGGATTTTTTGGTCTAGTTATTTTTTTAATCGCCTTTGCTCTGGCATTTTACAAAATTGTTGATTTAATTACCTAATCCAAAAAATCCTTCGCTCTGAATTTCTCAGGCAAATATTTTTCAGAAACAAAACTAATTCCCCTGCTCACGAGCGCGTCCAGCTCAACTTTCCCTTTCATCTGCTTCATCAGCTGAAACTGCTGCTGCCACTCTTTCTTGTCCTTGAACCACGGATATTTTGAAATCTCATCAATCCTTTTCAAGTCCACATCCTTGAATTTTATCAAATGCTTCTTGAGCTGGAATTTTTCAATGTCATCCGCAGTCAATCCTAAAAATCGCGCGCTCGGCATTGCGAGCCTTTCGGAAGCATGCGCAAGGGAAATAGAGCCGGTTTTTATTACAGAATAAATATAGAATCCCCACGGGTCAAAGTCAGTCAGAATGTAAATCGGCATTTTTTCCTCTATGCTTAATCTCTGCAGAAGCCTTCTAATTCCTCTTGTTGCTTGGCCTTGCGAAGAAATAATTATGCAATTCAATTTATCCCAAACTCCATCCTCGTTCAACCTTTCCCACATTGCTGCCTTTTCCATGTACAAAATAAATTTCGCGTCAATTTTTTTGAACTCCAAATCCTCAACATTGCTCGGAATGCTCCAGCCCCCGCTTCCCATTTTAGACAAGTCAATTAAAATTTCTTTTCCGCCCAAGCCTTTTGTTTTTACAATTGCATTGCCAGCAATAGAGCCGTTCTTGTTTGCGTTTATGTGCAGCTGCTCGCGCGCCAAGCCAGTTATCAATTCCAAATCTTCAATTGCTTTATTGGATTCCTCCTGCTCATCAACAATATCAATATTCGTTCCAGCAATTGTTCTTCTGATCGCATAGAACGCCTGCCTCAAACTTAAAGTTTTGTCAACTGTCAAAAGCTCTTTCGCAAGCGCGGCAATTTCTGCGGTCTGCACAAATTTTCTTACATGCGCCACATTGAAGAAAAATCTTTTTGAGCTCTTTGTTCCAAGCGAAAGCATTTTTGTTTTCTCGCTGTAGTTCACATTGCTCAAAGCTCTGATAGGAACATCCATTGCAGGATTTTCCTCTTTGTCAATTTGACTGACCAAGCCCTTTCCCAAGTCAACTAATTTCTTTCTTGATTCTGAAAGTTTTTCTGCGATAAAAATTCACCATTTTAGTTTTTTTCATATTAATTGAATTTTTATGCACATCGAAAGCTTTGCTTTCGATTGTGGCATATAATCAATTTTTTATTTTTAAATTTTTATTTGAGCTTGCTCGTTTTCGTAAACTCAAACGAGCTTGCAACTAATATGTGTCGATAAAAAATTTCTCCCCAAAATTTCTGGCGGATATTTTTTAACACAAGCTACTCTTCCGTTTTTTCTCCTCCGTCCCCGTTCTCAATAACTTCCGCTCCTTTTCCGTTCGCATCAACTGGCTCTGGCAGAGGCTCTTCAACAACAACTTTTCCTTTTTTCAAAATTTTCTCTAATCCAATTTTAATTTTTCCCTTGTCCCCATCTGAAAGTTTTGCAAGCGCTTCAGCAGCTTCTGGAATATATTTTTCAAACAAGCTCTGCCTCTGCTCGCTATCATGGGCTCTTCTCTTGCCTGAAATATATCTCTGGACTTTTCTTCCGCAATCCTGCAAAGCCAAGCGAATCTGCTTTATAATTTCCGGATAAGGATCAATCGCTTCCTTTGCTTCAGTCACATACGGAATCCAAACGCTCGCCATATGAATTGCAATTACAACAGGCCCGTAAGGAGTGTGCCCCTGCTGCTCAATTCCATAATTTCTCCAGTCAACTTTCTGCGCAGCTTTTGTTGTTGCGCAGCTCGCTGCTTGGTACAAAAGCGGAACGCGGTTTGCAAACCTCATAATTTTCGCTGGCCCGTTTGAAGGAAGCGAGCCCCCATAGCCGATTGCAACTTCAATAATAAAAGGATTCCCCCTATAAACAGACGGCGGCCTGCTGACTGCTGCAACAAAGTCCAGCTTGAATTCTTTTTTCAAGCCTTCCATAAATTTTTCTTCAGTTATCGGGCTCAAGCAATCCAAAGGAGGTTTCGTGAATTGATAGCTCTGGATTGTTCGGAAAATTTTTTCAATCTGCTCGTGGTCCAGCTCGCGCGGTTTTGTGCTTGGCTTCACTCCGGATTTTTTTAAAATATCATCTGCAGTTCCCCCGCCAACTCTGCAAAAATCTCCGGACAAAAATCCGGCAGCGCTGTGCGCAGAAGTTTGCTTTGCCATTCTTTCAAGCATTCCCATTTCAACTCCATGCGGGTGCGGCTTGATTGGTTTTGGAAGTTCTGGCAATTCATTCACAGTTCGCTTGTATTCAATAATTTCTCCACCGGGCCCCTGATAAATAAATTTCGCAAACGGATTCACAGTCGCGGACTGCTTCATGTATTCCTCAACCCCGTGGTAGCGTTGCGCATATTTTCCTTCAATCTGTAGCTGCACGCGAATTCCATGCTCTGACATCACAGGCTTCACTCCATCTAACTCTGGAATCTCTTTCAGATTTTTTTCTTCAAGAATTATCGGCTCATTTTTTGTTGTGTCAATTCTCAATTCATAATAATTTATTGGCTTGCTTGGCCCAGTGCGAGAAAGAATTATTGCAGGCTTTCCTGTTGTTAATTGAGCATAAAGCAAAGCAGCAGAAATTCCAATTCCCTGCTGGCCCCTTCCCTGCTTCCCTCCAGCAAATTTGCTTCCATACAAAAGTTTTCCAAAAACCCGCGGGATATGCTCTTTCATAATTCCCGGCCCATTGTCTTCGATTGTAACAACAAATCTGTCAGCGGGAATTTTCTGGATTTTTAGTGGAGTCCTTCCTCTTACAAATTCATAGCTTTCCTGCTCAACTTTTTTTCCATCAATATCTTTGAACTCAGTATAAACTCTGAACTTGTAAGTTGTTTCCCCAAGCTCGAAAATATAAACGCTTTCTTTTTTCGTCGGCTGCTTAATTTCAATAAATTTTGCTTTTTCGCTCCCCATTGCAAGCTCAATTTTTTCTCCAACGCGTGTGAGTTTGCCTACGTCTTCGTTAATATCTTCATTGATAATTCTGAAAACTTCAGCTGGCTGTTTTATTGAAACAACAATTTCTGGAAGTATGCGCGCCTCCTCGGCCGCATCAAGAGAATTATCAACAGCCTCTTTCACAACCATGAGCAGAGCTTTCGCCGGATTATCAAATCCCAAGAGATGCCTGTTTTTCTCAAAAAATTCCGCAACAGAAATCTCACGCATTTTTCCAGCAAGCTCTTCTGCGGTTTTTCCTTTTTGTTCGCTAACCATAAAAATCAGAAAATTTCTCTTCTGTTGTAAATTGTGCGAGAGGCTTTAAAAAGATTTTCAGGAAAATTTTAGCTTAATTGCTTTCTCATAAAGACAAAGCCAGCCTGAAATAAGGCAGGTCTGTAGCCTCTTTTCATCAAAAAATCCATGTAGCGCTCTTCGTATGTTGTGGCTTCTGCTATACTGCAACTTTCTGACACAAATGTTTCCATATAGTTTATTAATTCGGTCCCGATACCATTACTCCATCTTCTCTTATTAACTGCATGGGATTGCATTTTACAGATACCGTCTGCCACACTAAAAGAAATAACACCCTCGACAATACCATCTTCGCAGGCAACAAAATATTTTACACCTCTTTTAGAATCCTGTTCAAGCATCTCATAAATAAAATCTCCCTCCTCCCCATAAATCACTTTCATCAAATCCACAACAACATCTCTGTCTTCAGGAACCATCTCTCTTATCATGAAACGACGTTAGAAAGAAAACTATTTAAGCATCTTAGAATCTAAAATCTCTTTCCAAGTTTCTCCAAAAATCTGTAGACAGTCGCGTGCATTGAGCCATTCATGAACATGACAACAGCTTCTTTTGCGTTCTTTATCTGCTCGGGCGCGCCAATTAAAGAAATAGTTTTTCCATAAACAGAAACGTTCGCGCCTGTGAATTCCTCTATCATGTAGCGCGTTTTCCCGCCAGCCCCAATCACGCGCGCTTTGATGGCTTCCATTCTTTTATCCCCGAATTCTTTCAGCTCAATCACAACAAGCTCCTCATTCTCATCAAAAAGCCTAACAGCTTTCTGAGGCGAGAATCCTCTTCCGATCGCGCGCACAATTGAGCGCGCCTGCCAGACTCCAAATCCTTCTCCGGAAATCTGAACAGAGTTTCCGTCAATGGAAATTTTTGCCCCAAGCTCAGCCTCAATTTTTTTCTGAAATTCTTTTGCGGCTTTCAAAACTCCAATGCGGTCCTCTGGGACTAAAATTGCGGATGTTGTTCCTTCTTGATATTCTTCCATTAGAAGCCTTTGGTTTGTAAGTTTTTAAAAGAATTATTTCCTCAAAACTTTTTCAACAACGCCAAACAAAGTTCCTTTTCCTCCTGCCTGATACTGGTGATATGGATATTTCCCATCCCTGCCCCAGAAAGGCTTATGAGACTGCCCCGGATATTGCGGAACAACTTCAGCAAGAGAATCTTCGTTGCTATTAGAAAATCTCTGCATCTCTCCGCTGCCCGCAAGCTGAAAATGTATTTCTTCCAAACCATCTTCACCTGCATGATTGTGTATTCCCATTTCAACATTTGACCCAGCCTGCCAGAGTTTTACCCTGATTAATTTTTCAAGCTCAGGGCTGTCAATAACAATTACAGGATAAGTGAAATGCATGTTCCTTCCCTCAAGGGCTTTCCACCTTTTTCCAGCAGCAACCCATTCTAATTTCAAACCTTCAAGAGCTGGCGGCTTTGTGAAATCTTCAGAAAGTTCTCCATAAGGAACTACAACAGCGAGAACAACATCAGACTCTCCAGCTTTCAGAGAACCTCCTATGCAAATAGAAGATTCAACTGCTTTCAGCTTCGGCTCTGAAATCTCTCCATGCACAGCAGCGACAATATTTTTTTCAGCTGCAAGCTGATAGGATTTTCTTGGAGGAATATGTACAAGCCTGATGTCATAGCCAGAAGTTCTTAATGTAGGATTTGATTCATAGCATCCGCTTATCTCTCTCCAGCTAATTGCTAAAGAGCCATCCTCAGCTCTAAGATTAAATTCCATAGAAATTGTTAGGAGCCAAAATTTATAAATGCGATCAAACAACAGAAATTCCTTTAGCTTTGAAAATTCTTTCAACTGATCTATCTATCCTATCCTCACTTATCTCGCCTCTCTTAACAGAATCTTCAACAACAGAAATCATTTTGTAAAGATTGGCGGGGTCACGATCAAAGTCCAAAATAATATCGTTGTCGGCTCTAAACAAATCTACGTACATTTTGTTTACATCAGAATAATATTTTTTTAACCCACCCATTCCTATTTCATCCGTTATTATGAGTCCGGAAAAGTTATTTCTAAGGTCTCTCACAAGTTTTTCAGAAACTACAGAAGGCTTGGATTCCGAGTCTACGAACCCGGTAACAATTTTGTGCGAAATCATTATCGCTGACACATTATTTTTCATTGCGCTTTCAAACGGCAGCATATCTTCCTCTTCTATTTTTGAAAACGCCACAAATCTATGAGGATCATCTCCAACCAAAGTTTTTCCAGGATAATGTTTTGCTGTTGCAATTATTCCATTTGCGCGCAGGCCATCAATATACATATTTGCTTTTTCTGCTATTTCTTCTGGATTTCCGGAAAAGCTTCTGCATTTCCAAATTTTATCTTCCAGATCCAAAACAGGTGCGAAATTTATGTTGAATCCAAGTTCTTTCATAAGTTCTCCTTCTTGAAAGCCTGCCTCATAGGCCTGTTCTTTTGTTTCTATACCCTTGAATGCCGGAAATTTCTGAAAATTATTAAACGGATTCCAACAGCCTTCCATATCAGCTGCTATAAAAAGCGGAATTATTTGTCCTTCCCGAAACTTACTAATAGCTCTCACAAACTTATCTCTGGTAGGCTGCGGGTCAAAATATATTCCGCCGATAAGCATTTTTCGCATCACTTCTTTGTTGCTTTCATCTCCATATCCAATGACCATCTGTGCAATCTTTTGCTTCAAGGTTAGCGAATCGAGTTGAATTGTTTTTGTGCCCGAATCAAATTTTATGTTTGTCGGCTCTTCTATGTCTGGCATCTGCTGCTTCCTCATGCCAGCTGCGCTGATTAAAATAATAATTGCTAAAATCAAAACAACCGGAGAATTTCTTTCGTATCTTCTAACCATAACACCACATTATCGAGATGCTTTTTAAAACCTAATACATCAATCCCCAAGTCTGCAATCTATCCGAATCTCGATGCCACCGCACTCCAATGTCAGTCCTGTAAAACATATTCGGGATCATAATATTTTTTATCCTGTTGTATGCTTGCGCGCGCGCCTCATCCATTGTCGAGCCCGAGCCTGTGATTATCAAAGCATATCCAGAATTTCCTGCAAGAATCCAATCCCCGCTTTCAATTTTCATATCGCAAATGTGCACGCCATCAAGAACAGGCTTTTTGAAAATTATGTGCGCGCCCTCGGAATATTTTCTGAAAGCATCTGGGTCTTTGAATGGAAACGGCGGCACGCCAATCACAACTCCAACTTGAAACCCTTTTTTCGTCCGCAAATTATAATTCTGCCCAGAGGCAATTGCGTGCAAAAATTCTCCCCAAGGGCTCAGCACTCCTTCCATTGCAATGCTTATGTGTGGGTAGCCGAATCTGCAAGTGAATTCCAACGGATAAATTCCATTGCTGTTTGCTATGCAATTAATGTCAATGTATCCAACATAGCCTGATGCGGCAAGTTTCTCTTTCATTTTCAATAAAGTTCTTTTAAAAATTTCATTCGGCGGCGAGAAAAACATTGAAGTTCCCATTTCGCCAGTGCTTGGGCCAATATCCCCAGGAAACATTTTCTTGTGCTCGAAATTCACATTTATTGGAAAAATAAAATCCTTCCCGCTGAAAAACGCGCCAACAGCAATTTCAACTCCGGCTGCGAATTTCTGCATCTGGAAAATTTTTATTTTCTTCGCCCAATTTCTTTTGTAGTGCTCCAGCACTTCAAGAATATCCGCGCCGTCCTCATCCTGCCCGACAAACAAAAGCTCTTTCTCATTTTGGGCTTTTCCACTGGGCTTCAGGACATACCTGCCGGGATTTTCCTTTACAAATTTAATTGCAGAATCAAAATTGTCAAATGTCCAATTCGGAAGAATATTTATTCCAACAGATTTCATTTCCTCCTGCCCGAAATCCCTGTCATCCTCAAGCTTGTCTGTGTAAGCAGAGCCGCCGACAACAAATTTTCCCTGCTTTCTCAATTTATCCGCGGCTGCCCCGAATCCCAAATCATCGAAAACAATTACATCGGCCCAATCAGAAAATTTTTCCCACTCATCGCATTTTTCTACAAACCCATCGCATACATCTCTCTGGTCTTTCTGCTGAATAAAATATTTTACTTCATTCCCTTCTTTTTTCACAGCCCATGCCAAGTCTCCAATCAATCCTTCTATAGAAACAAAAAGAAATTTTTTCCCGGATTTTCCATTTGTTTTTGCCATGTCCATGCAAAATTATTCGCATAGCCAGCTTAAATAAATTTTTTATTCAGAAGATTTTTTAATTTCAGCTAGAATATTTTCTTCTTCAAGATTTAATCCATGCTTCCTGAAAAAATTGCAAATATTTTTCACATCTCTTTGCAAAAATTCTCCCGCGTTCGGATGAGAAAGCAAAACCGCCTGAGAAAAATCTATCAGCACAGGCGTCTCATTCAAAAGCAAAATATTGTATTCACTCAAATCCCCATGCACAAGCCCGGCAGAAAAAAGTTTTTTCACTGAATCCAAAACTTCCTCCCAAACTTTTTCCGCATCAAACTCTCTAATATCCGCCAGCCGCGGAGCAGGAGAAAAATCCTCTCCGATAAATTCCTCAACCAAAACATTTCCTGCGAAAGCTTTTGGCTCTGGGCATAAAACTCCGGCTGCCCGCGCAACAGACAAATTCCTGAATTCCTTTTTGCACCACGCGTAAATAATTCTTTTCCTGTCAGTTCCAATGGAAAAAAATCTTTTGTCCCCGCGCAAGTATGGCTGAATTCTTTTGAAGTTCAGAGCCTCAACAATGAAAATTTTCACAGCCACCGCCCCAGTTTTTCCATCTGCAGAAAGAATTTTTGACTCCTTCCCCTCTTTAGCAATCCCACGCAAATTTTTTATCTGCCCTCTTTTCAGCAGAGAAATCAAATTCATAATTGTGCGGCTGTCAAAAATCCCCCCAAAAGTTTTGCGCATTTCGGACTTGTCTATTGTTTTGTCTGGCTTGAGGCCCATGTTTAAAACCTATGATTTTTAACAGGTTGTTTAAAATTATAAATTTTAAATACCATGAGAAAATGTTGTTTTTGGAAATTATAAATGAAGAAGTTCGGAGGCTCGCGCGCGGAGTAAACTCTCGCGTGCTCGCTAACTGATGTGTAAAAAATTAACTAACGCAAAAGAAATTTGGGTGGATTTGTTCTTTAACGCACATTTTGGATAGGAGTCCGAATTCTACTTTCTTTTCTTTTTTGCAGAAGTTTTGGCAACAGCAGTTCTTGTAGGCTGAAAATCTCTTGCGTATCTCTCGGCTAAAATTGTCCAGAAAATCAGTCCTCCAACAAATGTTATCAGGCCGCTGCCCAAAAAATTTATTAGCACACCCAAAACCGGAATCAATGTTAGTAATGCAATAGGTATCACCATTACTAAACCAACCACAGATGCAACAACCCCTGCGATGATAAGAGTAATAAAAAATTTCAAAGTCAAGCCAACAGACTTTACTTCACCCAAAGCAAAAGCAGAATTGAAATTTTCTGTTTGCGCAAACCTAACAGTAGCAGCTGTTGACAAAAGCGATGTGATTATTGCTACAGAGATAAAAATAAAAAACCCGAAAAACAGAGTCCCAATATTTTCAAAAAATATTTGCATAAATTTTGTTGTGAATTTTATCGCAGTATCAGCTTGAGTAAAAGGCTGACTAGACGCAAAAGTGCCTGGGTCAATAGGGCCGAAGACTGTTAACACAAACCCTGCAAAAATTGCAAAAATTATTAAAAAAAGAATCATAAGCGGAATCGCATAAACAATTTGCACAACAGCAGCTTTCAATCCATCCAAAATTATTTTGCTCCAATCTGCCCATTCAGGAAGGCTGTTATCTTTCCTGAGTGTTCTGCGGAAGCATTCTAAAAAATATCCAACAGCAATCAGATTAACAAGAGGCACTGCAGAAATTATTGTTCCTATTGCAAGCTTTTCAATATTTTGAAACGGCCTTTTGATTGCTTCTTCAATTGTCATGGGAAATAATCTATTTTTTCTGTTTATAAATTAATTTTCAAATTTTAGATTTTCTATAACATTGTTATACAAAGCTTTATAAGGAAATAAAAAGCATCTGGGTCATGGTAGAACAAAGAAATCCGTGGCTATGGCTGGTGCTCTCATTTGTGACATTTGGCATAGGCTATCTATATTGGATAATAAAAACAAAAACAGAAATCAACAACTTAGGCGCAAAAATTCCCACAGCATGGCTCTTGATAATACCGATAGTTAACCTCTATTGGATGTACAAATATGCAGAAGGCTTTGTGGGTTTTGTGAAAAAAGGCGAGTCAGCAATTCTCTGGTTTATACTATTCGCACTCTTTGGTCCAATAGCGCTTTTGCTTGTGCAAATGGAACTCAACAAGAAAGCGAAGTAAATTTTTAATTTTTTCTTTTAATTTTCATTTCTCTATTTAGAATAATTTTTATTTCACAAACAGCAGAAGCGCAACTTCCAAGGCAAAAAGCCCAGCGCAAATCGCGACAACCCATTCTGGCTTGAGCTTCACAATGCTCTTGTCCTCATCATAATACCTGACAATTCCCGCCATTCCCTGCGGCTGAGAGTATTCTGCTTTTTCTGCCATATTTACCAGAGAAAGTTAGCTGTGAAGATTTAAAAGCTTTTTGAAAAGCCAAAAACTTAAAACGAATATTTATAGTTTTGCCCCGAATAATTTTCATGGTAACGACTATAGAAGGATTGAAAGATGGTGTGGAATACACGTTGATGAAAATAGATAGGCTTCTGTCCGAGCAAAGCGAACGGCCGCTTATTGTCCATATCGGCGGCCCATCAGCCTCAGGAAAATCAACATACGGTAGATGGGTAAGAGAATCTCTCCAAAGAAAAAAAGTAGGAACAACCTATATTGAAGGCGACGGTTTCTACAAACCAAATTCTATTGAACTTGCAACAACTAGATATGGAACTCCCGACAGCCCGAACTTTGATCATAGGGAAACTTATGATTTTCAGGCAGCAAGAGAATTTTTAGAAAACCTTTCCAGAAAGAAAAAAGGAAGGTTGGTTGTCCCAAACCTTCCATGGTTGAGAGAGCAAAAAGGTTTTTCCCACGGCACAACTTTGCGAGATGTTGTAATTTTCGAAGGGCTCTTCTCGCTCGATCAAGAACTGCTCGAGCATGCAGGTTTGAAAATCGGAGTTGACAGCGATTCAACTTTGCAATTTTTGAACAGGCTAGTCCGCGATCCTGAGCGCGGAATGAGCTACGAAGCGATTATCAAAATGTTTCCTACTGTGCATGAAATGTACAAAACATTTATCAAGCCGACTTTCAGCGTAGCGGATTTTGTTGTTAGAAATCCCTATCACCCGATACAACAGGGCCATGCAGGCAAACCAACCTACCAGAAAAAAGTTGTCGGCAGATTCCCAGACTTGGAAGCGCGGCTTTCCGCTTATCCCACCAGAACATTAATACAACGAGATATTTATTATGAAGTTCCCGGAGGCAGCGCAGGCGAGCTTGTTGTCGCACGAGAAGAGGAAACAGAAAAAGGAGTTGGAAGAGAAATAAAATTCAAATGGGGCGTCGGCACAGCGAACAGGCAGGAATTTTCAGCAAAGCTGCCGCCGATAAATGTTTATGCTGTTCTCGACAATGCTAACTTTAGAAGAGTTGAGAGGCTCGAAGGAGGGATAACAAAAGAGAGAAAAGAATTTGAAGTTAATGGCGGAAAAGTCAGAATAGATAAAATAAAAGTTATTGGCCTCCAGCAAATTGATGCAGTTGAATTCTCCGGAAAATCTGAAATCTCTGTTGACCGCTTAGCAGCACTCTGCGGAATAAATCCTCCTTCTCTCACAGACATAACCTACAAATCTCTTGTTCTAGGAATGCTAGGAAAGAAAGAGTGATAATATGCCGCTAGAGATCGAAGCCAAATTCGAGATTACAGATATAGCTGTTTATGAAATGCTTTGCAAATTAAGATCTCTCGGCGGAGATACACTTCACGCAAGCAGAAAAAAACAAACTGATATTTACTTGGATACAGAAGATAGAGCAATTAAAAAAAGCGGCGCTAGCTACAGGATAAGAGACGGAAAAGAAGTTACTCTGAAAAGAAATTCAAAAAAAGAATCCGGCCGGTTCGAGCGGGAAGAAATTGTTTATGCGATTTCTTCAGATTTAATTGGAGCTTTGAAAACTTACGATCTCGATGCTCCGGTTGTTAAAGCCGCGCAGGAAATTACAAAAGGCTCTCCGCTTTCTGAAGTGCTTACAGTAGAGAACAACAGAACTACTCTTACAATTGATGGAGTTGAAATTGCCGTTGACAATGTTACTTACAAATCCGGAGAAAGAACAGCGCACTCTTACGAGCTTGAGATAGAATCAAAAGGCGCCAGCTCCGAAACAATAGAAAAAATCTCCGCGCTCCTAAAGCAGATGTTTGGAGATTTTCTTGTTCCATCCGAAGAATCTAAATATGAAAGAGGCCTAAAACTTCTCAGAGAAAAATAAAATATTTTTTCTTTCTCTTGGCAACAGAAAGAATTCCTGCGGAATTTTTCTGCGCGTGAAAATCTGAAAGATTTTCACTGAAGCTTACATTCTCTTTCTTTTTTGATGCTCTTCATAGAAAAAGAAAGAGAAGGGAGAAAGAAAGAGAAAGTAGAGGTCTGCCGGCTGTAGCCCGTCTTTTGTTTTTCGCGTCAAATTGAAAATCAATTTTCATTCGAAGCGATAGACAGCATTTAACTTAGCTCCCTACCCGCTGCTCGTTAGCAGCCTACTTGGGATTGCACCTTGCCGACTTATTGCAGTGGAACATACCTCATGCGAAATCATTGGGCTCCACTCCATTCGCAAATCTCTCTCGAGATTTTCCATTATGGAAAGGCAAGCGCCCTTTGCGCTATAGGTGGACGGAACTTCCTCAGCAAAATCGCTTTCGCAATTTCACCGACAGCTGCCCACCGGCTGACCTGAATATTATTTTGCTTTTCTAGTATTTAAATCAACTTTTTAATTTATGTTCTTCATCCCACAATCTAAACAGCTCAGCTTTTACATGTCTATCATAATGCAGAATTTTCAATGCAAAGTCTTTTTTCGTTGATATATTGTTTAGTGTTTTATAAATTTTAACGGCTTCTTCCGTGGATACCTTAACTTTTATAAATTCCACCACTTCTTTATCATAATAATCATTTATCCTTTTCTTATCTACTACAGATAAAATAAAATCTTCTGATAATTCTTTTATAACATAACCAACGGCTTTGGTTTTATCAACAAGCTCGTCCGGGGACAATTTATTTTGTGCTTCATTAAATGCTTCTACAACTCTTGCTCTCGGTATGCCACCCAACCATATCTCGTTTCTTATAAATTCCGGTTTTATCTTTAGAAATATCTGATCGTCCAAAAAGCCTTTTACAACAAACCCCTCAAACAGGTATTTTTGCGCTAAACTTTCCAATTTCAAAACGCTTTCCATGAAATTTGCTGAGGAGATGCGTTCATTTAATAGTGTTTGCACGATATTTAAACCGGCATTTCTTGCCATCACCTCCTTTTCGGCCCGTTTTATAAATTTCTGTGTTTTAGTATCAATTATATCTATCAAAATAATATCCTCTTTTTCATAATGTATCATACCTCTTTTTGGCATAACCAATTCGAATACCAAAATATATTTTTCCAGTAATGGCTTCGCAGATTCTGGGAAAAGACGGGACATTACTTTGGCGTCGGTCGAAATTATTTCATTCCTAGAGGAAAACATAATTTTATTATTCACATCAAGCCAAACTCTTATATTTGTTCCGTCTTCTTTCTTCTCAACCAAAAGCTCGCTACATTCCAACAGTTCTTTTTCAGCTTTTTTAGCCACATCTACCGCATCTTGGTATATTGTTCCATAAAATATTTTTGGATACCCTCTGATTATTTTCTTGCTTTCCAGACAAAATATAGTGCCCTTTAAAAGAGCATCTGTTTCTGAACTGACTCTTTCAGCAACATAAATTATTTTATCAGAAATTTCTTTAAAGTTTGATTGAGATACGCCAAAATGATTGGCTATAGACACCTTTGTAAACTCTCCTCTGAAACCGTTAAGTTGTTTGTAAAAGTCTGAGTACATAA
The DNA here is from genome assembly GCA_035291225.1 of archaeon. Taxonomy (GTDB): domain Archaea; phylum Aenigmatarchaeota; class Aenigmatarchaeia; order Aenigmatarchaeales; family JACQIB01; genus DATDSO01. The sequence continues at coordinate 3,362 of DATDSO010000004.1, read as the reverse complement.
AATTATTATTATTTTGAAGTTTTAAAAATCTATTCTCAACTCGCAGTCAAAAGATAAATTGCAACAAGCGAAAAAACAATCCCAAAAGCAATACGCGCAGTAATAACTTCTTTGAAAATGAAAACTCCAGCTAAAACAGAAATTGCCGCTGCTCCAACAGAAATCATAGGTCCGACAACTGCAAGGCTTCCGAGTTTGAACGCAGTAGCTTCAAAAATTATTGCCAGAATCGCAACAACTCCAGCCAGCAGCGCGATATAAACTCCCTCGCGAGAAATTGCCACAGGATTTTTTGAAAGCCACATCCACACGAAAATCCCAGCTACAATTATCAAAGATGAAAGTGTATTGAAAAGCATAAGCGGAACAACATCTATTTTCCCCGTTGCATATTTTATTATAGCTCCCCATGTTCCGAATAAAATTAAAGCCAATATTGAGGCAGCAATCCAGTCCATTTTCATCATAAAAGAATTGCGCTTTGTTTTTATAAATTCATAAAAGCAAATTTCATAATGCCAGACCAGATTTTTCCCGAGCCAACAGTCGGCGCTTTAATCTTCAACAAAGAAGGGAAAATCTTTCTGATGAAATCCCCGAAGTGGCATGATAAATATGTAATTCCCGGCGGGCACATTGAGCTTGGAGAAAAAATGGAAGACGCTTTGAAAAGAGAAATAAAAGAGGAAACAAATTTGGAAATTTTTGATATAGAATTCCTCAGCTTTCAGGAATTTATTTTTGACCCTGCTTTCAAAAAGAAAAAGCATTTCATATTGTTCGATTTTTCCTGCAAAACAAATTCTGAAAATATCAAGCTCGACAACAGGGAAGGAGTAGAGTACGGCTGGTTTTCTATTGAAGAGGCTCTCAAGCTTCCAGTTGAGCCTTATACAATAATAACAATAGAAGAGTATTTGAAGAAAGCGAAGAGAGTCTGAAATTTTTATTACGAAAGGAAATGGTTGCTATGGCAGATGTTGCTGTTAAAAAATCTAAAATTCATGGAATGGGTGTATTCGCAAGTAGAAATTTTAATGCCGGAGAAATTGTGATAGTATGGGACATCTCTCATCTGTTGACGCCGGAAGAAGCAAGAAAACTTCCTGAAGCCAAGAAAAAATATATTGCCCATACAAATGGCAAAATTATTTTACAGCAGTCGCCTGCAAAATATATAAATCATTCATGTGATGCAAACACCCGTGTAGAAAACTTTTGTGATGTTGCAATAAGACATATAAAAAAAGGGGAAGAAATAACATCTAACTATTCTGATGATTTAGGTCCGGGCGAAATGATGAAATGCAGTTGCGGAAGCAAAAATTGCAGAAAAATTATCAAATCTGATAAATAAATCTAACTAAATCTGAAATCAAAAAAATAAAATCTTTCTACGCAAATTTCACAAAAATCCGATTCCAAACAAACGCGAAGATAAAGCCTGCTATATACGCGACGATTGCAACTGACACTATCAGTGAAAGTGCAGTTACAATGTCAAACGTTCCCACAGTTACAACAGGCGCTGTTATGAAATGCATTCCAAGCATCCAGTTTACATACGCCTGCGCGAATCCAAGAGCCACGAGCGCGGACCAAATTATGTGCACAGTTACTGCAAATGTTGCGAGCAACATGGCAGCTTTTTTCTCGCTTATTTGGTTTGTTGACAGAGATGGTTTTGGCATGAGATTTTTTGTTTTCCCGATTTATAAATATAGCCAAAGCTAACCCAGCAAAAGAATTAGAAAAAATTTATCAGCCGCTCGATCGCATTTTCATTTTTTGTAAATACAAAATCGATGCGTACTCTTCGGCTGAATTTTTATTTTGCCGCTCAAGGAATGGGCAACACAATTGTGTTGAATTTTAAAGGGGTCGAAACCAATTAGCGCTCGCAAGCGAACGCTAAAATTATTGGCCGTTAGTAAGCGCGCGCTGAACACGTCGCGTAAGCTTCGTGCGTACACGCCGCTCCTATCAAGCAGGTCGTCTAGCCTGCGGCCAGTGCCTATTTTTCCCGGCTATTTCGAGCTTAGTTCGGCTTTGCAAAATAAAAAATTAAAAATGAAGAGCTTCAAAGCTCGCGCTAAAAATAATTTTAGCGCTCGCATAAATTATGTGTTAATAATGGATTCTAACACATATTAGTTAGCGAGCATGAAAAGATAACTTTTCATGCGAACTCGAGTCCTCGGCTTTTAAGTTTCATATTTGACTTTGCAAATATGCCCTGCTGCGCACAGAAATAAAAATAAATCTGCGCGTTTCAGCTCTTAAAAGCTATGGCGTAGCTGCTCGGCAATGCCTTGCGACAACCGATCAACCAGAGGCCACGAAGCCACGTTCCTTTTACGTGCGATTAAATTATTTTTGAATTTAGTCAAATGAAGATTTCTGGAGCTCGCATGCATGACTTTATGACGCGTGTGAATTTTATTGCAATAAAATAGACACACGACATAAAGTCAGTAAACTCGTGCATGCTCGCAAAATTGTGTATTAAAAAATATTTCACGCAAAAGTTTTTGCGCGGTTTTTTCTTTAACACATAATTTATTTTTGCATTCTTCATTCTTACATCTAATCGCATTTCGTACTTATGGCTCCTTCAGGTCAGGCACGTACACCCTCAGTAGATATAAACCGTACTGTCTCAGTCGTCCGTTGTAGAAGATTTTTGCGTCAGATCTTCGATGTATGTTTATACCTCTAAATAAATCTAAAGCTAGATAGCACTAGCTCGAGAAATCTCAGAGGTTTTTACACAATAAAAACTTTTAGTTTTTATGTGCATCGAAATTCTTTGAATTTCGATTGCAGTTACAAAATTCTTTCAACTCATCAGCTACTCCATGTTATCGCATAAGCGAATTGGGACGGTTAAGTCATAGTTGAATTCCAATTGAACCGCAAAAGTATAATTTGCCATGCCGGGTATATTGATTTCATTGCAGAGCCTAAGCTCACGCTCATCAAATCATCTGAGGCATGAAAAAATTTGCTAGTCAAATGTGACTTCAAAAGATCATTGCTGCTTGCGCAGCTCTCTTTATCGACAAAACATTTTTTCATTCTAGCATTATCGAAGACCTTCCGCGTCGTTCCACTTACGGATCACGACGTACTGAACCCAGCTAACGTCCCCCTTTAATCAGTGAACACCTGCACCCTTGGCTGCTACTGCACAGCCAGGAGGGGGGGAGCCGACAGCGAGGTAGCAACGCGCGGGGTCGATAGGAGCTCTCGCCCGCCACGACTCTGTTATGAGGTGGCGTTGCGAAGAGAAATATTTGGGCTACACTTCTCTCACCAAAATATTGTCCTCTGGGAAAAACTATGAATACTTCTTTCTCGCA
>DATDSO010000003.1:0-1009 GCA_035291225.1 archaeon | reverse complement strand
TAGTTAGCGACATAAATAACGCATAAATCCTTGCGTAAAAGTGTGTTTGTCCCAAAAGCTTTCTAGAGCTTCTTGCATTGCATCAATGGATTTGAAATGCTGTGATTTTGTCACAGCATTTTTTGTGACCTTCCAGCAAGTTTCAATAGGGTTGAGTTCTGGAGAGTAGGGAGGGATGTGTTCGACAGTGATCCAGCCTTTCTTTTCTGTCAGGAATTCTTTCACTATGTCTGTTTTGTGGAAGCTTGCATTATCCAATATGAAGACATATTTTTTGTTTGGGTTCAGCCAAGCAAAAAGTCCTTCTAAGAAGAAGGAGAAGGTGAGACTGTTTTGGCTTGTATAGAATTCGTAATAGAATTTTGATGTGCTTGTCAGTGCTCCGAAGACTGTTAGTTTTTTGTTGCTCCAGAAGAATGCTCCTTTTGGTTTCTTGCCTTTCAGAAACCAGATTCTTTTGTAGCTTGTCGTCAGATGAAAGCTTGCTTCATCAATGGCTACTAGTTCATAGCCCATGTATTTCGTTTCGATTTTTTTTTAAACTCGTCACGAAACTGGTCTACTTTTTTCTGATCATGTCTCAAATGTTGTGGTCTTGGTGTTATCAATGAGAATCCTATTTTGTGCATGATTCGCTCTACGTGGCGGAGCGAATAGATTTCTCCAACTTCTTGGTGGATCATTTTGCTTATTTGTTTTGTGTTTACTGAACAAAATTCTTTATTTGCCAATTCAATCTCAGCAAGAATTTTTGTCTTCAGCTGCTTAATTTTTTTCTTTGTCAGCTTCGTCGGTCTGCCACTTCGCGGCATATTTTCAATCATCTTTTTGTGTTTATATTTTTTCAGAAATCTACTCACCGATGATTGATGGCAGTTTAACAATTCAGCAATTTCTTGCTGAGCTTTTCCTTTTTCATCCCATTGGATGATTAATCCACGCTCTTTTATGGTTATCATACAAATAAGAAGTAGAACTTATTTATATGCGTTTCTTTTGTCGTAAACTA
>DATDSO010000002.1:0-2042 GCA_035291225.1 archaeon | reverse complement strand
GGTTCGAGCCAAAGATTTCTTTGGCAGCAACCTTTTTAGCAAAAAGGTTGTTATCCAATGCAATTTTTTCCATATTTCCCGCGTCCTTTATCCACTTTTCCATCGGTTCGAGCCAATGTTTCTGCTTTTGTTGATTACGAGGTATTTCTTCCTCCAGCGACTTTTTCTCGGACAACAATTTTGATTTTTCAGCACGATATGCTTCCTTGTCTATATCTTGGTCTAAATAGCCGTCTAAAAGTCGCTGGAGCTTCGCTGTAATATCCGTAATCATTTTTTCATTCTTTTCAACAAAAGCAGAAACAGATTGGGCGGATTCCACTTTGTCTTTTTCAAGTCTCGTGTTCAAATAGTCCGCCCAATCTTGTGGTAAAGAAACTTTTTGAAGAAGTGATGAAATTTGCGTATCCAAAGATTCTTGGCGAATACAGGGTTCAGGACATTTTTGAGTTTTAGATTTCTTGGTGCAATGGTAGTAAGTATAGAAATGTTGCGTGCCGTTTAGTTGGGTCTTCACCCTGTATTCGCCAGTGATTTGCATACCGCATGACGCGCACGAAAGGAGTCCGCAATATGCCTGTGGTTCATTTTTCTGTTTGTGGCGCGGACGGCTTCTTCTTTTCATCACTTCTTGCACTTGGTCAAAAAGTTTCTTTGCCACTATTGGCTCGTACTTACCTTCGTAAATTTCGCTATTGTATCGAAAGTGTCCGTAGTAGAAAGGATTGGAGAGGATAAAAGTCGCGCGGGAAATGTGGATTCTCTTTCCATTTTTTGCAACGAGATGGTTGCGCTCAAAATATTCGCCGATACTTTGCAGTGTTTGGTCGCCTTTCGCGTACAGCTCAAATGCTCGGCGAATAATCGGCGCGGTCTTTTTGTCCACCACTACAGTTTTTGTGCGTGAGTCGTTGATATATCCCACAGGAGCAAGTGAGGGATATTCGCCACGCCTCACTTTCTGGCGCAACCCTCGTTTCGTATTTTCGGAAAGAGAATCCACATAATATTTGCTTTGCCCGAAGGCGATGGAGAGCATAAATTTACCTTGTGGGGTAGGTTCAAACCAAAACTGGATGAATTTGAGAAAGTGGAGCTTTTTCTCGTCCACAAGGTAAATTATGCGTCCTCCATCGACAGAATTGCGCGCAAGACGATCCGGATGCCAAGCGAGTATGCCGTTTGCGAATCCCTTTTCAATCTGCTCAATCATATTATTGAAAATGGGACGACCCGGGACTTTGGCAGATTGCTTCTCAACAAATTCGTAAACGATTTCCAGATTTTCTCGCTTGGCAAAATCGCGCAATTCTTGGAGCTGTGCTTCAATAGACAAAACCTGTTTATCTTCCACATCAGTGGACTTGCGAGCATATAAAAAGAATTTTTGCGAGGATACATTTTCCATATAGGTATTATAGCAAAAATTCTTTTTGTGTAGCAAAGCAAATTAGGAAAAATTGCATTGGATTTCGAACCTCCTCCTCCAAAACAAATTAGTGCGCGCAAGCGCGCCAAAAATCCTGAATTCTGCGGGGGGAAATCAGTGGAACGCGCTTCGCGCGTCCCACCAAAAAGTCGGTGTTTTGTCTGAAACTCGGATTCTGGAGCCGAGGAGAGGATTTGAACATCCGGTCTGCTGTTTACAAAACAGCTGCTTTACCGCTAAGCTACCTCGGCAATTACACTAATCTACACCTTTTTTGTTGTCTTGAGAACTGTCCTCATAAACATCATGAATTTCCCCATTTCCCTTTTCGATATTGGACATATTTTTGAAAAATTCCGAGATGCCATCCGGCTTTTTCAATAGTCTTGAATCACGCATACTAACGACGTATTGCTCTCTTTTTTTCTTTAGAAAAATTACTGATCTGTTAAGAGATTTTTTGTAATATATAGGGAGTTGTTTATGTATGAGAAACGAAATTTGTTCTTTGCCTTCGGAATACAGGCGGACCACTCGGTGATAAATTTTGCGAATATGGATATTTCCTTTTGAAATTAGAGTTAAGATAAAAAAATCTTTTTTCTGTTTCTCC
>DATDSO010000001.1:0-1014 GCA_035291225.1 archaeon | reverse complement strand
CTGATAAAAATCAGATTCCTTAGTTAATACCGGCTCCAAGCTTATAGGCGCAAGCAGCTCTTTAAGCGCCAGGGCAGAAGAGACGGTATTCTTATTCAACGTTTCGCGCAGATTTTCCAACCTGTGGTTAATCCATTCTTTAGGCGGCGCCTTAAAGCTATTATCTTTTTGGAACTCCAGAGAATCAACATCTTGTTTCAATTCTTCATTCCGCTTTTCCGCTTCAGTTAATGCTTCTGAGACTGCCTTTGAGATGTTTCCGGTCCTAATGAAATTGAGATAATTCTGTATCTCCTGCTGAATTTTATCATATTGCGCCTTTTTCTTCTTCACTAATTCCGGCACTTCATTAAACCCTTCGCCGGCAAAGCGCCTATACAGTATCCGCCGTGCGAGGAAGAAAAATTGCCCGGCGAAACTAATTGACAAAACATAGAATTGTGTTATAAATATCAATGTAAGAGAGTAATTCGTCCCGTGTTTGAAGGGGGAATTCCCGGACGTTAAAAAAGTAAAACCTTCGTAGTCAGAAAGACTGCGGAGGTTTTTGTTTTTGAGGGGGTGCAATATGGCGCAAGAAAAGATCAAATGTCCTAAATGTGGTGCCCAATTTGAGCTAACCGATGTTATTTCTCAAGAAATCGAAGCAACCATAAGTCAGAAATACGAAACACAAATTAATACTTTAAAAATTGAAGCTGATGTGCACGAAAAACAACTTAAAGAACAATTTAAGTCTGAGAAGCTAAAGATAGCAGAGCAAGCTAGGAAAGATGCTGCAGAAGCATTGAAAATTGAGCTTGAAATAGCGAAGTCACAGCTAGTCGAGAAGTCAAAAAAACTCGAAGCTGCTGATAAGAAAGAACTTGAGTTAATAAAACGCGAGCAATCTGTGCAAGAAAAAGAAAGATCGATGTCGCTTGAGTTTGAAAAAAAGCTTGCTGCCAAAGAAAAGGAAATTCGAGCTTCAGTTGACGAAGAGAAGAAGGCCGTTGAAGAAAAAGCACGTAAACA